>JAAZXM010000009.1 GCA_014240165.1 Myxococcales bacterium | reverse complement strand
CGCCCCCCACGGAGTAGACCGCGTGGCTCTCCTCGTTGGCCTCGGAGCAGAGATAGACCACCAGAGGAGTCACCTTGTCGGGCTCGAGACGCTCGGCCAGACCGCCCAGCAACTCTTCGGTGAGACGGGTGCGCGCGATGGGCGCGATGACGTTGGACTTGATGTTGTACTTGGCGCCCTCCACCGCGAGCACATTGGAGAGCCCCACCAGCCCCATCTTGGCGGCACCGTAATTGCTCTGGCCGAAATTCCCGAAAATACCCGCGGCGGATGCCGTATGGATGAAGCGCCCGTAATTGCGCTCCTTCATCACCCGGAAGGCGGGCTGGGAAACGAAGAATGCGCCCTTGAGGTGGACATCGATCACGATCTCGAGTTCCTCGGGCGAGAGCTTCACGAATGATTTATCACGCAGGATGCCCGCGTTGTTGACCACGATGTCCACCTGGCCAAAATTGTCGAGTGCGGTCTGCACAATGGCCTCGCCGCCTTCGGGCGTGGAGACGGAATCGTAATTCGCCACGGCGCTGCCGCCGGCCTCCTCGATTTCCTTGACCACCTGGTCCGCCATGCTGCTGCTCGCGCCGGTGCCATCCGAGGCGCCGCCGAGATCGTTGACCACCACCTTGGCGCCTCGGCGCGCAAACTCGAGCGCATAGGTGCGTCCCAGGCCGCCGCCGGCGCCGGTCACCACCGCCACGCGATCATCAAATTGGATATCGCTCATCGTCTTTTTTCTCCCGATAGGCCGCACAGGGCGGGGTTCACGCTTTCAGTCAATCCGGGACCCTAGCCCGGATCTCAGCGGGCTGCCGTTGGCCGAAAGGCCCGCAAAGGGTCGCGAGAAGCCCTGGGGAGCCGAATCTACGCGGCGAGGAGCCACCCACCCTGGAGCGCTGAAGAAGCCGCCCGCCAGGCCTGTTCTCATGGAACGGGATCGTGTACGACTGAAGGCGTCCGCCGTGACTGCCCGGTGGTGGAGAACCCGACCTTGGCCCAGCCCGAAATCCAGAACCCTCCTTTTCGCTTCGATGCGGATAGGGCGAACTCGCCCCTCGCCCATTTATCGCGCGGGGCGCCGACGACCCTCCAGATCAATCTGACCAAGCGCTGCAACCTGGCCTGCCATCACTGCCACGTGGAGTCGGGACCCAAGCGGAGCGAGCAGCTCTCCCAGGCCGGATGCGAGCGGATCGTGCAGCTCCTCGGCCTGAATCCGCAACTGCAGACCCTGGACCTCACCGGGGGCGCACCCGAACTCCACCCCGGCTTTCGCGACCTCGTGCGGGCGGCCCGCGCCTTGGGCCGGCGAGTGATCGATCGCTGCAACCTCACGGTTCTCTTCGAAGCCGGTCAGGAGGACACCGCAGAGTTTCTCGCGGAGCAGGGGGTGGAAATCGTCGCCTCCCTGCCCTGTTATGGGCCCGAAAACGTCGAGGAGCAACGGGGGCGCGGCGTCTTTGACCCCAGCATCCGGGCCCTGCAGGCCCTCAACGCCCTGGGCTATGGGGGCGGAGATGCGGAGCACACGCTCAACCTGGTCTACAACCCGGTGGGCGCCTTCCTTCCCCCGGCACAGGCAGAGCTCGAAGCCGAGTACCGCGAGCGCTTGGCCGAGGATTTCGGCATTCGCTTCGACCGCCTGCTCACCGTGACCAATATGCCCATCAAGCGTTTCGCCCATAGCCTGGAGCGCGAGGGCAGAATGGAAGAATACATGTCGCTCCTGGTGGCCCATTTCAACCCCGCCACCCTCCCCGGGCTGATGTGTCGCGAGTTGCTGAACGTCGATCATCGCGGCCGCTTCTTTGATTGCGATTTCAACCAGGCCCTGGACCTGCCGATTCCGGGCCCCGCTCAGGATATCTGGGCCCTCGACGATCTCGGCGAGTTCGCAGGCCAGCCCATACACACCCAAGCGCACTGCTTCGGCTGTACGGCGGGGGCGGGTTCGAGTTGCGGCGGCGCACTCGTTGATGGGCGCGATTAGACGAACCGGGTAAGATGCGCGCCTCATGGCCGCAACCGAAGATCCCTCTCCGCCTTCGACCCCCGCCCCCGCTTCCAGCGGAACGCGGGTCGCGGCATTTCGCCGGATCGCCCTCGCCCTGGTTGCCGGGATCGCGATCCTCGCGCTCGCCCGGGCGGGCGGGGACGCCCTACCCTTTGCGGTGAAATGGGTCGAGGAATTGGGATTCTGGGGACCGGTTTTCTTTGTCGGCCTCTACGCCCTGGCCACGGTGCTCTTCGTCCCGGGCTCCCTTCTCACCCTGGCGGGGGGCGCGCTCTTCGGAGTCGCGGCGGGCGTCGCCTACGTGTTCACCGCCGCCATACTGGGCTCCTCCGCGGCTTTTCTCATCGCGCGCTACGCCGCACGCGAGCGAGTGGCGAGGAAATTGGCCGCGCATCCGCGCTTTGAGGCCCTCGACCGTGCGGTGGGTGAGGACGGCCTCAAGATCACCTTCCTGCTGCGCCTGTCGCCGGTCTTTCCCTTCAGCTTCTTGAACTATGCCCTGGGGCTCACCCGGGTGGGCTTTCGCGATTACCTGCTCGCTTCCCTGGGCATGCTGCCCGCCACCTTTCTTTACGTGTACTCCGGACGGGTGATCGGCGATGTCGCGCAGTTGGCCGGAGGCGTCCAACCCGAACGCGGGCTCGGCTACGCTGTACTCGTCGGCCTCGGGCTGGCCGCCACCGTGGCGGTCACCGCCGTGATCACCCGAACGGCCCGCAGAGCCCTGGCCGAAGCGGCCCCGCTTGCGGAAGCGAGCCCCGGGGACAATGAAGAGGACAGCGCGTAAGCCCATGCTCCGGAACAACGACTCAGACCAGCGACTTCTGGACCAGGTTCGACCCGGCGACTGGCGCAACCCGTCGCCCGCCCCGCGTTACGACCTCGTGGTGCTCGGCGGCGGAACGGCGGGATTGGTCGCAGCGGCGGGAGCCGCGGGCTTGGGCGCGCGGGTGGCCTTGGTCGAGCGCAGCGAACTCGGGGGCGATTGCCTCAACATCGGGTGCGTGCCCTCCAAGAGCCTGCTCCGGAGCGCTCACGCCCTGGAGGAGTTTCGCCAGGCCGAAAATCTCGGCCTCCGACTCTCGGAGTCCCCCAGCCTCGATTTCCCCGCGGTGATGGAGCGCATGCGGGCGGTGCGCGCGCGCATCGCGCCCGCGGATTCGGCGACGCGCTTTCGCGACGAGTTGGGGGTCGATGTCTTTTTCGGCGAAGGGCGGTTCACCGGCCGGCGCGAGGTGGACGTCGAAGGGGCCACGCTTCGTTTTCGCAAAGCCATCATCGCCACTGGGGCGCGGGCCGCGGTGCCCCCCATTCCGGGCCTCGAGGAAGCCGGCTATCTCAGCAACGACAACGTCTTTGACCTCGAAGAACTCCCCGGCCGGCTGCTCGTGCTGGGCGGCGGGCCCCTGGGCTGCGAACTCGCCCAGGCTTTCCAGCGTATGGGCAGCCAGGTCACCCTGGTGGAAATGGAGGAACGCTTCCTGGCCCGGGAAGATCCCGACGCCGCCGGACTGCTCCGCGAACAACTCGAACGCGATGGCTTGGACCTGCGCCTGGGCACCCGCCTGGTGAGGGTCGACCGGGCCCCTGGTGAGAGCGGAAGCGCCACCCTCGCCCAGGCGGGCAGCGAAACCCGGGTCGCCTTCGACGCGATTCTCGTCGCTGCCGGCCGCACACCCAACGTCGAGCACCTGGGATTGGAAGCAGCCGGGGTCGACTTCGCGCCCGGCCGCGGCGTCGAGATCGATGATTATTTCCGCACCCGCAATCGCCACATCTACGCGACCGGCGACGTCTGCATGGAGCAGAAATTCACCCACGCCGCGGATTTCGCGTCCCGTGCCGCGATCCAAAATGCCCTCTTCGCCCTGGGCCCTTTCGGGCGCCGAAAGCTGAGCCGATCGGCCATCCCCCGCTCTACCTACACAGACCCGGAGATCGCCTCGTTCGGCTTGGACGAAGCCGAGGCCGCCGAGCGCGGCATCGCAACGGATTGCTTCGATCGGCCCTTCGCCGAAGTGGACCGCGCCATCGCCGACGGCCGAGACACGGGCTTCGTGCGCATTCGCGTCAAGCGGGGCAGCGACCGAATCCTGGGGGCCACGGTGGTGGGGTACGGCGCCGGCGACTTGATCAGTGAGATCAACGTCGCCCGGAGCGCGGGTCTCGGGCTGGGCGCCCTGGCTTCGGTCATCCACCCCTACCCCACCCGGGCCGAAGCCATCCGCCAATTGGGCGACGCCTACAACCGTACCCGACTCACCCCCGGTGCCCGGCGCGTCCTCAAGGCGTTGCTCCGATGGCGACCCTGATCGCCCCGGATATTTGCGCCGACTGCGAGGGACCCGGCGCGCGCGCGACCCGGGGGCGCCATGTCTGAACCCGTGACCGTGGTGAGCGGCCTTCCGCGCTCGGGCACCTCGTTGATGATGAGCCTGCTCAAGGACGCGGGGCTTCCGATTCTCAGCGATGGCAAACGCCGGGCGGATGCTTCGAACCCCGGCGGCTATTTCGAACTCGAAGCCGTCAAGCGCACCGCCCGGGACGCCCGCTGGCTGACAGCGGCCCCGGGACACGCCGTGAAGGTCATCCTGCACCTGCTGGCGGAATTGCCCGGGGAATACAGCTACCGGGTGATTCTCATGCGCCGCCCCATCCCCGCGGTGGTGGCCTCCCAGAGCCGCATGCTCGAGCGCCTGGGCAAAAACGTGGCGGGCCCGGGCCCCGAGCGGCTGAGCGAAATCCTCTCGGCCCAATGGGACGAAGCCCGGCACTGGCTCGAGCAGCAGCCCCATTTCGAAGCCACCGTCATCGACTACCCCGCCCTGGTCCGCAACCCCGCCCCGGCCCTGGCCCGCTTGGGCGCTTTCCTCGATCTTCCCCTGGATGTTCCCAGCCTGGCTGGGCGCATCGATCCCGCGCTCGAGCATGAGACCGACTCATCCTGAGCCCGGCTAAACCCTGCCCCCCACGGAGACCCAGCCTTGACCCGATTGCCCGCGACTGCCCGCCCCTGGAAAGCGCCGCTCCTCGCGCTCGCTCTTGCCCTGGCCTTGGCCCTGGGCTGCGATTCCGAAAACGAAAACCCGATCCGAGAGGTGTCCCAGCAGGAAGTCGTGTTGGGCCTGGAGTCGAAGGCCGGGCCCCTCCTCCTCGACGTGCGTACGCCCCAGGAATTCGCCCAGGGGCATCTGCCGGGCGCTCTGCTCGTCCCGGTGAGCGAGGTTCCCGGACGCCTCGCCGAAGTGAAAGAGGCCAGCCAGGGGCGCGAGGTCGTGGTCTACTGCGAGCGCGGGGGCCGGGCCATGCGCGCCGCCCAGTCCCTGATCGATGGCGGCTTCCAGGGGGTCGGACACCTCGAAGGCGACATGAGCGCCTGGCGAGGAGCCGAGTTGCCCGTCCAGTACTGAGGCGGTGACGACTGGCCGGCCTTTGGGGAGTGCGCGATGGTACGCCTCCTTGGGGCGGGCCATGGTCGCCTTCGCGCCCTTCAACCCTTCAGCGGGAGCCGTACCCTTCGATGCCGAATCTTCTTCGTTTTCTCGGGAGTCGCCGAGCGGCCCAATTGGATCGCGGCCAGCAGGCCGACGAGGCCCTGCACCCCATTGTTTCAGCCCTGGAGGGGCTCGAACCCGACCGGGCCCGTTTTTTTGCAGCCTTCGCCTACGTGCTGGCGCGGGTGGCAGGATCAGATCTGCGCATGGAGCAGAGCGAGACCGAGTCCATGGTGGGAACCCTCTCGGAACTGACGGGCATCGCGGACTCGGAAGCGCGCCTGGTGGTCCAGATCGCGAGTTCACGCATGGAAGACCTGGAAGCCACCCAGAACTACCTCGTGACCCGAGAATTCGGCCGACTCAGCGATACGGCAGAGAAGATTCAACTCCTCGAATGCCTCTACACCGTGGCCGCCGCTGACGGCGTGATCACCGGGGACGAAAGCAACGAAGTCGCCAGCATCGCCGAGGAAATCGGCCTGAGCCGGGGCGACGCCCTGGCCCTGCGCTCACGCTTCCGCGACAAGTTGGCGGAATTCCGCAAGCTGAAGGGCGAAGGGAATTGAGCGCCTAGCTCCGAACCAGAAGGAGCGTACGCGGATCCAGGCCCACGTGAAGGTCTTGCAGATCTTCGTTCTCGTGGTCCTTGATCGCCCGCAGGGTGATCTCGTCGCCCTTGGCCTCGAGGGTCACGACGACACTGATGAGATCCTCGACTCCCGAGAGGGCAGCCGGCAAGACCGGAGCGCCATCGGCATCCAGGGTGAACCAGACCTCTGCGGCCAGATCGTGCGCCAGTGCTCGAATCCCTGCGAGGTCATCCCCAGTCAGTTGCGAGGCCTCGAGTCCGTCGATGACGATCAGGCTGGGACGAACCCCCGCCTCGGCCTCGACCTTGAGTGCATCGCTGAGCTTGCTCGCGCTGAAGTGATCGCGCCGGTAGGAACGAATGCGGCGTTGGTTGTCGATCTCGGCGTGAATCGCGATGGGTTCATCGAGATGCGTACTCTCCGCCAGGGCCAGATAGACCGTGTCGTAATAATCGCGCACATGGGAAACGGTCTGATCCAGCACCACGTGAAGGACCGTGCCCCCCCGAAGCAACTCGTCGATCGCGACGCCCACCAGGAAGGACGACTTTCCCACTCCGTGGCCGGCGACACACGCGCCCAGGTTTCCAACCCCGAGCCCTCCGTGCAGGCCCTTCTCGAGCAACCGCATGGGGCTTCGGGCATTTACAAATTTTCTATACATCGATGCCTCTCTAAGACTGCTCGGCCGGAGATCAATCCTCGTCTTCCGGGATCTTGGACTTGTACTTCTCCCTGAGTTCCTTCTGAACCTCGGCGGGAGCGGGCGCGTACTTGGCGAACTCCATGGTGAATTCCGCCTTGCCCTGGGTCATGGAGCGCAGGTCCGTCGCGTAGCCGAACATTTCGCTCAGCGGAACCTCGGCCTCGACTCGGGAGAAACCTTCCTCCTCGGTAGATCCGATGACGTGTCCGCGACGTTGCATGATCGTCTTCAAGATAGCGCCCTGAAACTCGCCGGGACCCTCAACCTCGAGCTTCATAATCGGTTCAAGAATCTGGGGTTTGGCCTTGTCGTAGAAGGTTCGGAAGGCGCCCCTCGCCGCGGCCTGGAAAGCCATTTCCGATGAATCCACGCTGTGGGATTGGCCATCGTCGATCACCACCCGAAGCCCGAGTACCGGGAATCCGATCAGGCGTCCCTTGCTGAGGGATTGACGAAAACCCTTCTCCACTGCAGGGATATACTCCGTGGGAATCGATCCGCCCCGGATCTCGCTGACGAACTGAAAATCGGGATCGCCGTCATCTCCGTCGGGAATCGGCTCCGCGCGACCCGCCACCCGGCCGAATTGGCCCGAGCCGCCGGTCTGCTTCTTGTGCGTGTAGGTGAAGTCGACCTTGCGTGAAATCGTCTCCCGGTAGGCCACCTGGGGCTGACCGGTCTCGACCTCGCAGCTGTATTCGCGCTTCATCCGCTCGACGTAGACGTCGAGATGAAGCTCGCCCATCCCCGAGATCACCGTCTCGTTGCTCTCGGGATCCACCCCAGCGCGGAACGTCGGGTCCTCACGCACGAAGCGACCCAGGGCCTTGCCCATATTGTCCGTGCTCTTCTGATCCTTGGGCGTGATGGAAAGCGAAATCACCGGATCCGGCACGTGCATCGAGCTCATCGCCATATCGAGCTTGCCATCGGTGAACGTGTCACCCGAGGCACAGTCGATGCCGAAGAGCGCCACGATATCGCCGGCGGAGGACTCGCTGATCTCCTCCATCTCATCCGAATGCATGCGAATCAGCCGACCCACCTTGACCTTCTTCTTGGTGCGCGAGTTGAAGATCGTATGCCCCTTGGCCAGGGTTCCCTGGTAGACACGCAAATAGGTCAACTGGCCATAGCGCGTATCCTCGAGCTTGAACGCCAGGGCCACCAGCGGCTTGTCCGGATCGCTGTAGACCTCCATCTCGGCTTCGTCGTTGGAGAGATCCACGCCCGTGTTGCGGATATCCAGCGGGCTGGGGAGATAAGCGGTCACCGCGTCGAGCAGGGGCTGAACGCCCTTGTTCTTGTACGCCGAACCCAGGAAGACCGGGGTCAGGTCCATGGACAGCGTGCCCAGACGGGCGGCCTCGTGAATGAGCTCCTCGGTGACCTTCTCCTCGAGAATCGCCTCGGTGAGGTCGTCCGAGAACATCGAAACGGCGTCCAGCATGGTCTCCCGGGCTATCGCCGCGGCGTCCATCATGGCTTCGGGGATATCCTTTTCCGCCACGTTTTCGCCGTTTTCGCCCTCGAACATCAATGCCTTCATGCGAATCAGGTCCACCACACCGTCGAACTCCGCCTCGAGACCAATCGGCAGCTGGAAGAGCACCGCGTTGTGTCCGAGCTTTTCGCAGAGCTGTTGGGTCACCTTGGCGGGGTCGGCCCCCGATCGATCGAGCTTGTTGATGAAGGCGATGCGCGGGACCTTGTACCGCTTCATCTGGCGATCCACCGTCATGGACTGGGACTGCACGCCAGCCACGCCGCAAAGAATCAGGACGGCACCGTCGAGCACCCGCAACGCGCGCTCCACCTCGATGGTGAAGTCCACGTGGCCGGGGGTATCGATGATATTGATCTGGGAATCCTCCCAGACACAATGGGTCGCCGCCGACGCGATGGTGATGCCACGCTCGCGTTCGAGCTCCATGGAATCCATGGTGGCCCCCACCTCATCCTTGCCACGAACCTCGTGAATGGCGTGGATTCGGCCGGTGTAAAAGAGCACGCGCTCGGTCAGGGTTGTCTTGCCCGAGTCGATATGTGCACTGATGCCAATATTTCGGACGTTCTCGATGTTGGTGACCATCATTCGCCTCAATCAAAGCGCGGAGCAAAGGCCAATGACTGGCCGCTTCCGGCAGGTGGTCGATCTCAATACCACGGAGTTTCGGGGGGTTATTTGAAGATCGAGCGGGCCGCACATTAGCGGCCCAGCGCGTGCTATGCGACCCCGAAATGCCGCATAGCCCACAGACTCACTTTCGCCCGCGGGGGATCCGAATCCTCCACGGACGCTCTCGACCATCGGCGGTGTTTCGCCCTAGGCTGAGCCCCCGCGCGCGGTTTTCGCGGAAATCCATGGGATCCCTGGCAAAACCCCTTATTTGGAGGGGTTTTCCCTCGCTACTGGAGACGGTCTCCCGGCCGGAAGCCGTAGTCCCCGGCGCTCTGCTTGGCGCCATCGGGCCCCCGAACCCGCGCGATGGTGAGCGCCACGCCCCCGGCAGCGGCCAATACGGCGGGGCCGCCGGGTGCCGCTTCCAGCACACTGCCCGGAGCCGCCCCGTGGTCCGAGGCCGAGACGCTGGCTCCGTAGAGCCGGAGCCGCTCGCCGCCCAATTCAGCCCAGGCCCCGGGTTGGGGATCGCAGCCCCGAATCAGCCGATCGAGTTCGGTTCCGGGTTTGTCCCAGGCAATCCGCGCCACCGTGTCGTCCACCAGCCCCTGGAAGCTCGCGCCCTCCTCGGATTGGGGGGCAAAACGTGCGCTGCCGTCGGCCACCGCCGCCACGGCCTCCGCCATGGCGTCGACACCCAGGGGATAGAGTTCGTCGAAATACAGGGAGGCGCTGGTGGCTTCCGGGGCCACGACGACGCCACGCTTCTGGATCACGATGGGCCCCGTATCGACCCCGGCATCGGGACGAAAGACCGTCACCCCACTCTCGGCGACGCCCTCGATGATCTGCCAGGCCAGGGCATTGCCCCCCCGAAACGCGGGCAGCAGGGAAGGATGAAAACAAAGCGATCCCAGGCGCGGTGCGTCGACGATCTCCGGCGGCAGGATCACCGTGGTAAAGGCCATCACGTTGAGTTCGGCGCCCTGGGCCAAGTACTCGTCCACGCGCGCCGGCAGGGCAACCCCCTTCCGGCGATAGGCCTTGTGGCGGTAGAGAGGCCATCCGCGCTCGTCGCTTTCCGCGGCCAGCGGGTCCACGCGATTGGGTGCGTCCGGCGGAACGTGAACCGCTACGAGTTCGTGACCCGCTTCCGCCAGGCGAACCGCCACATCTCGCCCGAAGGGCGCTTGTCCGAAGAGTGCGATCTTGAGGCTCATGGGGCGGGAGCCTAACACGCCGAGAAAGCGAGCACGGCGATGTTCAGATGGGCACCCGGCTGCGATCCCCCACCGTACCCCGCGGACGCGCGGGGGAGCCGAAGGCCAGGGAGTGGGGCTCGATGGAGGAGGTTACCAGGGAGCGGGTGCCGATCACGCAATGATCGCCCACGGTCACCCCGGAGAGGATGGTGACATCCGCCGCCACCCAGACATGGTCGCCGATTCGCACCGCCCGCGGCCTTTCCGGGTGCTCCTCATCGAGCGCGTGCTGGTCCGAGTCCCAGACCCGGCTGCCGGGCCCCAACCAGGTGCCGCGGCCCAAGGTCACCCCGGCCTTGGCGGAAACCTGGGCCCCGTTCAGAAAACCATCGGCTCCGATTTCCAGCCGCGCCCCGCTATAGGCGTTCAGGATCACCGGGGCCAGGTCGCTGCGCAGCCAGGTATTCTCGCCGATCACCACTTCGCCGCCGGTGCGAATCGAGATGCGAACGCCATCGGGGCGGCGCTCGGTCACCACGCCCGGGCCGATCGTCAAACGCGCCCCCGGCTCGAGGACAAAGGTCGCCCGAGCGAAAGCCGAGGCCGCGGTGGGATGAATCTCGACTCCGGGATGCCGCCGCATCAAGAGCCGCAGCTGCCGCCGATCCCAGGCGGCAACCATCCGCATATACAGGGCGAGCCATCGATTGCGCCATCGATTGGGCGACCGAGTGGGCGACCGAGTGGACATGGCGGACTCAGGCCCGAAGCCGGAAGCCGGCGTTCAGGGCGCGTTCTGACCTTCGCGCAAGCGGAACGTAATAAAGCCGTGCGTGGGGTCGTAAGGGGAAAGGCCCACCGTCACCCGGTCTCCGGGAATCACCCGGATGCGAAAGCGACGCATGCGCCCGGAGAGTTGAGCGGTCACCACCTGGCCCGATTCGAGGGTAATCTGGTAGCGCCCTCCGCCGAGGATCTTATCGACGCTACCCGTCGCCTGAATCAAGTCATCTCGCGCCAAATGCAATTCTCCATGGAGGGAAGCCCGAAGGGCTCCTACTGAACGGGAGGGCGGAGTTGGGCCCGGATCCCTCTGTCCAGCGGGGCGCACGCTAGCACGCGCAATCTGGGCAAGCGAGAAAAGCCCGGGAAGCCCGGGCCGGGCTCAGCGTCGGAATGCTAGGGTCCCGGCCACCGGGAGAGGTGCCGGAGTCCGGTTGAACGGGCCTGATTCGAAATCAGGTGAAGGTGCAAGCCTTCCGTGGGTTCGAATCCCACCCTCTCCGCCAGCCATTCCCCTGGAGGAGCCAGCGCCAGCTCGCGTTTGACCCTGGCCCGACGCGGCTGTACTTTCGCCTTCTGTGTGCCGAGGGCGGACCGCAGGGTCCCGCTCGAGTTCGGGACCCTGTGAACCCGGTCAGATCCGGAAGGAAGCAGCCGTAGCAGGAATTCGGCTGCGGGTGGGGTCGCCCTGCGGTCTCCCCTCGGCACACTTCTTAGGCGGCCCGGGCAGGAGCCGGGCCAAACTGCACGCAACCCCTGACTTCAACCCACTTACCCCCGCTGCCCCAATCCGGACCGCGCGCACCCCGAGGCCTTAGTGAGCTACCAGGTTATCGCGCGAAAGTGGCGACCCCAGACCTTCGATGAGGTCTCGGGGCAGGAACATGTCAAGAAGGGGCTGCGCAACGCGATCCTAACCGGCCGCATCCCCCACGCGATTCTCCTGACTGGGCCTCGCGGTGTCGGCAAGACCACCCTGGCGCGAATCATCGCCCGTTCGCTCAACTGCGATGAAGGGCCCACCGATGCACCGTGCGGGAAATGCGCTCCCTGCGAGGGAATTTCTGCCGGGCACTCCACCGACGTCCAGGAAGTGGATGCCGCAAGCCGCACCGGCGTCGACGATATCCGCGTCTTGATCGAATCAATTCGTTACGCAGCGGCGCCGGGCAAGCATCGGATCTTCGTCATCGACGAGGTCCACATGCTTTCCGTCTCGGCCTTCAACGCCCTGCTCAAAACTCTCGAGGAGCCCCCGCCGAACAGCCTTTTCATTTTCGCCACGACGAACCCGGAAAAAATCCCTTTCACGGTTCTGTCGCGCTGCCAGCGCTATGACCTGCGACTCTTCACCACGGGCGAGGTCACGGATCGGCTGACGGAAATCTGCAAATCCGAAGGCATCGAAATCTCGGATAAGAGCCTGCGCGACCTCGCCCGAGAGGGACAGGGTTCCATGCGCGACTCCCAGACCCTCCTGGACCAGGCCATTGCCTACGGGGGCAGCGAGGTCGCCGACGCCACAGTCGCCGACATGCTGGGTCTCGTGGATCGCCGGGTGTTGGCTGAAATCATCGGGGCGTGTATCGATGAGGATCCGGCCCGGGCCCTGGAGGAGAGTCAGAAGGCATTGCAATCGGGCGCCGAGCCCCAACGCCTGGGCCAGGCCCTGATCGGGCTGCTCCGCGACCTGGTGGTGCTGGGCGTTGCGCCGTCATCACCGGGATTGGTGGAGGGCGGCGAGGCCGAACTCGAAGCCCTTGCGGCTCTCGCGAAACGCGGCGGCACTGCGCGCCTGCGCCGCATGTTCAAGGCCCTGGTGGCGGAGCATGAAAACCTCGCATGGGCGCCCCAGCCCGCGGCGGTGCTCGAAATGGCTTTGGTGCGCCTGGCCATCCTGCCCCGAGGCGAGGACGTGGCCGAATTGCTCGAGCGCCTCAAACGCCTGGAAGCGCCGGCCGCTGCGGCCGGCGGCGGCCGCAAGGGAAACCCCGAGCCCGGCTCGGGCGGCACGCCCGGAAAGGCCCGCCCGGCGGCGAGCGCCCCCCCCAAGCCGGCCAAGAAGGCCTCGCCCCCCGCGCAGGCAGCACCACGGCCCCAAGAGCCCCAGGAGCCAACCGCCCCGCTTGCGGGCGCCGATGAGCCGACGCCCGCGGATGCCGGCCCTCCGCAAAGCGCCGAAGCGCCCCTCGAAAACGTACTCGACCGGCTTCGCGTCTTCGCGGGCAAACAAGACCGCCCCCTCTCCGCCTCGCTCGAGAATGCGGTCCTTCTGGAGCGAAACGATCACTCGCTTCGGATTGCGCCCAGTTCGCCCTTCCAGGCCAAGCGCCTGGAGGACCGTTTGCAGGATCTGGAGAGAGTCGCCACGGAGTTCTTCGACCAGCCCGTCAAGGTGGAACTCACCCCCTTCGAGCGCCCCAACGAGGGCGCCCAGGTCGGCGCACCCTCGGGCAAGGCGCGCGACCGGGAACGCGAAAAGATCCAGACCGCACTCAACCATCCGGCTCTCAATGAGGCCATCAAGGCGCTCGGGGGGCAGATCGTCAAGATCGTGCCCCTGGGCGGGGAGTCATCCAAGTGAGTACGCCCGACATGAACGAAATGCTGAAGCAGGCCCAACGCGTCCAGCAGAAAATGGCCGACCTTCAGCGGGAGTTGGTGCACCGCCGTTACGAGGCCACAAGTGGAGGCGGCATGGCGACCGCGGTGGTCAGTGGCCAGCTTCGCGTACTTGAACTGCGCGTCGAACCTTCCCTGATTGAGGGCGGGGACCGGGAAATGATTCAGGATCTGGCGGCTTCCGCGGTCAACGCCGCGCTGGAAAAGGCCCAGGCCGGTGTCCAGCAGGAATTGCAACAACTCCAGGGCGCCATGATGCAGCCCGGGGCCGGAGACGGGGGCTGATCCCATGGCCGCTTCTCATCGCTCTGCGGGAGGCGCCTCGCCCGCCATGCAGCGGCTCGTGGCCGGATTGAAACGGCTTCCGGGCGTCGGCGAGAAATCCGCTGCCCGGCTGGCCTATTTCCTGCTCGGGGCCCCGGACGAACTGATCGGCGAACTCTCCGACGCCATCGCGCGCATCAAGGCCGATACGGTGATCTGCGAGTCCTGCTTCAATCTCGGCGCCCAGACCCCATGCTCGATCTGTGGCGACCCCGCCCGGGACGCCACCTCGATCTGCGTCGTCGAAGAGCCCGCCGACCTCGCCTCCATCGAGCAGAGCGGCAGCTTCAAGGGCCACTACCACGTACTCGGCGGGGCCCTCTCGCCCATCGATGGCATGGGGCCCGAGACCCTCCGCATCGGCGAACTCCTTCAGCGAATCCGGGCGGGTGGAATCAGCGAGGTCATCCTCGCCACGAATCCCAACGCCGAGGGCGACGCCACGGCCCACTACGTTGCCGAACAACTGAAGGGCGCACGCATCACCCTCACGCGAATCGCGTACGGAATGCCCCTGGGTGGCGACCTCGAATACGCCGACCACGTCACGATTGGGCGCTCCCTGGAAAATCGCCGGACCCTGGACTAGGCCCAGCGGTCAAGTCGGAGTCCGACGCGAAGTCCGGCGGCATGTTCGGCGCAGAAGTCTTCTCGGCACAACGCTAAAGCCCATCCCCCTTTCGGCCGATCCCTTAGAGGAAGGTGGCGACGGGGTCGTCATCCGCCGATGTGCCGTGCGCGGAAGCCGCGCCGAAACCTCGGCAACAAAGTTCACCGGATCATCTCCGAGCAAACGCTTACGACAACCGAGGCCTCTGAGCCCCCGGAACGCGAGCGGCGATGAGCCGGACGAAACTCAGGCGACCGAGAAGACCCACAGGGGTGAAATGTCCGAATCCCAATTCGTCATGCACGAAGGCGACTTTCTGGCGATCCAGAAGGTGATCGACCCCCTTCTGAAGAACGCCAGAGCCCGGGGAGTCTTCGTCGTGGATCGCGTGGGGCAATTGATTCGCCAAACGGGAGAAATGAGCAACCTGGATACCACCAGCCTGGCTAGTCTTACAGCCGGTTGCGTCGCCGCCACCGGGGGATTGGCGCAGCTGCTCGGTGAAGAGGAATTCCCGACTCACGTCCATCAAGGCGAGCGCGATAGCCTCCACATGACCCTGGTCGGGGGACGCGGAATCCTTGTCGTCGTATTCGATCAGCGCAGCTCTCTCGGCCTGGTCCGACTGCGGGCCCGCAAGGCCAGTACCCAACTCGCCACAATTTTCGAAGCCATCAAGAAGAAGTGCGAAGCCGAAGGACCCGGGAACGGGAAAACGTTCGCGGATATTTCCGACGACGAAATCGATAACCTTTTTTCGGATTGAGCGGACCCCATCATGTCATTCATCAATTACGCAGCACGTGAAATCAACTGCAAGATCGTCTACTACGGCCCGGGCCTATGCGGGAAGACGACGAACTTGCAATACGTCTATGCCAGGACGAACCCGGACCTGAAGGGGAAGATGATCTCCCTCGCCACGGAGACCGAGCGAACCCTCTTCTTCGATTTCCTCCCCCTGGCCTTGGGCGAGATCCGCGGATTCAAAGCCCGCTTCCATCTCTACACCGTTCCTGGCCAGGTCTTCTATGACGCCAGCCGAAAGCTGATCCTCAAGGGTGTGGACGGCGCCGTCTTCGTCGCCGACAGCCAGGAAGAACGGATGGAGGCCAATATCGAGAGTCTCGAGAATCTTCAGACCAACCTCATCGAGCACGGTCTGGAACTCGGCAAGATCCCCTGGGTGATGCAATACAACAAGCGCGACCTGCCCAATGTCACTCCCATCGAGGAGATGCGGCGGCAGCTGAACCCAACGGGCGTACCCGAATTCGAGGCCTGCGCGACCACCGGAGAGGGGGTCTTCGAGACCCTCAAGGCGACCGCCAAGGGCGTACTTTCGGATCTTCGCAAAGTGGGAGCCTGAGCCAAGCGCTCTCAAGCGGTGGGCTCCCATAGGCGGCGGAGAAATCCTATCCTCGCGGCCCATGCCTTTCGCTGATCTCGCTGGCCGAAAACTCTACTACGAATGCCACGGTGACCTCGAGTCCGACGGCGCCCGGCCGCTCTTGCTCATCATGGGCATGGCGGGCTCATGCGCCGGCTGGTTGCCCCTCCAGATGCCCGACTTCGCCCCGACGCGTCCGGTGATCATCTTCGATCATCTCGGCGTGGGCGAGAGCGAGGATACGGGCGAGCCCTTTACCACTCGGGACCTGGCCCAGGATGCCCTCGGCCTGCTCGACTGCCTCGAGGTGGAAAAGGCCGACGTGCTGGGCCCCTTCATGGGCGGCATGACGGCCCAGGAACTGGCGTTGCTCGCTCCTGACCGTGTCGAGCGACTGATCCTGGTGGGCACCTATGCACGCCCGGACAAGAAGCGCCTGATGCTGCTCAAGCATTGGGCCGAACTCGTGGGCATGGGCCTCTCCACCGAAACCTTCATCTACAACCGGCTGCTCTGGACACTGCACGAAGACACCATCGAGCAGAGCGACCTGATCCAGGCGATGACCGACTTCTATCGCAAGGAAGGCGCCCCCTTCTCGGCAGATCTCTTCATCCGCCAATGCCAGGCCTGCGCGGCGCACGACACCTCGACGCGCCTGTCGGCGTTGGAACATCCGACGCTGCTGCTCTGCGGGCGGAACGATATCCTGACCCCGCCCAAATTCCTCCGCGAAATCGACCAACTCCTGCCGGACTCCCGAATGGTCAGCTTGAACTACGGGGGTCATCTGGTGATGGTGGAGTCCGCCGAACGCTTCAACCAAATCGTGCTTCAATTCCTCGACGACGAGCGGTGAACGACGCGACAACTTTCGCCGCTTCGGCCATAAGGCCTCGTAAAAAGCGAGTTCCTGGGTGTGGTCCGGGAAATCTGCCGGGTATGCCGCTTCGACTTTCGATCCTCGCCGGGCTTGTCGGCCTTTTATGCGTGCCGCTCCACGCATCCCTGGCGGAGACAACCGGCATCGATCACCAGCGCCTCGTGCGCCCGGACGATGAGCCCGGCAATTGGTTGACCCACGGACGAAGCTACGCCGAAGAGCGCCACAGCCCCCTGACTGCAATCCGGCCGGACAATATCGACGATCTCGGCCTCGCCTGGTCGCTGGATCTCGGCACTCGACGCGGCCTCGAGGCCACGCCCCTGGCGGTGGACGGCGTCCTCTATTTCACGGGAACCTGGAGCGTGGTCTACGCCGTGGATGGTGCCAGCGGCCGGCTTCTCTGGCGCCACGACCCCCAGGTTCCTCGGGCGGTGGCGCGGAAAATCTGCTGCGACGTCGTAAACCGGGGCGTCGCCGCCTGGCGGGGCAAAATCTTCGTCGGCACCCTGGACGGCCGCCTGATTGCCCTGAACGCCAAGAGCGGCCAGGTGGCGTGGAGCGTACAGACCGTCGACTCGGACCAACCCTACTCCATCACCGGCGCACCCCGGGTCGTGCGTGGCCATGTCCTGATCGGCAACTCGGGTGCCGAGTACGGCGTACGCGGTTACCTCGATGCCTATTCGAGTGAAACCGGCGAACACATCTGGCGCTTCTACACCGTACCGGGGAATCCGGCGGACGGTTTCGAAGACGATGTGCAAAGACGCATCGCCGAAACATGGACCGGCGAATGGTGGAAACTCGGCGGGGGGGGAACCGTCTGGGACTCCATGGCGTACGACCCCGAACTCGACCTGCTCTATATCGGCGTGGGCAACGGCAGCCCCTGGAATCGTCGGCTGCGCAGCCCCGAAGGCGGAGACAACCTTTTTCTCGCTTCCATCGTCGCCCTGCGCCCGGCGACCGGCGAGTACGTATGGCATTACCAGGTCGTTCCCGCAGAAACCTGGGACTACACCGCCACCCAGCACATGATCCTCGCCGACCTGGAATGGCAGGGCCGGACGCGCAAGGTCCTGATGCAGGCCCCCAAGAGCGGCTTCTTCATGGTCCTGGATCGCGAGACCGGCGAATTGCTTTCGGCGGAGCCCTATGTCGAGGTGACCTGGGCCAGCCACTACGACTTGAAGACCGGGCGCCCGGTGGAGAACCCCGGGCAGGACTACGCCGAGGGAAGCGCCACGGTGCGGCCCGCCAGTGTCGGCGGGCACAACTGGCAGCCCATGGCCTACGACCCGGCACTCGGCCTCGTCTTCATCCCGGTGATCGATTCGCTCTTCACCTACAAAGCCCGGGAGCCCTTGGAGATCGAGCGGGGGCTGCGCAACGTGGGGGTCGACCGCCGTGACAATCCCCCGGGCAATGCCCTCTTCCTCAGCGTGCTCCAGGGTCGCTTGATCGCCGGCGGATTGCTGGCGTGGAATCCCCGGGAAGAGAAGGCCGCCTGGCAGATCTCCTACCCCAGGGCGTGGAATGGCGGCGTACTCTCCACCGCGAGCGGCCTGCTCTTTCACGGCAGCGGCGAGGGCGCGTTCCTCGCCTACCGGTCCCAAGACGGCGAACCGCTCTGGCGCTTTCCTACCCAGACCGGAGTCATCGCTTCGCCCATCACCTATATGGCCGAAGGGGAACAATACGTCGCGGTTCTGGCGGGCTGGGGCGGATCCTTCGGGCTCACATCGGGCTTCAAGCCCGACAGCCGCCCCGCTCAGGGGAGGCTCTTGGCTTTCAAATTGGGGGGCGAGGCCCAATTGCCCGAACGCCCGGACCCCAAACCCATCCCGCCTCCGCCGCCCCTCATGGAACTGTCCGAGGCGGCCCTGGCCCGAGGCGGCGCCGTCTACGCGAACTACTGCTCCTTCTGCCACGGCGCGGGCGTGGTGGGCGGGGGGTCGATCCCCGATCTCCGGCACATCCCCGCGAGCGCCCACGCCAATTTCCAGGCCATCGTTCGCCATGGAGCCCTGGAGAGCCGCGGCATGCCCGGCTTTGGCGACGTCTTGAGCGCCGCCGACGTCGAGGCGCTCCAGGGCTTCGTCATCGAGAAGGCCCATGAAGACCGCGCCCTGCGCGAGGAACCCGGCTGGTGGACCACCATCAAGACCGCGGCCTACGAAATCCTGGCCTGGCTCTTCATGCTATTTATCGGGAGCACCAGCGGGGGCTGAACCCACAATAGAAGCACGAAGAGCCAGCGAGGAGTTCCACCTTGACGGGGACCTACCGGAAGATCGCGGCGTGGCTGATGCTTCTTTCAGGCGTAACCCATCCCGCACAGATGCTCTACTACGGGACAGCACCGGAAATCCGTAGCCCTGCCCTGACCGGAATGGTCTTCCTCCTGGTGGGGGCTGGCTTGCTCACCCAATCGAGAAAAGCGCTGTGGTGGGCCGTCGCCGTGCCTTTCGTATTGGGGCTGGGCGCCGTCTACCGCATCGTGGCCGACATCCCCGTGGCCCCGACCTATTTCCACGCGGTGATCGACTTCAGCGTGGTCGGCCTGGCGATCGCCTGCCTGCGGGAGCGGACCGCGCCCGCCGGCACGGGGGAAGCGCCGGCGTAGTCGCAGCGTCCCTCGGCGACTTCGACTGAACCCCACGCGGTGAAAAAAGAAAGGAGATGACATGTTGCGCTGGTTGCGGCGAATTCTCATCGCCTTCGCTGTTCTGATCGTTCTGGCGGCGGCGGGTCTCTACGCCGCGCTCCGCGACAACCCGGCACGCCCGGCGGTAGGCGAACGCAGGGTCGCCGTCGGCGAAGACGCCCGGATCCACTACTTCGAGAGCGGACCGACTTCGGGTCTCGCCATCGCTTTGCTGCCCAGCTTTGCCCGATCGGCCTCGGATTTCAACGAACTCGCCCGGGCGCTCAATCGGGCGGGCTACCGCACACTCGCCATGCAACCCCGAGGCGTGGACGGCTCGGAATTGCCAAGCCTGCAAACCAGCCTCCACACCTACGCGGCGGATCTGGCCGCGGTTCTCGATGCGGCGGGGGTCAGCGGAGAGGCCGTCGTGATCGGCCATGCCTACGGGAACCGAGTCGCCCGAACCTTCGCCAGCGATTTTCCCGAGCGCACCCAGGCGCTGATCCTGCTGGCCGCGGGCGGCAGCGAACCCACGCCCCCGGAAGCGGCCCAGGCCCTGGGGCTCGCGCTTTTGCGGATCCTCCCGGAAACCCGGCGCCGGGAGGCGATCGACCTGGCTTTCTTTGCCGAGGGCAACCCGGTCGCGGAGAACTGGATACGCGGTTGGTATCCCCTGGCGGGCGTTGCCGAGCAGAACGCCAGTGCGGCGACCCCCTACGCGGAGTGGGGGGCGGGGGGCGGGCGACCGATCCTGATCCTGCAGCCCGCCGAGGATGCCTTGGCGCCCGGGGGAGCCCAGCGTTTGCGCGACCGCTTCCCGGACCGGGTAGAACTCCTTGAAATCCCCGGCAGCGGTCACGCCATTCTGCCCGAGCAGCCCGCCCGGATAGAACGCGAGATCCTCCGCTACCTGGCCTCCATGGAAGCGCCCGCGTGATCCAGGGTCGGGGGCGAAATTTGCGGGCACTTTGCGCCGCGGCGTTCCTCCTCAGCCTATCGGGCGAAACCCATCCCGAGCCGCCGCCCGACCCCGGGCTCGAAGACGCCGCCCGCCAAGGCTCCATGGAGGCTTTCCTCGCCAAGGCGCGAAGCACCGCCCAGGCATCACCCACGAGCCTGGACGCACTCGAAGCCGCCCTCGTCCCCGCCCTGCGTTTCTACAAACCCGACGGACCCGGTCCCTTTCCCACCACCCTCTTCCTTCATGGTTGCAGCGGCCCGACCCTCAGCCACGAAGAGGATTGGGGGCGCTTTCACAGCGAACGCGGCGCAGCGATGATCGCCGTGGATAGCCTCGCCCCGCGCAAACTCGAGGGTCAGCCCGTCTGTGACCTCCAGGCGCTCACCGGCCGGGAGCGCGCCGCCGACGTGCTGGCCAGCCTGGCACACGCCCGGGAACTGCCCTTCGTGGACCGCGAACACCTGGCCCTCATGGGCTTCTCCCACGGCGCCTGGACAATCTGGGAACTCTTCGTTCTGGCGAGCCATTCGCGCCCGCCCCTGGGCCTGGCCGAGTGGCCCGCCTCGGGTCTGCGCGGCGTGCGTGCCGCCTTCCTTTTCTATGGCCCCTGCCTCGAAGCCTGGACCGTCGACGTGCCCACGGTGGCCTTCCTCGCAGGCGAGGACCGCTACATCGATGCCCAGGCCTGCATCGAATACGCGGAGGGGCAGGCCCCGGGCCCCAACGAGTCTCCCCGCTTCAGCTACCGCCTCTTCGAGGGGGCCACCCACACCTTCGACCACGCGCGACCGAGCGCGGTCAACCGCGATGCCGGTTCGATCTACGACCCCCGGGCGACGCGGGCCGCCCAGGCAGAAATCGAGCGGGCAATGAAGACCCTGCTGCAAGCCAGCGGGCAACCGGTCGGCACCGCGCCCCAATGAACCGCCCCCGGTAGACCGGGGAGGGGCGCGGGAAGGGTTGGGCAGCGATGCCGGCTCGATCTGCCCTAGGCTGGGGCCGTGGTAGACAAAGGCTCCGGCAGCGAGGATCCCCCATTGGCGCCGTCCACACCGACTGAACCGGCCCTCGATTGGCACCTCACCCGGCGGCAGCACCTCGTCCTCATCGGCATCGGGGTTCTCTCCCTGGTGCTGCGCGGGCTCTACCTCTGGGGACAGGCGCGCAACAACCCCTTCTTCGAACTCGTGCGTGGCGACGCCTTCGATCACGACGCCTGGGCCCGGGCCATCGCGGTGGGGCCCGGCATGGAAGCGGAGCCCTATTACAGGGCGCCCTTCTACTACTACGGGTTGGCGCTCCTCTACAGCACCGTCGGACCGAGCATCATCTGGGCCCGCATCGCCGGGGCCTGCCTGGGCGCCCTCACCAGCTATGGGATCGCGCGCCTGGGCGCAGCGCTCGGAGGCTACCGGGCGGGATGGGTCGCGGGAATCCTGGCCGCGGTCTACTGGCCCGCGATCTATTTCGATGGCGAACTGCTCACGGTGGGCCTCGAGTGCCTGCTCGAAGTCGGGCTGATGCTGGCGCTGATGCTGGCCACGAGCCGAAACTCGCTGCCCCTATTCGCCCTCTCGGGCGTGGTCTGGGGGCTGAGTCTCATCACGCGCCCGAATTTCCTGGCCCTGGCCCCGATCATCGGGCTCTGGCTCTTCATCGCCCTGCCGGGCGCGCGCTGGGCGAGCCGAAAATGGTGGGCCGCCGCCGTGGTGGCAATCAGCGCGGTCTGCATCGTGGCCCCGGTGAGTTTGCGCAATGCCTGGGTTGGGGGCGAACCCGTTTTCATCACCTACAGCGGCGGAATCAATTTCTACATCGGCAACAACCCCGAATCCGATGGCATCTCCGCCGTGCTTCCCGACGGTCGCCGCTCCGTCCGCGGCGGCTACGAGGACGCCCACCGCATCCCCGAAGCCGAACTCGGCCATTCTCTGAGCCGGCAGGAGATCTCCGACTATTGGTACGCAAAGTCATTCGAGTGGATCAAGGCGAACCCCACGGACTTTGCAGCGCACATGCTGAAAAAGTTTCGACTCTTCTGGAGCCCGGTCGAACTCCCCAACAACCAACCCATCCGCTTCTTTGCCGAGCGCTCTGAAATTTCCTCTCTCTTCATCATTGGTTTTCCCTTGATCGCCATCTTTGGGCTCGCGGGCTTCGTACTCTTGGCCGACCGCTGGAAGCGGTGGCTGCTGCCAGCCGGTTTCCTGCTGCTCTACATGGCCACGGTTGTGCTCTTCTTCTGCAACGCCCGCTATCGCCTGCCCGTCTACCCGCTGCTGATCCTTGCCGCGGCGGGCGGGCTCAGCCGACTCCCCGACCTGGTGCGCGAGAGACGTTTCGGGCTCTTGGGTCTCTCCGGATGCGTCGGGCTCGCTGTCGCCTGGGGAATCGCAACGAATCCGCCCGCGGATCGCGCCGCTTTTCACCAGGCGATGCAGGGCGAGGGTCATAAATATCTGGCCGATCTCTACGCCGGCGCACCGCTCTCGGATCGCGAGCGCCACGATCTGGCCCGGGCGCATTACGAAGAAGCCGTGCGCCTCAAGCCGGGAAGCCCCTATCTCCAGCTTGCACTGGCCCGGGAACACCGCCGCACCGAGCGACTCGCGAGCGCGCTTTCGGGGCTCACCCGGGCCGGGAAGCGCTTTCCTGAAAACGCCGAGATTCGACTCGAGTGGGCCCAGGCCCTGGCCGCCTCGGGACGGGCGCCCGCGGCACTCGAGCAATTTGAAGCCGCGGTCGATCTTCAGCCCGCCTATGGTGCGGCCCAATTGGGTTTGGGCTGCGCGCTCAAGCGCGGGAGACAATACCGGCAGGCCCTCGCCCCCCTCAGCCTGGCCCTCCGACTCGAGACCCAACCCGTGGCCGCCTACCTCTGCCGGGGTGAGGCCCATCTGGGACTCGGCGACCGGTCGGCGGCACTGGCGGATTTCGGCAGCGCCCTCGAACTCGATCCGCGCAGTGCGCGCGCCCTCCAGCGCAGCGGCGATGTCCACCTGCTGGCGGGGCGGACCAATCCCGCCATCGCTCACTACAGGCTGGCGCTTCGGCAGGATCCCGACCTCCCGGGCGCAAGCCAGAACATGGCGAGTGCGCTGCGGGGCCTGGGCCAACACGCCGAAACGATCGCGGTCCTCGAAAGCGCCGTTCAGCGCAGAGGCCGAGATCCCGGCCTGCTCGCCAGCCTCGCTTTCAGCCTGGCCACCGCGCCCCAACCCGGCCTGCGACGGGGCGATGCGGCACTTCGCTATGCAAACCGGGCCCTGGCGGCGGAGCCGAGTCCGAGCAGCAGAAGTTTCGATGCCCAGGGGGCTGCCCTGGCCGAACTCGGCCGGTTCCCGGAAGCGCAAAAAGCCGCAGCCCGGGCCCTGGAAATCGCCCGGGCCGAGGGGCGTTCGGATCGGATTCCGGCTCTCGAGGCACGCTTCGACCAATACCGTGCCGCCCGGCCCCACCGCGCCGGTCCCGTGGGCGTGCCCGCCGCTTCGCCCGGCCCCCCCTGAGCCCCCCGGCGAGGAGCCCGCGCAGCGATCAGCCCCGCTCTCCCGGCACGCGCCGACGCCAGTCGCGAAAGCGCAGAATCCCCAGACTGGGCGCCAGGACCGGGTCCGCGGCCACCGCCGAGCGCAGCGCACGCGCATCGAGTCGCGCCGGGCCGGCGACGAAAATCCGGTTGTCGTAGTCCTCCACCTCGATCCGGAGCAAGCCGGGAAAGCGGCGAGCCAGGACCGCCGCCACCTCGGGCGCCTCGTCGAGGGTATTGGTCACCAATAATCCACCCCGGGCCAGCAGCCCTGCGGCCCGATCGAGCCCCGGATGAGGCAACCAATCGGGTTTGCGGACCTCGTCCCCTCGGCCCACGAAAATGTCGTCCACCACCAGGTCGAAAGGGCCCGGCTCCGCGCGGAGCACCTCCTGGGCATCCTCGATGCGCACTTCGATATCCAGAGCATCGAGGTCGAAATGCGCCCGGGCCAGGCGCACCACCTCGGCGTCGAGTTCCACCCCCACAATACGGGCCTCGGGCGCCAGGGCGCGCACGATTCGGGCAGCGCTCCCCCCGCCCAGGCCGAGCAGCAGGACCCGGCGACGGCGAGCGGGCGGCAGGGCCAATAGGGGCGCCGCCAAGGCGTCCCAGACGCAGCCCGTGGCCGGACTTTCCGCGCGGTAGAGGGAGGCGAAGGTTTCATCGACGATCAGGCGTTTGCCGAAACGGTCGCTCTGGACCCGAACCCGCGCCTTCTTCTTGGGGCGGCGACTCGCCGGAGGATTCATGCCCGCCCCTTCGCCCGGGTCTGTGCGGGTATACTGGCCCCGATGACCGAATCGCTCTTTGTCACCCCCAGCCGTCGCGTGGTCCGCGTCGCGCTTCCGGTCCCCATCGATTCCCTTTTCAGCTATCGCGTCCCCGACAGCGAAACGGCTGCGCTCGCCCCCGGCCAGCGGGTGCTGGTTCCTTTTTCCGGACGGCGGCTCACGGGCGTCGTCGTCGAGTGCCTCGAGCCCACCGCTTCGGACCAGCATACCGGCCCCGAGAAGGAATCCCCCTCCGCGGCGGAAGACGAAGCCGCAATTCGCGCGGAAATCGAGAAAATTCTCGACCCCAGCCCGGTGCTCTCCACGGAAATGCTGACCCTGCTGACCCGGGCCGCGGACGAAGTGCTCTGCCCCGTTGGCCTGGCCCTGGCCAGCGCGCTGCCGGCGGGCTCTTCGCCCCGGGTCGTCAAGCAACTCACCCTGACCCCGCGCGGGCAGGAAGCCCGGCGCAGCGGAGGCGCACGGGGCATCGCCGCGCAGGTGCTGGACCTGCTTGCCGAAAGACCTGCCGATGCGGCGGGTCTCGGCCGCAGGATTCCCGAAGCGCGGGAAGTTGTTCCCGGCCTGATGGCGGACCGCCTGATCCGCGAAGTCCAGAACCTGCGGAGCCCCGCTGCGCGAATGGCCCGGGAAAGACTCGCCCGGATTGCCAAGGACGTCGACGTGGAAGCCCGCTGCCAAGAGGACCTGGCCCGCGCCCCGAAGCAGGCTCACCTGCTCAGGACGCTGGCCGACCAGGGGCCGATCCCCACCGCGCAACTCGGGGAAAGGGCCGGCTCCGGGCCTGCGCAACTGAGGGCCCTGGTGGCTCGGGGCCTGGCGGAAACCTTTGAGCGCGACGCGCCGCGCAATGTGCTGGGGCCTCCCGTCCCCGCTGAGGATCCCCTGCCCCTGACCGACGATCAGGCTGAAGTCCTCGACCCCATCAATCGCTGCGTCCGGGACCGGCGCAACCAGACCTTCCTGCTTCACGGCGTGACCGGCAGCGGAAAGACCGAGATCTACTTGCGCGCCGTGGCCACCGCTCGGGAGATGGGGCGGCAGGCGCTGATCCTGGTACCCGAAATTTCCCTGACCCACCAGATCGTCGCCCGGCTCCGTGGACGCTTCGGCGACGGGCTCGCCGTCCTCCACAGCGGCCTGTCGCCGGGCGAGCGCCTGGAACAATGGCAGCGCCTGCATGCGGGTGACACGGATATCGCAGTGGGCGCCCGCAGCGCCCTCTTCGCGCCCCTCGCCGATATCGGACTGATCGTCATCGATGAAGAACACGACTCGGCGTACAAGAACGAGCAGGGCTTTCGCTATCACGCGCGCCGACTCGCGGAGCAACTTTCGGTTCTCTTCAAATGTCCCCTTGTGCTGGGGTCGGCCACCCCGGCGCTGGAAAGCCGCTACCGCGCGGAACAGGGCGAGATCGAACGCCTCATCCTGCCCCGGCGTATTGGGGGGCGTCCCCTGCCCTCGGTGGAGATCATCGACCTCGAGGAGGAGCGCCGGCGAGCACCCCGGGGTCGGAAACTGATTCTCTCGAAAGCCATGCGAAAAGCATTGGTGGAAACCCTCGAGGAATCGGCCCAAAGCATTCTCTTCCTGAACCGGCGCGGCTTTTCCACCCGGATCTTCTGCTTCGACTGCGGCTTCGCCGAACATTGCCCGGATTGCGACGTGGCCCTGGTCTACCACGCCACGGAACACCGCTTGCGCTGCCATTACTGCGACTTTCACAAACCCCCGCCCGAGCATTGCGGCGGCTGCGGCAACGCGGATACGGCTTTGCTGGGCACGGGCACGGAAAGACTGGAAGAGGAAATCCGCGCCTTCCTGCCCTCGGCGCGCACAGCCCGGCTCGATCGGGACACGGCGCAGCGGCGGGGGCATGTCGGCGCGGTCCTCGCCGGCCTGGGCTCCGGCGAAATCGATATCGTGATCGGGACCCAGATGATCGCCAAGGGGCACGACTTTCCCGGCGTTCGCCTGGTGGGCGTGATCGCCGCGGACCTCGGGCTCCATATGCCCGACTTTCGGGCGGCCGAGCGCTGCTTCCAACTCCTCACCCAGGTGGCGGGCCGGGCCGGCCGGGCCCAGGCCCCGGGGCGGGTTCTGCTTCAGAGCTTTCTTCCCGACCATTATGCGATCCGACCCGTACGCAAACACGACTACGAGACGTTCTATCGCGAAGAACTCGGGCACCGGGCCGCGCTCGGCTATCCCCCCTTTGGCCGGATCAGCCAGGTCGTGGTCTCGGGCGAAGACCTTCCCGCCACGGTCGCAGCGGCGGAGAGCCTGGCGGAAGCCGGCCGCGCGGGCCTGCCCCAATCTCCGGCCGACGGAGCCACGGGCGCCCACGCGGCCTGCGATGTGCTGGGGCCGGTCCCGGCGGCCTTTCCCCGCTTGCGGGGTCGACATCGCCAGCAAATCGTCATCAAGGGCAATGACCCCGCCGCTGTTCGCGCCGTCTCCCAGCGCATGGCCGAACTCGGACGCCGGGGCGAGCGCGGAATCCAGGTGGCAGTGGATGTCGATCCCGTCGATATGCTATAAAGCGAAACCCTAATTCGGACGCGAACTTACGAGCGTCCCCAAGCCGGCGAGCGCCGCGGGAAAAGACGGAAGACCCGGTTGCCCACATCCCCTCTCGAAATCGTTCGCTTCCCGGACCCGCGCCTCAAGAAGGTCTCGGAGCCCGTCGCTGAGATCACCGACGAGATCCGCGCCCTGGCCGAGGAAATGTGCCAAGTCATGTACGACGAGCCCGGCATCGGGCTCGCGGCACCCCAGGTAGGCCATGCCCTGCGGCTCTTCGTGATCGACACCGAGTGGAGCGAAGAGGGAAACGACCGCGAGCCCCAGGTCATGATCAACCCCGAATTTCTCCGGCGAGAGGGCAGCCTCGTCTGGGAGGAGGGCTGCCTCTCCGTGCCCGACTACACCGCCGACGTCGAACGCGCGGCGGCGGTCACCATCCGGGCCATGGACCTCGACGGCAAGGAGATCATCGAAGAGGCCGAGGGTCTGCGCGCTGTGTGTCTCCAACACGAATACGACCACCTCGACGGGATTCTCTTCATCGACCGCATCAGTCGACTCAAGCGCAGCCTCTATGTCAAGAAGCGCAAGAAGCAACTCGCCGAAGAAGCCGAGGAGTAATTACCCTGGCCGCCACCGCACTCCGGATCGCCTTCTTCGGCACACCCGGGTTGGCGCTTCCCAGCCTCGAAGGTCTGCTCGAGAGCCGCCACAGCGTGGTGGCGGTGGTGACCCAACCCGACCGGGGTCGGGGACGCGGGCGCAAGCGCTCAGCTTCACCCGTGGGCGAGCGCGCCCTGGCCGAGAACCTGCCCCTGCTCCGCCCCGAGGTCATCGGGGATGCCGATAGTCTCGAGGCGCTGAAAAGAGCCGAACCCGATTTGGGCGTGGTCGTGGCTTTCGGGCAGTTCATCCCCAAGTCGGTCCGCAGCCTGCCGCGCCTCGGCTATCTCATCAACGCCCACGCCAGCCTGCTCCCCAAATACCGCGGCGCTTCCCCGGTGGCCCAGGCCATTCTCGACGGCGAGCAGAAAACCGGCGTGTCGATCATGCGCGTCGAACGGGAAATGGATTCGGGCCCCGTCGCCCTGACTCGATCCATCGAGATCGGCGAAGAGGAAACCACCGGCGAGTTGACGGACCGGCTCGCCACCCTGGCGGGCGCGACCCTACTCGAGGCCCTGGACGCGATTGCCGAGGGCCACGCAACCTGGACCGAGCAGGACCCGGCCCTGGCCAGCCTGGCGCCCAAGATCGCTCGGGGCGATGGCCGAATCGACTGGACCCGGGACACCGCCACCTGCGTGCGGCGAATCCATGCCATGGCTCCGCGTCCTGGAGCCTTTACGCGGCTTCCGGACGAAGACCATGACGGGGCGGGGCTGCGTATTTTGCGTGCTCGTCCCTACGCGGGGAGTTCGCACGAAGCGCCGCAGCCCGGTCAGATCCGGCTGGCGGACCAACCCGAAGCCCCAGCCCTTCGAATCGGCACCGCGGACGGCTGGCTCGTCCCCTTGGAAGTCCAGCGCCCGGGAGGCAAAGCCATGGACCCGGCCGCCTTCCTTCGTGGCTGCCCGCTTCCCGAGACAAGCCTGCTCGCGGGATCGGACGCGCAGAAAGGCGGAGCATGAACGAGCGCAGACTTCCTCCCGGCGGAGGGCGACCCCGGAGTAGCCAGGACGGGGTGGGGGATGGCGGCGTGCGCCGACGCGGAAGCGGGCCCACCGTGGCGCGACTCGCCGCGGCGCGGGTTCTCGAGCGCGTGGAGCGGGTACGCGCCTATGCGGACGTGGCGCTCCACAATGCGCTGGCCCAAAGCAGCATGGCCAGCGTCGACCGCCGCCTGACCACCGAACTCGTCTACGGAACCCTGCGCTGGCGCGGACGGATCGATTTCGTCCTGCGCGGCGCCCTGGATCGCGAACTCGAGTCCATCGAACCCCTGGTACTCACGTCCCTGCGCATGGGCACCTACCAAATCTACTTCTCCGACCGGATCCCCGATGGCGCCGCGGTAGACGAAGCGGTGCGCTGCACCCGCGCCTTGGGAGCCGAACGCGCAACGGGGCTCGTCAATGCAACGCTTCGGCGCGTAGCCCGGGAACGCGACAAGATCGTTTTCCCCGACCCGGAGAAGGATCCCCTGGATCACCTCGAACACGCGCTCTCCATGCCTCGATGGATCGCCGAGCGCTGGCTTCAGGATTATGGCTCGGCCGCGCCCCGCTTGGCCGAGGTCTCGAACCACCCCCCGCCCCATACGATTCGTGCCAACCCCCGACTCAACTCCCGAGAGGAACTGCTTTCGAGGGTGCTGGAAGATTTTCCCGACGCCCGACTCTGTGCCCTGAGTTCCCGGGGCATTGTCCTGGGTCGAAGTGGTGATGCAGGCCGAGACCCGCGCTTTCGGGAAGGTCGCTACACAGTTCAGGACGAGGCCTCCCAGGCCGTGGTGGACTTGCTCGATGTCTCCCCCGGACATCGGGTCCTCGACGTCTGCGCGGCGCCCGGCACCAAGACCACAGCCATCGCAGAGGAACTGTCCGAAGGCGGCAGCGTGCTTGCCCTGGATCGGCACGCCGGCCGACTCGCCCTGGTGGCGCGCGCGGCGCGGCGCTTGGGGCTGCGGGGTATCAGCACCCTGGTTCGCGACGCCACCCTCCCCCTGGACGACTTGCCCCCCGAAGCCGGCCAGGCGCCGCCGCCCGGTGGCGCCCGCTTCGATCGGGTCCTGGTGGATGCGCCCTGCTCGGGCCTGGGCGCGCTCCGGCGCAACCCGGATGCACGTTGGCGCCTGCGCCCCACTGATCCCGAGCAGCTGGGCGCGATCCAATCGCAATTGCTCGATCGTGCTGCCGAGGTCGTGTCGCCCGGCGGAAGCCTCGTCTACAGTACCTGTACTGTTCTCAGGGAGGAGAACGAGGACGTCGTGACCCGTTTCCTGGAAAGCCACCCCGAGTTCGAGCCAGCCAAGCCCGGCTCGCTCCCCCTCTTGTTGGCGCCGGTTCTCGACGAGAAGGGATTCATGCGCTGCCACCCCCACATTCATGACAGCGACGGGTTCTTCGCTGTCCGATTGGAGAGAGCGAAAAGCGATGCCTGACCTGCGAATCGCACCCTCGATCCTCGCCGCGGATTTCGCCCGGCTCGGCGAAGAAGTGCGCGCGGCAGAGGCCGCCGGCGCCGACTGGATTCACGTGGACGTGATGGACGGCCACTTCGTCCCGAATATCACCATTGGCCCGGCCATGGTGGAGGCGGTTCGCCGTTGCACGGATCTCCCCCTGGATGTCCACCTGATGATCGAGGCCCCGGATCGCTACGTGGGGGATTTCGTATCCGCGGGCGCCGACACCGTGGGTGTGCACGTGGAGGCATGCCCCCACCTGCACCGCAGCGTCCAGTTGATTCGCGAAGCCGGGGCCCGGGCGTGCGTAGTGATCAATCCCGCGACCCCAGCCAACGCTGTGGAGCCCATCCTCTCCGAGGTCGACCAGGTTCTCGTCATGACAGTCAACCCGGGCTTCGGGGGTCAGAAGTTCATCCGAAGCGCATTGCCCGCCGTGGAGCAGATCCGGGGCTGGGTTGAGCGGGACGGACTTCAGGTCGACATCGAGGTGGACGGAGGCATCACGGCCGACACCATCGCAGAAGCAGCGGGGGCGGGGGCCAATGTCTTCGTCGCCGGGACCGCCGTCTTTGGTACCGACGACTACAAGGCCGCCATCGAAACCCTGCGCAAGAACGCGGAAGCCGCCTGAAACGCGCGCCGCCGGAAGCAGGCAGTCACGCGCGCAGACGGATCAGCACCGCGGGAAGCAGGATCAAGTCCGTCGCCAGGCAAACCCCCATGGTCAGGGCCGAGAGCAGACCGAACTCCTGCAATGTGGCGAACCGGGAGCCCGTCACCACGAGGAAGCCCAGGCAGAGCATCACCGAGGTGATCGCAACGGGGCGCCCCACCCGCCGACTGCAGAGCTCCGCCGCCTCCACGGGATGCGCCCCTCGCTGCCGCTCCCGCCGGTAACGAACCAGGAAATGCACGCTGTCGTCGATGGCAATGCCCAGGGCCATGCATCCGATCAGGCTGACGGGCAAGGACAGCGGGGCGAGCCCGGCCCCCAGGAGCCCGAAAAAGATCAATACCGGGACCAGGTTTGGGATCATCGCAACGGCACCCATGCGCGGTGACCGCAGCGCAATGCTGATCAGCAAGAAGATCGCCAAAGCAGCGATCCCGACGCTCCGAGGCTGCGAACGCGTAATGGCATCGGCACTATGCGCGAGCAGAATCGCGTTCCCAGTGAGCCGCGCCTGGGCGCCCTGGGGCAGCGGGCTTTCGTCGAGAACCTCTTGCATCTGACGCTCGAGTTCGAGCACTGCCGACGACCCCACGACACCCGTTCGCGCGATGACGTTGGCACGGCCATGATCGACGGTGAGAAAGGGGCTCAGATCGTCCTTTGGAAGCATGAAGAGCAATTCCGTGATGGCCGCCCGGGTATCGGGCACCCGCTCTTCTTTGGGATTATCCCCCTGAAAGGCCCTGTTCAACTGGCCCAGCATGTCGTTGGATGAGAGCGTTCGGCTCACCGCCGGCAGCGCGGCGAGGCGCTCCTCAAGCGCAGCGACCGCCTTTGCCAATGCCGGCTCGCGAAAGCTGCCCCCGCCCTGACCGTCGATCACGACATAGATCGGCACAACCCCGGCCAATAATCGGTTGATGGCATCAAAATCCTGACGAAGGGGATCGTCTTCGGCGAAATACGAGAGATAGTCGGTGTCCACTTCCGTATGGGGAAGCGCAATCAGGGACGCCAATCCGAGAAGAATCCACGCACCGATGGCGGGACCCGAGAAACGGGCCACCCCTCCCGCCAGGGCGACCAGAAGACGATCCAACGCACCGCTATCGACGCTTTGCGGGTTGTTTTCGGATCCTTCGCTGCGCCCCGGAAACGGAAGCATGGCGAGAACAGCGGGGATTCCAACCAGGGCCAGGAATGTGCTGGAGGCGATTCCCAGCATGGCGAAGAGACCCAGTTGAAAAACCGCCGGGACATCGGTGATCAAAAGCGCAGCAAACCCGATCAATGTGGTCAGCCCCGCGATCAGCGCGGGCAACCTGATTTCTTCAAGGGCGCGAGTCGCCGCCTCGATTGACGAGGCTGAAAACGCGACCTGCTCCTCATAGCGCGTGACCACGTGAACCCCATACACGCTCCCCATGGCCAGAAGCAGGGGTCCCAATAGGCCCGTCAAAAGCGTCAACTGCTCCCCGGAAGCCGCCATCGCGCCGAAGGTCCATAGATTCGCGGTCAGCGCCGTCCCCAATGGCAGGAGCACACCCCAAATATTGCGAACGAAAAGCCAGAGGACCGCGCTCATCACCAAAATCGCCAGGGGAATCAAGAGCAAGAGGTCACGAACGATCCCACGATAAACGTGAACCTTGACATGGGGCCTGCCTGCCACGTGGAAGGCCTGACCCGGCAATATTTCTTCTCGCACTATTTCCGTAATCGAGGCATCGAGTCCGGAAGCCAAGAAAAGAGCATCGTCCATTTTCTGAAAGGCAACGTTCAATGCTGCGGCCTCAGCGTTGCCTGAGACCAGCGTGTGCTTGTAGACAACATCCGCCAGGGCCCTGGAGCGCAGTTCAGCCAGGGTGGGCTCATCTTGCGGAACTTCTTTGATGAAGGGCCTGATCTCGATCCAATCATCGGCCTCGACCCAACGAAGAGAGGTCGCGTCCACCAGGCTCGAAATACTTCGAACCCCATCCAGCCGCGCAAGACGACTCGAGATTCGGTCGAGGGTAGAGAGGCAGTCAACGGAAAAGACTTCCTCGCACACCAACGCGACCGAGAAGACTTCGTCGTGACCGAAGTCACGAACGGCTCCTCGATACAGATCCGCGGCGGGGTCGCCCCGAGCCAGAAGCGGCTCGCTGGAGGGGTCGATTCGAAGACGAAGCCCGACAGGATCAGGCTCAAAGAGAGCGCTCAGGGACCCAATCGTGGTCAACGCCAGCGCGACCAGCACCCATTTAGGATGAAGGACGACCCAGCGCGGTCTGTAGGCCAGAACAAGGGAGGAAAGCGCCAATAGCGCAATCCCCAGGGTGACTCCGGCTTCAAGGGAATCTGTCAATGCCCGCCTCCAACGAGACGAGGCGGATTCTAGTCCAGACGTCGAATTCAGCCGCTATGGCGCTATCTGCCCTTGGATAAAAATGAATCCACAACCAACTCGGCTCGCTTTCGGTTGAGGGGATGGCAAGAAGGCGTCATACTTCGCCGCCAGTCGGGGCGTGGCGCAGCCTGGTAGCGCGCTTCGTTCGGGACGAAGAGGTCGCTGGTTCGAATCCAGTCGCCCCGACCACATTTTTCAGCCTCAAGAAAACCTGAAGAAATACGAATCGAGTTGCACTCGACCTGAACCTGCCGGCAAGTGGTGGGCAACTTCAGCTGGAAGCTTCCATGAACACTCAGCAAAAATTTGCTTCTCGGATTTGAGCAACTTGAGTCAAACGCGCTCGTGAAGTTCTCGCACTCAACTCTTACCGATCAAATACACTTAAATCGCAACAGAGCTTACACCCACATCATATGGTTACGTTGACATTGAAGTTGCTTTCGGTCACTATGATTAAGTGATTCCTCCTCAGAGTTGAACCATAAATAAAACACCCTGCGAACCTGACAGTAGAGGAGTCAACCAAACAAACAGAAGTTAGAGGTTCGCCAAGAGATCAGCCAAGAGCTCAAGAGGTCAAGAGATCAGTCAAGAGGTCAAGAGGTCAAGAGACCTAGAGAGCTTTTAAGGGTTGGGGTCATAAGAGAACCCAGAGATACGAACCCTGGTTGGCAACAGGCATCATTGATCGTTGGACCGTCGAACTTAATTTCGGCAAGGAAAGCAATCGACGAAAGCAATCGACGAAAGCAATCGACAGACCAGCCATCGATACAGAGTGCCGCGACAGAGAGTGTGCAGTTGGGCCATTTCGCGTTGTCCAAGTCAAGCAGTACCTGTTGCCCGAAGCGATTCACAATCTCCATATCTAAATGATCTCTTGAAAATAGAACCAAAATTCGTCGCACGAACGACTGAATCGAAAGAGCAACACAATTCAATCCAGCCACGAATACGACGAGCGACTTCAACCGTTTGGAAAGACTTTCGAAAAGCCAGGATCAAAACTTCTTAAGAGCCATTACGAACGAAAGCAAGAAGTTCACAGTGGACATAGAGGACACGCAGGGAATTCGAGAGGGTGAAATCATGAGCGGGGGGCTGACAAATGACATTTGAGGAACTTTCGTGGGAGTTTTCCGAGATTTTCGACGAACTCGACACGGAGCAAATGAATCAGGTTTTGGCGGCCAACGTCAGCTTGGAAGTCCTTGAATTCTTTCTTGAGTACAGTTCGAAGTTCGCTCGGGGTGCGGTTATGTCGTCTTCCGTCCGAGAGCAACTCCCGAACCTGATGTTGATCGGCTACCTGCTGCGCTCACTGGAAGAAAAGATTGACGTCAGCCCGAGCTGACTCTTCTTCCAGCGAGATCAGCGCCATCCGGAGTAAACTGGCCCCGGAACCCGTCGGGCCTTATTCCCAAGCCGTAGTCTGCGGCCCTTGGCTCTTCGCCTCTGGGCAGATTCCTCTCGACCCGGCCACCGGTAAGCTCGTGGAAGGACCCGTGGAAGCGCAGACCGAAAGGGTGATCGAGAACCTGGCGGCTGTCCTGAAGGAAGGGGGAAGTTCGCTGGACCGTGTCGTCCGGTCAACGGTCTATCTCACCGACCTGTCCCTCTTTCCAAGAGTCAATGAAGTCTACGCACGATACTTTCGTGGCGACCCGGCACCCGCACGCGCCACGGTTGGCGTAGCCGCCCTTCCACTGGGCGCTCAAGTCGAAATCGACGCGATCGCGATCGCTGAGAACTGAGTCAAGAGCCTCTCGAAGCCTTGCCGAAATAATACTCGAGCAAGGGAAGATTGATGGCGTTGACGACGATATGCGCCGTGACCGGTGCGACAAGATTCCCCGTCCACTCGAAAAGCCCTCCCAGCATAAAGCCAGCAACCAGGGCGAATGCGGTCCATGGGAGAAGAACTCGGCGGGGAAGGAAATGCGCAGCCGCAAAGAGCACGCTTGCGACCCCCAGGCCGACCCTGGGCTGTAACGCACCGCGGAAGAACATCTCCTCGGCGATCCCGCTGGCGACGGCCAGAACAAGAGCGCGCTTCAAGCCCAGCGGCCCCAGAGCCGTGGCCAATTCTGTCGAGAGTCGCTTTCCCCAAGTCGACCGCGTAGTGGCCAGGAAGGAAGTGCCCGCCAAGGTGAGACCGACCCCCACCCCCACCGCGAAATCTGCGAGGAAATTCTGTGTCCCCGCGGCATCTGCAGCGGACGCAAAGACGATCGCTTCGCCGTAGACACCCGTGCGCCACAACAAGGCGACGACAACCACCAGTCCGTAGAAGCACAGGCCGAAGACAAGCCGCGCAGATGCAGACCGGTCATCTGCCGATATCGCGCCTTCCTGCTTGCCCCATTCCACCTTCGCCCATCCTCCTGAGGCTCAGGGATTGACCCGACCCTTTCAGGGGGATAGCCTTTTCGGCCCGGGTTCGGCCCTCCGAAAGCGGCCTGGCTTGAAGGCAGCTTGAAATCACGGGAGTGAGTGCCTGCACGCGTTGCAATGAATTTGCCGCCCTGGGGCAGAGAACGATCCTCCCGATCCGATTGATTCATTTGTGTTGCCATATCCCCACAGGATTAAGGCCGTACGCTCAAGGGATTCACGTTGAGGAGATATCCGCCGATAATCTCCTTGTGCATTCAGTGTTCGACGTTCGAAGCGAAAACAAGTCCCGAATTGGGGGGCAGGAGACCATGGCAGATCGGGTACCGATGACACGTGCGGGCTACGAGTCGTTGAAGCTGGAACTCAGCCGACTCAAGACCGAGGAACGCCCGGAAAACGTCAGAGATATCGAGGAGGCCCTCGCCCACGGCGACCTGTCCGAGAACGCCGAATATCATGCCGCCAAGGAACGCCAGAGCCTCATCGCTGGGCGAATTGCAGCGACTGAGGACAAGCTGGCACGGGCGCAGATCATCGATCCCCCGCACGACTCGCCCGGAAAAGTCCAATTCGGGGCAACCGTCGTGCTGGCGGATGCCGAGAGCGAAGAGGTTGTGACCTATCGAATCGTGGGCGAGGACGAAGCGAATCCAAAGAAGGGCATGATCTCGGTTACGGCCCCAGTTGCCCAGGCGTTGATGAGCAAGAAGGTGGGCGACGAAGCCACCGTCAAGGCGCCCAAGGGTGTTCGCGAATTCGAAATTTTGGAGATTCGTTTCGATTGAAATTCGATCGCCGATCAAGGAGACGGAGCCCCGGTCTCAGATATCAGCGCAGCCGTTTTATCTTGCGCTTCCAGGGCCAATCTCTACACTCGGCGCCGATTCGATGTGCATTCCCCGGTAGCTCAGCTGGTAGAGCAGGCGGCTGTTAACCGCCTTGTCGTAGGTTCAAGTCCTACCCGGGGAGCCACACACTCGCCAAACTGAAGGCGCCGCAGCAACGCCCCCCTGATCCCTCTTCCACACGTCGCCCTTCCCGAGCGGGCCTCAACTTGAGCCCCACTCGTCAAGAGGCCAACGGCTTCGATGGCGTTAGACTTCGGGCTGAGCCGCTGCGCATGCGATTGCGGAACCTCGGAGAACCGATATGGCAGAAGAAGGATTGCCTGACGCAAGGAGCCTTCGCGCCTTTTGGCTACGCCTCAAGCCGTTCCTCGCCCAGCGCCGGGGCACCTATTTGGGCGGCATCTTCTTCGACCTGCTCACCCTGAGTACTACCCTCGCCTATCCCCAGATGATTCGCATCGTCGTAGACCGGGGCATCCAACAAGGCGATATGGGAGAGGTCAACTACTGGGTCACGATCATGGCTGGGCTATTGGTGGTCCAGTCCATTTCTACCTACTACCGCAACTACCTGCTGGAGATCGGCGCACAACAGGTTTCCGCCGCGATTCGAGGCTGGGTCTTCGGTCGCGTGATCAACCACGAACTCGGCTTCTTCGACGAGCAGAATACGGGCGACCTCACGGCGAGGCTGGTCGGTGACGTCAGCCAATTGGGCCACACCCTGCAACTCCTGGCGCCGCAACTGATTCACTTCGGCCTGATGGGTGTCTGCGCCGCCGGCTTGATGATCTATACCTCGCCTCCCCTGGCCGCGGTGGTGATCGTGATCGGTCCCATTATCTGGTTTGGCTCGTCGCGGCTGGGCAGTCTCCTTCGGGCCCAGGCAACAGAGGTTCAGTCGCGAACCTCCACGCTCATGAGTTCGGTCATCGAAGTGCTCAACGGCATCCTCACTGTTCGGGTCTACCACCAGGAAGCCAAGGCCTCGGAAAGCTACGACCTTTCGGCGGACAAATTGATCGATGCCGCCAAACAGCAGGTACACGGCCATTCCCTGCTCCGCTCCTTCACCGAGCTCCTGAGTGAGGGGGCCGTGGTTCTGGCCATATTCGTTGGCGCTGTCTTGATCTCGAGTCAGAACCTCACGGCGGGTGCGCTGGTCACTTTCATCCTCTACGCGACGCTGGTCATGCGATCCTCGAGGAATGTGGCGAATGCCGGGGCCGAGGTTTTGCGAGCCCAGGGCGCCACTCAACGCATCTTCGAGCTCGGCGAGCGCCAGAGCCGAATGCCCTATATCGGCGGCATCAAGCCCGACGCAGTCGAGGGCGCGGTGGAGTTGGACGCGGTTTCCTTCGCTTATCCTACGCGCCGTGACGCAGCCGCTCTCCAAGGAATCAAGCTGAAAATCGCTCCCGGCGAGGTGGTCTCCCTGGTGGGTAGCTCGGGTTGCGGAAAATCCACCGTGGCCAAATTGATCGCGCGACTCTACGAACCCGATAGCGGAAGAGTGCTTCTGGACGGGAGGGACCTCGGCACCCTCGACACCGAGTGGCTGCGAGAGCACATCACACTTGTCCCCCCGGAAGCCACCCTCTTCTCATGCAGCGTGGCCGACAATATCCGCTACGGCAAGCCCGAAGCCTCTGATCTCGAAGTCGCTGCCGCCGCCAAAGTCGCGCACGCCGATGGATTCATCGGGGAACTCTCCGAGGGTTTCGATACGAACGTGGGAGATAGCGGAAGACTCTTCTCCAGCGGGCAGCGCCAACGCATCGCCATCGCGCGGGCAGTCCTGCGAAATCCGGCCGTATTGATTCTCGACGAAGCCACTGCCGCTCTCGACTCCAAGGGCGAAGCTTTGGTCAAGGAATCCTTGCGCCAACTACCTTCAAAACCCACTATCATCATCGTCTCACATCGCCTGTCTACGATTGTCGATACCGACCGCGTCATCGCGATCCAGGAAGGTGAAGTCATTGCCGAGGGCAGACACGAAGACCTGATGAGCCACTCCGACTACTATCGGGACTTCGTCAGGGAACAACTAGTCAGTGAGTAGACACTTCGACCACAGAAGGAGAAGTCGATGCCGAGCGTGATTGCAACAATTCGAGTCAAGGAAGAGAAAATCGAAGAAGCAAAGAGCTTTCTGAAAAAACTTTCCGCCGAAACTCTCGCCAACGAGTCGGGCACCCTCGCCTATATCCCGCATCAACACAAAGAGGATCCGACCACCTTTACCTTTTACGAGAAATACGAGAGCGACGAAGCGTTTGCGATCCATGGGAAGAACCTGGCATCCAAGAACGCCGAGTTTGGCGACTTGCTGGCCGGGCGCCCAGAGATCATCTACGTCGAGGAACTCTAGAACTCGCCGACAAGCGAGCCCCACTCCCCAGCGCCCGACTACGGGCAGTGAACGAACGAAAGAAGGAACACCCTCATGTCAGAAAACGCAGAAAAAGCATTTGCTCTCTTCAGGGAAGTCGAGGGCAAGGAAACCGCCACAGGCGAATGGATGGAGATCAATCAGGACATCATCGACCAATTCGCAGATGTGACCCTGGACCACCAATTCATTCACGTCGATCCCGAAAAAGCCAAGGCGACGCCCTTCGGAACCACCATCGCCCACGGCTTCTTGACCCTTTCACTACTCACGCACCTTGGAGCCTCCGCCAACCCAGAGAACCCCGACCCCAAGCGTTTCGAGGGTATCGTGATGGGAGTCAACTACGGCTTCGAAAAGGTCCGCTTCGTGAGCCCGGTCAAAGTCGGTAGCCGCATTCGAGCCCATAGCCTGCTTTCGAAGGTTGAACTCAAGGGCAATGCCATCCAGCAGACCCGAACCATGACGATCGAGATCGATGGCCAGGACAAGCCCGCCCTGGTGGCCGACTGGCTGACCCGAGCCGTCTACGCCTGAGCGTGGCCCCAACGGCCGGGACACGAGCTCGGCCGATAAGAAGGAACAACAATGACGCGACTCCTGCACAACTCTATAACCGCTGCGCTCACGCTGCTGGCGGGGCTCTTCATCGGCTTGGCGGTTGCCGCGGACAGCGGCCTTGAAAGAAAGGCTTCGTCTCCAGGCAGTGCGGTTTACATGATCTCACCCGCCGATGGAGCCACCTTGACAGGCCCCGTGACCGTACGTTTTGGCCTTCGGGGCATGGGGGTGGCACCAGCGGGGATCGACAAAGCAGGAACCGGGCACCACCACCTGCTGATCGACACCGAACTTCCGCCTCTCGGGCTACCGATTCCCAACGACGACCAGCACCGCCATTTCGGTGGCGGCCAGACCGAGACCCAAGTCGAATTGCCGCCGGGCGAGCACACTCTCCAGCTGATTCTCGGAGATGATCGCCATGTTCCCCACGATCCTCCGGTGGTCTCGGAAATCATCACCATCACTGTGCGTTGAGGCGTTCTGGGCCGCCTCATTGGGCCCTCCCATGCAAGAAGTCGGCATCTCCCGGGCATGCATACCCCATGGGGGAATGCCGCCTGGTATGACTCCCGGGACGGCCTGAAGGGGCTACCCTGCGGCCCGTGAACCTCGTCCCCTCCATAGCCCTCGTGTGCCTGCTGCTCGCTTTCACGGGCTGTATGGGGCCCGGCAAATGGCATCAGGGGGAAACCGTTCCGCCCCCGGGCGAATGGCTCCAGACCCGGATGACCGGGCCGCCCCAGGTGTCCGCCGCGTCCCAAGCGCGCACTCCGGAACTGCCCGGTCGCAAGAAATTTCGCTTCTGCTGTGCCTTCGGGACCGATCTTCGTGTGCGCCTCGGACAGATGCCCATCCCCTGGCTCAAGGTGGGCCGGGTGCTGGATCCCAAGGACCTCGGCCCGCATCGCTACGACGGGGCCACCGCCGCGATTGACGACGAGAGAGAGAACGCCTTTCCATGGGGCGAGGCCAACGGCCTGGTCTACACCTGTCACGCCGGTTTTCTCGACACCGCCCATATCCGTGAACAGGTGGACTGGGTCGCGTTTTTCATCTCTCAACTCGACCGGAATCTCACAACAGGAACCGAAGTTGACCTGACACCCGAAGGCGCCGAACGGCGCCTGATTCTCCAGCCCATCCCTCCGGAACTCATCGAAGCCTATGGCCGAGACCAGGTGATTGTCAGCATCGCCCAATGGCTCGCCTACCAGGGATCGGTCTGGCACGAAATCGCCCAATGGTATGGCTGGTCGTTGGTGAATCTCTATCCCGAACTCCTCTCGGGCTTCTCTCCCGAAGATCCGGTTTCCAACGCAATCGGGATCGACCTGCTCTCGGGGGCGAACGTGGAAGAAATCCTTTCCAGCGAGAAGACCTATAACGATCACGTCGACCAATTGATCCAGATCGCCCTGGAAGAGCTCGGCCCCGTGCCCAGCGCCGTAGGCGAGCGCGCGGTTCGCGCTGTTGACCAGGTCTGGTGGGATTCCGAAGCCCGTCTGCCCGATAATGCCCTGGTGCGGCGCCGCTACCTCGACACGGACACAACCCTGGAAGCGTGGCTATTGCCCGAACGCCTGGCTTCGACGGAGCTGCGGGCCGATCTCGAAAAGGAATGCGGCAAGAACCCGCAACCCGCTCTTTTTCGCATTCCCGAGGCCATGGGAGGCTACGCGTTCAGCGATCTCGCAACCCTGGAGATCACGCCTCATGGGTTCCCTGCCCAACAACCGATCTTTGACGAAGTGGGGCCCACCATCACTCCGGCCGATTTCCCCCGCCTGATGGAGGATGTCCGGCAGCAAACCCTGAGCGAACTCGGCCCACGCGCCCATCTGCCGGACTGAGCCAGCCCCGACCGGGCAGACCTATGCGCCCGCCCTGCGCCCGAAAACCTCGCGAACGCCGAAATAAGCGAAGGCGTCCTTGACGTTCGAGATCAGCCGCCGCCACGGGTGCATGGAGTTATCGGTCACGAATTCCATCGTGATCACTACTCTCTCTCCATCGCCTTCGGCCATCTTCGTCACCCGGTGCCAGAGCCCGTCGCCGTCGAAGAAGGCCAGGGTTCCCGGCTTCATCACGTAGTCTCTCGACTCTGTGGGCCGGGCTTCATCCCGGCGGTTGATTTCACACTCGAAGCGACAGCTCTCATTTTCAACCAGGCCGAGCAGCAAGGTAAAGCGGCGACCGCGGTAGAAGGAGGTGTCGTAGTGCCAGCCGATATGGTCGCCGGGCTCGGTATAGAGATAGAGCGCGTAGGTATGGGGGTCTTCGGGCGGGCAGTCGAGCAATCGAGCGCCACTCACCTCTTCAAGAAATTCTCGCAGCGCAGGGCACCGGTAGAGGGCCCCGATCATCTCGCCGCCCCGGTCGATGGCATGCCGGCTCACCGATCCGCCCTTCTTCTGACGCGGCACGTAGTTGCGATGTACCTGGGCGCGGAGACGCCCGAGATCGGCAAGGGCCGCATCGCGGAGATCCGTCGGCAGGAAATCCTCGATCACCAGAAGCCGGCCCCCCGACTCGAACTCGGCGCGCAGGGCGTCCACGTCCCGATCCTCGAGAGACCGCTCCATGGCTTCGTTGAGTTTGGTCACCTACGACCCCTTCGGTGCCCGCCCAATCGGGCTCTCGGCGGTGCAATGGCCTGGAACTAAAGGGGTTTCCCCCAAGTGAGCCCCGGCCCGGCGCTCTTCCTCGGCGCGCACCATAGTCCCGGCCCCGTCGCCGAGCAAGCCGAGCTGCTGAAAGGCCAATAACCCGGGCTCGAGCCGGAAATCAGGACCCGGCCCCCACCATGGGAAGTTCCTGGTAGTGCTCGGGCGCAAAGGGTTCCGTCAGGGCGGCCTTGGCGATCATCCCGGCCCGGGGGTTGTAGCGGGCGCCCTTCAGGGCCAGTACTTGCTCGTACTCCGCCACAGCAGCCTCCCGCCGACCCTGGGCGTCGTGGACCTGGCCGCGCACCAGGTGAAGCCAGGCTCCCCCCCAGATGGGCAACGGGGTCGTGCTCGCGTCCATGGGTTCGAGAATCCCCCATGCCTCCTGGGGCCGACCCGAGAGAAGAACTGCCTGGGCCCGCAGGATGCGAGCGAGCTGCGGGCGTACCTGGGCCTCGAGCTCCTGGGGCTGGCTCTCCTCCAATTGCTGAGCCGTGAGCACGGCTTCTTCGTAGAGGCCCAGCTTGAGAAGCACCTCCACCAGTTCCGAATGAAAGAGTGCATTGCCCGGATAGCGCGCGTGAAGTTCACGCCCCGTGGCGAGTGCAGCGGGCAGATCCATGGGCGCGTGGTAGGTGTGAACGTTCATCAGAATGAAAGCGGCCCCGGTGGCGTGAAGGCTTCCGCTGTCCCGCACGATCTCCAAATTGCGCAAACCACCGGCGCGATCGCCCTCGGGAACGAACCAGAGCCAGCTCATCCATTGCACCACTTTGGGGGCGATATAGGTGTAGTAGGTGTAGAGGCCCAGGGCGTAGCGACTGTCCATGCGCTCAGGATCAAGTTCGAGGGATCGCTCCAGGAGTTTCCGCCCCTTTTCGCCATCGCCCCCCGCCTTCAAATAGCGACCGCGGATCCCGTAGAGCCGAGCGCGGTTGAAAAGAGCGGCCCCCTTCTGGGCCAGGGCGTCGGCATCGTCGGGGTTCCGGGCCAGCCGGGCATCGGCGAGGGCGATGACTTCGGCGCAGGCGTTCAGCAAGGTGGTGTCATTATCCGTCGCGCCCTCATCGAGCATCAGGCGCCACCAAACCGTATCGATCTCACCCAAACCGGCGGCGCCATCGGCGGGGGCGATTTGGCGAAGCTCTGCCCAAATGGCCTCGGCCTCTGAAAAACGCCCCTCGAGGTTGGCCCGGATCCCGCGTTCCTCGAGAAGGCAGACCCGAACCGCCAGGGGCTGATCCTCCAGCGCAAGCGCCGCCTCCACCTCCGGACAGGGGCCAGCCGGTCCCGTTTCGGTCAACGCCTCGCCCCAACCCGGGCTGGCCGCTCCAAGCGCCAACAAAGCGGCCCAGAGGGCAGAGAAGGCATAGAGGGCTCCGACCGGCGCCCGGCGATCCTGTTGTCTGCGGCTCATCATCCGTATCCCCATCCCGTCGCCCGGTCCCCGGCTGGGCCCAGTGGATCCAGCGACCGGGTAACCTACCACTTCTCCCTGGGGCTCGAACCTGGGGGCCCTACGGCGGCAGAACGCTCTGCTAGCTTTTCTGATGGTTCGTCAGATTCTTTGGAGGGGGGCCCATGTCCGAAATCAACCGTACGTTGGAAGGCATTCGCGTTCTCGAAGTCGCTCAGTGGTGGTTCGTTCCCTCCGCCGGGGCGATCCTCTCGGATTGGGGCGCGGACACCATCAAGATCGAGCATCCCGAGAGCGGCGACCCCCAACGCGGATTGGTGACGTCCGGGCTGGTGCCCAAGGGCGGCTTCAACTTCATGTGGGAGCAACCCAATCGCGGCAAGCGCAGCGTCGGCCTGGATATCAAGCAACCCGGTGGCCTGGATCTGCTCTACAAGCTGGCCGCCACCAGCGACGTCTTCCTGACCAGTTTCCTGCCCGAAGCCCGGCAGAAATTGAAGATCGATGTCGATCACATTCGCGCGGTGAACCCCGACATCATCTACGCCCGGGGGACGGGCCAAGGCGTGCGGGGCCCGGATGCCCAGCGCGGCGGCTACGACGGCGCTTCGTATTGGGCCCGGGGCGGCATCGCCATGGCGCTCACCGGCGCCGGCACCGAAGGCCCTCCCGTCATGCAGCGGCCCGCCTTCGGCGACAGCATCGGGGGCATGACGGTGGCGGGAGGAATCTCGGCGGCCCTCTTCCGCCGCGAGCGCACCGGCGAGCCCAGCGTCGTGGACATCTCGCTCCTGGGAGCCGCCATGTGGAATATCTCCGCCGACGTCACCATGGCCAAGGCCTTGGAGGCCATCGGGCTCGACAAAGGAATGCCCAAGCTCGACCGGAAGATGACCCCCAATCCCATCGTGAACGCCTACCAAACCGGCGACGATCGCTGGATCATGCTGATCATGTTGCAGTCCGATCGGGATTGGCCCGACCTGTGCCAGCACCTGGAGAGACTCGATCTCATCGAGGATGCGCGTTTTGCCACCAGCGCCTTGCGGGCGGAGAACAAGGCGGACTGCGTCGACGAACTCGATGCCATCTTCAAGACCCGAACCCTGGCCCAATGGCAGACGGCCCTGGCCACCACCGAGGGGGTCTGGGCGCCGATCCAATTCCCGGGTGAGCTCTACGAGGACCCCCAGGTCCTCGCCAACGGCTACCTCCCCGAAGTGGAACTCTCCAACGGAACCCATTGCCAACTCGTCAACAACCCCGTCCAATTCAACGAAGAACCCGCCGAGTTGTCCCGAGCCCCCGAGCACGGCCAGGACACGGACGCGGTTCTTCTTGAACTCGGCCTCGATTACGACGAGATCCTCGCGCACAAAGCCTCGGGAGCGATTCTCTAGACCCCAACGAAACCACTTGGGCTTCGGTGCCCCCTTTGACTGCCAGGAAAGCGAAGCATGACCAGCGAAGCGGCCACGACCACCCGGAAACCCTCGCCGGATTTCGATCCCGACGCCCTCCGTGAGAAGTACCGACGCGAGCGCGACAAGCGCACACGAAATGACGGCAACGACCAATATCGCACGGCCTCCGGAGAACTCGCGCGCTACCTCGATGATCCGTCGGCGGATCCGGGTTTCCAGCGAGCCCCTCTGGAAGACGAAGTCGAGGTCGCCATCGTGGGAGGCGGGTTCAGTGGCCTCCTGGCCGCGGCGCGGCTGCGTGAAGCGGGTGTCGAGCGCATCCGAATCATCGAAACCGGGGGCGATTTCGGCGGGACCTGGTATTGGAACCACTATCCCGGGGCCCAATGCGATATCGAATCCTATATCTACCTCCCGCTGCTCGAGGAACTCGGGTATATCCCCAAAGAGAAATACTCGTATCGAGCGGAGATCCAGGAACACGGCCGGGCCATTGGCCGGCACTATGATCTCTACCGGGACGCGTGTTTTCATACCCGGGTCAGCGCCATGCAATGGGATGAAGAGAGCGCGCGCTGGATCCTTTCCACCCAGCGCAACGACCGCATTCGCGCGCGCTTCGTCTGCATGGCGATCGGCCCCCTGAGCCGGCTCAAATTGCCCGGCATTCCGGGCGTGGAGAGTTTCGAGGGGCACTCATTCCATACCAGTCGCTGGGACTACGCCTACACGGGAGGCGACTCAAACGGGGGGCTCTCCGGGCTCAGCGACAAGCGCGTCGGCATTATCGGCACCGGGGCCACCGCGGTGCAATGCATCCCCCACCTGGGCAAATCCGCAGAGCACCTCTACGTCTTCCAGCGCACGCCTTCGTCCATCGACGTTCGCGGGAACCGGCCCACGGATCCCGCATGGGCCTCTACTCTCGCACCCGGTTGGCAAAAGGAGCGAATCGAGAATTTCAGCATCCTGGTCTCGGGGGGCTTCCAGGCGGAAGATCTGGTGAGCGACGGCTGGACCGACATCATCCGCAACCTCTCCGGACTCGCCCAGGAGAGCGGGGGCCTGGGAAATTCCCCGGAAGAGATCGCGGCCAATGTCGAACTCGTGGACTTTCAGAAGATGGAGTCAATTCGGGCACGCATCGCCGGCGCGGTCGAAGACCCGCAGACCGCCGAAGCCTTGAAGCCCTATTACCGGCAATTCTGCAAGCGCCCCTGTTTCCACGACGACTATCTGCCCACCTTCAACCGCCCCAACGTCACCCTGGTGGATACCCAGGGCCAGGGCGTGGAGCGAATCACCCCGCACTCGGTATGGGCCGGGGGCCGGGAGTACCCGTTGGACTGTCTGATCTTCGCCACCGGCTTCGAGGTCGGGACCGACTATGCCCAGCGCGCCGCATGCGAGATCACCGGTCGGGGCGGGTTGAGCCTGACCGAAAAATGGTCGGACGGGGTTTCCACGTTTCAGGGGCTGATGAGCAGGGGCTTCCCCAACTGTTTCTTCATGGGAGGCATGCAATCTGCGGTGACCCCCAATTTCATGGAACTCTATAACGAGCAGAGCCGACACCTCGCGTACATCATCGAACAGGGAATCAAGGGCGACGTCTCCACCCTCGACCCTTCCGAGCAGGCGGAGGCGGATTGGGTGCGCACCGTCACCGCGGGCGCTGATCCCAGGGCCGATTTTCAGACCGAGTGCACGCCCGGCTATTACAACAACGAGGGGAAACCCGGAGAGGGGCCCGGCTGGTTCGGAGGCAACTACGCCGGGGGCGCACAGGAGTTCTTCGGCCTGCTCGCGGATTGGCGCGCAAAAGGCGACCTCGCAGGGATCGAAAAGGGTTGATGGGCTGGGGGAGCGAAAGGGAAGACCACTGAACCGGATTCTCGTCATCTGCACCGGCAACCGCGCCCGGTCCCAGATGGCCGAGGGCTGGCTTCGCCATCTGGGCCATCCCATGCTCGAAGTGCGGAGCGCTGGCACCGATCCCAAGGGCGTTCACCCGCTCGCCATCGAAGCCATGGCGGAGAGGGGCATCGATATCAGGGATCAGACTTCGGATCACGTGGACGTTTATGCCGATCAGGACTTCGACCTGGTGGTCACGGTCTGCAACGATGCGAAGGAGGCCTGTCCGATATTCCCCGGTGCCATGCGGACCCTGCACCGGGCCTTCGAGGATCCGGATTACCCCGAGATGAATCGCGCGGAACTTCTCGACGTGTTTTGCAGAATCAGGGACGAGGTGGGGACATGGGCGGCCGAACTCCTGGGCCAGAGCGACGCCCCTTCCCCAGCGCCTCAGTCGAAGCGATAGGCAAGGCCCAGGCCACCCTGAACCTGCACGCCCGCCGCTGGTTCGTAGTAGCGACCAAAGCCCGCATTCAGGCGCACGTTGTCGTTGTAGAGCGTATCCGTCAGGTTGCTCACCGCGAGATAAGGGGTCAGCCGCCAGCGACCCCAATCACCCTTCCAACCCATGCGAAAATCGAGCACCCCGTAGGCCTCGGTACGAACGGCATTCGCATCATCGGCATAGAACTCACCCACGGCTCGGCCCTCGACGGCGGCAAAGAAGCCCGTGGGATGCAGGTAGAGGAGTTCGGCGTAAAAGGTGTTCTCGGGAATACCCGGCACCTTTTTGCCCACGAGATTTTCCCCGCTCCCCAGCACATAGTCGGTAAAACGCGCCTTGGAGAACGTGTAGGAAGCGGTGAACTTGAGGCCCTCGTAGATCTCGGCGATGAGCATCGCCTCGAAACCGGTGCGCTCGGTCCGGCCCGCATTCCGATAGTAGGTCTCCCCCAGAGCGTCCTCATAGGGGATCAGTTCGTCCTCGGTGCGAATATGGTAGACGGCAAGGTCGTAGCGCAGGCGCCCGGGCAGAAGGCCCTTGACCCCCGCTTCGTAGTTGATCGCGCGCTGGGCATCGAGATTCGGGTTGAGGCCGCCCGCGCCCGTGGGATTGCGAAACTCCACTGTCGTGGGAGGCTCGAAGGAAGTCGATAGCCGCAGGTAGGGATTCAGAGCCTGGCGCGGATTCCAGCGGAAGGAAAGGGCAGGACTCCATTCGCTGAAATCCGCCGACCCCGAAGCGCTGCCCCCGGAGAGATGATCGTCCACCCGGTAGCGCAGGTTGTCGAAGCCCAATGAGAAAGCCAGGGCGAAATCACGGGGCAGTTGCACTTCATCGCGAATGAAGACCCGCAGGCTGGTCACGTCTTCGGCCTGGTCCAGGGTGGGGTTGGCGCCTACGCGGCGAATACGGTCGTCCCGCTGGGCTTCGACATCGAAACCCACGAGCAGCGAGTTGGGCATGCCCAACAATTCATCCGTGTACTCATGCTGCAAGCTTGCCCCGGCAAAGTTGCGATCGAGCGACCCGTTGACATCTCCGAAGGGCAAGCGATTGGCGAAATCGCGCCAGCCATACCAGGCCGCACCCGTGGTCTCATGATTGTCGCCACTCCGGCGCGTATAGCGGAGACCGGCTGTGACCTGGTCAAGGCTCTCCCCCGCATCAAAGAGCAGGTTATTCGGAGCGGCTTGACGGCGATCCGCTGCCACCTCAGAGGCTCTCAACCCGCCCGGATCATCCGCAATCGGCGCGTGAACAAAACTCAGAAGGGCCGTGAGTTCCGAGGCCTCATCGATTTGCCACTCTGCCCGGCTGTTGAGAATCGTGCTCTCCATCCGGCTGTGGTCGCGGTAGCCCGCCAATTCCTGGTGGGAGAGCCCCAGAAGAATCCCGACCGAGCCCTCACGGCCCGTGGCCTTGGCGTCGTAACTCCGGTAGCCGTTGCTCCCAAACCCCGCTCTTCCCGCAGCCGAAGTCCCTTCGCCTATGGCTTCGCTTTCCACGCGGATGACGCCGCCCGCAGCGCTTCCGTAGAGCGATGCCGAAGGGCCGCGCAGAACTTCGATCCTCCCCGCCGTGGACAACTGCAGGGTATCGAGTTGGCCCTGACCGTCGGGAAGCGTGGCGGGAATCCCGTCGACGATGAGCTTGATACCGCGCAGCCCAAAGCGGGCGCGGGAACCAAAGCCGCGAATCGAGACCCGAAGGTCCTGGGCAAAATTCTCCCGATCCTGGGTGAACACGCCGGGAATCCGCGCAAGGGATTCGCCCAAGGTCAGCTGGGGCCTCGCGAGTTGGATCTCCTCCTGACCCACTACACCAATGGCGGCTGCAGTCTCCAATAACGGCGTCGAGATTCGGCCCGCCTGCACGATGATTTCTTCGCGAACCGGGTCATCCGCCGCCTCGTCCGGGGAAGCATGCGCAGCGGAGTTTCCTGCCACGAGGCTCAGCAGAAGCGTGAGAGCCCAAGCAGAGATCGATCCGCCGAGGGAACGCGTCCCGACAACGGAAAAAAGCGCAGACAATGAAGGACCTCCAGGAGAACGGGAACCGGGGCGAGAGAAACGGAGCGGCGACGAGGATAGCCGCTAGGAACTGCCCTGGGAGCGCCCGAGAGCGAACTCGGGGCGCCGCCGTCTCTGCCCGACTGCCCAATCCGCCACGGGCGGGCCCATGCGGGCTGACGTCGCCGTGGAACTCGGCCATCCCCATGACCCCGGGCTCAGCCAGCCGAACGCCCGAAGCCCCTGGGCTGAAAAGCCCGGGGGCTCGGGATCCAGAGACGGTTATTCCGCCGAGGCCTTCTTGGGCTGAAGGCTACCGCCGACGATCTTTTCGCAGGTGCCCTCGGGCAGGTAGACCCACTCGTTCGAGGCGCCGCTTTCCTTCGACCGACCGCCGCAGCGATGGTCCGCATTATGGCAATCGTTCATGCCCTTCTTCGCAACCCCGAAGCACTTCTCATGCCCTTCCCAGGTGGGTTTGGCCTCCGCCTGGGTAGCCGCGCTCGCAAGACCCAGGGTCAAAGCACCACCCAGGGCCAGTTGAAATGCCGTGCGATTCGCCGTTCGCTTCATGCTTGGTTCTCCCTTGATCAGTTTTCGTAAATTCGCGCGATCTGCAGCGCACTATCCTTCGAGCGATGCCGCGGACACGCCACCCACCACCCAGCCCCTTTCGAAGAGCGCCTGGATGGTAGTCAATATCGGCATCGAGTTCTCAGAATTGAGATCGCCTTGATCTCGAGAAGACGCCCGTAGCCCCTCGGCCAGTTCCAGTTGCCGCGCCACGTTTTCCCCAGCCGCGATGGAGAGCAGGATTGGCCACAGGCTCGGCTCGACGAGATCGGCGTAGATATCGCCGCCTTGCCGACAGACGACGAGTTGTTCCCCGGGCGCAGCCGGATCGAGTTTCCAGCCGCGGTCCACTCGGCGATCCTGGTGGGCTTCCCAGAGCGTCAGGACAGGGAAAGGCGATGCCAGGAGCGTGGCGGAGGGCGAGAGAAGCAATCGCCAGGCTTCGGGCTCTCCGGCGATGGCTTCGCCCAGCGCCTGGGGATCCTTCAAGGGGGGCGGCCACGGCGCAGCATGGGCATGGTGCAGACCCAATTCGAGGCGACCGACATCGGCCAGGTAGGCCACGTCGGATAAGAAGGCCAGGGTCTCCACGAAATCCGGCCATTCGTCCCCCACCCGGGCCAGGTCGGCGTGCCGAGAGGGACGCGCCCTGAGATAGAGACGCGCAACGCTGGAAAAACAGGGCTCGCCGACCAATTCGAGACATACGGGAAAAATCTCGGCGAGGGCTTCCTCGAACACGCTCGATACGGAACTTCGATAGACATCAATGCTCTCCCCGGGCGACAGCTTCGGCAGCGGGCAGAGTTCAGTTTGAAGTGAGCGGGCCTGAGGGCCAGCCGATTCCTCTTCGTAGAGCGCGCGAGAAAATTTTTCCTGGAGTTCACGGAGCATGCGGGGTGACCTTCCCAGAGTCCGGCTCCTCGAACCTCATGGCCTGCCCCGCGCGACGCATTTCAGCCACCAGCACTTCGAAGCCGGGGACCTCCCGATCCCATTCGACGCAAACGGGCACACCGGGAAAGAGCCTCGCGGCCTCGGCGTAAAGTTCCCATACCGGCTCGGCCACCGCGCTTCCGTGGGCGTCCACCAGGTAATGGCCGTGATCGTCGTGCCCGGCGAGATGCATCTGGGCGACCCGATGCGGCGGCAGGCCGCGCAGGTAATCCAATGGGTCGAAAGCATGATTGCGCGCGTTGACGTAGAGATTGTTGACGTCGAGAAGCAAGAAGCAGTCCGCTTCTTCGAGAACACGTCCGACGAATTCCGCTTCGGTCATATGCGAGGCATCGAAAGCCGTATAAGCGGCCGAGTTCTCCACCAGCATGCGCTCGCCAAGACGATCCTGAACCTGCCCCACCCGGTCGACCAGGGTCTGCACCGTCTCCTCCATGAAGGGAAGCGGAAGCAGCTCGTGGTGATGACGCCCCCCGGAAGCAGTCCAGGCCAGGTGCTCGGAATACCAGGCGGGTTCGAAGCGGCGGGCGAGGTCGAGGATCGTATCGAGATAGGCCGAGTCCAGTGGGTCCGCAGATCCGAGCGACAGTCCCACTCCGTGAAAGACCACGGGGTATCGCTCGCGAATCCCTTCGAGATGCCAGAGCGGGAGACCATCGCCGTGGGCGTAGTTGTCCGCCAGCACCTCGAGCCAGGGGACGTCAGCGGCGCCAGCCATCAGGTCCCCATAGTGGGGGCTGCGCAGGCCGAGACCCGCGCCCGCAATGGGCCTGTTTTTGAAAGGAGGCGTCATTCTGAAAACAATCTCTCGGCGAGCAGAACCCGGAAAACATGAAAATAGCGGCCCCCCCCGGTCCCCGCGAGCAGTTCAAGAACGACTCGTCCGGGTGCGGCGGACGACTCAATGCAGATCGAGCACGCCGAACATCGGGGGAAAAGCGCCTGCAAACCGTTACTGTTTCCCCTGCGCCAGCGCCCTCTTCGGGTCGCTCGCAAGGTGCAACGCACCTGGGAAGCCCGGGTTCGGATATTCGGCAACGCGCACAAGGAGAGGGGAGATCTTCAATGAGTTCGGAGCCCGTTCAGATCCTGATCGACAAACAGGCCATCAGCGAGGTCCTTTACCGCTACGCGGCGGGATGCGACCGACGGGATTGGGATCTCTTCCGCGCTTGCTTTTGCGAAGAAGTCGAAATCGACCTCTCCAGTTGGAACGGCAACCCGCCCGCCGTCTTACCCCTGGATACCTGGGTGGCGGGCGTCCGTGCCGGGCTCTCCGGCTTCGACGCCACTCAACACCTGAGCGGAAATCACCTGGTGGAAGTGGACGGGGACCGGGCCCATGCCACATCCAACGTCCAGGCCAGCCACAGACTCGGCGACGAGCGCGTCGTTTTGGGGGGTTGGTACGATACGCACCTGCTGCGCCAGGAGGGCCAGTGGCGCATTGCCCGGAGCGCCCTCAATGTCAGCTGGCGCTCGGGAAGCGAAGAACTCTTCGCCCGGGCCGCCGAACGAGAAAAAGAGCGGTCCCCCGCCTGATCGTCCGACCCGGGCAACGGCGCCGAGGCGCCCAGCCGGTTCGCTTCATCCAGCGCCGGTGAGCAACGCCATCAACCCGCCCGGCCCGATCAACTTGCCGTTGACGATGGTGACACCCTGCTCGAAACGAAATTCGACGATGTAATGATCACCCTCCGCGAGGAGGACGCCGGTTTCGAGCAATCGCATCACCGCCATTTCGCGCAGGAACTCGGTCATGGCCGCGATTTCGTCACTGGGCAGCGGCCCCGCTTGCGCTTCCACCGTACCCGCCAGAAAGGCGTCCAGCCCCTGGTGGACCAGGCTGACGGGCAGCGTCAACGAGCCCCGGGCCTCGAGGGCCTCCATGGCGGTGGTTTCCTGGGCGAAGGCAGCGGGATTGCTGCCATCGATCCGGATCCAGCCCGCCGCCTCGCCCTTGCCCCCGGCCCACTCCCACTCGAGTCGATCCAGCCTGAACTCCGGGGACGCGCTGGCCAGCGCGGGTAGCCACTCTACGATCAGGTCGGCCTGTGCCTCGGCTGCGATTGCTTCGCTCTCTGCCGCCGCCTCGAGTTCCGCCAGCGCCCGCCTGAAATCGGCGGCGGCCGAAAAATCGACTCCGCTCAGCGTGATTCGGGCCAAGACCGCACCCAACTGGCCGCGCTCCCACTCCAGGGCATCCAGGCTGATCACCGCATCCGCGCGAACGAGCATCCCGGGTTCACTCTTCACATCCAGCCGCATATGCGCGCCGCGGATGATCCCCGGAACCGACGAGCCGGGGACCGCAATCTCGGCCTGCGCCAGGGCCAGATCCAGGAAAGAAGCGTCGAGTTCATTGGGAGCGCGGCGAGCGCGAAAGGTGCCCGTGCTCGGGTCGAAGCGATAATCGCCTCCCGCACTCCATTCGCCTTGGCCACCTCCGAGGTCGAAGGTTCCGTCGATCTGGCTTCCGGCCGGGCTGTGGATAGCGTGAAAACGAAGCGTGCTCGCCTCGATCTCCACGCGCCCCCTCGCCCCCTGCATCCGCATGGGACCCAGATCCGCACTTCCCCGTGCGCCTCGAACGCCCCCTTGAACCAACACGTCCGCCAGCCAACCCTCGCTCGCGAAACCAAGCGCGTCGGACTCGAAGGCCGGCGCTGCCAACTCGATCGCCAACGATCCATCGAAATTCAGGCGCAGTTCTGTGTCCAGCCCCCAAAGATCCGTCCCGGCGAGCCCGGCCATGGATGGGGCGTTTCGAATCAGCACGAGAACCGGGGGAATGGGCATTCGACCCGCGAGCAATTCCGATAGGGGAAAGGGACCGTGCGCCCATTGGTGTTGCAGGACAATCGGTCCCTCGCCGGCTCCGTCGCCCACGGGCTCCAACACGGTCTCGGAAATCGAACTCAAGAGGCCGCGGTCGAGTTGACCCCGGACGACATAGCCGGGCCCAAGCTGATCGCGCACCCTGTCGAGCAGGCTGGGAAAGCCTTGCTCCAGCGAAAAACCCACCCCAATCGGCAACGCGCCGAAGACCAGAAGCAGCCCCGCGACCGCTCCCCCCCACAACCACCTGCGCATGCAGAATCCCTCTCCGGCCCCAACGCCGTTCGGCGTGCACGATATCTCCGCTGGCCCCCCGCCATCAACCCGGATGCGTGGTGAAAACCAAGCGAATCCTTGCGGCTCTGGTGGATTTCCCTGAGTTTGAAAGCAGCCGAAGGGCCCCGACCGGGTCCGAAAGCCGGAAATCCAGGGGGGCAGGCCTGGGGGAATCGGTAACATGGGACGAAATCGCCCGAGCGCTTGTCTCCGCGGGGGTCGGAGAAGCCGGGTCTGCCCGCGATGCGGCGGGCCCAATCCTGGGCGAGTCTCGTCAGCCAGCCAACAACAAGGAAATCACCCGTGCGCGTGAGACGCTGCGTCCTCATTTCGATCGGTCTCGGGATTCTTCTCGCGGCGCCCGCGACGGTCGCCCTGGCGGCGGAGAACGGCTGGGTGCGCGGAGAGATTCGGCTCAATATCCGAACCGGACCCGGCACCCAATTCAAGATCGTCGGGGTGGCCAAAACGGGCGACGGCGTCAAGGTGCTCGAACGGCAGGAGGGCTGGACGAAGATTCGGATCCCCGCCAACTCCGCTCAGAGCAAAGACGGCTGGATCCCCAAGGGTTATCTGAAGCCCACGCCGCCTCCGACCCTGCGCCTGGCGCAAGCCGAAGAAGAAGTCGGCAGGCTCAGCGCGGAACTCGAAACTTTGGTCCAGGAGTCCGACGCCCTACGCCAGAAGAGAGATGAACTGACAGCGGCGGACGCCACCCAAGCGGCGAAGATCGCAGAACTCACCCAGGACAACATGCGATTGCGCGCTGGAGATCGCTATCCCGAGTGGATCACGGGCGCCTCGATCCTCGCCGCCGGCATGCTCCTGGGCAGCCTGATCTATCGAAGTTCGACCCGCCGACAACAAACCCGCATCCGGCTTTAGATCCCTGACTTCGGCCGGGCGCGCCGGCAACGACTCGGCCCGCTCAGCCCCGGCGCGGTTCAGGATCTTCCGGCTCAGCACCCGGTCGCCACAGGAAGTAGACACAGCTGAGCGCCAGCAATAGCGTGCCCACACCCGCCATCGCCCAGGTCGCCCCTTGGAAGAAGGCCAGGCGAGACATCTCCGCAGCCGCCAGGTCCTTGTAGAGCAGCATGGCGACGGAGCCTGTGTACCCCACGGCATCCGCGAGATAAATCGCGAAAACCGCTGTCCCCACGATGGCGGTATTGGCCATCAAGCGCTCGAAGAGCAGGGAACCATAGGGCACGTAGGCGAGATAGGAGCCGAGCCCGATCAAGGTCATCCACCAGAAGCCATCGATCCAACCAGCCTGGAGCGCCAGGGTACTCAGGGCAAGCAAGGCGGTCCCTCCCGCCATGACGACAAAGGTCGCGATCAGCCCCGGCCGACTGCGACGAAGGGTATTGAGCAACGCAAGAATCGAAATCACGCCGACGGCGACCAGGGTTTCGGCCTGGGTGATGATGGTCTCGTTGCCCGCGTAGGGGTATCCCAGGGCCTCGAAGATCTCCACCGAAAAATTATCCCTGAAATCGCGGTAGGCCGTGAGGAGGAAATAGGCGCCCACCAGCATCACCAGACCCGGGGCGTATTCGCGCAAGAACGCGTAGCGGCGTGCACCGTCCATGGACTCTCGCGGTTGACGCTGGACCACATCGCGCTCGGTCCGGCGCGGAAGTTGGGCGAGCATCCAAACGAAGAGCATGAAGAAGGGCAGGAAGTGGAGACCCGTGGTTGCGGGCATCCAGGACTCGCTGACCTGGCCGAGCCAGGCGGCGATTGGCGGCCCCAGAAGAGGAACCCCGCTCCAGAACTCCGCCGCGGTTCCACTCATCATGGCGCGGCCCACATCCTTGACGATTCCGCTGGAAACAATGAATGAACAACTGAGGCCCGCCAGGAGCAATTCCGAGGTGACACGGCCCTCGAGAAAGCGAACGACCAACCCCCAAACCATGCCCAAGGCGAGTCCATTCAGAAAAATCGCCAGGGTCTTCCAGCTTCCGGGCGATTGTGCGAAAAGCACGAGCGCGGCTTCGGCCCAGAGAATCAAGCCGACCAGGGCCGCCGGGTGATAACGCGGGTGGAGTTCCGAACAGACTCGAATGCCGATGTATTTGGAAAGGGCGTAGCCCATCACCTGGCTGATCACGATGGCACTCTTGAGTTCGAGTGCGTCGAAGGCGAAGGCTTCCTCGGCAAATTTCGCTGCCGCGAAAGGCTTGCGAAAAGCATACATGCAGAAGTAGGCACCGAAGGACGCGACCACGGCGTACGCAACGAAGAATCCGCCTGGAGCGCGCTCGAGGAGACGGGTCAGACGACCCGGGCTGTCCACCACCGGCGCGGGCATGAAGGTCTTTCCATCGGGGCGCTGCGACCGCTCGCCATCCCCGGAGCTAGGGCTCGAGAAATTCGTTGAGCTTCGTACTCAACTCGCTCTTGGCTACGATGAGCAACCGATCGCCCACCATGATCTGATCTCCGCCCCTGGGAAGCAGAAGTTCTTCACCCCGCTCGAGCGCCGCCACGAGAACGCCTTTGGGCAGCCCGACATCCATCAGGCGGGCCGACGTCAAACGGCAATCCTGGCTGGCGTCCACCTCCAGGATTTCTACTTCCTCTCCGAGCAGTGCAGCCCCGGAGCGGATATCGCCGCCCCGGATATGCCGGATGGTTTCCCCAATGGTCAAGAGGCGGGGGCTGATGATCGCGTCGATCCCGATATCCCCCACCATGGAGACCATGGCCGGGTTGTCCACGAGAACAATGGATCGACCTGCACCCAATCGCCTGGCCAGCAAACCCGCCACCAGGTTCGACTCGTGGTCATCGGTCAGGGCCACGAAGGCCGAGACCTGATCGATTTCTTCGTCCTCGAGCAGGGCCTGGTCCGTGGCCTTGCCCTCGATGACCAGGACGTGATCCAGGAGACTGGCCGCTGCCTGCGCGGCCGCCGGATCCTCCTCCACCATCACCACCCGCTCGTCCCGTTTTTCCAGACGACTCGCCAAGGCAAGCCCGATGGGCGAAGCCCCGGCCACCATGATGCGCCCGGAACGTTCGGGTGGAGCGCCCACCAGGGCAAGGACATCGGCCAATTCGTGGCGCGCGATGGCGAAGTAGACGAGGTCCCCCGCCAGAATCTCTTCGGTCCCGCCTGGGACGATCCACTCGCTCCCGCGCTGAATCGCTACGGCCAGGGTCGGGGTCGAAGCAAAGAGCAATTTCATGTCGGAAACGCGAAGCCCGGCGAAATCCGAGGCCGGGTGGATCCTGAATCCCGCGACGAAGACGCTGCCTTCGATGAATTGCATCACGTCCACCGCGCCCGGCACCTCGAGGAGCGACGCGATGCGTTCAACCGAAGCCGTGTCGGGGTTGACGCAGACTCCCTCGACCGGCCGGTCTTCGCAGGCTCGCGCGAAGCCCTCTTCATAGCCCGCATCGTGTACACGAACGACGACACGGGGCGTATTGAAAACATGACTCGCCAGGAACCCCACGACGATGTTCGCCGCATCGCTCTCCGTCGCAGCCACCACGAGGCCGGCATTCTCGATCCCCGCGTTGCGCAGGACCGGCGCCGTCGCCCCGTCACCCTCGACGATCTGGACATCGAGGGTTTCGCTCACTTCGCGTACGCGTCCGGCATCCTGGTCGATCAGCGTAACGTCGTATCCGTCCCGTGAAAGCCGATTGGCCAGGGTCTGCCCCACGAGCCCCCCGCCGACGATGAGCACCTCGTTGCCTTCCACCCGGCCGTCTCCCCCTGGCTCCGCGAACCACCCTCGCCCGGCCCGCCATGCCAATCGCCAGAGCGTACCCTGCGGCCGACCCTGGCGCCTACACACTGCGACCCGCAAGGGTGATTTTTGCGGGATGCTACCGCAAGGGGCGGGGACGAGGCGCTATGCTGAGCCGGATGGATCCCAAACTCATGTATTGGACAGGGGCAACGCTGAACATGGCGGTTCTGCTGGGCCTGGCGGTTCGCGGCATGGGGCGAGCTCGCTCGGGCCAGGTGGCGAGTCATCGCCGCTTCATGCTGAGTTCGGTGGCCCTCGTTTTGGCCTTCGTGGTCTCCTATCTCTTCAAACTCCTCTTTCTGGGCCGCGAAGACCTCGCTACCTGGACTTCGGGAGCCGTCTGGACGCTCCGTTTCCACGAGCTCTGTGTCTTCACCATGCTGATCAGCGGGGGGCTCGCTGCCCGGAGAGGAATCCGCCTGGCCCGAACACGCGCGCTCATCGAAAGTGAGACGGCCTCGGAACCCCGGCCCGAGGACCTCCGCTCCCATCGCATCGCAGGGCGCGTGGCCGTCTCCGCCGCCGCTCTCGGGCTCCTGAGTGCCGGGGCGGTCCTCGGCGGCATGTACGGCCGAGCCGCCGGCTGAGGGCGAGCGACAAGCCCAGCCCAGCCCTCGAACGGAGCAAGCATCCATGGATACCGCCACCCAGGCCCTGCTGGGCGCCGTCGTTGGCCAAGCGGGCTTCTCGCATAAGCTTGGGCGCCGCGCCCTGACTTGGGGGGCCGCCGGAGGGTTGCTCCCGGATCTCGACGTCCTGGTCGTCGCCACCCATGGTCCCTTCGCCGAATTCGTCTACCACCGCGGGTTCACCCATGCGCTTTGGTTCGGATTCGTTGCGGGCCCGATCCTGGGCTGGCTGATCTGGCGTGGCTACCGTTGGCGAGGAAGGGACGGGCCCGGTGAGCCCGGGGCACCCGACATGCTCTCCGCCTGGATGGGCCTGATTGCCCTTGCGCTCTTCACCCATCCCTTGATCGATGTCTTTACCAGCTACGGGACCCAACTCTTCGCCCCCTTCTGGCGAGCGCGTTTTGCCTTGGACGCGGTGGCCATCGTCGACGTCACGTACTCGGGCATCCTGCTGATGGGGCTGGTGCTCGGCTGTTTCCTGCACCGCCAGGGGCGGCCCGCGCGCGCCGTTGCCGTGCTGGCGCTGGGGCTTTCCTGGTCATATATGGGATACGGGTGGTGGCTCAACGAAAGCGCGGAAATCCGCGTTGCCCGGACGCTCGCGGATGCGGGCTTTCCCGACGCACGGGTGAACAGCTACCCCACGTTCGCCCAACCCTACTTCCGCCGGTTCGTGGCCCGAACCGACGACCGAATCTGGGTCGGCTTCCATACGCCCCTGGGTGGCGGGGTGACCCAGTGGCGCGGATTCGACGCGACGGCCGGGGCCCACCCCCTGGTGAGGAAGCTGCAAAACACGCCCCGCGGCCGCATCTTTACCTGGTTCGCCATGGAGGAGACCGCTGCCCGGGTCCTGCCCCATCCTCGCGGCACGACGGTAGAGATCGATGACCTCCGCTACGGCTTCCCGGACAGCCCTGAACGGGGAATGTGGGGGATTCGGGGCATCTTCGACGACGACGAGCGATTGGTGGGCAGCGTCCAGCGCACCCGCGACTCCACACCCTCCGGCCTCGACCCGATTACGCTTTGGCGTTCCATGTGGGGCGACTTCTCCCGGTTGCCGGGACTGGGCTCGTGAGTTCGAGAAGACTCGCTGCGCCTGCTGCCCTGGGTGCCGGGAGAAACCAGAGCAGACGGGGTGCCCTCGGGTTGGCCTGCTTCCTTCTTACCCTGATGCCCGGGGCGGCATTCAGCGCCGAACCGCCCTCCCCTTCCGCCGCCGACATTCCTGCGGCCCAGGGATCGGTTCGCGTGGTGAGCGTTTCTGGGGCCTTTGCACTGACCTTTCCAGACGGGGAATGGTTCGCGGTGGATCCGCGAACCAACCCCGAACTCGAGGGGTTCGACCTCGCGGTTTATCACAAGGGGGGCGACGCCTGGTTGAAGGGGCGTCTGGCACGCCGTTCGAATCGAGGCGTCGAAGGCGCGCTGATCGCCGAAGCGCGCCAGGCGAAGTACTTGATCCAATACGACCCGGACGCCGTCGAAATGGAGCTTTCGGAAAGCGATTACCGGGGCTCGGCGGTCTACTGCGGACGCCTGCGTCAGGGCACCGCACGGAAGGCCTGCTCCAGGGTCAGCGTGGCACTTCACGGTCGTCAAATGGTCCAATTGCATTCGCTCGTGGATGCCAGAACGCCTCGGCAGAGAGAGGCGTTGCTGGCGGAAATCGACGCCGCCTTCGCAAGCCTCGAACTGCTCTCGGGACCGGCCGAGAACTGATCGGCGAGTCGACCAGCGCTCCGCCCGTCGAGACTCGGGGAGACCTCAGAGCCCGGAGAGAGGGTCTCGTGCCCCTGGGGATCTCAGGGGCAGGGTTTCTCGATGACTCCCCTCGGGTATCACCGATTCTCGATCTGTAGTGAAAACCTATCAAGATCTTGTGTCGGCGACCGAAATATGAAGAGCCCACTACCGGCAGATTGAAAGAGTTCGAATTTAACTTGAAATGGAAAATTTTCCCACGTATGATAATCAAATCAGTGGGAATAAATCCCACGAAAAAGTGAGGAATCGACCAATGACAACTCCGACACTGAAACTCCTGGGAGCGCTGACTGTGGCGCTCTTCCTCTTGCTGGCCGCGCCCATCGTGGCCTCAGCGCAGTCGAGTAGCGACAGCCCCGACATGACCGACTCCCCGGACGCGCCTGACGCGCCTGACGCGCCCGATCTGCCCGACGCACCGGACATGGAAGGGCATGAGCACGAACTCGTCATTCACCGGGAGCGCGAGCGAACCCGGAGCGCCGACGGCACCCGGACCCGAAGCGAGAGCCGAGAAACGCTGAATACCCAGACCGGTGTGACGACCGAGCGCATGCGGAGTCGGGTGCGAAATCCCGACGGAAGCGAAACTCGTACCCGCACGCGAGTGCGCACGGCCGAGGATGGCACGGTCATCTCCGAGCGAACCCGCACCCGCGAGAAGCCCGCCCGCGCGGATCGCACGGATCGTGCAGATCGTTCTGAGCGCTCCGATCGACCCGAGCGTGCGGACCGGCCCGAACGTGCGGACCGGCCCGAACGTGTGGACCGGCCCGAACGTGTAGACAGGCCCGAACGTGTAGAGCGACCCGAACGCGTGGATCGACCGGAGAGGCCGGAACGAGTCGACCGACCCGGACGTGACGCTTAATCTCGAAATCACCCACAATCTCAAAGCAAGAGGATGAATTGGTCATGACGAGCAGTCAGAGGAAGAAACCGATCAACGCTGCACACTCGATCCCGCGAGGCCTACTGCTGCTCGTGGTCACGGCCGCACTCCTGGTGAGTGCGGCCGCGGCCCAGGGCCAGAACCGTGCGCCCGGAGAAGAAGAGGATCTACTCGATTACACCGGGCAGCCCTTCCGGCTCTCGGCAAGCACCGGCTTCGACTACAGCCAAGGTGACTACGGGAGCGGCGAGGATAGCGATACCCTCTACATTCCCGCGGCGGTCAAACTCGAATTGGATCCCTTCATCTTTCGCATGAGCATCCCCTGGGTCCGCTCGAGTTGTGATCTGGTCGATGACATCTGCCAGGGAGGCTCGCAGCCCGAACAGAAAGGGATCGGCGATTTGATCGTCAGCGCAGCGTATGTCTTCTACCCCGAAGCCTCTTCGTCGCTCCCCGCCCTGGAACTCACGGGCAAGATCAAGTTCGGAACCGCCGACCGCGACAAGGGTCTCGGTACCGGAGAGAACGATTACACGCTGCAGGCCGATATTTCCAAGAGCATGGGCAGATTCTATCCCTTCGCGGGCGTGGGCTACCGCTTCGTGGGCAACCCCCCAGGCTCTGATCTACGCAACAAATGGCTCGCCTATGCGGGCGTGTCGACGCGGATCAGCTCGAAGTTCAGCTTGGGCGTTTCCTATGATTGGAGCCAGTCCACGGTCCGAACCCGGGCCGATGCCCACGAACTCTCGCCCTTCGCGAGCTTCAAAATCTCCAAGAGCTTTGCCATCGACCCCTATGGCGTGATTGGCCTGTCGGACAACTCACCCGATTGGGGGATCGGAATGCAAATCCGTTTTATCTATGACCGTTTCTAGGCTGACGCTGCAATTGCCATGAAGACGTCCCGCAAAATCGCCTTTGGCTGCATCGTCTGGTTGATCTTCTTCCTCGCTCTCGAAGGTGCCCTGAAAGTTCTGGGCGTCGAAGCACGGATCGATCGCGAAGATCCCTACGTCGGCTTTGCTTCGCATATCCCGCTTTTTGTTGAAGCGACCGACGACTCGGGCGAGCGTATCTGGCAGACCGCGGACAATAAGCGGCGCTTCTTCAACTACCAGAGCTTCTCGGCAACGAAGAAGAGCGGGACCCGCAGGGTGTTCTGCCTCGGAGGCTCCACCACCTACGGCCGACCCTACTCGGATGCCACCTCTTTCTGTGGGTGGCTACGCGCATTTCTTCCGGAGGGAACCGGCGGCGCTCCCTGGGAGATCATCAACGCGGGCGGGATCAGCTATGCGAGTTATCGGGTAGCCGCCCTGGCCCAGGAACTCGCGCGCCAGCAACCCGATTATTTCGTCGTCTATACCGGGCACAACGAGTTCCTCGAGGAGCGCACCTACGCAGAATTGCGCGATCGCAACCCCGCGCTCAAGCGCATGGATTCACTCCTCCGGAGTACCCGTATCGATGCAGCCTTGCGTGGCGTATTGAAGAGCGAGCCGAATCCGGCTCAGCCGGTCCTTCAAGCCGAAGTTTCCGCCGTGCTCGATGGAAGTGTCGGCCCGTCGGCCTACGAGCGGGACGATCTGCTCCGTGACCGCGTACTCGAGCACTACCGGTTCAACCTCGAGCGAATCATTCGCATCGCCCGCCGCGCTGGCGCGGAACCGCTTCTGATCGTTCCCGCTTCCAACCTGCGCGGCTGCTCGCCCTTCCGTAGCACCCCTTCCCTGGCAGACGATGACCCGGATCGCGCAGCGTGGCGGGACTCGATGCAGACCGCCCGGGCAGCGCTCGAAGCCGGCGATTCCCTTGGCGCACAAAGGGCCTTTTCCCAGGCGGTCGCGCTGGATCCGCGCCATGCCGAAAGCCAATACGGCCTGGGCCAGAGCCTGCTTTCCCTGGGAGATGGCTCGGGTGCCGAGGCCCATCTCCGCAGAGCACGGGATGAAGATGTCTGTCCCCTCCGCGCACTCTCCCCGATGGCGAAAATCGTGCGCGAAGTGGCGGATCGGGAACAGGTCCCGGTGGTGGATTTCGAAGCCGTGCTCGAGGCCCGGGTGATGTCCGAACAGGGGCACCGTGCCGCGGGGGAGGATTGGTTCCTGGACCACGTTCACCCCACCATCGAAGGTCATCGGATCCTCGCACTCGAAATCCTCGACGCCATGTCGCGAGCCGGCTGGATCGACTTTCAGGCATCGGGATGGGCCCAGCGAGAGTCGGATATCACCGAGCAGGTGATGGATCGCATCGACCGGCGAGCCCACGGCATCGCCCTGCGCAACCTGGCCAAAGTGCTCAGCTGGGCGGGCAAGAGTGACGATGCCGCTCGCCTGGCCCACAAAGCCACCGATTACCTGGAAGGCGACTCCAACCTGGACTTCATCCTGGGCGCCCACGCGGCCGAGGCAGGCGATCTCGAGCAAGCACTCGCGCACTACCGCCGAGCCCTCGCCCACGACCCCGACTACCTCAAGGCGCGCAACAACCTGGGCACCACCCTGGCCTCCCTGGGCCGAGATGCCGAGGCCGTCGATGCGTACGTCAGGGTATTGGAGGGCGACCCCCTGCACTCGGGCGCCCGCTTCAACCTCGCGAACTCCCTCCGTCGCCTCGGCCGACTCGAAGAGGCGATCGCGGGCTACCGGGAGGTGCTCCAAGAAGACCCGGAAGACAGCGACGCCCGGTTCAACCTCGCCCTCAGTTACCGCGAAACCCGCGCACCCGGGTTGGCCGCGGCAGAATTCCGCAAGGTCCTACGGACGGACCCCGACGACGACGCCGCGCGTCGCGCGCTGGAAGAGATCGAGAACGAACGAGGCGATTCGTCCTGAACCCGCCCTCATGCCTGCCCTCCCGCGCGGAGGCTGGATGAGATGACGAGCCTTCAGCCCGGACCGCGCCCGCCTCCGCCCGAACGCTCCGGGCGCTCAGGACGGTCGGGCCGATCAGGACGGTCAGGTCGGTCGGGGCGGTCAGGGCGATCAGGCCGGTCGGGGCGGTCAGAACGATCCGAGCGGTCAGAACGATCCGAGCGGTCCGAGCGGTCGGATCTTTCAGAGCGGTCGCTGCGGTCATCCGAAGACCCCTCGTCCTCCCCGGACCCGTGGCCGGAGCGCTCCTCACCCGGGGCGGAACGTTCGGGCGCATCCAGGGGTCGGCGATCGAGGCGAAGGCGTTCGACCTGGATCGCGCCGCCCTCGCTGAGTCGGCCGCGTACGAAAATGCGAGTCCCCGAGCGTGGGCCGTCGCTCCCTACCGGGAGATCGGCGAGATCGAGCACACGGCTCCCGATCCGCGCTCGGCCATCGGCCTGCCGCTCGACATAGCCTTCCACAGAAACCCGCCGCACATCGCCCGCAAAGCGTCGAACGCCCTCGACCCGGGCGCGCTGAAGCGTTCCCGTCGATGCGTCGAGACGACCGCGCACGCGGACAATCTCGCCAGCCTGGCGACCCCCCGAACCCGCTTCGGTCTCAAGCCGCAGACCGGCAATGTAAAGCGCATCATCGGGGCCCCTGCGCAGCGGTCCCTCGACGCTGACTTCGGAACGAACCGGCTGGATCTCGACTCGGGAGGCCACCACCACCCCATCGTTGCGACGCAATCCGCTGACGGCGACAAAATCGCCGGGGGCCGCGGTCCGAAGCGCCCCTGCGTTCTCGTGCGCAAAACCGGTGGGCACCGACACTCGCTGTCCGGCGACCACGAGGGAGCCCCGCTCGGCATCGATGGACCCCACGGGCCCAATCACCGCCGAACGCGCCCGCAGGCTCCGCAACGTGAGGCGTGACCCCTCGCCGGGGACCACCCGCGCCTCGACCACCTGCCCCAGGGCGAGTTCTTTTGCCGAACGCTCTACGCCATCGATTTCCACCGCCATCTCGGGATCGAAATCCACGTGATAGCCGTTGACGCAGAGGCTCCCAAAGGCCGTGACCGTGCCATAGATCCCGGTTCCGCCGATGCCGGAACTCGCATCGATCCATGCCGTGCCGCCGATGCCCCCGGTGGCATCGTCGCCCCCGAGCCCCGTTCCTCCGACACCCCCCTCTTCCTCGCCGCCGTCAGTCGAAAGGCCGCTGCCCCCGATGCCGCCCTCTTCGCGGAGCCCCGTGCCGCCGATGCCCCCGCTTTCGGGGGCGCCGGCGGTCGTCAACTCGAGCGTCGGAGCTTCCCCGTAGCCCGTACCCCCGATACCCCCGGGACCGGCTCCGCGAAGCGATGCGATACACGGATCCTCGGCTCGGACACTCGCCGGGCTCAGCGCGGCGATCGCCACCAGGAGCCCAATCGCCCGAGCACCCCGTTGAAATCGATCAATCAGCATCCGGATCGCCCCCATCCGCATCGGCGTTTTCCGGCTGCTGAAAAACGTAAATTCCAAAATTGATGCGCTGGTCGTTCTCGGGCGCGCCACGATCCTGGGCCTGGAGTTGCGCGGCGCGACGGTTGATGGCTTCGAGGGCCTCCATCCCCTTCTCTTCCGAGAGCTGCTGCAATTCCCGGCCCGAAGCCTCGCTCAGCCGGTTGTAGTGCACACTTCGTTCGACGAAGGACTCGCCCTCCCCCGCCAGGTTATGGGCCGCCGCCGCGATATGGTCGGCAACATTTCGCCCGAGGTAGAAGGCCTTTTCATCAAAGCCCTTGCTGGGCACGAAAGCCGAGGCATCGAGCACCACGTTTCCGTCGTCATCGACGTGTGCAACGCCCAGGCGGAGCCATTCGTCCAGCACCGAGCGGGGACGAATATCCCGGCTGACCGACTCCACGAGGGCCTCGAAACTCAGGCCATCCGGCGAAGCCTGGCGCGCCAGGGGTCGGGGATGCCCCTCATCGTCGAGCCACGCGGGCTCCCGGATCCAGCGCGAGTGGATCTGTTCCCCGAGCGAGAGCGCCGCCGGCACCCCCGTCTCCACCGGGGTGGCCTGGCGCAGGCGCTTCACATCCTTGCGATGGATCCCGGTGAGCAGGCTGATCCGGCTATCGGTCGGGCTCTTGCCCGGCAAGCGAAAGTCGCGCTCCCCCACCTCGACAAAGATCTCCTTGAGGAGACCCGCCAATTGGGGATAGGTGACCTGCAACCCCAGCAGGAGGCGCACCAGGGGCCGTAGAAGGCGCCTGAGGGCCGTCCAGAGCGCCTCGGAGGTGCCTGTGGCCCGCCCTGCCTGAGATTCGCCTTCCGCCATGGGGCTCCCGATGATCCAGAATAATGGGAAATTTTACCACAAATGGCTTAAGAAGGCATGAAGGATCCTGGAATCATTCGGAGAGCGGCCCGAGGAGATCCCGCGCCAGCCGCTCCAGGACCGCGTACCGGGGCTCGAGGGCGGGCAGGAGCATCAGTTGGTCGAGACCCGCCGCCCCCAACTCATGCAGCCGTTCGAGCAGTTGATCCCGTGTCCCCACCAGGCAGGTCGCCTCGATCAGTCCCGGGGTCACAAAGCGCTCCTCCTCGGGGAGCACCCAGCAATTATGGCCGGCATGGATGCGCTGGTGGAGGCGCTCCTTGGGCACCTCGTCCAGCATCGCGCAGTAGTCATCCCAAACATCGGCCAGAAGCGCCGGGGGTGAATGACCGAATTGACGCCATTGATCGTATGCATAGTGGAGGGTTGCCATGGCGAAGGCGCCGCACTCATGGCGTATCCGAGGCGAATCCGCCGTTTCTCCGGGGTCGAGTACCGAGATGGTGGTCAGCGCGGTGGTGTCGTACCCGTCCCTGTCCAGGGAGCGCCCCGCCGCGGAGGCACCCACTTCGATCGCCCGCCAGAAACCCTCCATTACTGCGGCATTCCAGGGCAGCGGAACCACTGCGCCATCGCCATACCGGCCCGCCAGGCCGAGTGAGCGCGGACCGAAACCCGAAACGTAAACCGGGATGGGATCGTCGAAGTTCACGAAGCCCCGATCGGGCATGATGTGGCGAATGGGCCGGCTCTCGCCCTCGAGTTCCAACCAGGCCTCCTCGCCCCGAAGCAGGGGCAGGAGAGACTCGAGATAGCGGTCGAATTCGGCGATCTTCTGCGGCGGGGCCCCCATGATCCGCATCGCGGTGTTGCCCGCGCCAACCCCCAGAAAGGTCCTCCCGGGCGCCAGGGCGTTGATCGTCCCGATGGCGGCGGCGGTCACCGGCGCAGGACGTGTGCCCGTGACGGCGATTCCCGTCCCCAACCGGATGCGTTCGGTTCGGTGTGCAGCCAGGGCCAGGGTGGCGTAGCAGTCGGACCAGATCATCTGGCTATCGGCCAGCCACGCGCGGCTGAAGCCGAGTTCTTCGGCGGCCACCACATAGTCGATATCGCCGATATGGCTGGCAACGCACACGCCCAATTCCAAGCCGGTTTCTCCTCTACATGCGTCGCGGGGTCTGCGTCGCGGGCAAAAAAATTCCCGGGACCGGGCCTAGGCCCCAAAGCGGCTACGACATCCGCGGTCCCGGGAACGGTGGCGCTGGGAACCTGCGTCCCCGCAGCACCGAATACTGACGGTGATACTTGGCGCGCTAAGTCGCCGCCACCTCACTCGCCGTAGTGCTACGTTGATACATTCTCACCTCCATGCCGGCATAGTGACGAATGGCGAGTTCCCAAAATTCCCTCGCCTGGTTCCCGGGCCGGGGTGGGCGCCGTGTCCGCCCCTCCGGGCCGCCCGCACCACACGTTCCCTACGAACGCACAGCCTGGACTCGGGAATGAGTGAGATCCCCTGCCATTCAAAATATCCGAACCCCCAGGCGCAGGCCAGCATTCTTGCCCCGAGTCGTTCGGAACCACTCCGTTTCCCCGGGGCTGGCCCCAAGGTCCAAGCTGGAGGAATATGAGGGCCGCTGAAGGAGTTTCGCCCATGTATGCCGCCAATTTTCCGGAAAACATCGCAACGCCCCGGGTCCCCCGGCCCGACTCCCCGAGCCGTGCAGCCGGGCCGGAGTTCGCCCGATGAATCTTCGCCTGGTCCTGATATTCGGCTTGGTGGGTGTCGTCGCACTCGCCTGGGCAGCGGCTTTTGTCGTATGGCGCGCCGCCGAATTGGGCGCCCTGGTCGGGCCGCTTGAGGAACGCCACTACCCGTCATTGACTGTCGTGGCCGTGGGGACGGGGAGCGACTACGAAAACCCCGAACGCCTGGGGCCCTCCACCGCCGTAGCGTGGGCAAACCATGTCGTGCTGGTGGACGCGGGCCGGGGCGTCAGCGAGGCGCTGCGCAATGCGGGAATTCCGGTCAATCAGCCCCAACTGGTTCTGCTCACTCACCTGCTTCCGGTCAATACCCTCGGCCTCGACGACCTTCTTTATACAGGCTGGCTGGAAGATCGAGAGCAACCCCTCCGCGTGGTCGGCCCACCGGGTACGGCTGCCCTGGTGGAGGGGCTGCTTGCCGCCCATGCCCAAGGAAGCGAGGCTCTGAACCGAGCGCTTCCCCTGCCCAGCCTGGGCGTTCGCATCGAAGTCGACGAAGTCGAAGGCGGCTACTCGGAAGAAATCGAGGGCGTCATGCTGCACGCCGGCGCGCTCAGCGGGGGTCCACTTCCCGCCCTCGCGTGGCGATTCGAACGCGGCAAGCGATCAGTGGTGATCTCGGGAACCGGCTGGGCGCCCGAAGAACTCGCGGAATTTGCTCGGGATACGGACCTCTTGATCCACGAGGCGGTCTACATCCCGCCGCCCGAGGACATCGAAGGCGCTGGGGTCATCGCCGATCCCGAAAGGCTGATCCGGGAGGCGGCGCTTCATACTTCCATCGAGGACGTCGGGGACCTGGCCAGAAGAGCCCGGGCTCGGCAACTCGTCCTGATTCGCATGCGGCCGCCCCCCTTCTACGATTTCCAGATCGAGGCGATCGTGGGCAAAACCTACGATGGCCCCATCGTGATTCCCGAAGACGGAGAAAGCCTGACGCCTTGACCCGGGCGGCAGCGAAAACGAGTCGCGTCCAGGCAAGCGAGAACCCGTTCAGATCCAGATCGATTCACCGGGAGGAGCGGGGTCGATCTTGGGCTCTTCGGAATCCGGCTCCTCCAAGGGGTCGGGCAGCCGGCGATACCAACCTTCCTCGGGTGGAGCCGGGCGGTCATCGGGATCACGCTCTCCGGTAAAGCGCTTGCGCTGCTCCACGAAATACCGATAACCCCGGCTCAGGAAGATCGCCTGGTCGATCACCTCGAGGGCACTATACGCGTCACCCGAGGCAAAGAGAGCTTCGGCCAGGGTGTCGAGCACATTCGGATCGCGCCAATCGCTCCTACGGGCGGCGCGAAGGGCCAGCAGCACTGCGACCTGCACCCCGCTCTCACGGGCCTCTCCTTCTGTCAGAATCCGCCAGGCGGCTTCGTTGTCGTAGCGCACCGTGGAATCTTCCATCTTGAGAACGAGTAACCCATGACGCTCCATCGCCCCCGGATCCCCTCGCAAGAGGGGAATCGTTGCCACGATGGCGACCACCACCATGAAAATTGTGGCTCCCGCCAGGCGACGAACCCCAAGTCCCGGGCTCGATTGAACCCGGCCTTCCGTGATGAAGAGGCGCGTTGTCAGGTAGCCCAATGCGAACCCGCCGATATGGGCCGCACCCGCGACGAAGGGAACCAGGATATCCACCATCCCCTGGACGATGAGCGCGAAGATGAAGATGCGCCTTGGAATTCTCGACCATACCGGTAGGGATCGGGTCGCATTGAACTCGAGACAGAGAACCGACCCCACAAGACCGGCTGCTACTCCCGATGCACCGATCACCTCGACATAACTCGCTGAAGCCGCAGCCCACATGGCTCCGGCGGCGGATGCGCCAATCACTACGATCGCTCGATCCCGGCCCAGAGTGCGCTCGACAAGCGTTCCGAACGTGAAGATGCAGATCAAGTTGAGCAGGATATGCAGGGGAAAGATCAGGGTGTCGTGGAGAAGATTCGCCGTCGCGACCCTCCAGACCTCGCCCTGTCCAACCAACGAGGGAATAAAACTCCCGACATGAAGGAAGGCGGGGTCGCTGAATTGAAGGAATTGGACAACCAGGCAAAGAGCGATGAATCCGTAGACCGCCCCGCGATCGCTGAGTCTCGTTGACTCGGCTCCCGCCGCATCCATCTGCAGCAACTGTTCGGCGCCGCCCGGGTGAGCAGCAATTCGCTCACGGAGTTCCCGGTTCGCTTCGACAACGGATTCCGCGGATTCGAAGCGCGAACGCCGGAGCAATGAGATCCCCGCCATGGTGCCGATGGCCAGGCCCCACCGTGAGCAGGCGGCATGGGTCACATCCCCATAGGCCACCCATTGTCCCGCACCCAAGCCATGGCGGCTTCGAATAATGAAACCGTCCTCTTCAAATTCAAGAGGGGCGCGGCTCGGGGTCCCGTTCTCCATCAGTTCCATAGCGGGATAATAGAGAGCGGAACAAGAGAGCGAACCACCCTACCGAGACCAAGCTGTCCGCAGAAAGCCCGTTCGGGCACTCGGCCCGTTTTCAGGGCTTCCGCGCGAGGGCGAGAGAGGGGAAAACTCTCGAATAGAAGAGGAAGACCAGGACGAAGGCGCCAACGAAACCCAGGCCAATGCAAAAGGGTATCAGGCCGACGAAGGCGGTCATGTCGTTCTTGACCACCGAAGGCCAGACCAGGAGGTTCCGCTCGATCCAGAAGCCCGTGAGAACGATGAAAGCCACAGGCCCAACGATCCAGGACGTGGTCTTCGGCCTCTGCCCCATCAGGACCCAGAAGGGAATCAGCCAGCAGCAAGCCCAAACCGTCATCGCCACCCAGCCATACCCTTCCTGGAGCCGCGACCATTGGAAATCCCACGAACCCCAGGAGAGTGCAAAGGCTTGTTCGGTGTAGCCCTTGTCGACCATGAATTGCGGGCCCAGGCGATCCCGGAAATAGAAGGTCTCCTCAGGCAGGTTCCCGTAGTAGATCACCAGGTATTGCGACCAGAGCAGATACATCCAGAAGATCGAGAAACCGAAGAGAAGCTTTCCAATATCGTGCATACGGGACTCGGTGATCTCGCCCTCGTATCCGGGGGTTTCCCGATGAAGCACGCCGAGCAGCGCCGATGCCGCAATGGCCGACAGGATCCCGCCCCAGCACACGTAGGCGCCGAAGAGGTTCGAAAACCAAGCCTGCTCCATGGACATGACCTGGTCGAAATTAAAGACGGAGAACCCAATCGCGAATACCAGGCAGATGATCGGCGCGAGGCGGCCCGTCTTCTTCTTGGCGATTTCGCGCTCGGCCTCATCCCCTTGCCAGCCCGCCGTCCATTTCTGGGCCATGCGCTGGGCAAAGCCATCTCCGTTTTCGGCCAACTCTCGAAGCGTGGGCCGAGTCGATGCCTTGAGGAAAGCGACCGCAAGCAGGGACATACCCCCGAGAAGAGCCAGGTCGGTGGTGTAGACCCGAACAGGGTTCAGCCAGGCCTCCTTGCCGTGCATGGGTGAGTAATACCATTCGAAGAGATAGGGTCCCCCGAAGACGCCGATGATTCCCATCAAGAACGCGAAGGGAATCCAGGCTGCCAATGCCTCGGCGAAGCGACGATAAGGGCCGCACCACTTCGCATCCACGATGGTGTAGATCGCTGCGAGGGTAAGACCCGCGCACGCCAGCAAAGTGGTGAAAATAAAATTGCTATGGAAGGCGAGCCAGGTCGATTGGGGATCACGCCACAAGCCGGCGGCGAAAGCAAGAATGCCCAAGACCAGAAAAGCGGCGCTGACCCCTGCCGCTCCCAGCGGCAGTCCGAGCGAATTGGCCTTCTCGGATGCAGGGTTATAGGAACTCACGGGCGACCTCCCTGACCATTCAGGTCGCGGATATAGTTGACAATATCCCAGCGGTGCTCGGGCAGGATCCGCCGATAGCTCGGCATTCGACCTCGGCCCAGTGTGATGGTCGTGTAGATATGACCATCGCTGAAGACCTTGGCGACGCTCGCGGGTCCACCGACGGGGAGAACCAGACCGAAGGGGCCTGTGCCAAAGGGCGGGCCGGCGACCGGGCCATCTCCCTTGCCCTCGGCTCCGTGGCAAGTCGAGCAATAGCGCTGGAAGAGTATCTCTCCATTCTTGAGCGAAGCCAGATTCGCGGGAACGGGATTCTTGAGCGTCTCTTGATCCATGATGTCCAGGGTCGCCACATCGGGGTAGGGATTGCCCAGGGGAACCGAGCCTTCGGGAGGCATGAGTCCTTCGCCCTCACCCAGGTAGGTGTTGAGTTCGAAAGCCTGCAGTGCCGCCTGGCGCTTCATCTGGGGAAACCACTCAGGGGATACCTGCTCCCAACAACCCAGGGAAAACAGCATCAAGGCGAGGAATGCGGCGGCCACCGGAAACGGGGTCGTTCTCACTTTTCCCGAATCAGCGAGCAAGGGTCACCTCCTTCGCCGACTCGCCCCTCAGAAGTCCCTCGACCTCCGTCACGTCCCGATCCTCAACCGTCACCACGACGCCGAATTCTTCGGCGGAAAAACGGGAGCTGTAGTGCTCATCGAGCCGACGCGGATAGAGACCACCCACAATCAGGAGCCCGAAGAAGGTAAAGAAACCACCCAGCAGAATCGTCAACTCGAAGCCGACGATCCAGAACGGGGGAATCGAAGCGAAGTTCTTGCCCGCGATCTTGATCGGCCACTCGAGAGACATCCAAATCTGCATCGCAAAGCCGAGAACGACGCCAGTGAGACCACCCACCAGGGTGAATCGCCTCACCTTGCTGGGACGAGGATCTTCCGCGAGCTCGAGATCGGTAAACGGAGCGGGTGAATACGTCTTCAGATCGTCGAAGCCACGATCCTTGAGCTTTCGGACTGCCCCAGCTGCATGACTGGGAAGATCGAATACGCTGACGAGAGTGGGCATCAGTGCGCGCCTCCATGATCTCGCGCATGAATCTCGAGTTCCTTGACCTCGGTAATCGCGATAACCGGGAATACCTTGAGGAAGAGGAGGAACCACATGCTGAACCAGCAAAAGCTGCCGGCGAGGACAGACAACTCCACGGGGCTGATGACATAGAGACCCCAGGAACCGCTGATGTATTCACGAGAGAGCGAGGTGATGATGATTACGTATCGCTCGAACCACATGCCGAGGTTGATGAAGAAGCAAAGCCCCATAAGGAAGGGCAAATTGGTTCTCAGCTTCTTGATCCATAATAGCTGTGGAAAAATCACGTTGAAGGTGATCATGCACCACGTAGAGATCCAATAGGGACCAAACGCGCGGAGCCAGAAGGACGACTGTTCGAATTCAACTCCGCTGTACCAGGCGATGAAATATTCGGCCGCGTACGCGTACCCACAGATTGTGGAAGTGAACAGAATGAAACGCGACATGTTCTCGAAGTGGTAGTCCGTGAGATAGCGCTCGAGCCGGAAAATACGCCGTACCGGGATCAAGATGTTCACCACCATCGCGAAACCACCGAATACCGCGCCCGCCACGAAATAGGGAGCGAAGATGGTGGCGTGCCAGCCAGGCACGATGGACATGGCAAAGTCCCAGGACACGACCGAGTGAACCGAGAGCACTAGAGGCGTCGCCAGCCCCGACAAGTGCAGAACCGATCGGCTATGCGCCTTCCACTGCGGGCCAGTCCCCTGCCAGCCCAGGGCAAGAATGGTGTAGAGCACCTTCTTCACGCCGGTTGCCCTGTCCCGAGCGATGGCGATATCGGGAATCAGGCCAATGTAGAAGAAGACGATGGATATCGACGCATAGGTACTGATCGCGAAGACGTCCCAGAGCAGCGGACTCTTGAAATTCACCCAGAGTTCGCGCTGGTTCGGATAGGGAATCAGGAAATAAAGCTTCCAAATACGGCCCAGGTGGAGAATTGGAAAGAGCGCCGCGGTAATCACGGCAAATACCGTGAGCGCCTCGGCGCCTCGATTCACCGCATTTCGCCATTTCGCACGGAAGAGAAAGAGAATCGCGGAGATCAGGGTGCCTGCGTGACCGATACCAATCCAGAAAACGAAGGTAACGATGTAGACGCCCCAGAAGACAGGCTGCTGATAGCCCGCAACCCCGAGCCCCACGTAGGTCTGATAGAGCAGAACGATAAAGGCCTGCAGGACGCCGAGTACGGCTGCGCCCAGCGCCAGGAAGTAGGGCCATTGAACCCCCTTCGTGGGGGCCATGATGTCGATATTCGCCCTTGAATCGCGCGGCCTATCCGGCGACGCGAGGCGATCAGCCACTGCGGTAGCGGGAGGCGCCATCAGTGCTTGCCCTCATTCTCATCGCGCGTCACTTGCGCCAAGTAGGTGATTGCTGGCCGGGTATTCAATTCCTGCAGCAGGTGGTAGGAGCGGTTCGGTTCATCCGCAGCCGCCACGACCTCGCTTCCGGCGTCTCTCAAGTTGCCGAAACTGATCGCATTCGTCGGACACGCCTGCTGGCAGGCGGTCATGACTTCGCCATCCCGGATATCCCTGCCCTCGTCCTTGGCCGGCTGCCGGGCACCTTCGATCCGCTGAACGCAGAAGCTGCACTTCTCCATGACACCCTGCTGCCGAACCGTGACATCGGGGTTGAGCATGAGCCCCAGGAGACCCGGGAAATTTTCGTTCCCGTAATCGAAGTAGTTGAAGCGTCGAACCTTGTAGACACAGTTATTCGCGCAATAGCGGGTGCCAGCACAGCGGTTGTACACCATGCCGTTGAGACCCTCTTTATTGTGATACGTCGCCAGGGTCGGGCAAACCGCTTCGCAAGGCGCCGCGCCGCATTGTTGGCAGGGCATCGGGATATATCGGATATCCAACTCGCCGAGCTTCTCGCGATTCGGAACCGGGCGCCGGGCCGCGCCTCCCTTGAGATCGCCTTCGCCTACGTATTTCTCGATTCGAATCCAGGCCATGTCGCGGCGCTGAATCGCCTGGGTCTCCCCCACCATGGGAATATTGTTCTCGATGGAGCAAGCCGCGACACACGCGCTGCATCCGTTGCACCGGTCGTTGTCGATTACCATGCCCCAGCGGTAGGGCTGGTCGGGATCGGCGTCGTAGGCCGCCGTAAACGTATGCGGCGGCTCGTCGTGATGCCCGTGGCCGCCGTGATGATCGTCCCCATGCCCAGCCAATTGGGCGAGCGACGCCGTCTTGGCAAGCCCGCGCTCCCGCTGGTTATCCGTCCACTGGCTGAGCGCCAGGCGCCTGAATCGGCCTGTCTTCTGAACAGCCGCCTGACTGCCGAGCCAGACTCGGCCACCCGCCTCGTCCTCTGAGGCCGGAAGCGCAGCCATCACGTTTGCACCGCGCGGCACGCCGGGCTGCCCCTCGGCGCCCATGGGCCCGTGAATCCAGCCCCCGTGGTCGCCCTCGCCCTCCATCGAAGCGTAGAGACCCTCACTGTGGCCCTGACCGATGGGGATCGCGATGGTGTCATCGCGAATGCCGCCTCGCGGCAAGACCGAGCTCTCGAGGGTGCCCGCAGCGGTGGTCACCTCCACTACGTCACCGAAGCCCACGCCGAGTTTATCCGCGGTGGCGAAGCTCATCTCGACCCAGGAATTCCACTGAAGCTTCGTCACCGGCTCCGGGATTTCCTGGAGCCAGGGGAGCGCAGCCCCCCTTCCATCACCCAGGAAATGGTGAGGAAAGGCCACCAGGGTGAAGTCGCCATTACCCGCGAAACGCGCGGGCTTATAACCCAGGCCCTGGAAATCACCCGTGACTGCAACCGGCTCGATGGCGACGTCGGTGAAGACACCACCGCGTCCCAACGCATCTCGCCAGTTCACATCGGCCCAATTCTGCTCCAAGACGTTACGGAACGAACCCTCGGGCATCTCGCCGCCCAATGCGCGACCCAACTCGAGGAGCGTATCTCCCAGGGAGCGGGTATCGAGCAGAGGGCGAACCGTCGGCTGGATGAGTGATCGAACGCCGGGCCGGGGAGCGCGATCGCCCCAGGATTCCATCGAACTGTGGTCCGGCAATACGAAGTCTGCTGCTTGGGCCGTCTCATCTCGCAGCGAAGCGAACGAAACAACCGTCCCCACGCTTTGCAGCGCATCGACAAATCCGAGATCACCGGCCAGGGAATACACGGGGTTGCTGTCGTGAATCAGGAGGGCTTCGACTTCGCCCGCCTTCATGGCCTGGACCAGAGCCTTCAGTTCGGCCAGGTTTGCAGGCGCCGGGGCAGCGGATGCGGGCGGCACGGTCAGCGAATTCCCCACCGCGCCCAGCATCGCATTCGCAAGCATCACCGCGGCCACGGTCGAGGTCGCCGAGGAACCCGTATAGGCAACGCCCGGAGGCAGCACGAGGGGGTTCTTGGCGTGAACCAGGGCGTCGGCCACTGCGGCGAGGTCCGCGGTGTCGATCCCGGCACTCGAAGCGGCAGAGGCGATGGAGGAACCCGAGAGAAAACGACTCACCGCCCCCGCGTCGGCACCTTCGGGTGCTCCCTTGGCCTGCAACACCGCCTGGGCCAGGGCAAATGCGATCGCGCCCTCACTGCCCGCCTTGGCGGGAATCCACTGATCCGAGGCCGTGGTGGTGAGGTTCAGGCGAGCGCCGAAGGAAATCATTCGCGTGCCGCCAGATTTATGTGTCTTTACATCCCGGCCATCGGAGTATTGGCGCGCGTTCTCCGTGGGAGAGAGCCCCGAGGAAAGGAAATCCGAGCCCAGGTCAATGATGAGGTCCGCCTTGCCGGGATCGAAGAGCGGCAGCGAAGCGACTCCGAAAACAGCCTCGGTCCCCTTGCGCAGGGCTTCGTGAGCGAAGGGTTCGTAGACCACGCGCTTCGCATCCGCCGCCGCGGCGAAAGTGTCGATCACTCCGTCGAGGGTCGGCCCCCCGCTTTCGCCGAGAATCCATGTCCGGCCCCGGGCCGCGTTCAGACGCGCCGCGACTTCCGCGGTGGCCTCCTCCCACGTGGACGCCTCCAATTCACCACCCGCGCCCTTCACCCTGGGCTCGGAATAGCGATCCGGGAGATAGGTCCTGCCCAGGCTGGCCTGGCCCCGGGCACAAAGCTTGCCGCGATTGATGGGATGGTCGGGGTTGCCTTCGAGCTTGATGGGGCGGCCTTCACGGGTCTTCACATGAAGCCCACAAGCAGCGGGACACTCAGCGCACGTGGACGCGTACCACACCGCGATGCCCGGCGTGATCGCTTCGGGCTGCTCCACGTAGGGAACGAGCTTTTCTATCGGATCTGAGCAGGCGGTTGCGGCGGCTCCCGCCCCCACACCCACCAATTTCAGGAAATCGCGACGATCGAATTCGGGCATGTCTATTTCCTGGTTTCCATTTTCTGGTCCTGTACTCCGCTGGGCAGCACAACCGATCTCGAAAGCGGCTCGCGAAGCGTCCGTATCGAGTTTGAAATCAATTTTCTATTTCTATTTCTATTCTGTGCAGGGATCGAAACCGCTTCTTTCAAAGGCTCCGGCGGCCCCACTCATCACCTTGACCAGCTCTCGCGAGAACCAGCCGGAAGGGTGATCAACTATGTCAGTAGTGGCATCGCATGCAGTCAACAGACGCCTGATGCTCTTCCTGGTTGTGGCAGTTTATGCACCAACCCATTTCCAACTTCTTGACCGGTACGCCGTATTTCCAATGGCCGTCGGGTACCAGGTAGAGCTTGTCGAGTTTTTCCACGGGCCCATGACAACGCTGGCACTCCAAGCCGGCCTGGACATGCCGGTTGTGCCGAAATTGAACGTATTCGGGCAGGCGGTGAATCTGAATCCATTCAATGGGCCGCTTCTCTTCCCAATGCTGCTTCAGGATCTGGATCCCTTCGATTTCGTCGTAGGCTGCGGGGAATTGCGCGTGGCAGCCCATGCACAGTTCGACGGAGGGAACGCCAGCGGCGGGCGACCGGTCGGTGCCTGAATGGCAGTACTGGCAATCGATCCCGAACTCCCCCGCGTGATGCTTATGGCTGAAGGGGATGGGCTGGATCGGGCCCGGCGCTTCGGGGTCCCAGGCCAGCCGAGCACTCTCACAAGCGCTTCGCGAGGGCCATTGACCGGCGAACTCGGCGGGAATCTCGATCGTCAGAGAGGGATCTTCGGCAGCGAGCAGCCTCAATTCATGGGCCTCGCAAACGCTCCCTGCCACCCGCACTTCTCCGCTGGGCGCGACGACCGGCTCATGCTCCGAGTGGGCATCATCGGCCGCCCACACGAGGGGCGAACCCAGAAGCGCAAAGCACGTAACGAGGAAGAGAGTCTGGAGGAACTTGGCGCCCAGGCTCCGGAAAGCGCATCCGCGGATCGGCGAACCCGCTTCTCCCTCGAGATTCATTGAACGGGCAACGGGATGCGCCGCTGTGCGGCTTTTCTCTGATCGATTCGGGCTCATGCGCGGATGGCTCATTCCTACAACTTGAAACGCGTTGGACGCTCCGACCGATCGGTGGCGACTCACGCGTTGGAAAACACTGATTCGCACTTGCTCACGACCGGGGTGACTTCATGCCGCTGGGCGGCGAATCCGCTTCGCCTCCCATTCGGCCATGCCCCCGAACCCGGAAGACCCTCGATCGCGTCTTTCAATTCAATCCTTCGCAGGGCACCTAAATCGAAAAAAACCCTGCGCAGACGCGCATTTGATCGACATACCCCGAAGGTCCAACCAAGCTTGCGCAGGCCGCATGGTGGGACGCGTGCCCGCCGACTCCAACGCATCGAATGGTTGCACGACGAGCGTCCCGGGCTCCGATGCCCGGATCGGCGAAGCCCGAGAGCCCCGAACCTCGGGTTGGGGCGGACAAGCCATGGGAAATGCGGCTCCGATGCCTTGCTGGTAGAATTCGCCGGCGCCGAGGGGCGCGACCCGGCGCCCATTCAGGGCTCTGGTGAGAATTCAGCCACCCATCGAAGCTGGGCCCTTGCAGCCCTTGGCGTCTCGAGTGCATGGCCCAGGACCCGGCGACGGAATCCGGCTCCCCAGGGCGGTGGTCGAGCCTTCAGACACACCCTCCACCGCCCTTCGCACCCACCGGACAGAATCCTCATCCCCGAGGAAAACAGCTTGGAGAGCCTCCTAAAATGATTGACTTCGAACCCAGCGAAGAAGAGGCGCTCATCATCGAGACCGTTCATCAATTCGCGGAGAACGAAATCCGGCCCGGCGCCCGCGATGCCGATGAAAACGGCTTGCTGCCCGCGCAAGTTCTCAGCGGAGCACACGAACTCGGCCTGATCGCGAACGGTCTGCCCGAAGAATACGGCGGCGGCGGCGAGCCCAGCGCGATTCTCGGCTGCCTCATCGCCGAAGAATTGGCCTGGGGCGACCTTTCCACCGCTCTGGGCATTCTCTCCCCATCCCTACTCGCGGTCCCGGTGGCTCGCCTGGGAAGCGACGAGCAGAAAGCGCGGATCCTGCCCACACTCACGGGGCCCGATTTCGTCCCCGGGGCCCTCGCCGCCGTCGAACCCCGTTTTGATTCCGATGTGCACCGCCCCCAGACCACCGCAAAGAAGGAAGCGGGGAGCTACCGCCTCGAAGGCGTCAAATGCCAGGTTCCCTGGCTCGACGGCGGCCAGGACGTCATCGTTTTGGCCAATCTCGACGGGGAAGCCCAGGCTTTCCTGGTCCCCCGGGATGCCCCCGGCTTGGAGGTCGAGAGAGAGAAGAATCTCGGCACCCATGCTCTTCCCCTGGCGGAGATCACGTTCTCGGGTGTCGAAATTCCCGATTCCGCGCGACTTGGGGGCGACGCTTCCCCCGGCGTGGGCGAGATCATCGATCGCGGGCGGGTTGGCTTGGCGGCATGCGCCGTGGGAATGAGCCGCGCGGCTCTCGAGATCTCTCGCGACTACGCCAAGGAACGCGAAACCTTCGGCGCCCCGATCGCCACCCGGCAGGCCATCGCGTTCAAGATCGCGGACATGGCCATCGAGATCGATGGCGCCCGCCTGCTGGCCTGGGAAGCCGCCTGTGCGCTGGATGCCGGCCAACCCGCTGGCCGACTGGCCACGCTCGCCTACAGCCAGGCCCGCCGCGTTGCGCTGAAGGTCTCAGACGATGCCGTTCAAATTTTCGGCGGGCATGGTTTCATCCGCGATTACCTGCCCGAGATGTATCTGCGCAACGCGGGCGGACTCGTCAGCAGTTTCGAAACGCTCACCCTGGTCTGATTCGAACTGGGCGAGCGAACGGCCCAAGGAGACAACATGGCAATATCTTTCGACCTCACTGATAACAGCCGAACCTCGGTCGATCATTACAACCGGATGGCGCGGGAGCAGATGCGGCCCATCTCGCGCAAATACGACGAAGAAGAGCATGCTCTACCCGTCGAATGGGTCGACCATTGGTGGAAGGTCGGACGAGAGGGCCCGCCGCTCGACCTTTCCGCGCCCACGGATGGCTTCGTCACGGTCTGCATCCAAGCGGAAGAAATCTGTTGGGGAGATTGTGGCCTCTACCTCCGCATGCCCACGCCCGCTCTCGGAGGCTCTGCAGTGGGCGCGGCAGGCACACCCGAACAGCGCGAACGCTTTCTCTCGCCTTTCAGGGAGGATGGTCATCCCATCTGGGGCGCCATGGCGATCACCGAATCCACGGCGGGTTCGGATGCGTCGGCCATCGAGACCACCGCGGACTTCGACCCCGAGACCGAGGAGTGGATCCTGAACGGCAACAAGATCTTCTGCACCGCGGGCGAGCAATCCGCGACCGTAGACGGAGGCATCACTGTGGTTTGGGCCACGGTGGACAAGAGCGCGGGCCGGGGTGGAATCAAATCCTTTGTGGTTCCCGCCAACACGCCGGGCATGGAAGTGATCGGCTGCGAAAAGAAGATGGGGATTCGTGCTTCCGATACGGCCTCCCTGCGTTTCGAAAATTGCCGCATCCCCAAGGATCACCTCCTCGGCAACCCCGACGTCCAGACGAAATCCAAGAAGAAAACCGGCGACAAGGGCTTCAAGGGGGCGATGGCCACCTTCGACGCCAGTCGGCCTATCGTGGCCGCCATGGCGGTGGGCGTCGGACGGGCCTCGCTCGATTTTCTGAAGGAAGAACTCGAGCGACAGGGCGTCGAAATTCGCTACGACGCGCCTCCGCGTGAACTGACGGCCATTGAACGCGATGTCATTGAAATGGAAGCCGATCTCCAGGCGGCACGCCTTCTCACCTGGAAAGCCGCGTGGATGATGAACAAGGGCAAGCCCAACAATCTCGAGGCCTCCATCGCCAAGGCCAAGGCTGGCCTTGCAGTCACGCGGATCAGCCAGAAGGCCGTCGAATTGCTCGGCCCCGTGGGCTATTCGCGAAAAGTCCTGGTGGAGAAATGGTTCCGGGATGCAAAGATCAATGACATCTTCGAAGGCACCCAGCAGATCAATCAACTCATCGTAGCCAGGCGGATCCTCGACTATCCGTCCGCGATGCTGCGCTAGCTTTCGTCAGGAGGATCCATCATGCCCGTCAGCCAAGAACTGCTCGAAATCCTGGTCTGCCCGGAAACACGACAGCCTGTCTCCGAGGCGGGCAACGATCTGATCGCCCGCCTGAACGGGGAAATCGAGGCCGGAAATTTGCGCAATCGAGGCGGCGACGCCGTTGCCCAGGCCATCGAGGAGGGCCTGCTGCGAGAAGACGGCAAGGTCCTCTACCCGGTCGAAGACGGCATCCCCGTGATGCTGATCGAAGAATCGATCGAACTCTAGCTTGCACGCCTTCTCGCCAAGGGCGGCGGCGACACGCGTCGCCGCGCTTTGCTGCGCCCTCGTAGTTCTGCCGCTTTCCGCAACGGGGGCGCCTCCCGAAGAAGGCGAATGCCCATCGCTTTCCCCGCGCGGCAGCGACGGCCAACCCGATACCGATGCCACGCCGCTGATCCTCAAAGAAGGCATGCAGGTGGATGCCGAAGGTCTCCGGGCACTTCAGAGCCTTCTGCCCTCGGAGATCTGGCGACACCGGGAAAAGTTCTTCTTCGAGGGCATGCTGATGGAAATCGGCCCCTGTCATCGCCGCTACCCCGTCCCGAAATTCTACACCGAGGCCACGGCCCAGCACGCAAACAAGGTCGAACTCGATGCCGAGGGAAACCTGGAGAATTATGTCGCGGGCATTCCCTTCCCCCAGGCCTCCATCGACCCGGCTGAAGACCTGGCAGCGACCCGCTGGGCCTGGAATCTCGAAAAGCGCTTCCGCGGCGCCGGCTATCGGGGCCGCTTTCGCATCACTGATTTTCCAAATCGCATGGGTTCCGTGATGCGCTACGAGGGGGAGTTCTTCGCCTTCCAGGCCGCAGGGCGAGCCGACCTGGCCGGGAGCAACTACCGCTCTCCGGGAATCGACAACCTTCTCTGGGCCACGGGCGGACGTTTCACAGCACCCTTCGGCGCCCGTGAACTTGCCTGGCGTCAATTGCGCGCCCCCACCAGCGAGACCCAATGGAGCAAGCCCGACGATGTCTTCGTCTACGTACCCAGCCTCCGCAAGACCCGGCGCTCGGCCACGCCCTGGGTCAACGGTGCGTTCATGCCCCGCTACAGCGTGGCGGATCAGAGTCAGGGCGGGGGTGGCATGGCCATCGCGGGGGGCGCCATTCAACCGGGAGCCGGCCCTTCCCTGGCGGTGACCGAGGATTCGCGAGCGGGTCTGACCGGACTCTACCTACGCCCCAACGCCTTCCGATGGCGCATTCGGGGCGAGCAGACGGTGATCGCGCCCCTCAACGGTATGCGGCCGGGCTGGCCCACTATCAAGGATCGCAATTACGGAACCAGCGGTCTCTCGGTGGCGGACGACCGATGGGATGTGCGCCACGCGATCGTCATCGAAGGGATCCTCAGGCAACGCTCGGAAACCATTCGCAGCATCACGATCTACATCGATTACCAGACTCTTCACCCGCTCTACTGGATCAGCCGAACCGGAAAGGGCCGCCTGGTTGAGGTCGGTATCCTGGTGCACCGCTTCAATGGAGACCGCCCCGACGAACCGCGTTGGCCCGATGACACGCCCAACCGGGTCTTCGAACCCGTGGCTGCGAGTTTCGTCAACGCCCTTTCCGGCCGTGGTGGCTGGCTACGCGAATCCCACTCGCTGGAATCACTGCCCTTCAGTGCGTCGACGATCAAGCGGATGACCACCACTGATGCTCTCAGCCGAGGGCATTGAAAGCTTTCCCGCGACTGCCCAACTCGGCTACATCCCTCGAAATCAGAAGGTGTAGCGAAGGGTCATGAAGACCTCGTCGCGATCGCGTACCACCGAGAGACCGGGAGTGCTCCCGTCCTGGTAGGCATGGGGCCCGGAGCGGGGCGAGGCCGGACCGATCGTATTCACCCCCATGTCGACGTATCGCTGCTCGCCCATGAAGACCGAGGCGCCCACCGTCATGGAGAAATTTTCCGAGAAGCGGTAGCTGATCTGGGGTAGGAAACCGCCTGAACTCGAGCGGAAATCCCAAACGAAAACCGCCGTGGGGTTCAGACGATCCTGGAAATAGCCGGTAAAGACGGCAAAGGTCGCCAATACATTCCAAGGACCGATGGAGGTGAAACTGTCGCGATAGCCCTTGCGGTATTGGAAGAACCACTGGCTGTTGAAGAAGAAGGTTCGGTTCGCGTTGAGGAAGTTGATGAACGTCGGCCTGTCCACCGAGACCGTCAGGTTGAAATCATCCGCCTCGGTGACCAGGTCATAGGAGTCGGAGTCGTTGAAGGGAATGCCCTCGATCCACGTGAACTCCATGCTCCAATTGGATTTGGTGTAGTCCTCGGCAAAATCCATCGAGAAGCCGAGCACGTTGCGGCGGTTGTAGGCGAGATAGATCTCGCTGCCCGACTGCCATTGGAATGTGCGCCGACCAAAATTCTGGTTGCCCGCGGCGCGCACCACGTTGCGCTTCTGACCCGCAACGCCTGCAATCGCCTGGACGGTGCTGCAGAATTGAGGCGTGATATAGGTGCAACGCTCCCTTCCCAGGGTTTCTCCGGCCAGGCCCCGGGAACAATCGATACGCCTGGGGCCCCAGATCGCGTCACCGCTGAACCCGCCGTTCTTGTCGCCGTTGGCGTTATAAATGTGGCGCTGGGTATAGGCGAGATCCTCGCAGTAGGGGATCATGGCCATCAGGTCGTTCTCAGTACCGGTGAAGGCGTAATCCCATTGCAGCGTCTCGACGAGACCGCCGTTGAAACGAAGGCCGTCGAATTGGCCCAGCCTCAATTCCTGCCAGGGGCGATTCGTGACAGGGTTGATCGTCCAATCCGCTGCGCCCGAGGGCAGCCCCGAACCCGGGTCCCGGATGCTCCCGCATGCCTCGTAGAGTTCGCGGGTGGTCTTCGAGTCGTCGGTGTTCATGCGCGCCGAGGTGCACTCGCGCATCAGGTAGTCCGGGAACATCGTCATGATATTGGGCAGGCTCGGATCGCGCTGGCGCTTGTTCTCGACCCCCTCGGGCAGGGGGTTCGGGATATGGCCGGCGCGAGCCTCAAGCTGCTTCATAGCGGTCACGCCCATGGAGCGCCAACCCGTCACCTGTCTGACCCGGCCACCCGGGGCAAGCGTCGCCGGATCCCGGTTGGGGCTGCCGTAGGCCGAGTAGGGCGCCAGGCCGAGTTCGAGATCGACGGGGTAATCCTCTTCGCCCGGCAGCGCTTCCACGAAGAGCCGCCCCCCGCATTCCGCGGCGGACTTGCCTGTCGGCGTGCCGTCACAGTCGGGGTTCCACATCCACTCCTCATCGTAGATGTAGCGGGACTCGTAGAGTTCGGGGTGGACGAAGCCCCGTACGCTGGCGAGTCCGTCCGAAAATTCAGGCGAGAAGGTCACCAGGAGCATCAGGAGATTGAAGGAGACCCCGGCCAACTCGTTGGCAAAACTTTCCCCCGTGAAGGGATGGCCACCACCTCCCGAGAGCGCGCTGGACCACGGGGTGCCGTCCGCCATATTCGTCGGGTTACGAAAGACATGCGCGCACTCGGCGGGGCCCAGCAGTTGGTCGTCGGCTGTGCGCTGAACGTAGATCCACGAACTGCCCGGCGTGCATCCGCCCTCCACCCGCTTCCCGTAGTCGACTTCCACCGCAACCTCGAAGAGCGAGGGGTATTCCGGTTCTACCCCGGGAGGTTGGTTCGGGAAGGGGAAAAACACGTTGACGGGATCCACGAACATGGCGGAAGCCCCCACCGCATTGACGAACTCGGGGAATTTGAGGGCGAGTTCATTTTCGGCGACACCAAGTCGGTCGGGGTCGCCATCCACCGTCTGGCGCCAGCCCCCCAAATAGCAATTGGGGTCGTTGCGCATCTGGCTCTCGCTCGAGTAGCGCGAAGGATCGCAGGGCCCGTCTGCCGCCCCCCCGACGAACACTCCCCAATTCAGCCCCGAGCGGCGCAGATTCCTGGCGGCGTCGTAGCGAGGATCGCCCATTCCGGCATCCAAGCGAACCGCCACCCCGCTCGGAAGCGAGGGCGAACCGCTCAACTCCGACGTCGGGTCGAAGACGTAGCAGTCGTAGTTCGCCACATCCGAGGGAACACCGGTGCCACACCCCAGGGCAGCCAGGGAATTGGTGGCCGGGTCGTAGTCGTTGTTCGCGGTGCCGTAAGTTCTCCACTGCCGGTAATCGGTGCGGGGATTCACTTCAGGAACGAGTTGCCCCGCATCATTCAGTACTTCGGCGCTCGGGTCAAAGGCCGTCGGACCTGTCGCCAAACGGGGCGCCTTGTAGCTGAAAATCTGGCCGTACCAGTTATTGCCCACGTAACCGGCATCGGGGTTGTTGGGATGGAGTGAGGACAGATCGCCATCCCAACTGGGGAGCGGGCGATATTGGATCGTCGCCCACTTATTGCGACATCCGGGAAGCACCGATCCGGTGGGATCGAGGGGCCCGCCAATATCGGCCGTAGTGCAACGCGGCCCGCCGAGTCCGAGCACCTCGAACGCCGCGGTCCCAGGCAGAATCCCATAGGCGGTTTTGTAATCTCGAAGGTCCCAACAGCGCACAAGCGCGCGGTCCTGGCCTGCGGCAAAGTCGCCTCGGTCGTCCGCTCCCCCTGCTGTGAGCAATCGATCCACCGACAGAGAGCAGGGCTCGGAGCCCATTGGATAAAAATTCGGAAACTTGTCGAAAGCGAAGTTCGCTCGGGGCGAGAGATTCGGGTTCCCCATCTCGAGGTAGCCATTGCTCCCGAGTGCGGGTGTGCGCGAGGAGGGGTCGGATACATCCCCATCGATGCGAAGCAATTCACCGTTCGACCCGATTACGCGGCCGTCGGTTCGGTACTCCAGGGCCGGGCTGCCGTTATCCGCCAGGTGGGTCCCGAACTCGCCCGAGACCAGGCCGACGATCCCCAAATCCGTCAGCGCGATCCCCAAGGAGTCGCTCCCCACGAAGGATTGCAGTAGCGCACTGGCTTCCGCCCACATCAGGTCGGCCCCGTTGAGATCGCAATTCGTCCCAAAATAAGGCCCGCAGCCGAGCAGGGCTTCTTGCTCCGGTGTCAGCACTCTGCTGAGAAAGTAGTCGACGTTGAAGTGGCTCCTCAGCTCGGCTGGCGTGGCACTTGGATTCAGATCGCCGACCGCCAGGCCCCCGCAAAGCTGAATGCCGTTCGTGGTCAGGCTCAGCCCATCACTCAGGCAGTTGTAGCTCTCAGCCTCCCGGCCATAGATCCACGGATAGGATTGGCTATCGGTGCTGGGGAGATCCAGCCTATCCTGATCGAACCAGTTACGACGGATATCCGTGGTCCGAAAGGCGTCTCTCCCGCAACCCCTCTCGGCCGTGCAGGGTTGGCCATTCACGAGATCAGCATTGGCGAGGTCCACATTAAGAGCAACCGCGGGCATGAACAGGCCCCGGGGCAGCAGGGGGCCTTTGCTCAAGAACTCGTCCGATTCAGTAATCCCCAGGAAGCTGCCGAAGGCTGTGGACCCGGCCAGAAAACTCCCGATGAGATAGGAAATCCGCGGGACCTTGTCCGACCCTCCGCTGGGTTTTTTCGAACTGGTGAAAACCGTCAGGGCGCAGGCCGACGGATCGAGATCACTGAACCCGACCGTGACGGCGCAGATGAAGTTGAAGACCGACGCATTGACGGAGCTGTTGTCCAATGCGTTGCGGGGCTCGAATTCATCGAAGGCGGGGTTATATGCATTGCCCCACCACCTCAAGCCATGGATCGAGCTCAAGCTGCCCCTCTTGATATCCGTCAGCGCGCGGAAGGGATCAAAAAGCACCGGCTCCGCCGCAATCACATCACCCGGGCTGGCTTGGCTCGCCATTTGGAAATCTGCCCGCGGAGCGCAGGTGGTATCCCCCGGAGCGGGCGTACACGGATTGCCTTGAGAATCAAGGCCGAGCCGAGAGTAATCGCCAACATTGAAGTGCCGGTCAAAACGCGGATCATAAAATGGGTTGTAGCTGGGGTTGGGTACAAGTTCGTCGGCCCCATCGACGTTCAACGTGATGAATTTACGGGTATCGAAGCTTCGGCGGCCGCGGCCGCCCTGTGTGGACGGATCGCAGGCATCCAGCCCCTGCAACCGGGCATCGTAATCCGGGGACGCCGGGTCACAATAATGCGCCTGCGGACCATCGGGCCATTGACTCGATGTGCTCGGTGTCTGCCCGGACGGAACGACGGCCCGGGAGTAGTGGCGTCGCGGATCGTCGGCATCGCTCAGAGCCGAGTCGTTGAGCCAACGCCCCGAAACAGGAGAATACGAGTTCCCCGCTATATCCCTTGGGCTCCCTTGAACCACACTGAGCGCAGTGGAAGCCCGAAACGGAACACCCCATTCGAGTTCATTCCCACTTGCATCCACAGCGAAAACCTGACGAATCGTACGATTCGTCGCACCCGGAGTCAGGCATCCAGAACTGGCTGCATCGCCATAAGAGATTCTCGTCCCGACACCGGTCGGATGTTGGGTGAGGTCAGGGCCTCCAGTAACGGGATTGACCGAGAAAGCGACTCCTTCGCCCTCGGGCGTCGCACACCCATAGCGGCCTACATTCGCCATCTGCTGCGGGGTTTGCATGTAATGACGCGGCCGACCCGTTTGCCAATCCACGTTGCGGTTATAGGTACTGAGCCGGACCGTGTGGGGGAAATCGTCGTAGCCGTAGAAATCCGTGATGGCAAAGCTGAATCGATCCCAGCGCCACTCGAGCCGTACGCCGAACTCCATCCCATCCGGGTCTTCCCAGGGATCCGGAGGCTGCACGATGCCCGCCACACCCAGGCCCGTCATGCCGTGGGCCCAACTCCCGAAGGTCAGGCCACAGATCAGGTTGACCGCGTAGGGCTCACCGCATGCACCTAGATCCGCTGATTCGAACTGATCGAAATTGATGGCCACTTCCAAGCGCACGTCCGAGAGAGGGCCCACCTCGTAGAAAGACCAGACGCCGCGCATGGACCACAGCGCAATGCGCGACTCCTCGAGGCTCGGAAGGGTAGCGAGGGCGAGGTCCTGGGGGTTGAATTGGTCGGTGGTGCGGAAGAGTTCGGTCTTGCCCCAAACGATGCTCTGCTTCCCGACGCGCAGCCAGAGTCGGCTGTCGAACATCTCGATGTCGAGGTAGGCCTCTTTCAGTTCGCCTTCATCCTGTTGACTCGCACCCCGGTTGAAGGCCCGATCGATCTCCGAAATATTGAACGGATACGAACCGAAGGCACCCGCGGCCAGCGCGGCCTTGAGGGGCGGGCTGGGCTGAAAGAGACCCCGGGCCTCCCAACTCTTCGCGGGGCGGTCGTTCCACTCGCGTTGGTCACCGAATTGACCGCTCACGGGGTTGATCGTCTCCATGCGCCCCGGACTCACATCATCTGAACCACTGAGTTCGGATTCCTGGCGGACGTAGATTTGACGAACCCCGGGGTCATCTTCGCGGAAAATCGGAATCGGCCGCATGGGGTTGGAACCGAAACCCGAGGCCAGGCTCTGGGGAGAGACACGGCTCGAGTCCAGCGG
>JAAZXM010000099.1 GCA_014240165.1 Myxococcales bacterium | reverse complement strand
CCACGCGCGGAGGCTCCAGCGCCTGGGAAAGGCTTGGGGAGAGAGCGAGGGCGAATCCGACTCCGAGCAAGGCACAGAGTCCGCTTAGGCGGGGGGGCAGATGCATGGGGGTTTCCGAAGGAGGGTGGGGGGCGGCGGCCCGGCCGCAGATGCATTGGGCTCACCTGTCCGTTCGGCAACTCTCGTGATAACCGGAGGCCTATTTTGCGGGCCGCCCCTTGCGCGGTCGCCCTCGGGGCGCCTGCACGCATTCCGCGTACTTAGAGGGGGAAAGCGCGCGTAGTTCGCGGGGATTCTTCGCTGTTGGAACGCCATCCCGGCGCGTCAAAAATCAGCGGAAGAGATCCTCTGCCGGGTTCCGCAAAAGGTCGGCCAAGCCGCCATCGCCGCCCAGGGGCACGCCCTCGACGAAGACCGCGGGCACTCCGGCATCCTTGACCATCAAAAGGCCAGCGGCGGCGGCCACCTGGTCGGCGGTGGCCATGGTGGTGACCTGGAGTTCGCGCCCGGTCCAATCCCGGCTGCCGCGAATATCCGCGATGGGGGCCAGACCCGCCGACCCGATGCAGACATCCACCAGCCCCTCGCGCCAGGGCCGGCCGAAGGTATCGCTCACCACCACGGCCAGGCCGGCGTGGCCCAAGGCGGCGAGGCTGGCCAGGAGTCGCCTGGCCGAGGCATCGCTGTCCTCGGGGAGCAGCACCGCAACATCGTCTCCGGGGGTATTCGAAAGGTCAACGCCCGCGTTGGCGCAGACCATGCCGTGGCGGGTTTCACAAATCATGACCCCACGCCCCCGGCGCACGATCCGGACGCTTTCGCGCAGCACGATCTCGACATGACGCGGGTCTTTGCCGTCCTCTTCCGCGATCCGGATGGCTTCGTCCCGGGGCTCCACGTCGCCGAGGTGAACCATGCGCCCCTCGGCCTTGGAGATGATCTTTTGGCAGACCACGAGGATGCCCTCGCTCAGGGCCAGGCCTTCGGCGTCGGCGGCGGCATGGATGAGCGCCGCCAGGTCGTCGCCGGCGTCCACGGCGGGTACCTGACGCAGGGGTGTCAGGCGGACAGGCGCCGGGCCTGGCGGAGATGTTTCTGAAGCGGTCACCCAATGTTCCTCATGTTGACCCCGGCAGACCGCCGAGTTTCGCGAGCAGGGCCCGGGTCTGTCGACCGTCGTCGCCTTGGGATAGGAAAGCTCGAATATCTTCGCCTCGATCCAGATCGATGGCCAGGGAGGGCAACTCGATTTCGCGCAGGGGGGTGCCCGCATGCTTTGCTGCCTCGCGGTGCCGCGCCGCGCTCTGGGGCCCGAAGCGCGAGGGCAGGGCGCCATGGGGCGAGCGCAGGAGCGCCGACGTCCCCCCATCGCGGGAGGGCGCAAGGACTGCGGCCGGCCCGGGCGCCATGGTCTCTGCGGCATCGAAGAGTTGCTGGAGTTCGCCTGGCCGGGCGCCGGGCACGTCGCCGAGCACCACCAGCAGCGGCGCGTCGGCGGCCAGGGCCAGCTTGCCCGGGGCGGCGTCCAGCGCGGCGTTGAGCCCGGGGTCGGGCCCGTGCAGGGCTTCCGCTCCCAGCCCGCGCGCGTGCTCGGCCACTCGGTCGTCGGGGGTCGCCACGGCGACGCGGCTCACCCCGGGCGTGGCCATGAGCGCTCGGATCAGATCCTCGAGCATGGCGAGGCTGAGGGCTTCGAGGTCTTCGCGGCCGAGTTCCGGGAGCAGACGCGATTTGCCCGCCGCCAGGGATTTGACGGGAATGACCGCCGCCGTCATGCCAAGGACTCGGCGAGTTCAAGTGTCGCGGCGGCCAGGCGTGCCGCCGCTTCGGGGTCGACCATCATCGAGTCGGTGACCCGAGTGGCAAGACCGAGCCCCTTGATCTCCGCTTCGAGAGCCGCGTCGCGTTGATCCAGCACATAGCCGTTGATCCAGTCGCGGTAGTGCCCGGCCACGCCCGCCGCGGAGACCTCGACCCCGATGCCTCGGAGCAGTTGACTCGCGGGGCCCTTTGACGGGGGCGCCGCCCACGATGGGCGAGACCGCCACCACCGGGGCCCGGCTTTTGGCCAGGGCATCGGTTACGCCGGGCACCGCGAGGATCGGGCCCACTGAAACCACCGGGTTGCTGGGGCAGACGAGGATCAGGCGCGCCGAGGCAATGGCTTCGAGCACCCCGGGCCCGGGCGCCGCTGCCTGGGCGGCGGTCAAGTCCACCGCCTCCACGGCGTCGGGGGCGCCCTCGCGGATCATGTAGTCCTCGAAGTGGATCTTCCTTCCATCGTTCAGATCGACCCGGGTGGGGCAGGGGTCTTCCGACATGGGCAGGATGCGGGTGGCTACGCCCAGGGACTTTCGCATTTCGTTGGTGATTTCGGCCAGACCCGCGCCGTCCCTCAATCGCAGGGTGCGGTGCAGGCAATGCGCGAAGTCGCGGTCGCCCAGGCGAAACCAGGTTTCGTGGCCCAGGCGGCCGAGGGTTTCGACGAGTTCGAAGCTGTCTCCCGCCAGCCCGTAGCCCAGATCGGTGTTGACCGCGCCCGCCAGGGTATAGGTGACGATGTCGAGGTCCGGGGCCACGTGTACGCCGTAGAACTCGCGATCGTCGCCGGTGTTGACGATGGCCACTACGTTTTCGGGAGAAGCGACGCGGACCAGGCCGCTGAGAAAACGCGCGGCGCCCACCCCGCCCGAGAGGGCGACGATGGGGTCGGCGATGGGGGCGGCGGCGGGATCTTGGCCGGATTCGCTCATGGACCGCGAGTTTTCTGGAGTGGGCCCCGTACGTCAACTGCCCGATCCGGGGTGCCCGCCTGCCCGCCCAGCAGCGGAAATGCGTGAATGCAGGGCCCCGAGGTGCGCATCGCCAGGAGAGCCGTTGCCCTTCGAGGCAGGGGCAGCGCCGTGGCTCGCCTGGAGCGCCACGCTATGGTCGAAGGTCTCACATTTAGAAGATCGGCCGGGGAGCAGAGCCTCCTGGGCATGGATCTCCCCCCTCGGAGGAAAGCAGCATGGGATTTCGTTTGGCGAATGTCGAAGGGCGCGCGGCGCTCGTCGTGGGCGATCACTACTACGACCTCGAAAAGGCTTCGGGCGGCGCGCTCGGAAGCGACCCCATGGCCGCGATCGCGGCGGCGGATCAGCTCTCGGAAATCGCCGCGGGCCTTTCCGAGCAAACACCCACGGGCAAGCTGGCCGACGCGAACCTCGAGGCGCCCTCGCCCCGCCCGTCGAATTCTTTTGGCATCGGCCTCAACTACCGCAACCACGCGGAAGAGGGCAATATGCCGATCCCCGATGCGCCGCTCGTTTTCGCGAAGTTCCCGTCCTGCATCGCCGGGCCCAGTGCCGACATCCAGTTGCGAAGCGATTATGTCGATTACGAGGGCGAGCTGGTCGTTGTCATCGGCAAGGCCGCCAAGGACGTGGCGGTGGAGGACGCCTGGGACCATGTCGCGGGCCTCTGCGTGGGCCAGGATGTTTCGGATCGGCCCGCCCAGTTCACCTCGGCGCCGCCGCAATTCAACATGGGCAAGTCCTTCGATACCTATGGTCCGATTGGTCCGGTTCTGACTTCGCCCGACCTGCTGGCAGACCCGGGCGCCATGCAGCTCACCTGCTCGGTGAACGGCGAGGAGCGCCAATCGGACACCACCGGCGACCTGATCTTCGACGTGCCCCAACTTGTCTCGTACCTGTCCGGGATCCTGACGCTCCGGCCGGGGGACGTGATCTTCACGGGGACGCCGGGCGGTGTCGGCGTATTCCAGAACAAGCTGCTGAGGGACGGCGACGTGGTCACGACCACCATCGACGGGCTCGGTACGATCACCAACCGCTGCGTGCGGGCCTCGGATCACGCCCGGGCCGACTTCCTGCCGCCCCAGATGAAGGCCCTGCTCGGCAAGGACTGAAATTCGCCGCCCGGATATCTCTTTGAACCGGCCCCGCCTCTCGCGAACCCGCGCCGGGGCGACCCGGTGAACGCCAGGCACGCGTAATTCGTGAACCCGCGCCCGCAAAAGCCGCTGCCGAGCGGCCCGGGCGGCCACCGGGTCGGCACGCTGCTTGCTCTTCCAAGCCTCCATGCCGAGAGCAGAGCGCCCGTGGGCGCGCGCGCTGGGGCGCGCTTCTTATTTTTTTCTATGGACGGCGGGATGGATCGTGGCGGTCCTGGCCGTGTCGGGGGGAGCGCTCGCCCCCCTGGCCCGGGCCGCGTCCGCCGAGGCCGGCCCGTCCGCATGGCACTGGCGAAAGGTTCAGGGGACGGGGGCGGACGGCCCCCTGCACGCGGTGGCGCTGGGTCGGTCGGGCCAGCGGGTCGCGGTGGCCGATGGCCGAGGGGCTTTATTGGCCCGCTGGCCGCTCTCCTCGGGCGATCCCCAGGGCTGGCGCCGGGTCGCCCGGGTCGAGGCGGTGACGGATTTGCATTTCGATGCCGGGGGCGCGCTTTGGATTGCATCGCTCTCCGGGCTTTGGCGGCTGAGTCTGGACGGGCGGCTGGAGGAGCGCTCACCGGGCCCCGGGGAGGACGCGCGCCGTGTGCTGCGAATCGTTTCCCTGGGCGGGCTTTGGGTCGCGGCGGGGGCGGGGGGAGTCTTCCTCTCGGGGCCGGCTTCAACTTGGCAGCGGGCGACCGGCGGCCTCCCCCTGGCGTCTTTCCAAGCCGCCGCCCTGGCCTCCGTCGACGGGGCGGGTGGCGCAGAGAATTGGGTGCTGTGGCTCCTGGCGGGCCACGACTTGTGGCGTGTGCCGGTGGAGGAGACCGCCGCGGGTCTCCGGCCGAGCGCGGCAAGGCGCGTGCGCATTCCCGGCCGTCCAGTCGAGTCGCTTCCCCTGGATCTCGCGGCGGGCCTCGCGGGCTCCGAGTTGGTGGTGCTCTATCCCCGGGCCCTGGCGCGAACGCTTCCCGGCCAGGTCGAGGGCCGGCGCTGGGAGGTGGCCTATCCCGTCTGGCCGGCGGGCAGCGCGGCCCGGCGCATCGCGGGCGGGGAGGATGGCGAAGTCTGGCTGGCCACGGACGCAGGTCTTTTGGGTGCCCGGGCGTTGCCCGGCCCATGGGCGGGGGCGGCCTCTCCTCTGGGCGGCCTCTCCGTGGTCGAGGCGGTGAGCGACGGGCGCGGATCGGTGCTTGTGGCCACCGGCGCGGGCCTCTACCACGGCCGCAGGGCGGATTCGTTTGGATGGGGTCAAGCCGGGCAGGGCTCAGGCCCGGAGCCGGGCGGCGCTTCCGAATTGCCCCGGCTCCACGCCCGGGTGCTGGCGTACGCGGGCCTGTCGCCCGATCATTTTCGCCGCCTTCGCGCGGGCCTGGCACGCCGGGGGTGGTGGCCCGACGTGGCCCTTCGAGCCGGGAGCGCTTTCGATCGCGACCAGCGTTCGGCTCGCGATCAGACGTTCACCTACGGCGAACTCCACGACTTGCGCGACGCGTCCACCGATCGCTCCTGGGATTACGACGCCTCGATTACGCTGGCGTGGGAGCTGGGCGATATCGCCTACCCCGATGACGCCCCGGAACTCTCCCGGGAAGCGCGCCAGGTGATCGGCCTGCGGGACAACGTGCTTGACGAAGTGAACCAACTCTATTTCGACCGGCGGCGCGCATTGCTCGCCCTGGACGCCCACCCCGACAAGCACTCGCCCGAGGCCGCGGCCCTGCGCCTGCGCGCCCAGGAACTTGCCGCCGGCCTCGATGCCTGGACGGGAGGGTGGTTTAGCCGGGCAGCGGCGGGGAGTGAAGAGACGCCATGAAGGCGATGGCTCTTTCACTCCGTACTCACTCCGCACGGTTGCCTCTCGCTCGCTTGTTTCGCCTTCCTTTATACCCGTCATTTATCCGTCATCTATGCGTCATTGATTCACACGCCCCCACCCCGCTCGAAAGGACGACCATGAACGCTCCACTCAGAACTAACTCCCTCTTCGCGAGGGCTCTGCTCTTCTTCGTGATCATCAGCACCTTCGCGGCCCCGGCCTCGGCGGGGGTGATCCTCTCCGAGATCTTCTACGACGCCGAGGGGAGCGACGACGGCCACGTCTTCGTGGAACTCGCGGGCCCGCCCGGCACGCTCCTGGATGGCTGGCAGGTGGAAGGGGTCAACGGTTTCAACGGGGCCGTGGGGCCGGTGATTCTTCTATCGGGCTCGATCCCCGCCTCGGGGCTCTTCGTGCTGGCCGACCGCACCGGGGGCGGGAGCGTGTTCGTGCCCAATGCGGACCTGGTGGCCAACTTCGATTTTCAGAACGGGCCGGACTCCATCGTGCTGCGCGACGGGTTCGGCATCGTGGACGCGGTGGGGTACGGGAGTTTTACGTCGGCGCATTTCTTCGCGGGGGAGGGCAGCCCGGCCCCGGATCCGCCCGGGGGTTCGAGCGTGGCGCGCTGGTTTGCGGACGTGGATACGGATGACAATGCGGCGGACTTTCGGGTGCTGGGGGAGCCCACACCGGGGGTGGCGGATTTTCTTGTTGTGCCGGAGCCGGGGACGGGGGTTCTCCTTGGGGCGGCGCTGCTCGGGCTGGCGGGTTTACGCCGGGGGACGCGAAGGTTTCGGCATCATGGGAAGTCTCATCAAGAAGCTGCTCATAGACAGGATTGACCCGGCCCTAAGCAAGCATGAGATCGGGACATCGGAAGATCGCGAGCTTGTGGTCCGCTGGCAAAGCGAGATCGAAGGAGCGGCCAAGGAACTCGACCGCATCCTCGAAGAGCAGAAGAAGCGCGATGCCGAGGGGCCGCATTGTGATGCATGCGGGAGCCCGGTGAGGGAGGAAGTGCCGTCGCTTGGGATGCCGCAGTAGGGCGACCCGGACACTCAGCCCAGCGAGCGCCTCCTAGCCGCCATGCCCCTGGTCTCAGGACAGAAGAGTTAGGAGCGATTGCGCCGACGGCCACTCGCCGCAAGGCCGGTTAGACCAAGGCCGAGGAGGAGCGCGGTACTGGGCTCAGGAATGACCGAGACGTCGTAGGACATCGCGTCGTAGTAGAAACCGTTATGGGCCGGGTTGTCCCCGCCGCCGTCCGCAAACTTGATGCTGTTGCCGTAGGACGTCGGGAAGCTGTTCGCAACCCGCCACGGATTGGGCCAAGAATTACCTGTAAAAAGTAGGGCCCCGTTCAGTGAGTATTGGTAGACGTCGTTGGCCGAGTCGGCATCGAACACCGCGCTCACTGTGAGTACATGCCAATCGGTGCGGGACAGGTTGGTGGCGAACACGGTCTGGGCGAAGGAGGGGTCGGCAAAGGTATGGAGGCTTAGGCCGTCGCCGGCAGCGCTGTTCGTTAGGTAGATGTTAAAGCCCGTGCGGTCATCCCCGGCCGTGGTACCTATATAGATGTTCTGTTGCGATTCATCGCCTGTGGCACTGCCCGCCTTGAACGCGATCGAGAAGTCGAGTTGCGTTCCAGGTCCAGCCTCAAGCGCTGTGGTGGGCGAGAAGGGCGTGCCCTGACCGGAACTTCCGTAGCCGCGTGCATAATGCCACGAGTTGCTGCCCGAGTAGGCTTCGGTGTTGATCACCTGCTCGTCGCCTGGATCATTGTTGGTGAAGCCCGCCTGTGCGCCGCCCGACCAACCTGCCTGGGTCGGTCCTCCCGCGGGTGAGAGGGGACCGAGGGTATAGCCTTCGCCCCCTTCGAACCCAAAGCTCACGGCAAACGCCGGGCTCGCACCCCACGTGCCGATCAAAACTAAGACCGCGAACAGAATATATTTCCTCATA
>JAAZXM010000098.1 GCA_014240165.1 Myxococcales bacterium | reverse complement strand
TGGCGGCCGAAGAAGAGGGTCGCGATCCGAATTCGATTGAAATCCATGCCATTTTCGGACCACAGATGGCCGACCCCCTCGCGGGCGCCGAGCAGCTCGCGAAACTCGGCGTGGAACGAGCCATGGTCCCCGCGTTCTTTTTCGCGGGGCCTGGCGGAATGGAGAACCTCGCCAAGTTCGGGGAGCAGGTCGTTGGGCCCCACGCTTCGTGAGGTGAGAAACGAGTTGTGTCATGGCCTCGGGCTATATGGCTCAGGTCCTTGAGCGCACCCCGCCTGGGCGAAGCGGGCAGAGGCTCGTGGTGATTCCCTTGGGGACCTTCTGCCGAATCAACTCTTGACACACATCGCTACAGGTGGCGGATGGGCCAGACGGTTGGAATAGTGGAGCAGGATCAACTCGGAGGGGAAGTTGTGAAGCGATTTTTCAGGGTATCGAGCATGGTCATCGCGGTGATCTGCTTTGTGGCGCTCGAGGCGCAGGCTGGTAACGGCGGTTCGGGTAAACATTTCTGGGGCCTGTGGGAGGGCGTCGATTCCCAGGATGGATCTATCGAGCAGGTCTCGATCGGTCCGGGAGCGGGCCGCTCCTTCGACGTTCTTTGGCGGGAATCGTATTGGACCATTTGCGATGGCCGGCGGGGAATTTTGATCGGAACCGGTGCGCTTGCGCCCAAGGACAAGGATTTGCTCGAAGTTGAAATGTCGATCACCTGCTTCGAACCCGAGGAGGTTGTCCTCGAGGGCAGCATTACCTTCGAACTCGTAGGCAAGAATATGTTGCTCGCAAGCGATCCTGGGGTATTCACGAACCTACCGTTCTTTCGGGTCAGTGGACGAGTTCGCGGCGGCGGAAACGGCGAGGACTAACTCGATATCGGGCGCGGGTGATCGTGCACGCGAAGTTTTCGGGCTGAAGCAAATCCCAGCATCAGGCTGGAATGCGCGAAGACTTGGCACGCTTGTCAGGCGGTAAGAAATAAGATCAGCAGAGTATAGGTCGCGAATGCAACCGATAACCCCTGAAACCACCTTGGCCGTAACGCCGTAATCAGCATCAATGCAACGCCCAGCAACGGTAAGGTGAAGGATATCAGCGGTGGATTCCCGAAGAGGGCCATGTTGACGTAGGGCCCAATGCAAAAATAGATCAGCATCGCGAGAGCCGACAATCGCCCAAAAGATTGACTGTGAGCAAGAAAGTCCAGCTCTGAGTCATCCGAAATATCGTAGTCCTCGCTCGGCAAGGAGAGCTCGGCAGCCCCATAAATACATGTGGCACCAATCACCATGATAAAAAAATCAGAGATGCTCCAATCGGGCACATCCCGGAGCTCCCAGCCAACCCACCAGAGCTGCAAAACGTAGAGCGCTATGCAAAAGGCCCACAGGGCGGTCGCCCAATGGAAGATCACTCTTTTGTGAGCCCGGATCAGGCTCACGGCCGCATTGAGAAGCCGGGTGATGCCAAGTCCCAGCACGACCGAAATGGCCACGAAGACGTATTCATGTTGAGTCATAGACTAAACATGCCGTGCTTAGCGACGATTCTCAAATGCACTTCTTCAAAATTTCGCGCCCGGGCCCGGGCAGGGCTTGAATATTTCACGGGTATCGCCGAGTTCGAGGATTTCGCATTCATCCAGTCGTGAGTTGGCTCGCCATCCGTCGAAGGGCGGGGCTCCGTTTGCGTCCCATGATTTCTGCCGCGGTCTGTCCGGAGTGGTCTGGAATGTCGCCACGTGCGCCGTTTCGAACGATCATCCGAAAGTGAGGCTCGTCACTGTTCTTCTTGAGCATACAGTGAAGTGGAATTCTGCCGTTCTCGTCCTGGTAGTTCACGTTGGCACCGAACTGGAGGAGCGCATTCGCGGCGCGAAAATGGCTCGTCTTGATCGCGCTCAAAAAAGGCGTGGAGCCCTCTGCGACCGCTTCGATATCCCTCTAGAGCGCATCTTGGGACAGGGATAGGTGATGGTTGCGGCTGGCCGCTTCCCCCGAGCCCACTCGAGACTGACCGCGCGGCGCCGGGCTCGGCTTCTCAGCGGGGCGTTGCCTTGCCCAGCGCGACGAGCCACGCACGCGCCTCTTTTTCTGTGAGGTCAGCGCGGTAGAGGGGCTGCATGAGCGCCGCGATCGAGTTCTTTGGGCGGTCGGCTCGGCTCCAGGCCGAGTTCTCGAGCATTCGCCGTAGGGCGTCCTCGAGGTGCTGGAGGATCTGGGTTGATGCGAGAGGCGCATCGGCGTCCTCTGTCCCGGGTGCCACAGGGTTGGCTTCTTTGGCCATCGCGCGGGCGGCGAAGAGTTCAGCGCCATAAATGCCGACGGCCTGGCCGAGATTCAACGAGCTTTGCTCGGGGGCTGTGGGCACGCAGGAGACGACGTGGCAGCGGAGCATTTCGGCGGGGTCGAGGCCGTGGATCTCACCCCCGAAAAGCAGGGTAGGAGCACCTCTTTGAGCGGCTTCAGCGGCAATTTGCCTCGGCGTCATCTGGCGAGTGCCCGGCGGGGGGTTGTTACTCGTGCCGACGACCCAGGCCGCAGGGGCCAGTGCTTCGGTCAGCTCCATTGACTTTGCATTGTCCAGGATATCGCCGGCATGAACCGCCATCTGGTAGGCGTCGTTCCAGGAACCGATCTTCGAGTCGACGAGAGTCAGGTCGCTCAGCCCAAAATTCTTCATGGCTCTGGCCACGTAGCCGAGGTTGCGGGCCCAGCGTGGTCTCAAGAGTACGACCCGCACATCGTCGAGAAAGCCCTGGCGGTCTTCAGTCATTTGCCCTCGATGCGGATCCAAGCTCACTCAAGCTAGTCCCAGCGAAGAAGCTCCGCCACACCGAGCCCGTTTGGGTGAACGGGCGACCGGCGATACGGCGAGCCAGCAAGGCTCTCCCCGGGCCGAGGTTCGAACCCCATACTGTTTGTCGCGGCGGTCCAATCGTCCTAGGGTTTTGCCTATGGACGAAAACGACCTGATCCTCCGAGCCGATGCGCTCGTTCCCGCTCTCGCCGAGCGCGCCCGGGAAGCCGAGGCGCTTCGGCAAATGCCCAAGTCCACGATCGACGATCTCGTTGGGAGCGGGCTGACCCGGGCCATGCAGCCCCGTGCGTTCGGCGGGTCAGAACTCGGTGCTTTGACTCACGTGAAGCTGACCTCCCGACTTGCCGCGGGCTGTGTGTCGACGGCGTGGTGCCAATTCGTCTGGAGCGCGCACAACGCGATGCTTGCCTATTACCCCCAGGCGGCACAGGAGGAGGTTTGGGAGGACCCTGAAACCTTGACCGCGGCTTCCCTCGCGCCCGTGGGCAAGGCGAGCGCGGCCGATGGAGGGGTTCGCCTCTCGGGGAAGTGGTCCTTCGCTTCGGGGTGCGACGCAGCGGATTGGCTTTTGCTCGGTTGTGGGGTTGAGAGCGGAGCGGGGGAGGGGGGGTTGTTCCTCTGCTGTGTGCCGAAACGTGAAGTCGAGATTGTTGATAATTGGCACGTCGCCGGGCTAAAAGGTACAGGCAGTAAAGATGTCGTCGCCAAAGAGGTCTTCGTGCCCGCTCATCGAGCCAGACCCTTTCAAGAGACCCTATTCATGTGTCTCGACCTCGGAGTCGCCGTTATTGCAGGTCCGGTTCTAGGCGCCGCCGAGGCGGCTGTGGATCGGTTCCGCAAGCGGCTGACAGAGCGCGTCCTCATCACATCGCTGAGTCGGCAATCCCAGATGGGGACTGCTAAGAACCGTCTCGCCGAATCCTCCGCCGAAGTGTATGCAGCGCGACTCTTATTGGAGCGAACTGCTGCCGACATTGATGAACGCATTGCCGGCCGCCAAGATTTTGGCCCCACATGGAATGCGCAAGTATCGAGAGATACCGCCTTCGTCGCGCAGTTGGCAACACGCGCAACGCAAAGGGTCTTCGAGGCGAGCGGTGGCAGTGCCTTGCAGGAAAGCGAGCCGATTCAGCGTATTTGGCGCGACGTCAACGCCGGGCATGCGCACGCTTATCTTGACTGGGACGCCGCAGCAGAAGGCTGGTCGAACGCGATCTTGCAAAGCTAAGGCTGGCTGAGCAGCGCTGGCCATCTCAGCTTTGCCGATGGCCTCGGCGGCGAGATGAGCCTGGTGCAGGTGGCAACGGATCAAGCTCAAGAACGTTTGGCGGCCCAGCGGGTAGGACGCAAGAATGGGGCGGCAGATCGCAAAACTTCAATCGCACAATTGCAATTGACTGATGAAAAACGCGATTCTGACCGAGGCCGGCGGTCAATCGCGACCTGCCGTCCCTTCTTGATCGATTCGCCTCCGAGTTCGGTGTCCTGGGTGACGGCCCGAGGGAAGAACGCGTTGAGGCAAGGACTAGTCACCTTGGCTCGGGGGGGGGTCTTTGGCGAGAAGCACTGCCCGTCCAGGAGATCAGTCGATCAACCGCTCGATGCCTTGCAGGAGCGTCGATCGGATTGATTTTCGGGATCGCTTCCGATAAAGCGGGCGAGAACTGCCTAGAGTGACCCAGCCGCCGAGGATCAGGGTGAGCACTTGGATCGAGGCCGCAGCGCAGCGTGGCTTGCCCCATGTGGGGTGGATGCGCTTGATCAGGCCCTCGTAATGGCGCTCGAGGGCCCGATACCATTCATCGCGCAAATTGCTGAACTCCGGATTGCGGCCCCAGAACGCGGCCGCCTCGAAGAAATAGACATCTTCTACTTCCAGCATGCGGTCGTAGTGGAGAGATGCACTTTCGAGCAGGAGTTCGCGCGGCTCTCGGTCGATCTCTGCCATTTTGGCCCGAAGCAGATCTTGAAGGCGCTCCACGCCGGTGGAGAAAAACGCGAGGAGGAGCTCGTCCTTCGTGGGGAAGTAGTGGCGCACCGCACTTTGAGTCACCTCGGCGCGCTTGGCGATCGCATCCTGGGAAGCCGCCGCGAGCCCTTCGGATATCACGATCTCGTACGTGGCATCGAGGATTGCGCGAAGCCTTTTCTTGCCCTTCGGGTAGCGGGCGCGAGATAGGAAGCTGTTCTCGACGTTGAGGTTGGGCGTTTCGGGCATGGCGGCATTCGCTGAGAGAAGGATTGGAGCCGAGTGTAGCGGGCTTTCTCTGAGTCTAAATAAAAACTGCTTAAATAAGTGGTTTTTAGATTTCGGCGGCTGTAGGCTCTATATCCATCACCCCCAGCGAGAGGAATCCATCATGAGCGCCTCGGCGGAGCAACTGGCTATTTCCCAAGATTCGAATGTAGATTCGACCTTCAAGCACTTCGAAGTCGTGCCGGTCGCGCCTGCGCTCGGTGCGATGATCGAGGGTCTTCATCTCTCCGAGCTGACGGATGAGTCCGCTGAAGAACTTCGGCGGGCGGTTTGGCAATACGGCGTGGTCTTTGCCCGGGATCAACATCTCGACCCTGTGCAGCAGAAGCGCGTGGCGTCGTATTTTGCCGAGGATTTCGAAGAACACCCGTTCGCCAAGAACCTTGCGGACGAAGGGCATCCCGAGGTCTTCGTCATAGAGCAGTTTGCCTCCGATAGCGCGAGGGCGAGAACGACTACGGATCTTTGGCACCACGATGTCACCGGCCGAACGAACCCGAACCTTGTATCAGTGATTCAGGCGAAAGAGGTGCCCTTCGGTGCCGATACCATGTGGGCCAGTGCCGGGGCTTCGTACGATTACCTGCCCAATGAACTCAAGCTCCTCTTTCTCGGGTTGGATATTGACCACGACCTGGCGTATATGGCCATGCGTCATGACTTCGGAGACGCAAGTACAGCAGCGGAGAAGCTCGTCAAGGTAGGGGAGGTGGCTACGCATCCCGCGGTGATTCAGCATCCGTTTACGGGCCGACTCGGAACGTTCATCGGCAACGGACATATCAAACGTGTGCACGGATATACGACCGATCTGAGCGACTTGATTCTGAAAATCGCCAACGAGTTGCCAAAACTGCCGGAGTTGCAGGTCCGGCATCATTGGAGCCCGGGCGACGTCGCGATCTGGGACAACTTTGGTACTTTGCACTACGGCGTAACCGGAGATCTCAGAAGCCAGACAAGATTGCTCCACCGGGTTTCAGTATGGTCCCGTGAGATCGCCCCGTATCTGGATCGTGAGGCGGCAATTCGTGAGCTCATGGAGGGCCGCGTGTAAGGTGCTCTCGGGATGGTCAGGCTCTCAGAAGCTCTTGGAAGCTTAAGGTTTCGTCTTCGGAAAATATTATGAGAATAGACGGTAGTTGTCTTTGCGGTGATGTGACCTGGAGAGCAGAGATCGATCCAGAAAGGGTAGGCATCTGCCATTGCACGCAGTGCCAGGCCAATGGTGCCTCGGCTTTCCAATGGGCAGTCCCGGTGCCCTCGGGCGCTTTTGAGTTGCTGTCGGGCGAATTGAAGGTCTACGTGAAGACCGCCGAAAGCGGCAATGAGAGGGCCTTGAGCTTTTGCCCTCACTGCGCCACAACGATCCATGGTGGCAACGTCGAGGAAGGCGGATACTACTCATTGCGTCTCGGAGGCTGCAGGCAGCGAGACCAACTCGAGCCCAAGCTGCAGCTCTGGTGCGGCTCCGCCGTTCCCTGGGTCAAAGACCTCGCTGCTGGAAAAAAGATAGAGGCACAAAGTGGCAAACGGCGTTGATGATCAAGGCGTGAGGAGAAGGAACCCTATCGTGGAGATCACGCCCATTGCGGGTAGCGCCTGTCCTGGGCGCCGGCGCGCAGACGGCACGAATCGGTGGTGGGACGCCCACGTCGGTTGCCAATGGTCTGTGGGAGTCCCGGATATTGGGCGACAGGCGTGACTGGCACTGATTCACTGTCAGGGGCGAGAGCCCTTGCTAACCACAGAGCGCACTTGAAGAGCCATGGGTGAACTCAGGCAGAGCTGCGCATAAGGCGGTTTTGAGATGCCCAAGCAGCAAGACTCTTTCGGGCGCGTACGGCCCGCTCCGGAGAATTTTCTCGGCGAGTTGGACGCCACGCTCCGCAGTAGCGACCGCCGCAACTTTCTCCGCTCGGGCCTCGTCGTCGCAGGTGCGGCAGTCAGCGCACCGCTGGCGGCCTGGGGCCGAGGCGACGATCCCGCCATCGTCGATCTGCCGCCCTGGACAACCTCGCCAGGTAATCCGGTCGCCGCGCGGCCCTATGGTGAGCCTTCTCAGCACCAGGCTGCGCTGCAGCGGCGCGATCTGCCCGGCATTTCGCCCATGGGGGGTAACTCGGTTTCGTTCTGTCCGCTTCAGGGCTTGTTCGGGATTATCACGCCCTCGGGGCTCCACTACGAGCGCCATCATCATGGCTGGCACGAGATCGACCCGGCGCGGCATCGGTTGATGATCAATGCAGGCGACCCCGCATTGATCGCCAAGGCCAAGGTCTATACGATGGACGACTTGATGCGCTTGCCTTCGGTTTCGCGTATTCATTTCATAGAGTGCAGCGGGAATACAGGCACCGAGAGGGCGGGGGTGACTCTGCCGACCGTGCAATATACCCACGGCTTGCTCTCGTGCTCGGAATACACCGGCGTTCCGCTTCGCCTTCTGCTCGAGGATTGCGGAGTTGATTTTAGCCGCGCACGCTTTGTCCTGGCCGAAGGCGCCGACGGAGCGTCACTCACCCGCACGATTCCCATGGAGCTCATCGAATCAGGCGAAGTCCTGGTGGCATATGGGCAAAACGGTGAGCGGCTGCGACCCGAAAACGGCTTTCCGCTGCGCCTGGTGGTGCCCGGCGTGCAGGGCGTTTCCTGGGTCAAATGGCTGCGCCGAATCGAGGTGGGCGATGCGCCCTTCGCGACCCGCGAGGAAACGCTGAAATACATCGACCTGCTTCCAGATGGGCAACATCGGCAGTACACGTCGACCC
>JAAZXM010000097.1 GCA_014240165.1 Myxococcales bacterium | reverse complement strand
TTGTAATCACCCCGGTAGGGCCGGATATCCAGAGGCCGCTCGCGTGCCAGGTTCCGTCCCAACGTTTCCGTAGCGAGGCTCTGGGCGTTCGTGCAGCTGTTGAGATCGCCGGGGAGACAGTTTTGCGGGTACCCGGCCGCGAGGTAACCCTGGTGGAGCGACAGGAGTTCTTCTTTCACGTCGGGATCCGTGTAGAGATCCTTCGCCACCCTTCCCCCATAGCCGAATCTGCCGATCTCCTCCCCGTCCTCACTCTTGGGAAATTCTGCGGTCCCGATTGCCTGGCCCAATGTGGACTGCTGCTTCACCCGGCCCCCATGCACGTTCAGGAGCCAATCCATATCCACCTGAGAGGTCATGGGCTGATACCGCAACTGGCCGCGTACGGCCCAATTGCCCTTATCCCCCACCGCGGCGGGAAGGCCAGCCGGGGTTCGGTCGTAACCCCCCGGTACGTGAACCTCTACCCGCTCGAGGCCGATAAATAGAGGCGGGGGGTTGGGGTTCGGCACAGGCCTGAACTCCTGACGCGTGGCTTCTCTGTCGAGGTTGGTGTTGCCGCATAGGGAGATGCCATCCTCCACCAGGGTTCCTTCATCTTGGGCAGCCAAAAAACGGGGGCGGCCAGGATTCAAGGAATCCACAAAATCCCCATTTTCATCCAGATTGATGGCGGGCAAGTTGCCGCACCCGTTGTACTGGTAGGGGTCATTGGCCTGAACCCGAAAAGCAAGGCGGGTGGAAAGCAGATCTTCTATCAGGGGCATCTCGATGGCGCCCTCGTAGGTTTGGATCAAGGCCGAGCGAGCGTCGTTGCTCTGGTAAACGCCGGTCGTGGTCTTCATGTCCGCTGCGAAGACACCCGTGGGCTTGCGCGATTTGATCTTGATGGCCCCCGCCGAAGCATTGCGCCCGCTGCCGGCACCCTGGGGACCACGCAAGACCTCCACGCCTTCGACATCGAAGAGCTGCCCGAGTTGGATGGCGGGCGAATTGAGGGGGACCCCATCCTGGTAAACCGCCACCGCGCTCGCCGCGTTCGCGCTGAAATCCGCCAGCCCGACGCCGCGAATAAAGAAATTGGCGGTGGTGGCCCCCGCGGTTCGAATCTCGAGGTTCGGCGTCACACGGGCGATGTCCGAAATATCGCTGACCCCCAGGGCATCGAGATCATCGGAGTCGAAGGCCGTGATGGATTCCGCGGCATCGATGGCGACGGCCTTGCCCGTGACCTCGATGGTCTCGATGCCCGAGAAAGCCTCGACTTCCTTCTCACCGAAGGGCTCGGGCTCGAGACCCTCGCCGGTATATGCCTCGGGCGAGTTCGCCGCTGCCTCTCCGTTCTCGGCGACGCTCTCTTCCCGAGCACCACCAGCGACGCCTTCGCTGGTTTCTTCCGCGCCCCACGACGAACCTGTGCCTGAAAAGAGAACGAGGAGGGCAAGAATCGTCAGCCACGGGGTAGCCAGGCGGCAGCCGCCGCTGGAGAGCGGGCCGTTTGCAGACGCCCCTTCGGCGCGAGCCGAGCTTCTGCCCGCGCGCGGGGCGACAACACGGCCAAAAGCTCTGCCAGGCAATTTCACGCCTGACTCCGTAAATGAACGTCCACCATGAGAGATCAGCTCAGTCGGCTACGCGGGATTGAACACAACGCCCATACTCGGGCGCCCTACCAGAAGACAGCTTGAATGCACTATCCTCCCGCCATGAAAATCCAAGACAAATGTATCGTAGTCACGGGGGCGGCGAGCGGGATCGGTCGTGCGCTCGTCCATCGCTTTCACGCCGAAGGTGCGCGCCACCTCGTTGCCGCTGACATCAACGAAGCCGGAGCCGAGGAAACGGCCCAATCCGTGGGCGGGGCCGCGATGCGCTGCGACGTCGCGGACGAGGCCGCGGTGGAGAAGTTGATCGAAGACACGGAATCCCGTTTCGGACCCATCGACCTTTTCTGTTCCAACGCGGGGATCGGCGCCGGAATGGACCTCACATCACCCAACGAGGAGTGGCAAATCAGCTGGGATGTGAACGTCATGTCCCATGTCTACGCGGCCCGCCACCTGGTACCCCGCATGATCGAACGAGGCGGTGGCTACCTGATGAATACTTCGTCGGCCGCCGGCCTGCTGAACCAATTGGGCGCCGCCGCTTACGGCACGAGCAAGCATGCAGCGGTGGGTTTTGGCGAGTGGGTGGCCATGACGTACAAGCACCAGGGAATTGGCGTCTCGATGCTCTGCCCTCAGGCCATCCGGACGCCGATGACCGCCCCTCCCCCGGGCGAGAAGGCGGGCAGTGTCGCCGCCAGCGCGGCCGCGGGGGACGGAATGATGGAGCCCGAAGAGCTGGCCGAGATCGTGGTCGAAGGTCTCGCAGAAGAGCGATTCATTATTCTTACACATCCCGAAGTGCTCGAATATATGCGCCGCAAGACGAAAGACTACGACCGCTGGATCGGCGGAATGAATCGCCTCTACCAACGCCTGCTCGGCGAAGCTTGAAGGGCACGCCGCTCGCGGAAGCGATCGGCATGGCGACCTGCCCGTAGTGTCGTGTAGTCGTGTCGTCGCGTAGTCGCGTAGTCGCGTAGTCGTATAGTCGTGTAGTCGTATAGTCGTGTAGTTGTGTAGTTGTGTAGTCGTGTAGCCAAGAGTAGAAACCGGAGCCAAACATGATCTTGCGCGTACTGCTTTCACTGGGCGGGTTGTTGGTCACCTTGATTGTCTGCCTGTTGGTGTACGCCTTTGCCGTGCCGAGGCCGCCGGATACGACGGATCCAGAGATCTTTCTCCAGGACGGGCAAACGGTCAATTACTGCGATCTGCCCGAGCTCGACGGTTCCGGAAAAACAGCCGATGAGATCCCCAAGGCATACACACCGGGATGTGGTTATTCACGGCCGCCTATGCCTATCCTGGCCGATTGCACTGAGCCGCTGGCCGAAGGAGTGGTGGACATGCGGGGGCTCTGGTTGGGGATATCGGGGCGTGTCGGACACCTGGAACGCGTAGAGCAATGTGGGAACCGCGTGGTGGTGACGGCATACAGGACGATCCACGATTTTCGCGTAGACGGAACACTCGAGAACGGAGCGAGAGACGTCGGTGCCTTGTGCAACAACTTCAACACCGCGATTCACTTCGATGAGGATGGGGTGATGGTCTTCAGGCTCTTCGATTTGTTCGACGCGGTGAGTCGCAAGCGCAGCGGCGAAGAAATGATCTTCACGTTCCTTGACGGCACTGAAACCCGCACCCAGAGGCTCTGCCACTACCCCACCGATCCCACCCGCCCCACCCACGGCCAGGGCGGTTGAGGCCGCAGCCAGATCCTGAGGGGAACATCACGCCATGCGCCTGCTCTTGCTTTCGATCGCGTTGTTAAACCTGATGACCGGGGTAATGATTTTTTTCGCGCCCCAGTTCTTTTATGACACAGTGCCTGGTGTCCGCATGATGGGCCCCTTCAACCTTCACTTTGTCCGCGATGCGGGGTTGGCCTACTTCGGCAGCGGAGTGCTGCTGGCCCTGGCGTGGCGCCGTGAGGAGTATGCCTTTGCGTTCGGTGGTGCACTCTGGCCCTGTTTGCATGCGCTCTTTCATATCCAGATATGGGTAGCCAGGGGTGCGTCAGTCGACCTGGTCGCCATCACAAACTTGTTTGGCATTCAGCTCTCTGCCTGGGCGGCCCTGTTCGCTGCGTGGACGCTGTCGCGCAACGAGAAATAAGCTTGCCGAGTTTGACGTGCCAGCTCTTCTACAAGGAGATGCCTTTCGAGCCCGACAACGTTGTCGCCTCCATCGGTGGCAAAATCCTCGTCGCCGAGGATGTCTCGTCGGGGCAGATGGCCAGTGTAGAGACCGGACTCCAACTGATAGCGATCACGCTCGAAGGTGAACTGGCCCCGATCGTACAGGTCACGGGCCACCCCGAGTCGGAGATCACCGGCCCGGCGTTCGACCCTTCGGGAACCCGTCTCTATTTCAGTTCTCAACGCGGCACCACGGGCGATAGTGACTCGGGCGTGACCTTCGAGGTCACTGGCCCCTTCGTGGGCGCCTGAGCCCTCACACACGCACGTCCTCCAACGAACCGGGTCATCTCCTGCGGGGAGACCGTCGCGTGAAGTCGGCTTATTTGCTCGGTCAGTTCACCGCGAGCCGGTCTCCCACGCTCAGGGTCCCTGCTTTTGCCACCTGCAGGTAGGTGCCAAAGATTCGGCCGCTCCCAAAACGGTCTTCCTTGGTCTTTTTGGGCAAGTGTTTCAAGAGGCCCGTCTTGGCGCGCTCGCCCGTGACCTGATCGGTCTCCACGATGACGCAGCGCTCAGCCGCAGTCACGTGAAGCAGGTGCACTTGGTCGTTCTCGAGCGAGGTCAGCGCACCTTCTTCGTAGGCTTCGAGGCCCTCGACGACGACGTTCATGCGAAACCGGTTCATCGAGACTGGCGCGTCGAGTTGCCGGTTGAGCTCGGCAAGGGAAGCGACGTTGGCCAGCGAGACCGGGGACGCGGCGAAAAAGCTGTTCTTGTCCTCACCGTGTAAGAGCTTCATCTGAGGAATCGGGAAGTTGATCTTCCAGGCTTCGCCCACTGTCACCAGCCGGACATCCTCATGGATCGCGGACGTCAACCACGCCGCGACCTCATCGCCTTGATCGATGGTGGCGAACTGATCGAGAATCCACTTGGCCTCACGTTTCTCACCTTCGGCGAGTACTGCATGCACGTGGGTTTCCGCTTCGGAGTGCTGGAAGGTCAATTTCGGCGTCGCCGGGTCGTAGCCGATGGCGAGCGATGCGACACGCGGGGTGTCTTTGGCGTCCAGAAGTTCTCCGTCCCGCCATAGGGCGAACATTCGATCACCGACGATCCCCGCGCTCCGGATCTCGAGGCTCTCGGAGGCCACGGCCTGGCAGCCTTTCACCGGGTAGGTCCACAACTCTCGGACAATGACCTCTTTCATGCGCACTGCTCCTCTTGGGCTAGCCGCAGCATCGGCGATTTTGACGTCCAGGATCTGCTCTTCGTAATGATCGTTCTCAAGAGTATTTCGCATTGTTCGAAGCTCGGCGATGGAAATCGGATCACTCGAAATTTCGACCTGTGACCCTCTTCACAGCCCACGCCCGGGCAGCGCCATACCGTGCTGCCTGACTCGTGCGGTAGACAGGCCTTATTTGTGCAGAGCCCCGATACCCCCCGCTACTGCCCGTCGTGTGCGACAAAGAAGCCGCCGGTCAGCTGGGCGCCGGCGCGGCGAACGCTGCGATTCGATCGGCGATCTCCGCTGCGTGCGTGACGGGAAGCATGTGGCTTCCCCCCTCGATCTCGATCAACTCGGAGCGTGGGATCACAGTGTGGAGGTAGCGCCCGATCTCCACCGGAGCGGCCCAGTCGTCGTCGCCGTGGAGAATGAGTACGGGCTGAAGGATCGATTCGGGGTCGAATGTCGCGTCGATCGACGCGGAACCGACGCCGCGCATCTCGCCCGTGTAGGCCATGAGCGTGCCCCAACGCTCGAAGTTCGCGCGCAGGCCCTCGAGCCACCAGTCCGGCTGGGGGCCCCCACTGAAAGCCATGTCGCTCCCCGCCCGCATGAGCGCAACCCCCGTCGGCGGAACCGCCGCGCGCCAACGCAGGACGGGTTCCGAACTCATCAGGGTCATGATGAAGTGTGGCTCGGGCGGCTCGGCATCGGCCGAATCCGGCCCGCCGGTTCCCATGAGCACGATGCGCGCGATCCGCGAGGAGTTGTCCAGCGCCGCCAGCATCGCGACAACGCCGCCATAGGACCAGCCCACCACCGTGACATCGTCGAGGTCGAGGGCTCCGAGCAGACCGTTGAGTTCTCGGGCATTCGCCTCGGGGGTGTAGTCGCCACCCGCCCGCGGATCCGAGTGGCCGTACCCGACGCGCCCGTAGGCGATGGCCCGGTAGCCGCGACCCGCGATTTCCGGGAGCAGAGCGCGCCAATCGTACGCACTGCCGGGAAGCCCGTGGCTCAGCACCACCGGCGGCCCATCGCCCTCCTCGATCACATTGACGCCGGCGCCGCCCGGCAAGATCACGCGCTGGCCCGGCGGCGGGAGAAGCGGCGCAGCTTCGTAGGGAAAGACCGCGTAATAGAGCGGCGGCAATACAATGACGGCCGCCAGCAAGGCGATGAGAACGACGAGAAAGCGCTTCATGAGATCAAACCCCTCCGAAGTTTCGCGCGGGGATCCGCGGGGATCCGCGGGGATCCGCGGGGATCCGCGGGGATCCGCGGGGATCATAGCCGCCATGCGGCGGTGGACGTCGATTGCCGCGGCTCCCCCTAGCGCTCGATCGCGATCGAGTTGAAGGGGACATCCGGCGTTCGGGCGACGTGGGCCCAGACGTGCACGTGCGGGTGGCCGCGGAAGTGCCAGGCGAGGCTCGGGCCTTCGAGGCGGAAGCCGTCCCAGAGGTCGTCGCCACCGCGATACCAGGGCTCGAAGAACGCGAGCGAAGAGGTGGCGAGCCCGCCCTGGGCCGCGAGGGCTGCGCTCACCTGGGCGCGGTCGTGCTCGCGGAAGGGCTCGACCAGGATCTCGGCCAGGCGGCCGGCTTCGGCGAGCTGGTCGGGTGAGAGCTCGGAGAGCGGAAGTCCGCGCTGGGCGCCGCGTGCCGAGAAGGTGATGTCCGATTCCTTGGGGACTTGGGTGATCCGCGCGCGCTCACGCTGGGCGCCGTCGAGCAGGTCGTAGAGACCCGTGGCGGCTACTGCCTGCCCGAAGAACACGTTGCCCGGGTGGTGGCTGCGCTCGACGAAGCCGCCCGACCACCAGGTGCCGGTGGCGTGTCCATAGAAGATGGGGCCGCCGAAGGCGACGCGCGGGTCGGCGTGGCCGCCGGCCCGCAGGGTCATGTGGCGGCCGGTCATCAGGAACTGGAAAGGCCCCGTCGCCGGGTTTCCGAAGAACGCGATCGACTGGTGCCGGCCCCAGCCACCGGCGTCGTCGGTCAACTTGCGGTCGTAGCGCTCGTGCCAGGACGGATCGATCAGCTGCTCGTAGATGGCGCGGATCAGCGCACGCTGGTCGGCCGTGAAGAAGTCCGAGTCGACGGTTGGCTCGGTCACGTTCCAGTTGGCGGAGACCCGCGCGCGCAGCAGCCCGCGATCCCCGTCGACGTGGTCCCAGGGGAAGGCGACTTCGGCGCGCTGGGCATCGCTCAGCCCGCGCAGCAGCTCGATGGCGAGCGCTTCGGCCGAGTCGGTCTGCGCGGCGAGGCTCGTACGGGGCAGCCCCCAAGTAGCGGCCGCGAGGGCGCTTGCGCCCAGGCCTTGGAGAAAACTTCGACGGTCGAGTCCCATGGGGATGCTCCCTGCGTGCTCTGCGGGAGTCTACTCATTAGTCGCGGCCGCTTCGAACGCAGCCAGGTTCCGGGGTGCGGAGGGCTCCGGGTCGGTCCCCGCGCCCGGGCGAATGAAAGCCAGCCGCGGGGCTCTCGTGCTGTAGACTGGCCTCCGATTTTCGGGGGGCCGGGGCCATGGAGACGAAGAACTACGGAGAACGCCTGCCCACGTGGTTCCATCGGGCCAATTGGGCCGGGGGGGCGCTGGCCTGCCTGGGCATCGGGCTCTACCCGGTGCTCGCCTGGGAGACATCGATCCTCGCCCTGCTCTGGGCCGGTTTTTGGGTCGTGATGGGGGCGGGAGCCGCCCGCAACGCATGGCTCGGCGTCAATAGCATTCACGTGCCCGCCCGCTTCCGCCGAAAACGCCGTCCCAAGGCGTGACCAGGCCCCGGCACCCCACGCTGCAAGTCCTCGCCCTGCCCCGGGTGCGGCTCTTTCTGGGCGCGCGCTTTGCCATGCTCTTC
>JAAZXM010000096.1 GCA_014240165.1 Myxococcales bacterium | reverse complement strand
GTGACCAGGTCCGCGCCGGTCAGGTCCGCGCCGGTCAGGTTCGCGTTGGTCAGGTTCGCGTTGGTCAGGTCCGATGCCGTCAGGTCCGCGCCGCTCAGGTTCGCGCCGGACAGGTTCGCGCCGGACAGGTTCGCGTAGATGTAATCAGTGGCCAGAATCGCGCTGTCCAGGTCCGCGCCGGACAGGTCCGCGCCGCCCAGGTTCGCGCCGGGAGCGAACACTCCGGGTTCTAGGTTCGGCCCCGAATACGTGTGGTCGCCGCTAAGCGGATATTCGTACACAATCGGGTCATGAACCGTCCCGAAAATATCCACATACGACGAAGCCTGCGCCCCGCCCGCCATCAGAACCAATGCCGCTGCCAGAACGTACTTCCGCATAACGATCCCCTTCCCGAGGGTTGAGTCAGTAAAGACCCATTCTCTCATGCACGGGCGGGCCAGGGGAAGGCGCGGGATTTATTGAATCGCATCAGAAAAAGCCCAGAACGGCCCTAGGGCCTCCTGAAGCCCTGGGCTGGGGCCGAGCACGAAACTGCGCCCACAAGATTTCGGGCCCGGCGCCGGGCGTAACCTCTGCCTTTTCGTTCGCGATCGGCGAGCCCGTTCTCGATAACCCGAATCGCCTTGCGGCGAGGAAGGAGAGTGATTTACAGCGATTCGAAAGAGAGCAAGCTCACGCGCCAGAAGCGTCCCACTAAAGAGGGATCGGCAGAAATGAAAAACGCGCTGTACCCGTCGGTACAGCGCGTTTTCATGAGATTTTTTCTCAAGAATCCAGGGATTAGGTTGCGGCAAGCCGCATTGCCTTCGGTTCCTGGAAACCTTGGTATGAAAAGATCCCAAGCTCTGAGCCGTTACACTCAACTCCCGTTTTACAACATCTTGCGCCCTCTCCGCAAGCGCTAATCTCGGACGTCTGGACTTGGACAGCCAAGGAAGGACTCGGACCGAGCGGACAACGAGCGGAGGGATTGGCGATGCGCGATTACGTACTCGGACTCGATCTGGGCACGGCTTCCATTGGCTGGGCGATCATCGACCTCGAACTCGATGACGACGGCGAAATCGGCAGTGAGATTGGACTCCGGGCCGCCGGCGTCCGGATCTTTCCCGAGGGCGTCAATCGCGGTCCGAAGGGCGCCGAGAAGCCCAAGAACGTCGAGCGCCGAACCGCACGAGGCGCCCGCCGCAATCGCTACCGCTTTCATCAGCGCCGCCGCAACCTGGCAAGAATCCTCGTCGCGGCTGGCCTGCTTCCAGAATCCGAGGCTGATCGCCAAAAACTCTGGCGCCTCGATCCCTACGTCCTCCGGGCGCGCGGCCTTGATGAAGACCTCTCTGCGCACGAGTTTGGGCGCGCCCTCTTCCATCTCAATCAACGCCGGGGATTCAAGAGCAACCGCAAGTCGGGTGAAGCCAATGCTAACAAGGGAATGCTCAAGGAGATCAGCGATCTTGCGGACGCCATCAAGGAAAGTAAAGCGCGAACGCTTGGCGAGTATCTGAATGAGATCGCCGGGACCGACAGAAGTTGTCTGGTCCGGGGCGAAACTCATTTGCGCAAACGGCACACGCTCCGGGCCATGTACCAGGACGAGTTCGACCTCCTCTGGGGGCGCCAAGTCAAGGCGCACCCCGAAACGTTGACCGACGAACTGCGGCAACGAGTCGCTGACGAGATCATTTTCTTTCAGCGCCCGCTCCGCCTGCAAACACATCTCATTGGACAATGCGAACACGAACCGCAGGAGAAGCGAGGACCCAAATCCCACTGGGTCTCGCAGCAGTACAGAGTGCTTTGCGACGTCGCCAACCTCATGATCCAACAGGCCAACGGACACGAAAGAAAACTCTCTGAGCACGAGCGCGCGCAAGCAACTCAGCTTCTCTCGGCCAACGACAAGCGGACGTTCAAACAACTCCACAAGGCCCTCGGCCTCGATCCTGATGCCCGCTTCAATCTTGAGCAAGGCGGACGCACGTCAATCGGCGGAAACTCGGCCGAGGCCGCCCTGTTGAACGGCATTGGCGAGAAGCAATGGCTTTCCTTAACAGCCGAAGCGCAAGCCCATCTGCGCGAACTCCTGACCGAATGCGAAGACGAAGACGAAATGCGCTCGAACTTGGCCGAATTCGAATTGAAGCCGGACGCCGAAATCAAGCTCATCGCCTATGCGGGGCCCGATGGCTACGGCCACCTCTCCCTCAAGGCCATGCGGAACCTGATCCCCCATCTGGAGGCGGGACTCAATCTGCACGAAGCCAAGAAAGCCTGCGACTACGTGCAAATCCCGGTGGTTCCTGTCGAGACTCGACTCCCCGCCCCGCCAAATATCCGGAACCCAGTCGTCCAGTCGGCGCTCGTCGAGGTCCGAAAGGTCGTCAACGAATTAATCCGCATCCACGGACTCCCGTATCGCATCGTGGTCGAACTCGCGCGAGAAATGAAGGGCTCCGTAGCCGAGCGCGAAGAGAAATCTATTGAGATGCACAAGCGCCAGGTGGAGCGAGAGGAAGTCGCGAGGAAACTTGAAGAAGAAGTCGGTATCCCCGTGCCCCGCCGCGCGGATATCGAGAAGTATCGCCTCTGGGAAGATCAGGAGGGCATCTGCCCTTACAGCGGTCGGGCCATCTCCCAAGGACAACTCTTCAGCAGCGACATCGAGGTCGACCACATTCTCCCCCGCTGGCGAAGCCTCGACGACTCGTACCTGAACAAGGTCGTCGCCTTTACCCAATCGAATCGGGAAAAGGCAGACCGCACGCCCCGGGAATGGCGCGAAGGCTTGGGCGACTACGACGGCATGATCGAACGCATTTCAAAAATGAAAGGAATGCCTTTCTCCAAGCGTAGAAAATTTACCCAGAAGGAAATCGACCTCGATAGCTTTGTCGCCCGGCAACTCAACGACACGCGCTACCTCAGCGTTGCTGCTCGCGACTACCTCGGATGCCTCTTCGAACCCGAAGACCAGGCTTCCCGAGTCCGGGTCGGGCGGGGGCAATTGACGGCCGAACTGAGGCGCCGCTGGGGACTCAACTCACTGCTCACGCCCTTCTCCGTCCAGGAGGGCGAGGAACCCCCGAAGTACCGGGGAGACCATCGCCATCACGCCATCGATGCGATCGTCGTCGCCCTCTCGAGGCCTGGGCATCTCAAGCGGCTTGCGGCCTACCACAAGCAGAAAAACAGGATGGGCACGAGAGCCCCGGCATTCGAGGAACCCTGGGAAGAGTTTCGGTCGAGCGTCGCCTCGGTCATCCAACTCATCCTCGTCTCTCATCGGCCTCGGAGAAGGCTCAGAGGCCCGCTGCATGAGGGCTTTTTCTATGGCCCGAGCGAAACACAAGGCGAGTACTTCTACCGCAAGTCTGTCTCGGAACTTACGGCAGCCATGATCCCCAAGATTCGTGACAAGGCCGTGCGCGAAGCGGTTGAGGCGCGCCTCTCCGAGTTTGGCTGGCAAGAAGGCAAGGCCATCCCAAAGGGCAGCCTAGACGACCCGGAAAACCCCGTACGCATGCTCAAGGGCAATGTCCCGATCCTTCGCGTGCGGATCAGAAAGCAGATAGGAGATCCGGTCGAGTTTACACGCGAGGGAGACCAAACCCCCTTCCGAGCCGCGATCAGCGGGAACAACCATCATGCCGAGTTTCTTGCCCACACTGGAGCGGGGAGTAATGGGATAGCTCGGGTCGAAGTAGTCAGCATGATAGAAGGCGCACGCAGAGCTCGCAGAGGTCATGAGCCGATCATTGGGCGGAAGCATCCAGATGGGCTTCAGACCGCCTACGCTCTTTCTATTGGCGATTCGGTACTCATTCAACATCCAGCAGCCTCGCAGTCGCTGCTGTGCGTCATCAAGAACATGAGTCCAACTCCCAGATTTATCGACATCTGCCTCCGAGATGCCCGTGATGCGCGGCCCGCAGGCAAGTCGAAGGATCTGTACAGGATCGTCTCGCTCAAGCGCTGGAATGAGCTAAACGTGCAAAAAGTTCAAGTAAGCCCATGTGGCCTAGTCCATCGATCCGGGATTTGACCCCTCCCAACGGATGGAAAGGACGCTTCTGAATCGCATCCTACGGACTTTCCCCATCAGCGAACGGGCGACACAATCCGGATAAACGTGAGTCAATGCTGAAAAGAACTATCGAAGTTTCCGGCTGGGGCTATCAACTGACTAGTCGAGGACGCCATCTTCGCCTTGCAAAAGGAGGCACGGAGGTCGGCGCGGTTCCCTTCGAAGACCTCGGCATTCTCGTCCTCGATACGGTTGGAGCTACGGTCTCAACAGCAGCTCTGGTCAGCGCGGCCGAGGAAGGTTGTGTGACCCTACTGTGCGGAGCCGACCACCTCCCCCTAGCGATCGTCCAACCGCTCTCAGGCAACGCTCTATCTACCCAGAGACTCGCCGCTCAAGTTTCACTTGGCCAGCCGTTCAAATCGGCGATGTGGGCACAGATTGTTCGATCCAAGATACGCGGGCAGAGTCGAGCGTTGCCTGCGAATTCGCCCTCGCGAAAGAGACTCGCCGTACTGTCCAACTCGGTTCGCGCGGCCGATCGAAGTAACGCTGAAGCCCAGGCCGCCCGCCTCTACTGGAAAGAGGTCTTTTCAGGCTCGCTCGAAAGCTTCCGCAGAGACCCCAGGTTTTCGGGCGTCAATGCACTGCTGAATTATGGGTACGCCATCATGCGCGCTTCAATGGCACGAGCTCTGTGTGCAGCTGGCCTTCAGCCCGGGCTGGGCTTGCAGCACTCCAATCGGTCGAATCCATTCTGCCTCGCGGATGATTTCATGGAGCCCTTCAGGCCGCTCGTCGATCTTGCAGTCTTGGAATCGCTCAAGGAAGGACATACGGAAATCAATGGAGACACGAAGAGAAGCCTCCTTCAGACCCTCGAGAAGGAAGTCAAGGTCGGGGCGGAAAGCGGCCCGTGTTCCGTAGCAATGCAGAAGATCGCTCATGCCTACGCGAACCTCGTGATCCAGGAAAACGGAGACGTCGGCCCGCGGACGATCAGCGGCCGCCCTCGACGGCCGGCGGCGGCCCAACGAGCCGGAAAGCTGGACCTTCCCTGGATGGACTAGAAAGTGCGACTTTCGGAGTACCGGGCGATGTGGGTCATGGTCATGTTCGATCTCCCAGTCGGGACCAAAAGGCAGCGAAAGGTCGCGGCCCGATTCCGGAAGGACCTCCTCGAGGACGGCTTCTGGATGCTCCAATTCTCTGTCTACGCGAGACCCTGCCCAAGCCAGGAAAACGCGCGGACGCACTTCCTGAGGGTCAAGCGCTGGCTTCCCCCCGCTGGGCAGGTACGAATGATCCAGATCACAGACAAGCAATTCGCACGAATGGAACTCTTCAACGAGAGAAAACGGGACCCACTCGAAGCCCCGCCAGCCCAGCTTCAGATGTTTTCTTGACCCCGAGAACAGAAGAACCCTTTGAATTCAGGGCCTTCCGCCTCGATTAGGGTAACGGTTCAGAGCTTGGGATCAATCCACAACTACCGAAGAGCTGGTCTTGGTTGCGTACCTAGGGTAACGGTTCAGAGCTTGGGATCAATCCACAACTAACGCTGGAGTGTGACAGCGGGCACTCATAGGGTAACGGTTCAGAGCTTGGGATCAATCCACAACGCATGGCTGCATCCGAATACGAGAAGATCAAGGGTAACGGTTCAGAGCTTGGGATCAATCCACAACGCGTACTGAACGAGGAACGTCTTCGTGCCTAGGGTAACGGTTCAGAGCTTGGGATCAATCCACAACACACGGGGGGAGCCAGTGGCAGCAGCAACTAGGGTAACGGTTCAGAGCTTGGGATCAATCCACAACCAAGCACTCGTCGCCCAAGAGCTCGGGCGGAGGGTAACGGTTCAGAGCTTGGGATCAATCCACAACCACCACGAGTTTGAGCCGAAGAAGCACATCAGGGTAACGGTTCAGAGCTTGGGATCAATCCACAACACTCAGACCAATTAACAACAAGGGATAATTAGGGTAACGGTTCAGAGCTTGGGATCAATCCACAACTTGTGGGGATAGAGCAATGAGCAAAACCGAAGGGTAACGGTTCAGAGCTTGGGATCAATCGACTTTACCGGCCATTCCAAGGCAGTCAAAAACTCTGCTTCATTGTCAGCCCGGCCATCGGGGTCGCTTTAAAAATCAGGGCTGCGCTAGGATGGACGCCGGGACGGGCTCGTATTGGACTCCGATACCCGCCCCGGCGCCGGCCGGCCTCCCCCAACCTGCATTTTTTTTGCAGCGCGGAGAGACTGGGTTTATTCAGGGCCGAACTGCGCTCAACGCGAGCAGCGCAGTTCGGCCCATGAAAACTGGCGCTTCAACACGCCCAGCTGCATCGCGCTCAAGAATCCAGCCCCCCCCGAAGTGCAGCGCGCCAATCGGTTGCGGCCCCGGCATCGGGGCGCAGTTCGGTCCGCGCTCGGCGCCTGGCCGACCCGGCGGACCTTGGATCGATGCGCGATGACGGGGCCAAGCGGAGCTGCGCGCCCAGCGCCCTGACGATCTGCCCGCAGTCCTTGGCGATCCGCATGTCGGCACTTCCGGCCTTCTTTTTGTCTCGCCGGATTTCGAGCGAAGCGCGCCAAGCGGCGTGGCAATACTGGGCCAGCAGTCGCCTGTCCTGAGGACCAAAAAAGTCGCTCGGAAGCGCTTCGACGATTTCGCGCCAGATTGCCGCCGCCCCGGCGGGCAAGTCGGACGGCGCCTCGATTCGGCCTTCGGCCGCAATTGTTGTTCGCGCCATATATCCCCCCCATGTTGAACTTATGTTTTCGAATTGGCTGCCGCCCGGTCCCGGGAAGCGCCCCTTGTTCGCTCCCGCCCCCCCCCACGGCCTCGGCAGTCAGGTCGCGGGAAGAGCTTGTGAGCATGGCTTTACGTTTCGCGATTCGTCGTTCCGGAAAACGCCGTGCCCTGCCCCTTCGGTCGGGCGCGTATATATATTTGCTTACAGGCATTTCATGGGTCACAAGCTCCCATCCTCCACTCGGGGGATGAGCTTGTGAGCTTGTGAGTATGATTTTGCGCCCAATGACAATTTATTCGGGGAAGCGCGCCGTCCGGACCCCTTCGATCGGTCGTGGATCGATTTTCGCATTCCGGCGTTCGGTGGGTCATACGGCCTCATCGTCTTCTTCGGGCAAGTAGCGCGCCCAGGTTCCGACGAAATCGCTTCGCCGATAAGTCCTCGGGTTGCCCGCCGACCGGATGCCAAAGCCCTTGAGGATCTGCGCTAGACCGCGGGCGCTGAGCCCCCGGCCTCGGTTCCAATCGGACCAAAGGCCCTCCTCCAGCTTCAGCAGGCTCTCAAGCAGTTCGCCCGCTGGCCAAGCCTCCCGGCCAGGCTCGCCGTCCATGATTCGGCGGGCATCGCCCAGCAGCTCGGTCTTGTGGCTCGCGTCGTCGTTCTTGGAGGGCGAGGACTCGGCCGCGGTCGCGGTCGCGCGCATCAGTTCGGCCACCTCGGGACCGATGACTTCGCCAATGCTCAACAGCGGGCGCCATCGGTCGAGGGCGCGGTTATAGAGCCCCTCGCATTTCGCCTCGGCTCGTTCGAACTCGCCTGCGTGGTCCGATGCGAAGCGGATAATCTGCCGCTTCCACGCCAGCAGCCCCCTCTTCTCCGCGGAACCGAAATTCTCGAGGCGGCGAGCCTCCTCCCGGGTTGCCATCTTCATCTCGATCCGGAGAGAGCGGTCGGCCACGGTCGCTGGCAGGTTCCCGATCCCGATGAGGACCTTGGGGCAACCGGTTCGAAAGACCTTCTGCTTGTGGTCGTCGCCTTCGACCAGGCCAACCTTCCCGTCCCTGTGGAAGCCCGAGGTGAGGACGCCACGCAGGCGCTCGTTGCCCT
>JAAZXM010000095.1 GCA_014240165.1 Myxococcales bacterium | reverse complement strand
TCCGAGGAGCGCGCGGCAAAGGGCTAAGGAAAAGAGCTAAGGAAAAGAGCTAAGGAAAAGGGCTAGGGAAAGAGCTGAAGCGAAGGACTCAAGAAAGGACCCCCCTTGGCAAATTCGACACAAGGCGAAACCTGGACCGCGGACGAAGCCCGGGCATTTCTTGCGGGCATGCAGGCGGTGGCCACGGTTCGGGGTACCCGGCCGCTCAGTCAGATCGCCGCGGAAATGCTCGATGCGGTTCGCCATCACGTGCTCCACGCCGAGGTCGATCTCGCCTCCCTCGGCAGCCCGAGCCCGGCCGAACTTGCCCAGTCGCTCCCCCAAACCCAGCGACGCAAGGAATTCCTGCAATTCCTGATCCTGATGCCCTATCTCCCCATGGAGGTGGATGCCGCCCAGGTCGAAGTGGTGGACGAAATCGCCGCTGCGCTGGGACTCGAGCCCGACACCCTCGTCGATCTCCACCGGGTGCGTGATGATCGGTTGAAACGCCTGGTCATCGATATGAGCCGGCGCGGCCTGGCGGAATACGCCGGGGCCGAGGGCGCCTGGCAGCAGGTGAAGGCCATCGCCGAATCGCTGCATCAATTTGCCGGCGACGCCAAGGTGGCCGAGCGCTACCGCGCTCTCGAGAAACTGCCCGAGGAAAGCCTCGGCCATACCTTCTTTCATTTCTACCGCGCGCGAAATTTTCCCTTGCCCGGCGAGAAGAAAAGCCTGAGCGAGCAGCTGATCAACCACGACTGCTGCCATATCCTCGGCGGCTTCAACACGGACATGAACGGCGAGATGAATGTCGCGGGCTTCGAGGCCGGGCTCTTCGATAATGGCTACGGCTTCGAGTTGCTCCTCGAGGTGATCCTCGATTTCCACATGGGCAAAACCTTCACCACCGTGGGCCTGCTCCCCGCCGGCACCGGGCACTTCAACCCCGAAGACGTGGTGGCCGGCTACGAACGCGGCCGGGACTGCAACGTCAACCTGATCCGCGACTGGGATTTCTGGACCGCCGCCGAGACGCCCGTGCAGGAATTGCGAGCCCAGTACGGCCTGCCAAACATCCCCGGACCGGTCCTGCTCGAGCCCCCGACGGAGCCCTGAACGCTCCTCTGCCCCGAAGTCCCGGCGCGTTGAAACGGAAGTTCGGTACCGAGTTTCACCTGAGATTCGGTCGACCCCCGGGTGCTCTATCGCTCCGGGTGCGGGGCCGCTAGGATGAAAACCCCGGGCAAACCGATCCCCGCCCGGTACGAACGGAGCCCTGCGATGCCGCCTCCCAAAAATGAAACCGCCCAAGCAGACACAGCCGGCCAACTCGACGCCGTGGTGGTGGGGGCTGGCTTTGCGGGCCTCTACCTGCTTCATCGCTTGCGGGGGATGGGGCTCTCGGCGCGGATCTACGAAGCGGCGAGCGGGGTGGGGGGCACCTGGTTCTGGAACCGCTACCCGGGGGCGCGCTGCGATGTCGAGAGCGTGCAGTACTCCTATCAGTTTTCCGAGGAACTCCAGCAGGAGTGGGAATGGACCGAGCGCTACTCGGGCCAGCCCGAGATCCTGCGCTACCTCGAGCACGTCACCGACCGCTTCGACCTGCGCCGAGATATCGAGTTCAACACCCGGGTGCAGTCTGCCGTCTACGACGAGGCAAGCTCGCGTTGGCAGATCGAGACCCAGGGCGAAGGTAAAGGCGAAGGTGAAGGCGAGCGCCAAGCCCTTTCGGCCAAATATTTCGTCATGGCCACGGGCTGCCTCTCTTCGGCCAACACCCCCGGCTTCGAGGGGCTGGATGATTTTGCGGGCAACACCTATCACACGGGCCGCTGGCCCCATCATGAAGTGGATTTCAGCGGGCGCCGGGTCTGTGTGATCGGCACCGGCTCTTCGGCGGTGCAGAGCATCCCGATTATCGCCGAGCAGGCCTCCGAGCTTCATATCTTCCAGCGCACGCCCAATTACTCGATCCCCGCGCGCAACGGCCCGCTGGATCCCGACGAAGTCCGCGCCCTCAAGGCGCGCTACGCCGAGTTTCGCGCCGAGGCCCGGGCCGAGGGTTTCGGGATCGTGAACCCTTTTCCCCTGCCGCCGGATCACGACCCCGAATACGTGCCCAGCCCCGAGGAACTCGAGGCCATGCTCGAGCGCAATTGGGAATACGGCGGGCTCACCTTTCTCAACGGCGCCCCGGGGCTGGTGGTCCTGCCCGAACTCAACGAACTCGCCGCCGAGTTCGTGCGCAAAAAGATCCGCGCCGTAGTGGACAACCCGGAAATAGCCGAATTGCTCTGCCCGCGAACGCCCGTGGGCTGCAAGCGCCTGTGCATCGACACCCATTATTTCGAGACCTACAACCAACCCCATGTGCACCTGGTGGATATCAGCGGCTCGCCCATCGAAAAGATCACGCCCGCCGGCGTGCAGGTGGGCGGGCAGGAATACCCATGCGACGACCTTGTGCTCGCCACGGGTTTCGACGCCATGACGGGGGCGCTCTTCGGGGTGGATATTCGCGGCCGGGACGGGCTCGCCTTGAATGAAAAATGGGCCGAGGGCCCGCGCACCTACCTGGGCCTGGCCACCCGGGGCTTTCCCAACCTCTTCATCGTCACCGGCCCCGGCAGCCCCTCGGTGCTCTCCAACATGGTGCAATCCATCGAGCAGCACGTGGAGTGGATCGCCGATTGCGTGGGCTACATGGAGCAGGAGGGCCTTGAGCGCATCGAGGCCGAGGCCACTGCCGAGGAGAAGTGGGGCGCGCAGGTCAACGAGATCGCCGACGAGACGATCTTCCCCAGCTGCAACTCGTGGTACCTGGGCGCCAACATCCCGGGCAAGCCCAGGGTCTTCATGCCCTTCCTCGGCTTCGCCGACTACGCCGCGATCTGTGACGAAATTGTCGCGGACGCCTATAGGGGTTTCGAACTCACCTAGGGCGTAGCCACCCGCCGGAACCAACTTCGAAGGAAAGACCATGCGCTTCAAGAAGCCGAGAGAAAGAGCGAGCGCCCTTCCGTCAGTACGCACTCAGAAAAAACAAATGGGCCCCGCGATCCTTGCACTTGCTTTTGGCCTCTTCACAAGCGCGTGCATCACGCAGACTCAGTCCGCACCGGCACCGGAAAAAAGCGATCAACGAAACGTCGTGGAAAGTTCTCGCGCGCAGACCCCGGCGCCGCCCTGGCAAGCAGGCGATGAACGCGGCATGGCGAATACCCAGGGGCCCGGAACCTGGCAGCGCTGTGCGTTCCACATGGCCCAACCCGGCGCCCAGGTCTACGAACTCTCCCACGAGCGGTCGAATACCATGCCGGTTTCGCCCTTCGGTGTCCCCCTGGACTACAGCTTTCGCCCCACCGGTGGCCTGCCCTACTCGATGCACGCCACCAACGGCGATCGCCTGACGGGAGAGCCTGGCGCCCAGGGAACCCAACTCGATGCGCTAGGGCATTTCGGTTTTCTCGATGAAGTCTGGACTGGCACGCCGCCCTTCCCCTCCGAGAAGGTCCGCTACTACGGCGGCTTCACCCAGGCGGAGGTCAAGCCCACGCCCGACTCACCGCTGCAAAAACTCGGCGTCGAAAACGTGCCTCCCATCGTGACCAGCGCGGTACTCCTGGACGCGCGCACTCATCTGGGCGGCGGTGAACCGCTGGCCCCGGGCCGCGCCATCACCCGGGCCGAGATCGGTGACATGCTCGAAGCCCAGGGCCTGGCCTGGCGCGGGCTGCTGCCGGGGGACGTGCTCTTCATCTACACAGGTTGGTCCGAGCATTGGGCCGACCCCGATACCGAGAAGATCTACTACACCCGGGGCCCCGGCCTGGCTTACGACGCCGCCCTCTATCTGGGCGAGGCCGCGGTTGTGCTCGTGGCTCTCGACAACCCCTTCACCGATCCCGCGGCCGAGGGGCTCATCCTGGGCAAGGCCGCGCCCGCCGAGGGAACGCCCGAAGGGCTGCCCTTCGCGATCCACCACCACGACCTCACCCAATCAGGCATTCACCAGATTCAGAATGCCCGTTTGGCCGAACTGGCCCGAGACCGCGTCTGGACTTCGTGCACGATGATCCTGCCCCTGCGCACGCGGGGCGCCTCAGGCTCACCCGTACGCCCGGTGGCAATCGGCGCGCCCCAGCAATAGGCCCGTGCGAATCCGCCTAGGCGGGCTTCGGCTCTGCCTGGGCGCGCAGGGTTTCCGATCGTTTGTCGGGGCCGTCGTGGCTCCACCCGGGCGCCCGGGCGAGGTAGCGCCAGCGGTCGGCCCAAGTTTCTGCCCGCCGCAGATCACGCCATAGATCGGTGTAACCGTGCACCAGTACTCGCCACGGATGATACGTATCGATGTTCTCGGTGAGGCCGTACACAACGGGCTCTTCTTCGGCCTCGGGGCTGAAGGTGCCAAAGAGTTTGTCCCAGATGATGAGCACACCGGCGTGGTTCCGGTCGAGGTAGCGCACGTTCGAACCGTGGTGAACCCGGTGATGGGAAGGCGTATTGAAAATCCCCTCGAACCATGCGGGCAGGCGACGCACCGCCTCGGTGTGAACCCAGAACTGGTAACTGAGGTTGAGCCCGATCATGAGCAACACCATGCCGGGGTCGAAACCCAAAAGCGGCAGCCAGAGCCAGAAGAGCAGCTTGTAGAAACGCTCGCCCACGCCCTGGCGCAGCGCGGTGCCGTAGTTGAGATACTCGGACGAGTGGTGGTTGACATGGCCTGCCCAAAAGAAACGCACCGAATGGTTGAGCCGGTGAAACCAATAATAGGTGAAATCGTCGAGGAAGAAGAGCAGCACCCAGGCCCAGGGCCCGTGTCCCACCATGCCGCGCAGGGGGCTGATCTCATAACACACGATCATCAACGCGATGGCGGCGATTTTGGGCACGACTTCGAAAACCGCAGAGGCCGCCAGCATCAGAAGCGACGCTCCGGTATCGGGCCAGTGGTAGACACCCTGAGCGCGCACCCGTGACCAAATCGCTTCTGCCACCACGGCGAGGACGAAGACCGGCACCACGTATTGGATCAGATCGTCCTGAATGAAAAGCTGCTCTGCGGCTTGAAAATCAAACATGGCGATGGGCACAGCGCTCCGGTTGAAAGCGAATCCCGACGGCTAGCCGACCGCCGAAGACCAGTGCTTGAGCAGGTATTCCGACGCCCGCGCGGCCAGTGCGTGAATGGTGAAAGTCGGGTTGACACCGCCAGCGGTGGGGAAGAGGCCCGCGCCGCCAATGAAAACATTCGGCAGATCGTGGGCCTGGCCGTAACTGTTCGTCACTGAGTCGGCCGCGCTCTCTCCCATCACAGTTCCCCCCATGATGTGCATGGAAGCCCGGGGCGCATTCCAGGATTCGGAGGCACCAGCCGCCTTGAATACACTCAGGCCCTCGGCGATCGCCGCATTCCAGAGCGCGGCCGAGGCTTCGTTCGTGGTATACGCCACCGATGCCAGGGGAACGCCGTGCGCATCCTTGCGCTTCGCCAGGGTTACCCGGTTCTCCGCCATGGCCTCTTCCTCGACTACACCCGTCATGGAGATCATGTGACGGGTTGCCCGCTCCATGAAGGCAGTCAGAGCCGGGCCGCGGATATCGGGCCTGGTCGGTGCAATGCCCAGCAACCCATTGGGCTTCAAAGCGTTGGCGATCATCCATTGATAGCTGCCAAAGGCCCCGCTTGCCTCATGGGCGTTCTTGTTGTCGTAGTGCGTCTGGTTGAGAAGCTGGCCACCGAAAGCACCAAAGCCCGGAGTCGTTTCCTTTTCGTGCAAGCCGAAAATCGGCGCCGCTCCGTGTGTGGTAATGAAACGCCCCAGCGTGCCGCTTCTATTGGCCAAACCATTCGGGTGCTTTGGCGTTGCACTCGCCAAAAGGAGCCGGGGGTTCTGGATTGTAAAGGCGGCAAGCACAACCACATCGGCCATCACCCGCACGCGCTGGCCATCGTGTGTGACGGCCTCAACTCCGGTTGCCCGCTTTCCGTCGGCACTGGTGAGTATCCGCACCACCTCGGTGTCCGGGTGCAAGGTGGCTCCGGCGGCGGCGGCTTGGGGAAGATGAATCGTTTGAGCGTTGGCGAGCGCGCCAATCGGACAGCCCGCATCACACCAGCCATCCCAAATACAATTCGCTCGGCCCTTATAGGGCCGGCTTGTGACCGCCAGCGGTAGCGGCGAAACCTTCATCCCCAACGCTTCGAAACCGCTGGCGACGACGCGGCCTTGCTCAGCCACCGGAACCGGTGGCATGGGGTAGGGAGCACCAGGGGGACGCGTTGTCTCTTTCTCATGGTCCCCCGAGATGCCGCACTCCGCCTGGACTCGGTCGTAATAGCGTTGAAGATCCGTGTAGGCGATGGGCCAATCGCGCGACCGCCCATAGAGGCTCTTCACGCGAAAATCATTTTCGTGAAGGCGCGGCCAGACTGCGTAGTGATGCATGGTTGAACCGCCCACGCCGCTGCCGGCATTGAACCCGTAACCCACCGTGTCCTTGCCTGTCTCGAGCACCGGCGCTCCAGCGCTCTTGAGCCGCCTTGCCCAGAGCATCGAACTCACCAGATCATTGTTTTGCCGGGCGGGACCCGCTTCGAGAATCGCCACGCGCTTGCCCGCCTGGGCAAGGCGCGCCGCAAAATGGCTGCCGGCGGCGCCGGAGCCAACCACCACTGCATCGATCTTCTCCGCGGGCAGCGCCGTCAATCGGGCTCACCCCATTCGCTCGGCGGCATGATGTGGGGTGCGTAGGGCACGCCAAGGGCCTTGAAGCCCTTCACGGTGCCATACACCACATCACAGGCATCGTTGCGAGTCACGAAATAGAAAAAGGACGGCGGCGGGCCTGTCCAGCCCTCGATCTTTCCGTCGGCCAGGGCATCGATCAACGCTTCGGCAGAGGCGTCTTCGAGCTTTGAAAAGGAAAGTTGGTGCCGTGACTGGGCAGCGGCATTCAGCGCCGCGAGCCCCTCGCGGTAGAAAGGAGTAAAGGGCGGGTCCACCCCCAGGTACCGAATCATCAACATGCAATCGGTCCGGCTCACCGCCAGTTGGTGATCGACAAAGGCCACCACACCCGCTTCGCGGCTCCCGGGCACGAGACGCTCGCAAAGGGACGCCAGGGTTTCGGCTTCGGCCCGGCTCAGCACCGAAAGCGAAACGCCCGCCGCCTGGGCCTCGGCTGGGCTCATTTTCACCAGGCTTCCGCCAAGGCTGAACGTGAGCAGCCCGATGCCGCCTGCCCTCAGCAATTCTCGGCGAGTCGGGTGCGGGAGTTCGGCCTTCGGCATCTGTCTATTCTAATGAACTGGACCCGAATAGGGATAGGGTAAAAAATCAGATTCCCGGGGTCAGCCCCTGGACGCACAGAAAAAGGAGGCAACCGATCTCTCGGCAGCCTCCCCCTTCTGAATCCCTACGGCGGTTGGGTTCGTTACGGCGGTTGGGGCGGTTGGGCGAGTCGAGATAGGAGCTAGGGCCTCACCTCGAAGACGTATGGCCCACCCGGCAGCAGCGGGCCCAGGGTCAAGGTCCAGCTGGCTGGGTCATAGGTCCAGATCGTTGGGTTGGTGTTGAGGGTCACGCGGCTGGGACCCGGCGGCGGGTAGTTTTCGACGGCGAAGCTAAGCCGAGCGGTCGTTTCACCCACGTGGATGTAAAGCCACTTGTTGCTTACCAGCGGACTCTCCAAACCCGAAGGGTCATCGACGCGGAAGCTAATTTCGGAAACGCCGGTCACGGGCGCGGGAGGCGAAGCAGGATGAGGCAGCGCCAGGGCGTTCTGGGCACCGGCGGTGATGAATTCCCAGCCGAAAACACCCGGCTCCTTGTCATTGTCCAAACTGACTTCGAAGTGCCCGTAGCGCCCATCCTTCACCGCAACGGTTTTGTAACCGACATGGGGCAAGGTATTGGAGACCCGGTGGCCCTGAAAGAAATCGCAAATGTTCGACGCGCTGAAATCCTCGGTGGTAGCGTGGTCATCATTGAAGCTTGGATCCAGTGAGAGATTGGGAAGCTGCCCGCCCGCCGCGAACGCCTCCGCGGTCAAGTAGCCGCAGATCGCTTCATCGATATCGGCGTCGGAGCGGGTCACCATCACGGGAATTTCTGCGGTGTTGAAGATCTGCGAAAGCCGTTCTTCATACCTGAAGCCGAGGGCGCCCGTGTTTAGACATCTGGGATCGATCTTGACCGAGGAGGCTGCGACGTAGGGCAGGGGGTCAGTCTTGAAATTTCCG
>JAAZXM010000094.1 GCA_014240165.1 Myxococcales bacterium | reverse complement strand
CTGGCAAAGTGAGATCGAAGGGGCGGCCAAGGAACTCGACCGCATCCTCGAAGAGCAGAAAAAGCGCGACGCCGAAGGACCGCATTGCGAGTCATGCGGGCGCCCAGTGAGGGAGGAAGTGCCGTCGCTTGGGATGCCGCAGTAGGGCGACTGCGCCCGGTCAGCCCAGCGAGCGCCTCCTAGCAGCCATGCCCACAAGTCCGAGGCCGAGAAGGAGGGCGGTGGACGGTTCGGGTATCGCGATCATGCCTGCCGCGTCACGCCAAGCTTGATCCATCCCGACTGGGAAGGTGGTGTCCGAGATCACCACGCCGCTGTTGTTCTTGGCATTCAGCGAATACTTCGCCCCGGTCCAAGTGGCAGTGGCCCAGTCGGTCACGTTTCCGAAGTGCGCGGAGAACAGGGTGGCACCGGTAAGGTTTGCGCCGCCCACCTGGCCGTTGTTCAGGGAGACGTACGTCAGGTTTGCGCCTGTGAGATCTGCGCCGATCAGGTTCCCGCCTATCATGTTCGAGCCGCTCAAGTCCGCGTGGATCAAGGTCGCCTGCTCGAGATTGATTCCTGTCTGGAGCGCATCGGTAACGTTCGCCCCAGTCAGGTCGGCATAACTTAAGTTTGTGCTGTCAAAGAGAGCCGCGAAAGGCAGGTATGCGTAGCGCAAGTCTGCGCCGATCGAGATGACGCCGGGTTCCAGGTTCGGGCCTGAATACGGATTGTCCCCACCGAAGGTATTCTGAATAGGGTCAACGATCGTCGCGTCGATAGGGCCATACAGGACCGTGTTAAACCCACCCATCTGGTAGGAACTGGCGTGGCCAGAGCCACTGGCCGTCACGATGAAGATCCCGATCCATAGAGCAAACTTTCGCATCACACCCTCCTCCTAGCAGCGATCCCCGCGAGTCCAATTCCCACGAGCAGCGCCGTATTCGGTTCGGAACGAGGTTCCAGCCTGCGGCTACGGGGTCGAAGAGCGCGCCGTAATTGTGAGCAACCTCCCATGCGTCTGTGAAGTTCGTATTGGCGTCGTAGTAGGGGGTGCCGATTGTGGTCCCGAGTGCCCACGCGAGGGTCAGGTCAGCGCCTCTCAGATTCGTGCCGTCCAGATTCGCGTTGGTCAGGTTCGCGAAGTAGAGGGTCGCGTTGGTCAGGTTCGCGCCGGAAAGGTTCGCGAAGCCCAGGGTTGGATATTGCAGGTTCGCGCCGGAAAGGTCCGCATTGGTCAGGTCCACGCTGGTCATGGCCGCCCAGTACAGGTCAGCGCCAGACAGGTCCGCGTTGGTCAGGTCCGCACCACCCAGGTCGGCAAAGGGGGCGACTACTCCGGGTTGAAGGTTAGGTCCCGAATAATGGTGGGGGGCCGGGTTTCCATTCGTATACTGAATCGGATCATGAACCACCCCGAAAATATCCAGATACGACGAAGCCTGCGCCCCACTCGCCATCAGAACCAATACCGCTGCCAGCAAGAACTTCCGCATCACACCCGCCTCCTAGCAGCCGTGCCTACAAGCCCCAGGCCCAAGAGGAGGGCGGTGCTGGGTTCGGGGATCGGGGACCACACGGCGTAAACGCTGTAGATGCCAGGCAGGAAACCGACAGGGAGGGACGACGGTCCATACGCCACCCGGTCATACGGGGGGGGCATTCTCAAAGTGTTCAGGGTCCGCGTTCTCGGCCCACACGTAACTAAATTGGTCACCGCCGGCAACGGCGTAGGGGGTAAGCGGATCGCATGCGGTCGCGCCCTCGCATCCTCTGGTCAACGAGGGGTCGGAGTCGAAGGGCCCTGAAGCGCCATCTAGAAAGACCTGATCCAACAATGCCCGCGCCGCAAGCTGCGCAGAGGCGAATGTCTGGAACGTAAAGTCGGACGCTTCATCGCAACCGCCGTACAAAGCGATACACGTCCCATCAACGAACTCGACATCATAGAGCGACCCACCGACGTTCACGTCGAACGCGCCATGCAACTGCCCGCCTATAACGTTCAGCGTGGCCGCCTGCGCTCCGCTCGCCACCAAAACCAATACCGCTGCTAGAACAAGCTTCCGCATCACACCCGCCTCCTAGCAGCGATCCCCGCAAGACCGAGGCCGAGGAGGAGCGCGGTGGATGGCTCGGGGATGGGGTAGGTGTCGTATTCGACCCAGTACTTGAACTCGCTGTCGAAGTGATCGTTCCAGCCCGTTCCGTTACCGAACCAGGTAAGAAGGTAGTTTTCGAGTGCGCCACCGTTGGGTATGTTAATTCCGGCGGTGCTCCAATCGGTAAATGACCACTGCTCGCCGGTTACCCAAGTCCAGCTAGCGTTATTTGGGCCTGCGGGATCTGTCTGGTACCCGCCGAGCCATCCCATCATGTTCGAGCCGGGGGCCAGCCCCATGGTCGTGTAGTTCGACTTGAGGAATATCCACTCGGCGGAAGAGGTTGGCGTTGCTAGATAGCCCCCTCGCGCAACGGCATCGATCCTGGCTGCGTCCCAGAGGAAGCCGCCCGCCACGCCGTTTATGCCTCCTCCAACAACGTCGTACCAGTGGTCATTCCCACCAGAAGCGACTGTCCATTGGACGGGGGTTGCCAGTGCCCCCGAACTCCAGCCGAAGACCATCACAACAAGCACTAGGTGTAGCTTCCGCATCACACCCAGGTGCCGGTAGCGCTGGTTACGCTGCCCGTCAGGTCGAGGGTGAGGGGCGCGGCCTGGGCTTGGCCCCCGAGCAGGGTGAGCATCCCGCTCGCCATCAGAACCAGCGCAATCGCAACAAAAAGATTCCGCATAGCAATCCCCTTCCCGAGGAGCGTGAACGTGGCCCCATACTGGCAGGTACCAGCCGGGAAGGGGAAGCGAATTCGTTGTCGAACGCCATCAGATAATCCCAGAGCGTCTGTACGGGGCCGCCCAAAGGGTTGAAATTTTTACAGTCTTATTTTGTTGACATAATTCTCAAGTAACTGCTTTTGCGCCGTTTTCTAGAAAAAAGCACCTAGGCGAAACCAGATATGTCTACTTAATAAGACATGCGAACCGAAGGACCTGCCCGTAAATCGATAACAGTTGATCATAATCAAACACTTAGACACATGGCATTCCTCTTGCTTTAGGGGAGGTATCGGCATAACGCCGGTCCCCACCCTAAGAGGAAAAACCCAATGCTCTCTCGAGCCCGCTGCTCCAATTCTGACTCCACTCGAACCCCGGCCCAGTCGCGAAGCCGATACCTGCCCCTGCTGCTTTCCCGCATCGACCGCGCAGGCCGGAAAGGTAGTTCGTTGGTCGCTCTGTTTTCGCTGTTCGCGGCGCTCGGCGTGCCTGGAATCGCGGGGACCGCTCATGCCTATACCGTGAGGACTTTTAGTCCCACGGATTTTTTCAGTGCAACCGGAGCGCCCACGCCCGCCGAAACTGCAATGCTCGACGCCGCAGCCGGGACAACAGGGTTCATTACTGAGGACTTCGAGGACACGATGCTGATTCCAGGGCTCACGCTGAATGTTCCCCTGGACCTGGTGCCGCACGCCGGACCAAATTCCTTCTTTGGCGGATGGGACTTGCAGCGGGCGCAGCATAATCTACTGACGTCGCCCACGGACCTGATACTCAACTACGCGCCGACGGCGTCTTCAATCGCCTTGGGGATCAGTGGTATACATCAAGAGGAGGAGTTGTGGATCGGCACCACGAATCTTGGAAGGATTGTAGACCTCGTCGACGATACTTCAGGCCTCTTGAACTTTACATCCAATACCGCAAGTGGGAATACGCGGAACATTTTTGTCCGCGTTGATAGAGAAGTCTTCGATCCATGGATTACCGAAGTTCGCATCACCGCTCCGGACGGAACTTTCGACCACATGCACATCGATCACTTTCAAGTGATCCCTGAACCGAACACCGCACTCCTCCTCAGCCTCGGCCTAGTCGGCCTATCTGCTCGCCGCCGGGCTTTCCGCGCCCAACTCTAAGGCCGGCCTCGAAGAAATCGGCCCCTCGCCTTCGACTGGGTATGCGGTCGACTTGTTTCCGCCGGGAAATGACGGCAGCAGGCCCAATAAGCACCACCACGGGGGGATAGGACATACAAGCTGGCTTCCAGCACAACGAAGGCCAGGTCCTCGTGGACGCCTAGCAGCGCGTTGAAAAACCCTGGTGGGGCGATACCCGGGGCGAATGTGCACCGGTGCTGCGCTAATCCTGCAGATAGCCGATCGCCTTCAGTCGCTCGCGGGTGCGCTCGTCGAGGCGCGCTCGGCCGCGAGTGACGTCTGGCGCTGCGCCGACAGAGCCGAGCAGCGCCTCGCCCATCACGCTGGCGACGGCATCGGCCTCCGGCGAGCTGGCTCCCTCGGCGATGAGGTTTGTCTCCTCGGCTGGATCGGCAAGCAGGTCGTAGAGCGCGAAGAGGCGGGTGCGCGGTACCACGTTGTTGCGTGCGTCTCCGGGATCTGCCCGGCCGACCAGCTTGAAGCGTCGGTTCTGGATCGTTCGTCGTTTCGGCGAGCCACCAAGCCCCTCGGCGACCAGGTAGCGGTCATTGCTCGGCGGCACGCCTGCGTCAGGCGCCAGAACGCTGTACCCCGAAACCTGCTCGGGGCATGCGAGGTCGAAGTAGTCACAGATCGTCGGCATGACATCGACCAGACCGACGAGGCAGTCCACGACTGCGCGTTCGGGCTCGACACCAGGCAGCCGCGCCACCAGTGGAATTGCGATCTCGCTTTCGCGGAGACTGATGTTGTGATTGCCGAAGCCCATTTCGAAGAGCGCTTCGCCGTGATCCGACGTCACGAAGACGGCGGTCTCATGATCGAGCACGTGGTCGCCCAGGGCCGCGAGAAATGTCCCCAACGCGGTGTCGAAGTTCTCGACCCCACGCTGGTAGGACATCTGGACCAGCGTCGGTGAGCGTCGGATGTCGGATTCTCCGATCCTTCGGTCAGGCGTCAACCACAGGTTATCGACGAACCTGCGGTGCTTTTCGCCTATCGGCCGAACGTCGGCCTCAATCTGCTCGCGCGCGGCGGAGAGCACGTCCTCGTCTATTCCCCCATACGGAGCATGTGCGTCGATGTAGTGCAGGTAGAGGAAGAAGCGCTCGTGGGATTCGATCCCCTCCAACCACTCCGCGGCGGCCTCGCTCACGCTCGCGCCCGACGCGTCGAAGTCGGCGAACGAGTCGTCGTACTCTCTAAATCCCTGCGCGAAGCCGAACCGCTTCCCCATCCATGGGTTCGCAACGAAGGCCGCCGTTCGCATGCCGGAGCCCTGCAGCAGTTCGGCCAGGGTGACGAAGTCGTCGCTGAGTATGTCCGCCTCGGTCCACGTGCGCGTCGCGGAGCTTCGCCAGGCGGGATGATCGCTCACGCCATGCTGGGAGGGATAGGTCGACGTGAGGAGCGATGCGACTGACGGCTTGGTCCAGGGGGCCTGGCTGACGGCGCGCGTGAAGCGAAGATGCTGCCTCGCGAAGGCGTCGAAGTGCGGCGTATGCGCCGCGCCCCCGTAAATGCCCGACGCGTCGCGCCGCATCGCATCGCTCACGATGACGACGAGACTGCCGCGCTCCGGCACAGCGACCTTCCGCAGCACCTGGCAGGCAGATTCTGGCGCAGCAAGAGATCGCGCCTTCGCAAGCTCGTCGGCGTTCTCCGCCCGACGCTCTCGCTGGTCGGCAGCATCACAGGCCACCAGGAGAGCGAGCAATAGGATCGACATGCGCATCCAAGGGAAGATAGGGGCATTCTCGGGGATAGGACATACAAGCTCGCTTCTGGCACAACGTCCGAGTATGGGCGTTATGTTGAATCCCTAGGGGAGCCCCGTGGCGTGCTATCGCCTCTCCAATCCCGCGACTGCCTCCTCGCCACCGGGCGGAGAGCGAGGCGCAGGTTTTGTAAGCTTCCGGCGGGAGGAAATGAGCTGTCTACCCGATACCAGTACTACATCTGCGATGTATTCACGGACAAGCGCTTCGCCGGAAACCCGCTGGCCGTATTGCCCGATGCCAAGGGACTGACGGACCTGCAAATGCAGCAGATCGCCCGAGAGTTCAACTTTTCGGAATCGACCTTCGTGCTGCCGCCGGAAACTGGGAAGACACGGAGGGTTCGTATCTTTACTCCGGTAACCGAGCTGCCCTTCGCGGGGCATCCCAATATCGGAACAGCCTTTGTACTCGCCAGCACCGGCCAGTTGGGTGCGCTCGAAGAGTCTCTTTCAATCGTGTTCGAAGAGGGTGCCGGTCTGGTGCCCATCGAGATCGGGGTGGCGAACGGCGTGCCGACCCGTTGCGAACTCTCGGCCCCCCAGGCTCTTACCTTGACTGACGATGTGGACCTACAAGCCGTCGCCGATGTGCTCTCGCTCACTCCCGACGATATTGTGACCGATCACCACGCCCCTTGCGGCGCGTCGGTTGGGTTCACGTTTGTCTTTGCCGAGTTGAGCGGGCTGGACGCATTGGCCAGGGTTCGAGTGGACAAGAGCGCAACGGGCGGGTTCGAAGAATTTGGCGATGATCTCGCGCTCCTCGCCTACGTGCGGGGCGACGGAGACAACGAGTTGCGCGCCCGAATGTTCGTCGCCAGCGGCCCGTACGAAGACCCCGCAACCGGCAGCGCGAACTGCGCGTTGGCGGCGATGCTCACGCAGATCGACCCCATGCAGGATGGCGAGATGAAGTGGCACATTACCCAAGGTGTGGAGATGGGGCGGCCGAGCAGTCTCTACGCGCGGGCAGAGAAGAAGGGCGGCAAGGTCGTCGCGGCGAAGATCGCCGGAGAAACTGTGCTCGTGGCCGATGGCATGATCGAGGTCGACTAGGAGAGCAGCGTTGGCGTTCGTTGGCGTTGAAGCCACAACCCGTTGAAATCGTAATCGCTGTGCTGCGTCAGCCGCAGCATCTCGTTGGACAGCGATCCTATTGTTTCCGCCGGGAAATGACGGCAGCAGGCCCAAGAAGCACCACCGCGGGGGGATAGGACATACAAGCTGGGTTCCAGCACAACGTCCGAGTATGGGCGTTATGTTAAATCCATAGGGGAGCCCCGTGGCGGGCCCGAGGCAGCACTATGGGTGCTTGCTTGCCTCTGGAGAGCTGGCCCTATCGTACTTGAAGGCAGGAATGGAGAGCGCGACACCGAACACCACACTGCTAGCGACCGAGATGAGCAAGCCGCCATCGACGGTGATTGGCGGGGTCGTTGTGGGCGATGCGCTCATAATGACGAGAAGTACGCCGCGCAGGATGTACACAATACCGACCATAGAGATCAACTTCGGATATGTCCGCCAGACAAGTCCCGTGTGCCTTGGCCCGGTTGTGCCATATGCATGGTCCCATTGAACTTCGCTCTCTTCTGAGAACCTGCCGATCAGGAACTGCGGCCGCACAGCGATGAGCAGACCAAAGAAGCCAGCCAAAAAGTGGAGCCACCATAGAACTGCGGGCTCTCGAAGCCCGACGAAACCAGTCGGGCCCTCAAGGATGAGGAGGACGGAAGCGATGGCAAGAATGAGTCGATTACTTCGGCCCACTACGAGGCTCCTTCAGCCTTCCAACGGCCCGGCGCTCAGCTGCCGGCCGCTGACCTGCCGACCGAGGCCCGGAGCGCTCCGGCACACCGAATACTACACCGCACCAAGCTGCCCCTCCACAGGTCCGCTTTTCGGTCCGCATGACGTACCCGAACGAAGCGATACGTACCTGTATGGACCTGTGCACCGGCGGAGTGACGTGCTGAGACGCTCCTGAACGCTCTGTCACGTACTAGTAGGGTTGGGCTTACTCAACTCTATTTCGACCGGCGGCGTGCGCTGCTCGCCTTCGGCAACCGGGCGACCAAGCAAGACCAATGCGCTGGAGAAGAAGACGGGGCAGGGCGTTTAGGGTTGTGCCGCTGGGGGGTACATTTGGGGGTACCTGCGCCGAGGCCATCCAAGCTTTCGCATTAGACTCAGGGACTTAGCGGCTCAGTGTGGTAGACCCCGCCTCCACCACTTCGCCGGCGGCTGGGGAGAGGCGGTTCGGTCAGCGCTTTCGGTCCACGGCCCGAGTAGGGGCGCTAAATTAAATCGCCCACCCCGCCGAGCCTCACCTAGGGTATAGGCCATTAAAGTTGGTTTCTGGCAGGGCGTCCGGGTTTGGGCGTTATCCTAAGTCGCTATGGGAAGCCCGTGTCGGGCCCAACCACCCGATCCGGAGCGAGTCCGTTAGGAGCACATGCGCTACATCCGCCGTTCTCGATCGTACGTCCTCGGATCCGCCATCTTCTGGCCTTTGGCTTTCTTGCCCGCCCCGGTGGCAGCGCAGGATCCGGTGAGCTCACCCGCCGCCATCGAGCGATACCAGCCGGTCTTTGAGGTGTGTCGAGGCGCTGATCGCCAGAGCGTGGCGATCCGGTCGTATCGACAGGGCGATGTGGACTACCGGCTGACCGTGGATCCGCACACGCTACGCACCCGCCTCGAAAAGGCCTCGGTATTAGAATGCGATGCCGATTCCGGAAACGCTGAGGCCCTGCTCTCCGGTACTCCCTATCGCCATGCGTTGGACGTGGCACGAGAGAACGAGTACTTGGTGCAGGACGCCGGGATCGTCCGGTCGCTGACGCCGGTCGGGGGATATTTCCTCACGGTCGATCTCTGTCCGTCGTCCAAAAAAGGCTTCAACCAGAAACTGTTTGAGACCTTGGAGCATGCCTCGCAAGTGCATGGCACCGCGGCGTTGCCGATCGCGTTGGCGGTCTCGGGGAAGTGGATGAAGAATCATCCCGAGGCCTTTGCATGGCTGCGGAACGAGACGGACGCCGGCCGCCTGCAGACCACGTGGGTCAACCACACGCT
>JAAZXM010000093.1 GCA_014240165.1 Myxococcales bacterium | reverse complement strand
GTCCTGCTCGGAGGACTCAAAACCTCGGGCATCCTGATGGAACTCGGCGCCGAGGGAGATGCGATGCACCCCCGTCTCGGCGTACCGCTTGAGATTTTCCAGGGTGATGCCCCCAGAGGCTTCGAGTTCGGCGCGGTCGCCCAATCGCTCGACGATGGCGCGCACCTGATCCGGGGTCTGGTTGTCGAGCAGCAGGAATTCGGCGCCCACATCGCACGCCCTTTCCGCGTCCTCAAGGGATTCGACCTCGACCTGGATCCGCATGCCCGACGCGTTTCCCGCAAGAGCGGCTGCGACGGCGGCCGCAACCCCGCCCGCCGCGGCGACGTGATTATCCTTCAGGAGAATGCCGTCATAGAGCGCGAATCGGTGATTGGTGCCCCCGCCACAGGCCACCGCGAATTTGTCCAGGGCCCGCCACCCGGGCACGGTCTTGCGCGTGTCCACGATCTGGCAACCGGTGTGTGCCACGGCATCCACGTAGCGTCGAGTCAAGGTCGCGATTCCGCAGAGCCTTCCGAGGAAATTCAATGCGGTTCGCTCCGCGGCCAGGATGCCGCGCAGGGGGCCTTCGAGGCGCATCAGAACCTGTCCCGCTTCGGCGCGATCGCCTTCCCCTATCAGATGCTCGATCCGGATCTCGGGATTCACGGCCCGGACCACTGCCTCCACCAGGAAGAGGCCGCAAACCGTGAGTTCGCTTCGGGCCTCGACGCACGCTGGGCTCCGCAGGTTCTCGGGAATCACCAATTCCGAGGTGATGTCGCCCGTGCCGATATCCTCGGAGAGGGCAAGGTCCATCAATTGTTGATAGGCAGCGAACGGCGGGGGCGTGAGGCGGGCTCGCACGGCGTATTTCCCTCGGATCCAGGCCAGGTTTCCGGCGCAGTCTAGGAGACTGCAGGGAAATTTTCATTTTCCGCGCGTCACAGCGAGGTGGCCCGAGTTCGGATCTACTGGTCGTCACCCTTCATGCGCCGGATCTCCTCGCGAATCAGCGTCTCTGCCATTTCCGGGATGACCTCCCAGGCTACGGCTTCGATGCGTTCGATGAGTTTTTCGACCAGGCCCTCGGGACATTCTCCCAGGGTTTCCTCGGTCGCGCTCTTCAGGGCCGCATGGACGCGTTCTCTGGAAAGTTGAGGCGTCGCCGAAATGGGCTCGCTTTCGGGAAGCGGGCTGGCTTCGATGATTTCCTCGCCGGGTGGGGCGTCGGGCTCGCGTTCGGTATCCGAGAGCGAAGCCGGCATGGCAGGCCCTGGGTCCAGGGCGGGTGCGGGCGGCGCCGCACCCCCAAAATCGAACTCGTCCTCTTCAGCCAGGGCCGGATCATCCTTGGGGAGGGGGAGAACGTCGAGAAGGTCATCCTCGTCCTCCAGATCGAGATCTGTTTCGGAAGCGGGAATGCCCAGGGCGCCTCTCCTCGCCGAGGACCGGACTTCCTGGCCGACCTCGTGGAGGTGGGCTTCATCGGGCAGCGGGTCCAGGCGTCTCGCGAGGTCCGTGTCCACCAACGCTCTCACGCACTCGACCAATTGTTCGGCTTCGAAGGGCTTGAGCAGGTGTCCATCGGCTCCGGCTTCTCGTGCGTCGGCGGCGTCATAGGGTTCGAATGCCCCTGCCAGGAGCACGACAGGCGTGGAGGAAAGCTCGGCGCTCTGCTTGATGCGTGCGCAGAGTTGGTAGCCGTTGAGTCCCTCGAGGCAGATGCTCGCGAGAACGATATCCGGTCGCAGCGAGTCGACGGTTTCCATCGCCTTCTCGCCGTGGTCAGACGAGAGGATCTCGAAATCTTCACCCCGCAGGCCTCGCTCGACCAAGCCTAGGATCACGTCGCTGTCATCGGCGAGTAGCAGGGTTCTGGTCATGGATCTTCCCGGTTCGGGTCAAGAGGAGAGAGGTTCGGGGCGGCGAAATCCCGATCCGGCGTAGGGTACCGCTCGATGGCCTGCCCGGCCCACGTCTTCCTCATCCGGTCTCGGTCGCACCGGCATTGAGCGAGGGGCCGAAAGGACCAGGGATCAGGGTCTTTCAACGGCTTCCGGGGCTGAATTTTCTCGCGGTCCAGAGAGGCCCCGGGCCCGGTTTCCACCTTTTAGCAGTCGACCATGCCCTTCAACTTGCCTCTGAGGCGAAGTACGGCCTTGGTGTGGATCTGGCAGACACGGCTCTCGGTAATCCCGAGGATGCTGCCGATCTCCTTCATATTGAGATCCTCGTAGTAATACAGGGAGACCACCAGGCGCTCCTTTTCGGGCATCGAGGCGATGGTGTCCGATATGAGGCTCTTGCTCTCCAGCAATTTCATGGAGTCGAAGGGATTCTCCGAACTGGTGTCTTCGATTACATCCGCGAAGGTCCCTGAGTTCTCCCCGTCGGCATTGGTGCTGCGAACTTCTTCGAGGTTGATCATCGAAATGCCGCGAACCTGGTTGACCAAGGTGTGAAATTTATCCATCTCGAGACCCATGGACTCGGCGACTTCCTCTTCCGTGGCGGCGCGCCCCAGCTCTTGTTCGAGTTGGCCGTAGGCGCTCTCGAGCTTGCGGCTCCGCTGGCGTACGCTTCGGGGAACCCAGTCGAGTGAGCGGAGTTGGTCGAGAATCGCCCCCTTGATACGAAATTCAGCGTAGGTCTTGAATTTGCAATTTTTTCCCGGGTCGTACTTATCAATCGCGTCCATCAAACCGATGACACCCGTACTCTGCAGGTCATCGAGGTCGATATGAGAGGGGAGGCGGACAGCAATCCGATTCACGATGTATCGGACCAGTGCCGTATGCTCGAGAATGACCTCTTCCTTGATCGCGGCCGGGATCTCGTCGTATTTTTCCTTGGCTTCTCGCAGCATCGTTTCCATGGTGTCGATCTCCTGGCTTAGTCCTAGTGGGTGGCTGGCTCGGCGGCTTCGCACGCTTTCTTGGGCCGCATCGGTTTGCGTGTTCACAGGGAGCTAAAGCATGGAGCGTGCCAACAGTTGAAATGGGACTGGAAAATTCACCTTGTTCGCCCGGAATTTGTTCCGAATGAGCCAAGAAAGAATCTAAGTAGCTGAATTTGCTATGTAAAATAAACGCTCGAAATGGAGCCTATTTTCGACGGCGATTCTTTTCCCAGCGGAAGACGGCGCCTTTTCGGTGTCATCGGGCCGCGAAGTGTCAGTCGGCCGACGTTTTGAGTCATCGGGCCGTACCATAAGGGCCCGGACCGGTACGCCCTTGTACGCCATTGCGGGTCGCGTGCAGGCGAGGGCCATGGCGGAGTCAGGCCGGCAGCCGGGTGGCGCGGGCCGGGCAGGGAGGTGGCGGCAAAGGCGCCGAATCAGCTCGGCGGGGTCAGTTCGCGCTTCTTGATCTTCTCGAGCAGGGTGGTTCGGTTCAGATCGAGCAGCTGCGCCGCGCGCTTCTTGTTCCATTCGGTACGATTAAGGGCCTGGCTGATCAAGCTTCTTTCGAGATCCTCCACCGCTCGGTTGAGCGAGAGGCCTTCGGCAGGGAGTTCGGTCTCCGGCACGGCGCAACCCGCGGGCGCACCGATGGCTTCCGGCAGGTCCCCAAGCCCGATTTCGTCTTCCTGGCAGAGAATGGCGAGCCGTTCCACCAGGTTTTCGAGTTCTCGCACATTGCCGGGCCAGGGGTGGGCGGCGAGACGGTCCATGGCCGCGTCGCTGACTCTTTGCGGCGATTCGCCGGAAGTTCCGTCCAAGAAGTGGTTCACCAGCAGGGGGATGTCGCCGATTCGGCGGCGGAGGGGAGGGACCTCAATGGGCACGACATTGAGACGATAATAGAGGTCCTCTCGAAAGCGCTTCTCTTCGATCAGGACGGGCAGGTCCTGATGGGTCGCGGCGATCACCCGCACGTCGACCTGACGCGTCTTGGAAGATCCCACCGGCTCGTAGGAGCGTTCCTGGAGAACGCGCAGGAGTTTGACCTGGAGGTTGGGGCTCATATCGCCAATTTCGTCGAGGAATATGGTTCCTCCATCCGCCTTGGCAAAACGACCCTGGCGCCCCTGGTGCGCACTGGTGAATGCGCCCTTGACGTGCCCGAAAAGCTCACTTTCGAGCAATTCTTCCGGGATGGCGCCGCAATTGACCGTGACCAGGGGGCTGCTGGCGCGTCGGCTGTTGTAGTGCAGGGATTGGGCCACCAATTCCTTGCCCGTGCCGCTTTCCCCCGTGATGAGGACGGTGCTTTCGGTATCGGCCACCTTCTTGGCCATGGAGAGCATTTGCTGAAGGGCGTCGCTCTTTCCCACGATGCGGTCGAATTTGAAGCGGCCCTTGAGTTCGCCCCGGAGCCGGCGGTTCTCGGCTTTCAAATGCCCGTGCTCGATGGCCTGATCCACCAGGCGACGGATCACATCGAGTCGCTCCTGTTCGAAGGGCTTTTCGAGATACCAGTACGCACCCGCGCCCAGGGCCTCGAGAGAGCGTTCGGCGCTACCGAAGCCGGTGATGATGATGCAGGGCAGATCCGGTCGCGACTCCTTGATCTGCTTGACGACATCGAGCCCGCTGATCCCGGGCATCTTGAGGTCGCAGAGAACAAGGTCGAGGGAATTCGAAGCAACGAAGTCCAGGGCCTCGGCCCCGTTGGAAACGCATGAAATGGTGTGCCCGGTGCGTTTCAGGATGCGCGCCAGCGCCCGGCTGTAGAGATCTTCGTCATCGACGATCAGTACATGGCTTTTGGGCACAGATCGACTCCGCCGGTGGGCGGGGGGGCAGGCGGAGAATAGGGGGCGTCAGGGAGCGCATCAACCCGAGCGGCTCGCTGTCCACGCTCTTCGGTCCTGAACCTGCCGATAGAGCCGAACGAACCGGGGAACTTTCATCCAAGGGGGCGCCCCCGCAGGCACGAAGCGGCGTTTCCGGCGTCTGGCCCTGATCGGGTTGGTACCAGGGAGCCCGATCGGGTACTTTGCGGACCTCCCCCCGTACCAGATTGGGTATCGGAACGTGGTGGGAGCACACCGAGTCGAGTCAGTGCAGCGCGTAGCCCGTATAGCGCTGCTTCAGTCGCAAAGCCCCCAAACGGGGCTTGCCGATGCCGGGGAGCCGGGCGGTTTTTCGGTTTCCGACGCCGATCGTCACCCCCAGGGCACCTTGCTTGCGTTGAGCCATATCGGTACCGAAGTGCAGGTCCTGGTTGCCGATGACGTGAGCGAGTGCATTGCCTTGGCGCGCAGAGACGATGTGGATTTGGCGATCCTGGACCGTTGCGATCCCGGCGCGGCGGCGACCTTCTTCGAGGCCCAAAGCGCCTTGGCCGCGCCCACGGTTGTGGTGATCTCGGAGAGTGCGCCCGAGTCTGCCGCATTGGACGCTTTCCGGCTGGGGGCAGCGGATTGTGTGCGCGCCGCAGAGGATTACGGAGAAGTGCTTCCCCTGGTGGCGATGGAGCAGATCCATCGCTGGCGACATCATCGCGATCGAGAGGCGGCTCGCAGCCGAATCGAGTGGCTCGAAGACCTCAATCAGGCGATCGTCAGCGAGATCCCCGTGGCTCTCGCGGTTCTTGACGAGAGCGCCCGCATCCTGGAGGTGAACCCCGAATTTTGTCACGCCTTTGGGTGCACCCCCGAAATGGCCCGAACCCGTGCCCTGGACGACGTTCTTCCTTCGGACCTGGTGGAGCGGGGCGACCTGGCGCGCTGGGTTTCGCCCGGCGCTGAGGCGATGGCGGAAGCCCCGCGCCTCGTGCGGACCACGGATGGGGAGGGCAGGGATCGGGTCTTCGATATCCGCAGGCGGCGATTGGGCAAGGGCGGTGATGTCCTGCTGACCCTTTCCGATGTGAGCGAGGCGGAACTTCTCAGTCGCCGGGTGGGTGAACTCGAGCGCTTTAGCGAGCATATCCTGCGGAGTATCGACAGCGCCCTGGTGGTCCTCGATCTCGATGGAAGGATCACCTACGCCAATCCCATGGCGGGTCAGTTGCTCGGCCGGTCCGAAGAGGAATTGAAGGGGCAGCCCGGGGAACTCTTCTTCTCCGCCCCGGATGGTCCATCCCAGTTGATTGCCCGTGTGCTCCAGGAAGGCGTCGGTTCACCGGGCGGCGAGATGATGCTTGCCCTGGCTGAAGGACAGAGGGTGCCCATCGGGATTTCGTGCACGCCTCTTCTGGCCGAGGATGGAAAAGTGATGGGGGCCGTCGCCATTTTTCAGGACCTCAGCCAGATCAAGGAATTGCAGCGCCAGGTTCTCCAGCGGGAGAAGATGGCTTCCATCGGGCAACTCGCCGCGGGCGTGGCCCATGAAATCAATAATCCCGTGGGTTTCATTCACGCGAATCTTGCGCAGATGGCGGAATATCTCGGCGATCTCTCCGGGTACCTGGATGCGGTTGCCGACCTCGAGCGCGCGATTTCCTCGGGCGAGAGCACCGGAGTGGGGCAGGCAGCGCGTGCGCTCAAAGAGAGTGGCCAGGAGATCGACGTCGACTATTTGAGGAAGGATTTTGCGAGTGCGCTGCGCGAATCCCTCGAAGGTTCTGAGCGCATCCGCCATATCGTGAGCGATTTGCGCGACTTTTCCCATCAAGGTGGCCTGGAAATGGATTTGGCCGACGTCAATCAATGCGTCGATTCGACCGCCAATATCGTGTTGACGATGATGAAGCACTCGGTGGAATTGAGGAAGGACTACGCAGACCTGCCCGAACTCCGATGCCATTCGATGCAACTCAAGCAGGTCTTCATGAACCTGCTGGTGAATGCCTACCAGGCCATCGAAGAAGACACCGCAGAGGGCTCGGGGCAGGGTGGCATCATCGAAATCTCCACTTGCCAGCGGGATGGAGGCATCGAAATCGCGATCAGCGATACGGGTTCAGGGATCGCCGATGCCGATCTCGAGAGGATTTTCGATCCCTTCTATACCACCAAGGAAGTCGGCGCGGGAACGGGGCTGGGCTTGTCCACTTCGTACGGCATCGTGAAACAGCACGGCGGCGAGATGACGGCGACCAGCGAGGCCGGCCAGGGGGCTCGCTTCACGGTTTGGCTCCCCTTTGAGCGCGCCTCCTGATCCGAATTCGGGCAGGGCATGCGCAATGGAGAATTCCGATATGGCGAAGCTTCTGATCGTGGACGACGACTCAGGTATTCTCTCCGCCCTGAAGCGGAGCCTTCGCCGGGAGGGTTGGAATATCGTGCTGGCGGACTCGCCCGGGAAGGCACTTAGCATCCTCGATCGTGGATCTGTGGATCTGGTGCTCTCCGATCACAAGATGCCGGGGATGACGGGCACTGAACTGCTCGCGGAAGTGGCCCGTCGCAGTCCGAGCACCACCCGAATGCTCATCACGGGATGGTCTGCCGCGGTGAGCAGTGAAGAAGTCAGCGAAATTGGCATCAAGGCATTGATCCCGAAGCCCTGGGACGACTCCGAACTCAAGAGCGTCCTACGCGAGCACCTGGGCTAGGGAGCCCCTCAGGCCATTTCGTCCCGGCCCAGGCGGCGCAGGTATTCCATGTCGGAGTCCTGGGTGTTCTTTGCGCCGACCGAGACGATCCGAAAACGCTGCTGCTTGCCCCGGGTGTAGTAGATCCGGCCTTTGCCGCCAAAGCCGAGTTCAAAGATGTTCAGGTGGTTGGGCAGCCCGCCCACCTTGCGCCTCACGGCCACGTTGTCCGCCTCCTCGGCGAGGCGCTTGATCGCTTCTTCGGCCTTGAGCTTCATCCCCTCGTCGCGCAATGCGAAGAGCGAATTGACCGCGTGGTCATCGATCTCGGTTGTTCGATAAAGCGTGCGCAGGCGTCGGCCGAGGGCCTCGCTGCCCTTGCCCCGGGAACCGCCGCCGCCCTTGGACGCCTGTTTCAGGTTTTTCTCGAGGACCTTGAGTTCTTCTTCCTTGCTCGAGATATCGCCTGCCGCCTCCTCGAGCAATTCTTCCAGGGCCGCGACCTCCTCGGAAAGTTCCACGGCGCGGTCCGCTGACCCCCTCAATTCTTCCTCGCGGCTTGCCAGGGCGTTGAGCTTTCGTTGAAGCTGCCGGCGCTCGGATTGGAGTTCGGCGATTTCCGTTCCCTGGGCTTCTTCGGCGGGCTCGATGGTCTCGAGGCGGCTGCGCGCCGAGGCGAGTTCCGATTCGATGGAGGCGGCTCGATCGGCGGCCTGATCCCGGGCCTGGATGGCTTGGGCGGTCTGGCGCGAATAACGGCGCTGGTTGGCTCGGTTGTAGATGTAGAGGCCCCAGAGAAGGATCGACGCATAAACGATGAGGATCGAGTTGGCGAGCAGGGATGTGTGGGGAACCGATACGGTCACATCGGTGGACGCGGGCAGGAGTTCTACCGCCTGGCGAAGGATATCCGTCGGGGCGAGGCCCTGTTCCTGGGGGCGGATCCGTCCATGAACATAGATCCAACTGAGCCCGTCGCTTCCCAGCACGAGGCTCGTGACCCTGACCCCGCCAATGGTGACCCAGGCCGATCGCTCCACCAGGTCCCCCATGGCTTCCTGGATCTGGGTCGCCACGGGTGTGTCGAGTTCCGTGACATGGGCGGCTTCCACCGCGAGGGCCGAGAAGTGGTTGTCGAGAAGCACTTCGGCGATGCGCACGGTGGAGGTGTAGAGGACGAGAAAGACGAAGACCGCGACGTAGATGACGCGGAACGACAGAATCCTGTCCCGCGCCGTCCGTCCGGCGCTTCGCAGAGGACTCTCGGTTTGCGACGCTGGCAATTCCAATTCGGGAACCTGGGCCATGGGCCACAACAGCATACAGCGGCCGCGCCCGAGGGCCAGATTCCGAGGGCTGGGCGCCGCCCGGGGCAGGGGGCGAGGGGCGGGTGAAGGCCCCGACATCGCTCGGGTGAAGGGCTACTTTGCCGCGTCATGCGCGTTGTAGACCT
>JAAZXM010000092.1 GCA_014240165.1 Myxococcales bacterium | reverse complement strand
CACCGGATAAGCGCCTCGAAACCGGCTACGTGACGGTCGTCGAGGCTTATGATCGGTTGGAAGTAGAGTTCGAATTCGTGGCGGGTAATTGCCTGACGCAGCGCTTTTTCGAGTTTGATCTGCTCGATGGCTTCGTAATAGGCGCGCTGCTCGCGATTGCGCTGGCCTTCGGGGTGGTCGCCATCCCAGGGTTTCGGGGCGTCTACTTCGTAGAGGATATCGAGTTTCAAGGCGTGCTCCGTTCGCGGTGCCTGGGAGGCCCAGGGGTGGGTGGGTCAGCCGGCGGAATAGGGAAATTTCGTGGTCGCGCCGCCATCGACCACAAGGGATTGCCCTGTCACCCGGCGCGCCATGTCGGAAATCAGAAAGAGTATGGCGTCGGCAATATCCTCGGGCAGGGCCATGCGGCCCAGGGTATCGGCATCCGGGCGCGGAATGCTGCCCTCCTTCCAAGCGGCCTCGATGCGCGGGGTTCGGACTGCTCCGGGCACCACGGCATTGACCCGGATACCGTGGGGCCACCACTCCTCTGCCGCCGTGCGTACCAGCGCCAGGAGTCCTGCCTTGGCGGCGCCATACGCGCCGTGGCGTGCTGCGGAAAACTGGCCGGAAACCGAGCCCACCACGCAGAGTGCTCCGCTTTCGCCGTTGTCGATCCAGGCCCGGGCCGCGCTCTGGGCCACGTACCAATGTTGCTTCAGGTTCAGGTCGAAGTCGCGCTCCCAGGTCGCTTCATCGAGTTCGAGCAGCGGGCTCCAACTCGAGGCGCCGACGATATTCACCACGCGGTCAAGGCCCGCCAGGGCTTCTCGTGCCTGGGCGACGCCGCGCGCCGCGTCCTTGGCGACGGTGACGTCGGCGCAGAGGGACGCGGCCTTGACCCCCAACGCGCCGATCTCCGCCGCCACCGCATTGCCGCGTGCTTCTTCGGCATCCAGCACTGCGACATCGGCGCCGGCTTTTGCCAGGGCCAGCGCGGCGGCACGGCCAATACCCTGGCCGCCGCCCACCACCAACGCCTTCTGTCCTGTCAGGTCCAGAAAAAATTCTCCTCGAATTGGCGCTTGCCCTGCAGCCAGCCACTCTAGTGCAGTCTGCCGGGCCTGGGGGCCGAAAAGGGGGGGCGCAAAAGGGATTCGCAAGGGGGCGCGTGCTTCTTCTATGCTCGCTTGACCCGGGCGTTGCTCCCTTTGTGGCGGGCCGCCGAACCCAGGAGCCGGCATGGCCCAGATGCGCTTCAACCATATGGAACTCACGCTTGCTCGGGGCGCGCTCGACGATGCCCTGCGCAGCGATCTTCGCAGCTTCTATGGCGAAGTGTTGGGATGGAACCTGATGGATCTTCCGCTCCTCGGGCAGCAGACTTTCTACATGGCGCCCGATGACGGCCAGTTCATCCTTTTGGCGGAAGCGGACGAGCCCATCCAGTCGCCGGGCTTCGATCACCTGGGCCTGTTGGTCGATACTCGGGACGAGGTGGACACGTTGCTGGAGGCGTGTGAAAAGATCGCGTCGTCCGACGCGCGAATGAAGATCAAGCGCTATGACGACCTCGTCCAAGGGGCACTCACGGTCCATGCGTTCTACGTGAAATTCCTCTTGCCCATTTACTTCGATATTCAATGTTTCGAATGGGAGCCCGGCCACGAGCCGGAAAAGCGCTGGGCCTATGCCTGAACCCGGGGCCAGGCGATTGCGGCGAATAGAGGCCTGCTCCCTGTTCATGTTGCTCAAAAAGAATTCTGATCTTCAACAATGCTCGGTGCATCCGCGCCCGAAGCTTTCGAGGAAAGTTGATTGATGCAAGCCGTCGACCTCTACGATTCATCCACCTTCGAACGCGCGATCCCGCACGAGTACTTCGAATGGCTCCGGGTGCACGAGCCCGTTCACTGGCAGGACGCGCGGCCGATCTCGGCCCTGGGGACCGAGATGCTCCAGGCCGAGCAGCGCGGCTATTGGGCGGTGAGCCGCTACAAGGACATCGTGGAGATTTCCCTTGATCAGGCGAGGTTCTCGTCGGAGCGGGGCACGGTGCTGAACAACGACCTGCCCGAGGACAGGATTGCCCAGCTTCGCCTCTGGATGATCAACCAGGACGCGCCGCGGCATACGAAGCTCCGCAAGTTGGTCAACAAGGGCTTTACCAAGCGCATCGTCGAGCAGATGGATCTGCATATCCGGGAGCTCTCCAAGGGCATCGTCGATCGGGTGGCGCGCAAGGGCCAATGCGATTTCGTGGTGGATATCGCCAGCGAGCTTCCTCTTCTGGTGATTGCCGAATTGGTGGGCTGCCCCGTGGAGGATCGCGCGAAACTCTTTGCCTGGTCGAACCAGATGGTCGGCTTCGAGGACCCCGATTTTGCCAATGAGGAGAACGCCACCGGAGCCATGATGGAGATGCTCGAATACGCCAGCTATCTCGCCAAGCTTCGCCGGGACGATCCGCGCGAGGATCTCACCAGCGTGCTGGTGAACGCTGAGGTGGACGGCGAAAAACTCGACGACCTGACCTTCAACATGTTCTTCATCCTGCTGATCCTGGCGGGCAACGAGACCACCCGAAACGCAATCTCGGGAGGCATGCTCGCGCTCTCGGAGCATCCGGATCAGCGCGCCAAGCTGGCGGGCGACCCGTCCCTGCTCACCCCCGCCACCGAGGAGATTCTCCGCTACGTGAGCCCGGTGATCAGCATGCGGCGAACGGCCACCCAGGACACCGAGATCGGCGGGCAGAAGATCCGAGAAAACGAAAAGGTCGTGATGTTCTACCCCTCCGCCAACCGCGACCCTGAGATCTTCGAAAACCCGGACGCCTTCGACATCACCCGCGATCCCAATGTCCATTTGGCCTTCGGCTGGGGGCCGCATTTCTGTCTGGGGGCGAACCTGGCCCGGGGCGAGATTCGCGGCATCTTCGCCGAATTGCTCCGGCGCTTTCCCGACATCGAAGTCACCGGCCCGGTGCGGCGCCTGCGCTCGAGCACGGTGAACAGCATCAAGTCCATGGAGGTGAGCTTCACCCCGGAGCCTTGAGGGCAAACGCAGAACGACGGCCTCAGTCGGCGCCGAACTCCTCGTCCAGGGCGTACTTGGCTTCGAGGCCCACCACTTCGCCGAATTCCTCGAAGTTCACCATCGCATCCTCGAGACCCACCGACGTGCCGTGTTCCAGCAGGTGGGCGTAGGCGCCTTGGATCGCCTTGGTGGCAGCGTAGAGGCCCGTGAGCACGAAGCCCACGCTGATGAAGCCCAATTCGTGGGCGCGCTCCAGGGGCAGGATCGGGGTCTTGCCTCCTTCTATATTGTTAACCGTCTTGAGCCCGGCGATCTCCGAGGTGATGCGTTTCATTTCGGCTTCGGATTCCGGCGCCTCGACGAAGATCACGCTGGCCCCGGCTTCCCGGTAGGCGTTGCCGCGCCGGATGGCCTCGTCCAGCCCAAGGGGCCCCCGGGCGTCGGTGCGGGCGGTGATGATGAACTCTGGTTTCAGGCGATCGCGGGTCGCCGCGGCGGCGCGGATCTTGGCCACGTGCTCCTCCATGGCGATGACGCTCTTGCCCCGCATATGGCCGCAGCGCTTGGGCCAGGTCTGGTCCTCGAGGATCACCCCGGCCGCCCCCATCTGGATCAGCGCCTCCACCATGTGGACAACGTTGAGGGGCCCGCCGAAGCCGGTGTCGCCGTCGACGATCACGCGCACCGACACCGCGCGGCAGACCCGCCTGGCCACATCGAGAATTTCGCTCTGGGTCAGCAGGCCGAAATCGGGTTCGCCCAGATGGCTGGCGCTCACCGCGTAGCCGCTGAGTACCACGGTGTGAAAGCCGGCGCGTTCGGCGAGCTTCGCACTGAGGACGTCCCAGACCCCCGCCGAGATCATGACTTTCGATGCCTCGATCAGCGGATGTTTTTTCGTCATGGCGTGGTCCCCCATTGCGTGGAATCAGAAGAGGTATGTGCGAACCGAGAGTATCGCAAGGCCTCGCGCCCAGGGCAGGGCGATGGGGGCGCTGCGGGCCCTGGGGACGCGCGGGGAAGAGCGGGCTAGTTTTCCTGGCATGACTGAAACCCCGACACTTCGGCGCGTCCACCTGGTGGCTGGCGGATTTCCGCGCGGCTCCTGGGCGGGCCACGACATCGATTACGTTCGTCTTCGCTTGCTGGATCTCCTACAGCAGCAGCCCGCCACCGCGGTGAGCGTGGCCAATGATTTCCTCGACCTCGACAGCTGGCTCCCGAAGAGCGACCTGCTCGTGACCTATGTGGCCGGCCCCTTTCCCGATGACGCCCAGAGCCAGTTGATTTCGGATTGGCTCGAGCAGGGGGGGCGCTGGCTGGCGCTCCACGGCACCAGCGGGGGCAAGGCCGCGCCCCTGGCCGATGGCAGCCCGGGGCGCGCCATGACCCGGGCGCGTCACCACGAGGTACTCGGTGCTTTCTTCCTCAACCACCCCCCGATACGAAAATTTCAGGTGGACGTGCACGATGCCGACCACCCGCTGATGCGCGGACTGCCCGCTTCCTTCGACGTGATGGACGAGCTCTACCTGCTCCAGCTCGAGGCCCCGGATCAGAGCCGGGTATTGCTCTCGACCTCGGACCTGGCGGTGGACGACCCTGCGCCTCGCACCTTCGGTTTCACCTACGGTGACGACACCTCGGTGGGAGAAGACGGGCGTACCCGGGTGCTGGGCTACGAGCGCAGCCTGGGCGCGGGCGCCGTGGCGTATTTCGCCCTCGGCCATTGCCATACGCCCCAGACCAATATTCAACCCTTCGTGCACGAGAGCGTGGATACGGGCGGCGTCACGCCCCTCGAGTTTCGCGGCCCCTGGGAAACCGAAGCGTTCGAGCGTCTGGTGGCCAACGGCGTGGCCTGGGGACTCGAGGCCCGGGGCGGGGGCTGAGCCCGGCAGGACTCGGCGGGGAGAAAGAGCAGGAAATGTCATGAGCGGAGCTGTTGACGATGCCGCGTTGCTGGAGCGTTTTCCTTACGCGCGGATCGATCACGACAACAAGCATTTCTATCGGGGTTGGCTCGGCGAGCGCCTGCTGATTCAGCGCTGCGAGGGGTGCGCGGATTTTCACCATCCCCCCAAGCCGATCTGTCCGCGCTGTTGGTCGGACTCCCTCGTCCCGACACAGGTCAGCGGCCGGGGCGTCATCCACCTGGTCATGCTTCTCCATCAGGGCCCGCCCGCCGAGGGCGTCGATTATGCCCGGGCGCCGCATCCCGTGGTGACCGTTGAACTCGAAGAGCAGGAAGGGCTGCGCTTTACGAGCACCGTGGTGGACTGTCCGTCCCAGGAAGTTCGCATCGGGCTGCCCGTGGAACTCGCCTGGATCGAGCGCTCGGGTGCGCCCTTTCCGGTCTTTCGGCCCCGGGCGGGCGCCTGATGGCGCGCAACCCGATTCGCGACCAGGTGGCCATCGTGGGGCTGGGCTCCACGGGCTTCAGCCGCGACGCCGATGGGCGTTCGTCCAAGGCGCTGGCCTGCGAGGCCTCGATTCGAGCGATCCGCGACGCGGGGCTCGAGGCTGCGGATATCGACGGCCTGGTGGGGGCGGCCGAGCCCGGCGGGCCTCAGCCCTACGCGATGTCGGCGGCGCTGGGTTTGCCCGGTGTGACCCATTTTTCGAATCCCACGCCCGTGGCGATCTTCGCCCTGGTGGACGCCATGAACGCGATCTTCTCGGGCGCCTGCGAAACCGTGCTGCTTTATTTTCCCTACCTGCGTTTGCCCTGGAACTCGCGCTCGGCTGCGGCGGATCCCTTTCGCCGGGGGCAGACCCTGGGCGTGATGCCCGCGCCGGAATCCGTCAACGCCGCTGCGGCCTACGCGGCGTGGGCGAGCCGCTATATCCACGAATTTGGCGCGACGCGCGAGGACTTCGGTCGCGTGGCCCTGAACGGGCGCGCCAATGCCGCGCGCAATCCCCTGGCCGCCATGAAGGCGCCGCTCTCCATGGAGGGTTATCTGGGCGCGCGCATGATCCGCGAGCCGCTCTGCATGCTCGATATGGATGTGCCGGTGGATGGCGCTGATGCCTTCGTGCTCACCACCACCGAGCGGGCCCGCAAGATCACGCGCAACCCGGTGGTGATCCATGCGGCCAGCGTGGGGCTGGTGGGGGATAACGACGAGGACCAATTGCGCAGCCTGGAGCGGCATGGTCAGCACGTGGTGGTGGAATCGCTGCGCGCCAAGAGCGACCTCTGGCTGGATGACATGGATGTCTTCTTTCCCTACGACGGGTTCAGCATCATCACCCTGGGCTGGATCGAAAATTTTGGCTGGTGCAAGCCAGGCGGGGCCGGGCGCTTCTTGCAGGCGCATTGGGACGAAAAAGAAGGCCGGGTGATGATCAACGGCCGCGTGCCGATCAACCCCCATGGCGGCTCGCTCTCCGAGGGGGCCACCCGGGGTTCGGGGCATTTGCGCGAGGCCGTGATGCAACTTCGCGGCGACGCCGGCGAACGCCAGGTCGCGGATGCCCGGACCGCGCTGATCGGGTGCGGCGGCTTCTTCTTCAACTCCCAGGGGGCGATCCTACGCCGACTCTGAGCGACTCGTCTTGGGACGCGCTGCTCAGAGCGGGGGTCGATGAAATCCCCGAAAAGTGAGAAAATAAGGCATGGTCTACGATTGGAAAGCAGCCCTGGCGTTCTTCGTCACCCTCGTGGTTTTGACCGTGGTGGGCCGACGACTCGTCTTTCTGGTTCCCGCCTATCAGCGGATGCGCGAAGAGAACTACGAAGTCGACCGGCGCAAGCTCTCCCGGGGACGTTTCAAAAAGGCCGTCAAGGCCAGCAACAACGCGGGCCTCTATACCAACTTGGCGTTCTACGTCACGGTGCTGCCCTTCTGCATCAGCCTGGAAACCCGTCCTCTTTGGCAATACGTAGTGAATATCCTGGCGGTCCTGATGGTCTTCGATTTCTTCTATTACCTGACCCACCGCTTTCTCTTCCACGGCAAGCTTCTGCGCAAGGTGCACTCGCTTCACCACCAGGCCCTGCAGCCCACCCATATAGACGCCCTCTACGTCCACCCCCTGGAAACCGCGATCGGCCTGGTGCTCTTTCTATTTTCCATTCCCCTGGTTGCGGCGATCAGCGGCGCGCCCCTCAACGCGTTCTCCATGGCGGTGGCGACGTTGATCTTTACCCAGCTCAACACCTTGAATCACACCTACGTGAACCTTCCGTATTTTCCTTTCAAGACGGTGGACTGGATCACGTCGATTCATGCGGCGCACCACGTGGACATGAATCGCGGCAACTTCGCCACCTTGACCATGGTCTACGATTGGCTCTTCGGGACCCTCGAGAAGCCCGTGAGTCGCCCCGCCCCCTAACCCCTCCCAGCGGGGCCGGGTGCGGGTTCCGGAAGCGATGGGCCGCAGAGCCTTTCGATCAATTCGACGACGGGGGTCGCCTGGGGGTCGCGGCGAAGTGGTTTGAGCAGGCGTTGCCCCTGGGCGGGGTCGGCGCCCCGGCAGAGCACGTAGGCTCGTAGCGGGAGGTAGGTGCGCGGGTTTCCCTGGGAGGACGCCCTTCGAAAGTGCGCCTCGGCTTCTGCCCACTCGCCCTGGGTAAGAGACCAAATGGCGAGTTCGTAGTGGATCATCGCTTGATTGGGCAGCCTCCCCACCGCGCTGCGCGCGGCGCGGATGACGTCGTAGTCTCCGGCGAGAAACCATAGGGGGAGGGTTCGCAGCCCCTGCTCCTCCATCATCGCGTGGACACGAGGTAGCTTTCGTTCGCCCGGATCCGGCCCGGCCGCCGGGCTGATCCCGAACTTCGAGTTGATGAGGCGCTGGACGGGGAAGAACTCGAGGCTCTCGGCCCGAAGCGCGGCCGGAAGAATCGAGTCGAGTCCTCGGCTTGTCAGGAAACGCTCGCGGGTGGCTTCGGTGTCCATCCACGCGCGGTAATCGCCCGAGCCCAGAACCGAAGAAAGCCGGCGGGGGAAATCGTCGGTGAGGGGCGGCACGCCTTCCGTGAGTGTTTCGATCTGCTCGGCATCGGCGATAAAGAGTGCACCGATCTGCTCGGGCCTTTCGAGGCCCAGGGCCACCATTTCAGGTCCGACAAGGGGGTCTGCCCACTGCTCGCCGATACGCGCCATTTCCGTGGGGACGCCTCGACCGCGGCTGCCCATCATGATCCAGTCCGGGCCGGCCCCGTTCCAGAGCGTGCAGTCGGCGAAGACGGCGCAGAATGCGCTGAGAATCGCCTGGCTATCTTCGATGTGGAGTGAGTGGGTCGGGAGCCAATAGCTGGTGATGCCGCCCTCGGCGAGGCGGTCATAGATGAGTTGGAAATATTCCTGGGTGTAGAGGTTGACGATCCCGGCCAGTTTCGGGGGCGGGGGCTCTCCGGTGATCAGATCGAAACGCCGGGGTGTGGTTTGCAGGAAGAAGCGGCCATCCTCGACGTGCACCGTGACCCGAGGGTCGTCCAGGGGCGAAGTGCTGACCCGTTCGTCCAGGGACTCCCGCCCCTCGGAAACGAATTCGCGGCTCATTTCCAATACGTCCCGGGAGATGTCCACGAAATCGATGGTTTCGAATTCGGCGTTATCCACCAGGGCCCGCGCGGTTGCCCCGACCCCGTAGCTGATGAGCAGTGCGCTCTTCGGGTTCTCGTGGAGGGCAACGGGGAGATAGACAAAGAGCTTCATATAACGCTGGGCCGCGAGGCTGGTGGCCGACATGGAGTGGTTGTTGGTGATCAGGCGGTAGAAGCGCGGCTCACCGAAGATTTTATGGCGGACGTAGACGATGGTTTCGGTGAGCCCTTCCCGCACGGCGACGACTTCGGCCTGGGGGGCGTGGGCGGAGACCGCGCGTGCAATGGAACGTTCGGCCACGGTGCCGTGGGGAAAAAAGACGAGGGTCAAGGCGAATAGGGCGAGGGCGGTGGCGGCTATGCGGGTGGCGACTCCGGGGCTGGGGCGGATGCCCGCCCGATAGGCCAGGCCCGCGGCCACGGCGTAGCCCAGGGCCAGCACGAAGAGTGAAGCCTCCATGCCCAGGCTCGGGAGCAGGAGAAAGCCCGCCACCAGCGAACCCAATGCGGCCCCCACGGTATTGGCCAGGGTAAGAAAACCCGCCGAGCGGGTCTCGTCGCCGAGTTCGCCGTGGAGCCGGTCGCCGAGCAGGGTGAAGAGCAGGCCCGAGACCAGGGCAACGGGAAACATCAGGGGCAGGGCGAGTCCGAGGACCTGGCCGAGACCCCGTCCCTCTGCCGGGGCAAAGAGGGGCGAGTAGAATTCGAAGCCAAGATAGAGCCAGAGTACGAGCGCTCCGGCCGCCGCGCAGAGCGCCGGGGCCGCCCGGCTGGCTTCGGGGGATGCGCGAAGCCAGCGCCCGCCCGCGAGTCCGCCGCACCCGATGCCCGCCAGCACCACGGCGAGCATGACTGCGAACGCATAGGGGGTGGCGG
>JAAZXM010000091.1 GCA_014240165.1 Myxococcales bacterium | reverse complement strand
TTACCAGAACATGTTCGGCGCCTATGGCGGGGCGCGATCGGCCACCTCGGTGGCTTTCGTTTCCGCCGCCGCCGAGGCCGAGGGGGTGGGCCAGGCCATCGGGCTCGCCAAGCGAACCGTGGCGGTGCAGGGTTGCCGGGACATTCGCAAGGTCGACATGGTCCATAACGGCGCCCAGCCCGAGATGGAGGTGGATCCCCAGACCTACGAGGTGCGCGCCGACGGAGAACTGCTCACGTGTGAGCCCGCCGAGGAATTGCCCCTGGCTCAGCGCTACTTCCTGTTCTGAGGGCGCCGGGGGAGCGCGCGCCAGCCCGCTAATTTCTCCGCAGCCGGCGAAACAGAACGATGTGGCCGAGCCAGGCGGTCATCACCAGGGTCGCGGGAAGCCAGACGAAGGGGAACGCCGCGATAAAGACGTTGGGCGGTTCCCCTGCGATTTGTTGGAAGGGCGTCGGGGCGGCGAGGACCGCGGTGATCACGGTCGCGCAGAGGATCCCCGCCATGCCCACGTTCCACGCCTGGAGCGATGGCTTGGAGAGCCGATCGACCCAGGGGATCAGGAAGAGGGCGCTGATCCCGGGGATGATGTCGAGGTTGGTGCCCGTCCAGGTCATCGTGGGGTTGGCCACGCCTTCTTCCACCGCGAGATGGAGCAGGGCCTCCACCACGATCCGGAACGCTTGGAAGCCCACCAGGATTTTCAGGGGAAGGTCGCCCAGGCGCTCGGTCCAGGGCTGGCGGGCGGACCACGCCAGGAAGACAAGCAGGGCGGCGAAGATTCCGAGCATGGGCGGGGGTGCCCAGGTATCGAGCAGCCCGCTTGCGCCCAGGGCGCCGGTGGCCCCCAGCCAAAGTACGAGGACGAAGCCCGCCCGGCGACCCGCGGCCCGCCCGGAAGTGTGTCCGATGGCCCAGGCCAGGCCTGCGCAAGCCAGCAGTGGCAGGATCACGAAGCCCCAGAAGAGCAGCGGCGATGGGGTCGGAAGCGCGCTGAGCATGGGTGTCAGATCCTTTCCGGTTGTTTCGGCCCGGGCGGAGGCCGCTGGGCAGGCGCGCCGGATGATGGGTGATTAGGGTAGCTTGTGGATCTGGCGGGCGAGTGCACGCGCCGGATGCCGAACCGGCGAACCCGGAGACAGGGAAGATGTCGACCCAAGAACCGAGCGCGTCCCTGATCGAGATTCGCCGCCGCGCCGAGAGCGATCGGGAGAGAGCGGCGCCCGCCGAGGCCAGGCTCACTGCGAATTGGGATCTGCGCCAGCGCAGCCGCTTTCGCACGCGGCTCGACGATGGCCGCGAGGTGGCGGTGCTTCTGCCCCGGGGCGGTGTGCTTCGGGCCGGGGATCGGTTGGTGGGCGAGTGCGGCCTTCAGGTTGAGGTCTGCTCGGCCCGGGAAAACCTGATGGTGGCGGAGACTTCGGACGCGAATCTTTTTGCCCGGGCCTGTTATCACATGGGCAACCGGCACGTTCCGCTGCAGGTCGAAGCGAACCGGCTGGCATTTCAACCCGATCATGTACTCGGCGCCATGCTGGAAGCTCTGGGCCTGGTCTTGAGTCAGCGCGAGGCGCCTTTCGATCCCGAGGCCGGGGCCTACGCCGGGGGCCATTCGCATTCCGATTCCCACTCGGACTCCGACTCCCACCCTCATTCCCGTTCCCATCCCCATTCCCACTCCCATCCCCACTCCGATTCCGACGCCAACTCCGACGCCGATTCCGGCGCCGATTCCGGCGTCGACCCGGGGAGTCCCGCAGCCGAGACCCCGGCCCGCGGCCCGCGCATTCACCGCATGAGCGCGTCGGTCTTGGACCGCGAGCCCGAGGGTTCCTCCCATGGGTGAAGCCGAGGGCCGGCTCGCGCTCTTGCGTCTGGTCAGCCCATCGCTCCCGGTGGGGGCGTATGCGGGTTCCGAGGGGCTCGAATACGCCGTGGAGGCGGGCTGGTTGCCCGGCGAGGTCGAGGTCCTTGCCTGGCTCCGTGGTCGGCTTCGCCATTCCCTGACCCGGCTGGATCTTCCCCTGCTCGTGCGTTTTCATCGAGCATGGCAGGCGAACGACCGGGAAGCCCTGGCGCGCTGGTCGGATTTTCTGTCGGCATCTCGGGAAACCGAGGAACTCGCCACCCACGATCGCTCCCTGGGCCGTGCCTTGGCGCGCTTGCTCGCCGATCTCGGCGTTGCCCGGGCGAATGAACTCGTCGAGAGCCCAGGCGTCAGTTACACCGCCGCCTTCGCCCTGGCAGCAGACGCCTGGTCGATTCCCCTCGAGGCCGCGGCCGAGGGCTACCTCTTTGCCTGGGTGGAGAGCCAGGTGGCGGCGGCCATCAAACTCGTTCCCCTGGGCCAGACCCAGGGCCAGCGCATTCTCGGGTCCCTGATGCCGGAGATCCCGGAGCGGGCGGCCTGGGGTTGCGGGCTGGCGGACGAAGACATCGGATTTTCCGAACCCGGGCTTTCCATTGCGAGCGCGCTGCATGCGAGCCAGTATGCGCGGCTCTTCCGCTCTTGAACCCCACGGTTGAACGCGGCCGGGATCCAGGGGCCCGCGGGCCCCGCCGAGATCAAGCCCAAGGAGGCAAACCATGAATCAGCAAGACCGACAAGCCCCGGGAAATGCGGACCGGGCATTGCGGGTAGGCGTGGGCGGGCCGGTGGGCTCCGGCAAAACGGCGCTAGTCGACGCGCTCTGCAAAGGCATGCGCGACCGCTACCAGTTGGCGGTGATCACCAACGATATCTACACGCGCGAGGACGCCGAGTTCCTCGTTCGCAGCGGCGCCCTGGCCCCGGAGCGCATCCTCGGTGTGGAAACCGGCGGCTGCCCCCATACGGCAATTCGCGAGGATGCCTCGATCAATCTCGAGGCCGCCGAGGAATTGGGGCGAACCATTTCCGGCCTGGAGCTTCTTTTCATCGAGAGCGGTGGCGACAACCTGGCGGCCACGTTCAGCCCCGAGCTCTCGGACCTGACCCTCTACGTGATCGACGTTTCGGCCGGGGACAAGATTCCCCGCAAGGGGGGGCCGGGGATCACCCGTTCGGATCTGCTCGTGATCAACAAGATCGATCTGGCCCCCCACGTGGGCGCCTCGTTGGCGGTGATGGAGCGCGATGCCCGGCGTATGCGGGGCGACCGCCCCTTCGTGTTTACCGACCTGAAGAGCGGCAAGGGCCTGGGCCAGGTCGAGGAGTTCATTCGCCGGGCCGGGATGCTCGACGTAGGGGCGCCCGCCGCCCCCTGACTGACCTTGGGCTTCTGATCCGGCCGAGGCCGAGTTGCCTATTTCCTGCTCGGCGCTGCATGGAAATGAGGCAAGCACCGCCCGGGCGCAGCCCGAGGGGCTTGTGAGGGCTCCCGCACGTCTGCTGATTGGGTTTCGCGGTTGGCACGTCACGTGCAATTGCTTGGGTCTGGCGGAGAGCCCGAGAGGACGCCTTCTTGCGTGAACGGGCCCGCTCCATGCCGCCTTCCCGTGGAGTCAACGGAAAAACCCGAAACCCGAAACCCGAAACCAGAGAGAGGGGAGCCCTTGCGTAGATCAGCGCAGGTGATCGCAATCGTCGTGGCAGCCAGCGTGATATTCGGCGCGGCCACCAGTCAAGCCGGATACAAGATGGAAGTAAACGAGAACAGCTGGATCAGCCTGGGGATGGGCATGCGCGCCCATGTGGGTGCCCAGCAGACCGATTCGTCCGACGGCTGGGAGAAATCCCTGGCCTTCGATAATGGCCGTATCTACATCAACGGCGGCATCGTGGAGGGCTTGACCTTCGAGTTCAATACCGATGTCACCAATAACGGGGGCGGGGGCAGCGCCACCGACGTCGTGATGCTGGACGCCATTGCGAAATTCGAGTTCAGCGAAGCATTCAATATCTGGGCTGGCCGCATGCTGCCTCCCAGTGACCGTGCGAACCTGAGCGGGCCCTATTTCCTGAACACTTGGAATTTTCCGGCGGGCGGTACTTTCGGCCCTCACCGGTATACGAGCATTCACGCCGGGCGCGATGACGGCGCCGCGATCTGGGGCCAGTTCCAGGGCGGCAAATTCAAATATCAGGTCGGCGTTTTCCAGGGCAATGGCAACAGCGAGTCCCCGAATTTCGCGGGTCGCCTGACCCTTAACCTGCTCGACCCCGAACCGGGTTATTACAACAGCAGCACGTATTTCGGCACCAAGGACATCTTCGCCATCGGAGTCGTCTACCAGGTGCAGAGCGGCGGCGCGGACTCTCCCTTTGTTGCTGCGGTCCCCGAAGTGCCGTACGACGTAGGCCCCCCGGTGGTCGTCCCGGTTGCCGGGTCGCCTGAAGTGGCCGCCACGACAGGAACCTTCAGCGGCTGGAACGTCGACATCCTCTTCGAGAAGAACCTGGGCGATTCGGTGGGTACCGTGACCCTCGACGGCGCGGTCTACGGGTATTCGAATGACGGCGGCGCCGGCGCTGGCGCCTCGGACGGACTCGGGTTTTTCACCCTCGGCGGCTTCATGCTGCCCGGCAAGGTGGGCGTGGGCCCCTTCAAGGGCAACCCCCAGGCGACGGTTCGCTACGAGCAGTATCGCAACGACATTACGGACGTCACGGGCGACCGCATCGATGCCGCGCTCAATTGGATCCTGGATGGCCACAACGCCTACCTGAGTCTCAACTACGGCAAGGTGCTCGATACCGACCAGCAGGAAATCATTCTCGGCATGCAGTTCCAGTACTAGGCAGGACCGAGATTTTCGGCAAGGCGTTCGGGCCGTCCGCTGCGAGTGGGCGGCCCGAACGAAAATCGCTTGAAGCCAAGCAAAAGGAGTACGAATCATGCGCATGAAAAATTTCAAGAATTTGCGACTCGCCTTAGGGATGCTCGGCATCTTTTCGGCGTTGCTCGTCGCCGGACCGGCCGCTTCGGCCAAGGATGACGACACCATCAAGGTTGGCGTCCTTCACTCGCTCTCGGGCACCATGGCGATCAGCGAGACCTCGCTCAAGGACGTGGTCCTGATGCTCATCGAAGAGCAGAACGCCAAGGGCGGCGTGCTCGGCAAGAAGCTCGAAGCGGTGGTGGTGGACCCGGCCTCCAACTGGCCGCTCTTCGCCGAGAAGGCCCGGGAATTGATCGCGGTCCACGATGTGGACGTGGTTTTCGGCTGCTGGACATCGGTGTCCCGCAAATCCGTGCTTCCGGTCTTCGAGGAATTGAATGGCCTGCTCTTCTACCCCGTGCAATACGAGGGCGAGGAATCCTCCTACAACGTCTTCTACACCGGCGCGGCCCCGAACCAGCAGGCGATTCCCGCCGTGGAGTACCTGATGAGCGAGGACGGGGGAGGAGCCAAGAAATGGGTGCTGTTGGGGACGGATTACGTTTATCCCCGCACGACCAACAAGATCCTTCGCTACTTCCTCGAGGAGCAGGGCGTGAAGGACTCCGACATCATGGAGGAGTACACCCCCTTCGGGCATAGCGATTACCAGACCATCGTGGCCAATATCAAGAAATTCGCCGCGGGCAGCCCCACGGCGGTGGTCTCCACGATCAATGGCGATTCGAACGTGCCCTTCTACAAGGAGCTCGCCGCACAGGGAATCAAGGCCGAGGATATTCCGGTGGTGGCCTTCTCTGTCGGTGAAGAAGAACTCCGCGGCATGGACGCCGAACCCCTGGTGGGTCACCTCGCCGCCTGGAACTATTTCCAGTCGATCGAGAACCCCACCAACGCGGCCTTCATCAAGCAGTGGAAGAAATTCACCGGTGATGAGGACCGGGTGACCAACGATCCCATGGAGGCCCACGTGATCGGCTTCGATATGTGGGTGCAGGCCGTCGAGCAGGCGGGCACCACCAACGTGGACGCCGTGCGCCAGGCGATGGGCGGCCAGACCGTAGAGTCTCCGTCGGGCTACAAGATCACCATGGACGCCAAGAACCACCACCTCCACAAGCCGGTGGTAATCGGCGAAATCACCGAGGATGGCCAATTCGACATCGTCTGGCAGACCGATGGCCCGATCCGGGCGGAGGCCTGGAGCCCCCATATTCCGGATAGCGCGAGCAAGATCGCCGATTGGACCTACCCCTGGGTTTGCGGGAACTGCACCGAGGCGAAATTCCAGACTTTGCCTGGAGTTTCGGCGCAATAAGGCGAGTCAGGTTTTGCTCTTTCCTCCCGCCGTCGCGTTGCGCCGCGGCGGCGGGAGGTGCAGCATTCCGAAGCGAGTTGATCACTTGGAGCCTGCCGCCGGGGCTGGTCTCTGAAATTTGAGCCTGGATTCGATTTTGAAATTGGGAGCGATGCGTACGATTCTCAGCTCATCGCTCGGAGGACTGGCGCGCCGGTTCTTCGTCGTCCTCGGCATTCTCTTCATCCTCCCTGCCCAGGGCGTCGCTGGGGAATTCGAGGATGCCCTGGCGGGTCTGGGCTCGAAGAGCCGAAAGCAGATCAAGAGCAGCATTCAGCAATTGGCTCACCTCGAGGATCCGCGCGCGCTGCCCGCGCTGACCGCCCTGCTGGAAAAACGCCTGCGGGTCGACGCCGAAGGTCGGCTCTACGAAGTGGTGGAAGACAGCGGCGAGTTGCTTCGCATTCCGGGCGGCGAAGTCGTCGCCTCGCCCCCGGATTCGCTCCGCAAGCCGCGGATCAACAACGCGGTGCGCCGAGTATTGGGGCCAGCCATCGCGCACCTTCAATTGGATTCGCCCGATGCGGATGTCCGACGATCGGCCGCAGAAGCATTGCCCGATCGTTTGAGCGAGCGGATGTTGCCGGACGTGCGCGCGGCGGCCGAGCGCGAGAAGGATCCCCAGATTCGCGAATTGCTCGCCCTCGCCCTGGCCCGGGCGGATATTCAGTCGGGAGATTCCCAGCGGCAACTGGCCGCTGTTGAATTGTTGGGCGAGTCGGGGGGGCGCGTGGCCGCGTCGATACTCAGCACCCTGCTCGAGCAGATCGATTCAGAGGAGGGAAGCGAGGCGGATCCGGCGCTTCGCAAGGCGATCGAATCCGCGCTGGCGCGGATCGAAATGCGCACCGACCTGATCGATATGGCGGGCAATCTCATCTACGGGCTCAGCCTGGCCAGCGTGCTCTTATTGGTGGCCCTGGGCCTGGGCATCACCTTCGGTTTGATGAAGGTGATCAACATGGCTCACGGCGAAATGCTGATGCTGGGCGCCTATACCACCTACTCGGTGCAGATTCTCTTTCTCCAATATATGCCGGGCTGGATCGAGGCCTATATGTTGGCGGCGGTCCCCTGCGCTTTCGCGGTTTGCGGCCTGGTGGGCATGGGGCTCGAGCGGGGCATCATTCGTCACCTCTACGGCCGACCGCTCGAAACCCTCTTGGCGACCTGGGGGATCAGCCTGCTGCTGATCCAAACCGTGCGCCTGATCTTTGGTGCACAGAATGTCGAAGTGGCCAATCCGGATTGGCTTTCGGGGGGCTTCGAGATCCTGGAAGGGGTGGTTCTGCCCTGGAGCCGGGTGGCCATCGTGCTCTTCGCCAGTGCCACGGTGGCGGCGGTCTGGCTTTTGCTCCAGCGAACGCCGCTCGGGCTCCAGGTACGGGCGGTGACCCAGAATCGCGAGATGGCGGCGTGCATGGGGATCGCCACCGGGCGGGTGGATATGTGGACTTTCGGTCTGGGCTCGGCCATCGCGGGCCTCGGGGGCGTCGCGCTCTCTCAGATTGGGAACGTGGGTCCCGAGATGGGCCAAGCCTATATCGTGGATTCCTTCCTGGTGGTTGTGCTGGGCGGCGTGGGGAAACTCGCCGGGACCGTGACCGCGGCCCTGGGCATCGGCGTCGTCAACAAACTCTTGGAGCCGCTGACGGGGGCGGTCTTCGGAAAGATCCTCGTCCTCCTCTTCATTGTTCTCTTCATTCAGCGTCGTCCCCAGGGCATCTTCGCCCTCCAGGGCCGCGCGGCGGAAAGCTGAGCCTTGACCCATACCGGTGGTCGTCTTCCGCTGCACTCGCGTCCTCAATGGGCGGTGTTCTTCGCCCTGGTGGGCGTGGCCGCGCTGCTGATCCCCGTGCTCAACCTGGCGGTGGACGAAACCTCGCCCTTCCACGTGCCCGACTACCTGGTGCCCCTCCTGGGCAAATATCTCTGCTACGCCATGGTGGCCCTGGCCATCGACCTGATCTGGGGCTTTACCGGGATTCTGAGCCTGGGGCACGGAACCTTCTTTGCCCTGGGCGGGTACGCGATGGGGATGTACCTGATGCGGTCCATTGGCCAGGAAGGCGTCTACTCGAGCCATCTGCCCGATTTCATGGTCTTTCTCGATTGGAAGGAATTGCCCTGGTATTGGTGGGGCTTCGATCATTTTGCCTTCGCGGCCGCAATGGCGATCCTCGTTCCCGCGGCTCTCGCCTACGTATTCGGCTGGCTCGCGTTTCGCTCGCGCATCACGGGCGTTTATTTCTCGATCATTACCCAGGCCATGACCTTCGCCTTCATGCTGCTCTTCTTCCTGAACGATACGGGTTTCGGCGGGAATAACGGGCTGACGGATTTCAAGCGGATCCTGGATTTTCCCATCAACCTGCAGACAACCCGGGTGTCGCTCTACATCGCCTCGGTGGTGGCGCTCACCGGGGTCTACCTCCTTTGCCGCTTCATCGTTCGCTCCAAACTCGGCCGCCTGCTGGCCGCGATCCGCGATTCCGAGGGCAAGGTGCTCTTCACCGGTTACGACACCCTGCAATACAAGCTCTTCGTCTGGACCCTCTCTGCGGCCATCTGCGGCCTGGCGGGTGCGCTCTACGTTCCCCAGGTGGGGATCATCAACCCCAGCGAGATGCAGCCGGCCAACTCCATCGAGATGGCGATCTGGGTAGCCGTGGGCGGGCGCGCCACCTTGGGCGGGGCCATGGTGGGCGCCGGGTTGGTGAATGCCATGAAGAGCTATTTCACCGTGGCCGCCCCCGAACTCTGGCTCTACGTGCTCGGGGCGACTTTCATCGCGGTGACGCTCTGGCTGCCCCGGGGTGTGGTGGGGTTGCGCCTCCCGGGGCTCCGTCGGTCCAAGGGAAAAGAAGAGGAGGATGCCACCCGCAGTGAAGGCTCCCCAGTGGAGGGACCGCGCCCATGAGCATTCGCGGCCGCATCTCCGGAGCCCGGCCCCAGAAGCGGGGTGTGCTCGATACGAGTCATGGGGCGATTCTCTACGTCGAAGGCGTGACCGTTTCGTTCGACGGCTTCAAGGCGCTGGACGATCTCACGCTTTCCCTCGATGACGGAGAACTGCGCTGCATCATCGGGCCCAATGGCGCGGGCAAGACCACGCTGATGGATATCATCACCGGCAAGACGCAACCCGATGAGGGCACGGTTTTCTTCGGGACCAGCATCGACCTCGGCGAGATGACCGAGAACGAGATTGTCGCTGCCGGGATCGGTCGAAAATTTCAGAAGCCCACGGTATTCGAGCATCATACGGTTTTCGAGAATTTCGAATTGGCGCTGACGGGAAAG
>JAAZXM010000090.1 GCA_014240165.1 Myxococcales bacterium | reverse complement strand
CCGGCGCGCTCTTATCCCGAGTCTCGAAGTGAATCGTGACCGGAACCCCCCGAGCCCCGGCCTCGGCGTAGAGCGCCATGGCACCCGGAGCGTCCGCCGCGATGTCGGCGCCCAGGGCGGGAGGCCCGCTATGCCTCAGGGAAATCTCTCCGATCCCCCGGGCGCCGGCAGCGAGTTGGCTCTGGACGTAGATCAGCGTCGTCGCATCGAAGACCTTCGCCCCGCTTCCATCGATCACTGCAGGGGGATTGACGAACGCGAACACGGCATGAGAACTCGCCCCCTGCAGATCAAGACTGATCGCAAGGTCGCCGCTCTCGGGGGTGCCCAGGGCCAACATCCCGGCGGAGACGCCCTCCCCCGCCAAAATAGCGAGGCTGATCTCCGCTTCAGCCGTGCTGGGAACGCGGAGATGGTCGTGCCCATCGAAGAGCACCATGGTGGCCGCCGGCACCCCGAGTTCGCACTCAAAGGTCACGGCGGACCGAGCTACCCCCGATCCTGCCATCGCGATGACCCAAGTCTGGGCGATGACGAGTGCGGCTCGACCACGAAGGAGCGATACGAAACCACCGCTCCAAGGAGCGCTTGCTCGGGGTTCCATCCCATGGATTCTACCCTCTGGGTGGGACTTCAGTGAGGGTGGTCGCGGCTCATTCAGAGTCCGGGACGCACGGGATCGTGGTTGCCCACCCGCGAATCCCCCCGTACCCTCCTCCGATATGTCCGCACGCCACAAGCCGTTTTTCCTCGCCCAGGGCCTTCTTTTCGCCTTCATGATCGCCTCGACCGGCTGTGAGCCACCCGCGTCGTCGACCCCCGAGGCCCAGGCCCCCGGGACCGCCTCGTCCGTCCAGGGAACGCCCACACCCGCAGCCACACCCGCAGCCACAGCCACACCCGCAGCCACACCCACGGCCGCGCCCGGGAGCCCGGCACCCGATGCCGAACTGATCGCGGGGAGCAATCAGAAGAGCACAAAGAGCGCCCCTCGCGCTCCCGGTGAGCGCCCCCTCCCCGGCTTCTCCGGGCGGACGCTTTCGGGCACGCGTCTCACCATGTCGTCCCTGATCGGCCGACGCGTGGTGCTCTTCTTCTTCAACCCAGAAAACCAGGGAGCCGATTCGGTGGGAAACGCCGTTGCCGCGGTGGCCAAGCAGCGAAAGCGTCACAATTTCCAAGTCGTGGGCATCGGCATAGGCAGTTCGACATCCAAGGTTCGCAAATTTGCCCAGACGCACGGCTTCGATTTCCCCGTCATCGATGATTCCAATGCGAACATCAGTTCCCTGCTGCGCATTCCAGCGCCCCTGGTCATCCTGGGTGCAGACGCCGAGGGCTATATGAATTTCGCCCTCCCGGGCTTCGACACAGAGCAGGAAAACGCCTCAGAGGTCATCGCCGGTAAATTGCGAGATTCCCTGCGCATCTCCAGCGAAGTCGCCGAGGCCGGCCCGCTCCTCAGCTATCCCCAGGCCCCCACCTTCACGACCCGATCCATCGGGGGCAAGCCCTTTGATTTCAGCGAAATGGCGGGCAAGCCCACGGTCCTCATGTTCTTCCTCCATACCTGCGGCCACTGCCATCACGCCTTGGAATTCTTCCGAGACCAGTTGGCCAAGATGCCCGAAGCGACCCGGCCGGCCCTTGTAGCCATCTCGCTTCAAAACAGGCCAAGCGCGATCCGCAGCGCCCTCGCCAGCGAGGGGCTCGACTTCTTCGATCCGCTCGTGGACCCGGGTCAGGAAATCGGCCAGCGCTACGGGCTGCACGGGGGCGTTCCCGATATCAGCATGATCGACGCCGAAGGCCGCATCATCTACCGGAGCCAGGGCTGGCGCGAAGATCGAGATCCCTCCCTGATGCGCATGTACCTCGCGCGCATCGCTGGCGAGCGAATTCCGATGCTCCTGAGCAAGAAGGGGTATACGGGCAACGACGTCTGTGCCGTATGCCATGAAACCCAGAACGCCGCTTGGGAATTGACCCAGCACGCCACCGCGTACGACACCCTTGTCACCCACGGCGAGGAACGCGATGGCGAATGCGTTTCCTGCCACGTCGTCGGCTTTGATCAGACCGGCGGGTTTTCCCTCGAATCGCCGAAGCCCCACTTCGAAGGGGTGGGCTGTGAAACCTGCCACGGCCGCGGAGGCCCGCACCTTTCACCGAATTACCTCAGCGAGGGCGGATACGCCGGTGCCTGCGTTGGCTGTCACGACCAGAAGCACTCCTTGGGCTTCGACTTCGCGACCTTCCTGCCCAATGTCTCCCACGCTTCCATCGCGGCGCTCTCGCCGGAAGCCCGGGCCGAGCGTTTCGATGGGCGCGGTCTCCAACGCGAACTCCTCCCCACCAACGCCGCTTATGTCGGCTCGGATGCCTGCCAGAGCTGCCACGAGGCCGAATTCGCCACCTGGGGCGCGAGCCCTCACGCCCACTCGCTGACATCCCTCGCCACAAAGAATAAAACGGACGATGCCGAGTGCCTGGCCTGCCATACAACGGCCTACGGGCGTCAGGGCGGGTTCCCCGAGGCAGCCGACGCCAACAGCCAGATCGATCTCGCCCGTGTGGGTTGTGAGTCATGCCACGGCCCCGGCGGCGACCATGTGGCCGAGGGCAGCACCAAGCTCGGCAGCATCGTCAGCCTCGGTGATAAATGCGATTCCTGCGTGATCCTTCAGATCTGCGGATCCTGCCACGACGAAGCCAACGACTCGGATTTCAATTTCGCCGTCCAGGAACACATCGACCGGCAAAGGCATGGAACCACCGAGGCGGGAACCAGCAAGCCCTTGGGCGAGTCCGCCGGGGGGCCGCATTTTCACCGTGGACACGCCGAAGCCGGCCAGGAACTCGCGTGGGTGAAAGACGCACTGCGGATGCTCGGAGAATCGCCCTGAGGAGGCGCTCCCCATGAGCCATGACCTTGCCGACTTCGCTGATCTGGTATCCAGCGCAAAAGTGGTGGTGGAAGAACTCCTCGAGGAGGGCGTCCACTCCTTCGAGCCCTCGGGTTTGGCTCCGCCAGCGAAGCCCGAGCCCGTCATCGAAGCTCGGCCCGCACCCGCAGCCGCGATCGAGGCGCCGCAGCCCGATTCATCCCAGTCGACCCAGTCAACCCAGTCACTCCAGCCGTCCGAGCCCGTCCGCGGAGCCCCGGAGGCCCCAAGCCTTGTTCAGCCGGACGCCCCAGGCGATTGGGGGCCGACGCCCTCCCTTGAGACAGTTCGAGAAGTCCTCGGCGATTGCCAGCGTTGTGGCCTATGCGAGGGAAGAACCCAGATCGTTTTCGGGGACGGAAACCCCGATGCCGACCTGCTCTTCGTGGGCGAGGGTCCGGGAGAGCAGGAGGATCTACGCGGGTTGCCCTTCGTCGGAAAAGCGGGCGAGCTGCTCACCCAGATGATCGAAAAGGGGCTGGGCATCTCCCGCCAGGACGTCTATATCTGCAACGTCGTCAAATGCCGGCCCCCCGGCAATCGCGATCCCCTGCCCGATGAAGTGGCTGCGTGCAGCGCCTTCCTCGACGGCCAGATCGCAGCCGTCTCTCCCAAGGTCATCATCAGCCTGGGAAAGCCCGCCGCGAGTCTCCTACTCGGCCGAAACGTGGCGATCACCCGGGAACGCGGCACCTGGCGCGAATATCGCGGCATCCCCCTCATGCCCACGCTGCATCCCGCGTTCGTCTTGCGGCAGTACACCGAGGCGAACCGCAGAGCGGTCTGGGATGATTTGAAAGCCGCCCTCGCCCGGGTCGGGGAAAGCTGAGCAACCTCGCTCCAGCCCAGCCGAGCGCCCTAGAAGGGCCTTTCCGGCACGGCCGCTGTCTGGGCCTCGCGGTATTCCTCGAGTGCCTTGCGCACCGAGGCATCCGAGCGCGCGAGAATCGCCCCGGCGAAGAGGCCCGCGTTCTTGGCACCCGCCTTGCCGATTCCGAATGTCGCCACGGGGATACCCCCCGGCATCTGAACCGTTGCCAGCAACGCATCAACACCGTCGAGCGCCGAACTATCGAGGGGAACCCCGAGGACGGGCAACGGCGTGAGGGCAGCGGTGACCCCGGCCAGATGAGCGGCGAAACCCGCTCCACAGATAAAGAGTTCGATGCCGGCATCGGCGGCACCCACCACGAAGTCGTGGTGGCGCTGGGGCGTCCGATGGGCCGAGATCACGCGAACGTCGCTCGCCACACCCAACTTCTCCAGGGCGTCGGCAGCGGGCTTCATCGATTCCCAATCGTTCGCGCTCCCCATCAGGATCGCGACACGCGCTTGTTCTGAGTTCGTCATGGGCCCATCCTAGCACGCAGGCAGGCGGGCGAGCCCTCTCTGGCCGCATCTGGGCGAATGGGATAGACCTCTCACGGCGCCTTTTGAGGCGGTGGGCTGGAGACAACCATGAGCGCGAAAACGATGGTCTGTGGAATCGTACTCCACCCGGCGGGGCATACCCGATCGCCCGCCATGCACAACGCGGCCTTCCAGGCCAGCGGCCTGGACGCCCACTATCACGCCTTTGACGTGCCGCCGGAGCAGCTGGGAGACGCCATCCGGGGGATGCGGGGCCTCGGCCTACGCCAATTGGCCGTCTCCCTCCCGCACAAAACAGCGGTCATGGGCCACCTCGACCGGGTCGATGAGACCGCCCGGGCCATTGGCGCGGTCAACACCGTCACCCTGGGAGAGAATGGTCTTGAGGGTGCCAATACGGATTGGGTGGGCGCCCTTCGCGCCCTGGCCCGGGAGACCGATCCCAAGGGGCGACGCGCTGTCGTTCTCGGCGCCGGCGGGGCGGCGCGCGCCGTGGTCTACGGCCTGGTCCAGGCCGGCGCCCATGTCGCGGTGCTGAATCGCAGCGAGGCTCGGGCCCAGCAGTTGGCAGAAGATCTGGGGGCAGCGGAGTTCGGCCCGCTCTCCCGGCTCGCAGAACTGGCACCCGAAATCATCATCAACACCACGAGCGTTGGCATGGGCACCGAGGCGTCACCGGTGGGCGCCGAGACGATCCCCGGTAACGCCGTGGTGATGGACGCGGTCTACGAACCCGAGCAGACGCGCCTGCTTCAGGACGCGGCCACGCGCGGCGCGCGTCCCCTGGGCGGCAAGTGGATGCTGGTCCACCAGGCGGCGGAGCAATTCCGGCTCTGGACCGGCCTGGAGCCACCGGTCGACGCCATGGCAGAAGCCTTCGACGAGGCTGGGCGGTCCTAGCCCGTAAAGCCCCACTTGGCCTTATTGGCCTCGACGTCTGCCGGAGAGGGCGTATCGGCCTCGCCCTTCTCGGGCACCTCGAAATCATCTCGGCACTCGAGAATTTCGGCGTTCTTTGCGATGTCGGCCTGGAAGATCTCGGGGACCTGCTCGTCCTCGTAGATCGCCTCCCAGGGGCATTCCGGCTCGCAAACGCCACAGCTGATGCACTCTTCAGGGTCGATATAGAGCTGGGCGGGCCACTTCGGATCGGGCTCCGAGAGTTTGACGATGCAATCCACCGGGCAGACCTCAACGCAAGCCATATCTTCTTTGTCTTGGCACAGACTTGTGATCACCCAGGTCATGCACTCTCCTTCATTTTCGTTCTTGGAGCCTATTCCGAAGCTTGGATGGACCAAGCCCCTATTGAGCCTCGAAAAACCCCGCTATTTCAGCTTGGTCTCTTTATAGACGACATGCTTTCGCACCACGGGGTCGTATTTCTTGAACTCGAGCTTGTTCGGCGTATTCGTCCGGTTCTTCGACGTCGTGTAGTAGTGGCCGGTACCCGCCGTCGACTCGAGCTTGATTTTTTCTCGTTTGCCTTTCGCCATCGATCCTCACCACTCGGCTGCAACGCCGATTATAAGCGCCAGCCAGCCCTCTTGTGTCTCTTGTGTCTCTTGTGTAAGGGCGGGGCGCTTGGAATAACTGAATTCAGTTGCCCGCCGGTTCGGGGACAGATTCGCCTCCCCGCGAAAATACTCTGACCCGCTCGTCACCACGCTCCTCGACCCGAACGCGGCTCGGCTTGTTGTCCGCAGGGTTGACGATCATCACGTTTGAGAGAGCGATAAAGCCCTCGTCCTCGACAATACCACCCTGTTGCGCGCCCGCGCGACCCGGCTTCAAGTGACGTTTCTGAACGCGCACTTTTTCTACGCGTACGCGGCCGCTCTCGGCGTCCACTGCGAGAACGCGCCCCTGCTTGCCACGGTCTGCACCGGCCACGACCTCCACGAGGTCTCCTCGGCGAATTTTCTGCATTTTTCCTCCGGTGCGTGAGCGGAGCCAAGGTATCGAACACCCCGTGCACCAAGTCAATACCCCCACAGGGAAAAGGGGCATCCCCCCGACATTTCGACCGATTTTGGCCTCGGGCCTGACTTCTCCCGCCCGTCCAAGGTAGCGTGCGGCGTCGGAGGTTTTACCCATGTGGCGTATTTCGCTGATTCTCCTGGCCATCCTCGCGCTGGGGGTCGGATCGTGCACCTGGCTGCTCCCGGAGCGCTTCGCGGTCAATGCACCCATCGGCCAGATGCTTTGGGGCGCGAGCGTCGATACGCCCGACGCCGAGGTCATTGATCAGCAAATGGCGGTGCCCGAGGGCTTCGAGCTCTCGATCTGGGCCGAGAATGTGCGCGGAGCCCGGGTGTTGCGATTCACGCCGGCGGGAGACCTGCTGGTCAGTTCACCGGTCCAGAACAGCATCCTTTTGCTCGAGGCCGACGCAGACGGGGACGGCCGATCCGACGGCCAACGCGTCCTGCTCGAGGACCTGAACCACCCCTACGGAGTCGAATTGCGCGACGATTTTCTCTACGTGGGTGAGACCGGGGGCATCGCGCGCATTCCCTTCGAAGCGGGAACCAGGCCATCCCCCGGCGCGACCAGCGGCGCCCGGGTATCCGGCTCCCTCGAGCACATCGTTTCGAACCTTCCGGCGGGAGGAAATCATTGGACCCGAAACCTTCGCTTCGGCCCGGACGGCCTGCTCTACGTCAACGTGGGCTCCAGTTGCAACGTCTGCCTGGAAGATGAGCCCATGCGGCGGGCGGCTCTTTTGCGCTTCCGCCCCGATGGAACGGGGGAGGAAACCTTCGCGAGCGGGCTCCGAAACTCGGTGGGCTTCGATTGGCAGCCCTCCACGGGCAAGCTCTTTGCCACCGATAACGGGCGAGACCTGCTGGGGGACAATTTCCCCCCCTGCGAGCTCAACCATGTGGTGCTCGGCGGGTTTTACGGCTTTCCCGTTGCGAACGGAGACCGCATACCCGACCCGGATTTCGGCGAAGGCCAAGAAGAACGCATCGCTTCCTCCATCCCACCCGCCCACCCCTTCCGCGCACACAATGCGCCTCTGGGCATAACCTTCGTTGCCGGCGAAGCCCTGCCCGATTCCATGCAGGGCGCCGCGATCGTGGCCCTGCACGGATCCTGGAACCGAACCAAGAAGGATGGGTATAAGGTTGTTTCTCTCCACTGGGAAGAAAATGGAGAGATCAGTGAGCGCGATTTCCTGACCGGTTTCCTAAACGACGAAGAGGTCGGCGGAAGACCCGCAGATATCGCCCAGGGACCCGATGGAGCCATCTACATCTCCGACGATTATGCGGGTGTGATCTGGAAAGCCCGCTACGCGAAGTAGCCCTGACCGCGGCGCGAATCCCCCGAGAACGCAAAATCAGGTTGCGCCGGAACGCGACCGAGCCTGGAGACTCTCAATGGACTTCGGTATTTGCCTGCCCTACATGGAGCGCGACTACGGCCGCGAAGAGATCCTCGCGTGGTGCCATGCCGCGGATACAGGCCCCTTTTCGAGCCTCTCGTGCGGCGAGCGCATCACCGGCTACACCCTGGAAATGCGTACGCTTCTCGCGGCGGCGGCGGCGCTGACCGAGCGCGTTCGCATCATGCCCAGCCTCTACGTGCTCCCGATGCATTCCGCGGTCTGGGCCGCCAAGGAAATCGCGACCCTCGATGTGCTTTCGGCGGGCCGGGTCACCCTATGCGTCGGGGTCGGTGGCCGCGAGGTTGATTACCAATCCGTGGGCGCCTCATTCGCCAAGCGTCATCAGCGCATGGACGATGCCGTGACCCGCATGCGCGAAACCTGGCAGGGAAAGCCGGCCATAGAAGGCGCCGACGAGATTGGGCCCCGGCCCGTACAGGCTGGGGGGCCGCCCATCATCGCCGGCGTCATGGGGCCCAAGGCCATGCGCCGAGCCGCGGCCTGGGCCGACGGCGTCTACGTTTTCTCCATGAGCGGAGAGGCCAGCGAGGTTCAGCAGATGTTTGCCCTGGCTGACCAGGCCTGGGAAGAAGCGGGCCGCGATGCCCCGCCCCGGCGAATCGCAGGCTTCTGGTACTCGTTGGCAGACGACGGGCCCCAGAGATTGCATGACTACGTGCACCAATACCTGGCAGTCTTCGGCGAAGATGCAGCCCGCGCCGTGGCAAAGACAATGAAGCGAAGCGACCCAGGGGCAGTCGCCGAATCCATCGAAAAAATTGGCGCCCTGGGCTGCGAGGAGTTGATCTTCTCCCCCGCAAGTGCCGGAATCGAGGAGATCGAACGCCTCGCCCAACTCGTTCAATAGCCGGAGCCTCTCGAAAATCCGGCGACGCCAGGGGGTGCACGAAGCGTACGTGCCGAAGTTTTGCCCGGCGAAGACAAACGAAGGCCCCAAAAGAAAAAGCGGCACCGAGCTCTCGCTCGATGCCGCTCAATCAAGTCCCACCGTCGTGCTACTCTCCCACGAAAGAAATCCGCAGTACCATCGCCGATGTGGGGCTTAACTTCCGTGTTCGAAATGGGAACGGGTGTGGCCCCCACTCCAAGGACAGTGGGAAAACCTTTTTCTCGTCCGTCGAAACCTTGGACGAGAGATAGAGGTTGTGTTTTCAATTTTGCCCGACGATCGCTTTCGCGCCGACGGTCCTGACAATTCAATACTTTTTTGAGCCAGAGTGAGCGACTCTGCAGAAAACTGTGAGGAGTGGTCAAGCCTCACGGGCGATTAGTACCGGTCAGCTCCACGCATTGCTGCGCTTCCACCTCCGGCCTATCAAACTCCTAGTCTCGAAGTGCCCTTCAGTGTCTTACGACAGGGGAGATCTCGTCTTGAAGTGGGCTTCCCACTTAGATGCTTTCAGCGGTTATCCCATCCGAACTTAGCTACCCGGCAATGCCGCTGGCGCGACAACCGAAACACCATTGGTTCGTCCATCCCGGTCCTCTCGTACTAGGGACAGATCTCCTCAAATCTCCTCCGCCCACGGCGGATAGGGACCGAACTGTCTCACGACGTTCTAAACCCAGCTCGCGTGCCACTTTAATCGGCGAACAGCCGAACCCTTGGGAGCTGCTTCACCCCCAGGATGTGACGAGCCGACATCGAGGTGCCAAACCTCCCCGTCGATGTGAACTCTTGGGGGAGATAAGCCTGTTATCCCCGGCGTACCTTTTATCCGATGAGCGATGGCCCTTCCATGCGGAGCCACCGGATCACTAAGACCTGGTTTCCCACCTGCTCGACCTGTATGT
>JAAZXM010000008.1 GCA_014240165.1 Myxococcales bacterium | reverse complement strand
TACGGCCATGTCGGCTGGTTCAAGCGTCCAAAGAAGGCTGATCGCGAGATCGCCCGAGACTGTCTCGACAAGGTGAAGATGCTGCCGTTTGCCAAGCGGCAGATTTCCAACCTGAGCGGCGGCCAGCAGCAGCGGGTGGCGGTGGCCCGGGCCCTGGCGAGCCGGCCGCGGATCATCCTCGCCGACGAACCCACGGCGAACCTCGACTCCAAGACAGCCATCCGGCTTCTCGACCTGATGGTGGGCCTCAACCGCGAGGGCGGGACGACTTTCCTCTTCTCGAGCCACGACCCCCTGGTGCTCGAGCGCGCTCGCCGGCGGGTCTGGCTGCGTGACGGGGGCATCGACCGCATCGAAGAAGGCGCCACCGCTTGAGGGCGAACGCCCGCTGGAGCCTGGGCCTCGGTATGGCCATGGCGTGCCTGGCGGCCCTCCCCGGCGACGCGCGCGAGGTCTGGCGCTCGGGCGACGCTTACGTGGACCTGGGCGGCTACGTGCGGGAGATCGCCTTCGTGAGTCGCGGCACCTCCGAAGCCGACTTTGAAGCGGGCCGCGGCGTGGGCTGCGTGCTGAGCCCCCAGGCGTTCGCCAACTGTCCAGCCTTCGACGCGGTGGGCCTCGAACGCGTCGGCACCTCCACCACCCGCTTGCGGCTCCGCATGGAGGCCCGGGCCAACGAACACTGGTCCGCCGTCATCAGCGTGGACAACGAATTGATCGCCGGCACCCTGGACACCTTCGAGGCCCAACTCGGTGAGAACCTGGGCACCGGAACCTGGGCGGATGCCTCGGGAATCAGGGGCAACGACACCGTCGCCTGGGCGTATTCCCTCTACCGCGGCTACCTGAACTTCGAATCCGAACACTTCGAGGCGGTGGTGGGCCGCCAGCGCATTCCCTGGGGCGTGGGGCGGCTCTGGAACCCCATCGATCGTTTCAACGCCATCCGCCCCCTGGCGATCCAACCCGACGAGAGCCCCGGGGTCGATGCCATCAACGCCCGCTTCCTCTTCACGGACTTCACCCAACTCGAACTCGTCTTCGCCGCCGGCCGCGACTCGTCCCAGAACGACTACGCCATGCGCTTCCAGGGCATGGCCCGGGACATCGACTACGGGGTGGTCCTCGGCTCCTTCAAGGGCGCGCGAACCGTGGGCCTGGACCTCTCGGGCAACGTGGGGGAGGCCGCCGGCCGGGCCGAGATCGTCTACACCGTGCCCACGGGCGATGTCTGGCCCGTAGGCGCTGCCGGGCCCGCAAGGCTGGCCGATTTCTGGCAGATCGTGGTCTCCATGGATTACAACATCGATTGGGGGACGGGCATTTACGTGCTGGCCGAGCACCTCTACAACGGCAATGCCCTGGGCTTTGGCTTCGGGCAGGCGGGGCCTCTGCTGGGCTTCTTCGAGCAGACTGCGGCGCCCCCCTTCTACGAAGCCACCTCCTACACCCGCTTCGGGGGTAGCCAGGTCATCACCCGCTCCTCCCAACTCACCGGCCTCCAGGCCGGTTACGAGATCACCCCGGAGATCCGTTTCAACGCGATGATTCTCTACGACTGGGACGGAGAAAGCGCCGTATTCTTCCCCTCGGTGGTCTACAGCCCCGGTTCATGGTTCGACTGGACGCTCGGAGTCCAGGCCGCGGCGGGGGGGAAATACTCGGAATTCGGCGACGCCCCCACCACGGGCTTCCTGCTCGGCAACTTCTATTTCTGATCCGTGCCCCCGTAGTCCCAGCTTCACGAAACGAACGCGATTTCTTGGCCCGTTCTTCACAGGACAAGCGTGCAACTCAAGCCAATTCGTGACAGGCTCTCGCTCAAATTTCCTCAAGGAGAAACACCCATGAATCGTCTTCCGTCGTACCCTCGCTCCTCGGTCTCCCGCCCTATCAGCCTACTCGCTCTCTGCCTGCTCCTCATCATCCCCGGTTCCGGGGCGCACGCAGACGATGGCGGCTGGCAGGCGGGTTGGAATAACGGCGTCAAGTGGAGCAGCACCGATGGCAACTACACCGCCCAACTCGGCGGCCGCATCCTGGCGGATTTCGCAGGCATCGCCGAAGACGATGCCCTCAAGACGACCATCGGCGGCAATGGCACAGGGGTGGAGTTCCGACAGGCCCGCCTCTATGCCAGGGGGACCGCGTTTGGCCGCCTCGCCTGGAAGGGGGATTACGATTTTGCTGCGGGAACCGTCAAGGACGTCTGGATCTCGCTGAAGAAGGTCCCCATGGTGGGCAATATCAAGGTCGGCCGTTTCAAGGAACCCTTCTCCCTCGAGCAAATGATGAGCCTGCGCTTCATCACCTTCATGGAGCGAAGCCTCGCCGACACGTTCAGCCCCGGACGAAGTATGGGCATCCAATTCAATGACGTGATCATGGACAAGAAGATGACCTGGGCGATCGGCGTCTTCCGGAAAATGGAGGACGACTTCGGCGACACCGAAGGCTTCTCGGACGCCTCGGCCTACCAACTCACCGCCCGAGGAACAGCGGCACCGCTCTACAAAATGGGTGGTGAGCAAGTCGTTCACCTGGGTCTCGGCTACAGCCACAAATTCCGTGACGTAGGCGGCGGCGAGGACCTTCGCTGGCGCTCCCGGCCCGAATCGCACCTTGCCCAGCGGGTGGCGGATAGCGGGGCGCTGGACAGCCAGGGCGCGAACCTGCTGAATGTCGAAGCCGCAGCCGTGGCGGGGCCCCTTTCCCTCCAGGCCGAGTACTCCAGCGCCTGGACGGACCTCGGCATCGATGGTACTTCCCGCTCCTGGGGCGCCTATGTGGAAGCCAGCTACTTCCTCACCGGGGAACACCGCAACTACAACCGCAAGAAGGGGGTCTTCGTCCGCAACACCATTCTCGAACCCCTCGGCCAGGGCTGGGGCGCCTGGCAGATCGCCGCGCGGTTCTCGCGGCTGAACGTGCTGAACCAGGCCGGCGAGAACGCAGGGAACATTCGGGACATCAGCGTGGGGCTCAACTGGTACCTCTATTCGAATTTGCGGTTCATGGCCAACTACATTTACTCGGATGTGGACAACGCCGTCGAGCTCGCCGATGGCAACGCCAACATCTTCCAGATGCGGGCGCAGGTGGATTTCTGACAACGTCCGAGGCCCGCGCCGAGGAAGACAGTCGTCCTATTCCTCGGCGCCGACCCAACCACCTAGAGACGAAAGGGGCGAAAAAATCATGGACCTGGGTCTGAAGGGCAAGCGTGCAGCGGTGGCCGCCGGATCAGCGGGGCTGGGATTGGGGACCGCCCGGGCCTTGGTGGAAGCCGGCGCGCGCGTAGCCATCTGCGGGCGTGATTCCGAGCGCCTGGCGGGCGCGGCGCAAAGCCTGGGCGAGGCCGCCCTGCCCCTGGCGGCGGACGTATCCACGGTGGAAGGCGCAACGGCTTTCGTCGAAGCCGCCCAGGAGGGCTTGGGCGGGCTCGATATCCTGGTCACCAACGCGGGCGGGCCGCCCCCGGGCAACTTCGCTTCCACGGATCTCTCGGCCTATCCCGAGGCCCTTTCCCTGAACTTGCTCTCGGTGGTGGCCATGTGCACCGCAGCATTGCCCACCATGCAGGCCCAGGGCTGGGGTCGCATCCTCGCCATCACCTCGATCAGCGTCCGCCAACCGCTGGATAATTTGATCCTCTCCAATACCGCCCGGGCGGGCGCCACCGGCTTTCTCAAAACCCTGGCCAACCAGGTGGCCCCGGACGGCATTACGGTGAATTCGATCCAGCCGGGCCTCCACCGAACCGCGAGGCTGGGCGCACTGGACACTGGGGCCCTGGATTCTCTGGCGGCCAGCATCCCCACCCGAACTCTGGGAGACGCCGAGGACTTCGGCAAGGTCGCGGCGTTCCTTTGCTCGGATGCCGCGCGCTTCATCAACGGTGCGGCGATCCCCGTGGATGGGGGCGCCTACCCCGGACTTCTCTAGGGCCGGGCACTCGGGGTCAACTCCCGGCGCGTACCTGCTTTCCCAGGCCGTCGATATCGATGAAGCCGTCCCGCGAATATCCGCAGGCCTGATCGGGAGAGCGCATCAGGATTTCGGCGTGCACCTTGTCCAGGGCGTCCGTGCTCAGGAAATCTTCGAGTTCGCGCGCCACCGCCAGAACCCGCTCGCCCTCGGCGATTTGCCGGCTCTTCTTGTCCTTGAGTCCGGAGCAAAGCAGGGAAGCGCCGAGTTCGACCCGGTAGTCGATCCGAAGGGGCGCCAACTCCACGGCGCGGCGCGCATAGTCCAGAGATTTCGCCCGATCACCCCGAACCCCGATCACCCATTTGAGCCAGAACCATTCGGGGATCACCCGATAAAAAACCGAACTCGCATAGTAGAGGTTCCCCATGGTGGCGTTGCCTTCGTTGTCGCGGTGACTGGGGGCGAGGCGGATCCCCCGAGTCAGGAGCTGATCCATTTCCCGGACGTCGCCCACCGCGGTCAGCAGACCCCGGGTGGTGGCTTGTCGGCCCATGGAAACGAATTTCCACAACATGCAGGCGCCGCAATCCGGGTTGACCTCCAGGCCTCGCCCGGACCAACTCTCGGCCAAGTCAAAATATCGGCCCCGCTGCTCCTTGAGATCCACGGGATAATTCTCTCCGATGCGCCAGTAGTTTCGTGCCGTGCGCCAATAGGTGTACGACTCCTCGGGAACGGCGACAATAATGGCCTCGTAATAGCGGGCGGATTCCAGCAGGCGGCCCCGGCGCTCCAGGTCGAGACCCGCCCGCCAGAGAGGCCGCAGGACAGGATCCGAAAGTCTTCCCGGCAGGCCTTCGTAATCGAAGTTCAGCACTGCTTCCGGCGCGCCTCCGCCCCAGCGTCCGGGATCGTCGCTCACCACTGAATCGGCATCGAAGCCCGAGGCGCCCTCGATTCCTGAAGCTGCGCCGGCGGAGAGCAGCAGCGAGCCATCAGCCTTCAACAAACCCAAAGAAGGCGAGACCCCGACATCGGCGACGGCCTGATCCGCAGCCCCCTGGACCCCAGCCAGGCATAGGGCGGCCCCGATGAACACCCACAGTATTTTCCGGACTCTCTTCACGCGCAAAACCCGCTCCTGAAAGACCGAGTCGGCGAGGCCCGCTTGCCCGCCGCGCTCTCAAGGGGAGTGGTATCGACTCCTCAGTCGTGTCCGAGCCGCTTGATCGGGATTCGACCTGACATGAAAGAAGGACCCCAAGTCGCCTTGTCCATTACTCTTTCTCGCCGACATCAACACATCGCCGCGGCGCCCTGAATTGCTTAGCGAATGCCCTCGATTTTCCGATGCACGAAGGATCTCGAGGCCCCACCACCGCGCTCCTCCTCGCGCCGCTCCCGCTGCTCGGCGTAATAATCCCACGCCCCAGTGCAGAATTCGACGCGTCCATCGCCTTCGAAGCCGATGATATGGGTGGCCACACGGTCCAGGAAGTAGCGATCGTGGGTGATGACGATGGCGCAGCCTGGATATTCCTGGAGCGCCTCCTCGAGCACACGAAGGGTCATCAGGTCGAGGTCATTGGTGGGTTCGTCAAGAATGATGAAGTTGGAAGCGTGGCGCAGGGTCTTGGCCAACTGCACCCGGTTGCGCTCGCCACCCGAGAGCCGTCCCACCGGGGTCTGCTGAATCGAACCCGTAAAGAGAAAACGGGCGAGGTAATGACGGATGGAGAGTTCCTTGTCTCCGTACGCGATGACCTCGGACCCCTCGGCCACTTCCTCATAAACCGTGTTGCCGTCGTTGAGAGATTGGCGGGTCTGATCGACATAACAGAAATGGGTGTTGTGCCCCACCTCCACTTCACCCGCATCGGGCTTCTCGCGTCCGGTGATCAGGTTGACCAGGGTCGTTTTACCGAGCCCATTGGCGCCCGTAATTCCCACGATGGCACCCGGGGGCATATCCCATTCGATGTTTTCGAAGAGAAGCTTGCCGTCGTACCCCTTGCCGAGCCCGCGCAGGGAAAGCACCTGGCTGCCCAGCCGCGGACCGAAGGGAATGCGAAGATCCATCTCGTCGGCGGGCACGATCTCTGCTGCGCGCTCCACCATTTCCTCGTAGGCCGCGATGCGGGCCTTCGACTTGGTTCTTCGCGCCTGGGGGGTGGAGCGAATCCACTCGAGTTCCCGGGCCACGGCCTTCAGCAGGTTGGCGTCGGTTCGGCTCTCGATCTCCTCCTGCTTTTCCTTTGCGGCGAGGAAATCCGAGTAATTCCCTTCGTAGGTTCTGAGCCGCCCGGCATTGAGTTCGAGCATGCGCGTCGCCACCCGATCGAGGAAATAACGATCATGGGTGACCAGCATATAGGTGCCCGGGTAGTTGGCGAGAAAGTTTTCGAGCCAGGTAATGGTGTCGGCGTCGAGATGATTGGTGGGTTCGTCGAGGATCAAGAGATCCGGCTGGGCCAGGAGCACCGTACAGAGCGAGACTCGACGCTTCTCCCCTCCCGAAAGAACCCCCGCGTTCTTATCACCGGGCGGAAGCCGCAGCGCCTCCATGGCCTGATCGATCTTCGCATCCAGGCGCGAGGGATCCATGGCATCTCGATGCTCGAGGATCTCCTGAACTTCCCCCTGTTCGGCCAGGAGCGCATTGGTCTTCTCCTCGCTCTCGAGGACCTCGGGGTCTTCCCAGAGCTTGAGAATCTCTTCGTAGCGCGAGATATAGGCCCGGGTCTCCGCCACCGCGGCCTCGACGTTCTCGCGCACCGACTTGTCGGCGTCGAGCACGGGTTCTTGAGGGACGTATCCCACGGCGGCGCCCTGGGCCACCATGACCTGCCCCTCGAACTCCTGATCCTGCCCGGCCACGATCTTCATCAGCGAGGATTTGCCGGTGCCGTTGACGCCGAGCACACCCACCCGGTCGCCGGGACTCAAGCTGAAGCTCACATCCTTGAGGATGACACGATCGCCGAATTTCCGGCGAAGGTGGCTGACATTGAGAATTGGCTGACCCGCGTTCAGGCCCTTCATGACTGCTCCTGCTTGCTCCGCCTACGACCCGCCCCGACGCATGGAGGGGATCCGGGAGACAACAACGGGGCGCGTATAGGTAGCGCGCTGTGGCTCCCGCGTCGAAGCCCGCCCGCTCAGCCGGAAACGAGATCCTCAATTGCGGCCTTGACCTGTTCCGAACAGGGCTCAGCCTGCGGGTCGAAGCGCGCGCGCACCTGCCCTTCCCCGTCGACGAGGAATTTCTCGAAATTCCACTGCACGTCGGAACCGCCCTCGACGGCGGGCTCCGATGCCAGCAGCCATTGGTAGAGCGGTGCCCGGCCCTCCCCGTTGACTTCGATCTTCGAAAAAAGCGGAAAGGTCACGCCGTATTGGATCATCGCGAAGTCCCGGATCTCCTCTGGGGTTCCCGGCTCCTGCTCCATGAACTGGTTGCAGGGAAAAGCGAGAATCTCGAGACCCTGACGTCGAAACTCATCGTAGAGGCGCTGCAGACCTTCGTATTGCGGAGTGAGACCGCAGCGTGAGGCTACGTTGACCACCAGCAGCGCCTTGGACTTGAAATCCGCAAGAGGCCGCATCTCGCCCTCGATGTCCTGCATGGTGAAATCGAAGAGGCTCTTCATATCTCCCTCGTATTCTCTCTGCACTGCCCGGTGGGCGATCAAATTTTCATTCCGCCAGGGAACGGGTCACGATTTCGAACACGTCCTTGGAAAGCCCCTTCTTCCCCTCGATCCGCTGGAGTTCCGCCTGCATGAGATTCTGACGGCCCGAATCGAAGCGACGCCAGGCGTTGAAGAGAGAAACCATCCGGGCCGCGATTTGGGGGTTGATGGGATCGAGTTCGATCACCCAATCGGCGAGGAATCGGTAACCGGCCCCATCCGCCCGGTTGAAATGAAAGGGATTCCCCGAGCAGAAGGCGCCCAGGAGGGCCCGCAGCCGGTTCGGGTTCTTCGGACTGAAGGCGGGGTGCTGGGCGAGGCCCTGCACTTGCTCGAAGGTATCCGGGCGACGCGAGAGCGCCTGGAGGGTGAACCACTTGTCCACCAGGAGAGGATCTTCGGCGTGGCGCTCATAGAAAGTCGCCAGGGCCTCGTCCCGTTCGGATGAGACCGTATCGGTCAATACACCCAGCGCGGCCTCGGCGTCGGTCATGTTGTCCGCCTGCTCGAATTGAGCGGCTGCCGCCTCCAATGCATCCCCTGTTCCCAGGGTCATCCAATACGCAAGCGCACAATTCTTGAGGCGCCGAGCGTGAATGGATTCCTTGTCGTTCGAATAGGGGCCCCGGGCTGCACCCTGCCGATAGGTCTCCACCAGGGCCTCGTGATGGGCCTCGGCCAACGCGCCCCGCATGAACTGCCGGGCCGCATGAAGCGCATCCGGGTCGATGACATCCATCTCCTGCCCGAGAACCTTTTCATCGGGCAGGGTCAATGCCAGGGCCTTGAGTGAGCCGTCCAGATCGGGATCGGTCAATACGCGACCGAAGGCTTCGGAATAGACCGGATCCAGGGCGAGTTCGCCGCCGCGCGCTTCCGCGAGTTCGAGGAGCAGATCCCGCGCAAGCTGATGCCCGGCATCCCACCGGCTGAAGGCATCCGAGTCTCGGCCCATGAGAAAAGCCAACTCTTCCCTCGGGCGCTCCATCTGGAAGCGGACGGGCGCGGAAAAGCCCCGCAGAAGAGAGGGGGTCGGCGCCTGCTGGAACCCGCCCAAGTCGAAAGTCTGCCGGGCCTCGGTGAGTTCGAGGATCCGGGTTCCGTCTTCGGCAGCAATCGCTTCGCCGTCCACCGCCAGGGGAAGATCCTTGCCGTCGGCATCGAGCAAGCCCACGGCGATGGGAATATGCAAAGGCTCGCGCCGGTCTTCGTCTCCGCCCGAGGCCTCGGGATAGGACTGTTCCAAGGTCAGGGAATAGCGCCCGCTATCCGCGTCAAAATCTGCCCGGGCCTCCACCAGGGGCGTTCCCGACTGGCTATACCAGCGACCGAATTGCTCGAGGTCCCGCCCCCCCGCGGTCGCCATCGCGTCCCTGAAATCGTCACAGGTAACGGCATCGCCGTCGTGACGTTCGAAATAGAGATCCATACCCCGCCTGAAACCCTCGGCGCCAAGTAGGGTGTGGTACATGCGAATCACCTCTGCGCCTTTATTGTAGACGGTGGAGGTATAGAAATTGTCCATGGAAATATAGGACTCGGGCCGGATGGGATGGGCCATGGGCCCCGCATCCTCGGCAAATTGCGCCGAGCGCAGAACCTTCACGTCCTCGATGCGCGTCACCGCATCGGATGACATATCGGCCCCGAATTGCTGATCGCGAAAGACCGTGAGGCCTTCTTTGAGGGTGAGCTGAAACCAATCTCGGCAGGTCACGCGATTGCCAGTCCAATTATGAAAATATTCGTGACCGATAACGCGTTCGACGCCCTCATAGTCGGCATCCGTCGCGGTCTCGGGCCGGGCCAGCACATATTTGGAGTTGAAAACATTGAGGCCCTTATTCTCCATGGCCCCCATATTGAAATCGTTGACGGCGACGATCATGTAGATATCGAGATCGTATTCGAGCCCAAAGACTTCTTCGTCCCAGGCCATGGCCCTCTGCAGGGAGCCCAACGCGTGCTCACATTTTTCGAGATTCTGCGGCTCGACCCAGATTTCCAAAGCGACATCCCGGCCGCTCCGGGTCGTAAACGAACCTCGATGGGCACGCAGATCGCCCGCGACCAGGGCAAAGAGATAACTGGGCTTGGGAAAGGGATCCTCCCAGCGCACCCGGTGCCGGCCGTCCCCGAGGTCCTCCTCCAAAGTCCGGTTCCCGTTGGAGAGCATCACCGGGCAGGTCGACTTATCCGCCGTGATCGTCGTCGTAAAGACCGCCATGACGTCCGGGCGGTCCAGGAAATACGTGATGCGGCGAAAACCCATGGCCTCGCATTGGGTGCAGAAATTGCCACTACTTCGGTAGAGGCCTGAAAGCGCCGTATTCTCCTGGGGCTTGATACGGACCCATGTTTCCAATTCGAAATGCGCCGGGGGCGCCTCGATGCGAAGCCCTTCCTCCCCCGCCTGGTAGCCATGGGCGGGCAACGCCTCGCCATCCAGCCACACGCCGAGACACTCGAGTTGCTCGCCGTCCAGCACCAGCGGGGGGATATCTCCGGAGAGTTCCTCCCGGCGGCGTATCTTGAGACGAGCCCGAACCCGGGTCTCGTCCTCCCCCAAATCGAAGCTCAAATCCGCTCGCTCGATCTGGTAATCCGGCGGACAATAATCCTTTCGATGAACCGCTTGGGGCTTCTCAGAACTCATCGAAATCTTGTCCTCGCTCCGACTCGGCGGCCACGTGCCAGCCGCGACATTACGAAGCAAGAACCCCGATTGCAAGCAAACCGAGGGCCCGAGGGCGGATCAGGTCAGCGGGCTCGCCGCGATGAGCCGACACCGCAGCTTCGCAGCCGCAGGCCAATTTCCTCCCCGATACGATCGACGCGATGGAGCGGGTTGATGGAGCGGGTTCAGGGAGCGGGTTCAGGGAGCGGGTTCAGGGAGCGGGTTCAGGGAGCGGGTTGATGGAGCGGGTTCAGGGAGCCGGGGCGGGAATCAGGCGGGCCAGGGCTTCCTTGAGTTCCTTGCGGGTAAAGGGCTTGCCCAAGAACCCGGTTCTCTGGGCGTTCACGAAGTCCTCTTCCAGCGCTTCGCGACTGTTCCCGCTGCAGGCCACCACCGGAAGATCCGGGCGAACCCGGCGAATTCCCTCAAATGATTCCTCGAAGGTGAGGCCGGGCATCTTCATATCGAGCAGCACGCAATCCACCCGCTCCTCACCCTGCTCCTCCAAAACCTTGACAGCCTCGGACCCAGTACCCGCCAGGAGAACCTCGCTCTCCTCCAGCATTCGGGCGGAAACCTTGCGCACCATCACGTCATCATCGACGACCAGCACCTTCCAACGCCGGCCCTCTTCGGGCGCTTGTACCTGTTGAGGCAAAGAGCTTGCTGAAAGAAGGCTCTCGGTTTCTTCGTGCGACGCCATAGTGTCGAATACCCTCTGAGTGCTGGTCACGTAATCACCTGTGGTTGCGGGCCCATACGGTACCCGATGAGATGCTCAAACCGCCTGAACGGCCCCAGTCTTTTCCCCCTGAGGGTCATTCCCCAAAACACCCCAACTGGGACCGTGGGAACCCAGGACATGGTGCGAACGACCGAGCATCTCGGCATTTTCGCCCTGGGGGCAGCGAGATCGATAGACCCGCTGATCCGGCCCCAAGGCGAGTAATTCGGGCTCTTCGTGCACGCGCCGGTCGCCCACAAAGACGCGGTCGGCGATCTGGTAGGAAATCGCTGCATTCGTTCGCCCGAGGCGGCCGATGACACCGAGTTCGATGCCCCCGAGGTTCACCACATCGCCGTGCCCCACGCGAAGCAACCGGGTGTCTTCAACGAAATCGCAGGGGACGATGCTGCGGCCCGCCCAATACCGGGCGATCTCCCGGGCAGCCCAACGTGCCCCGGGTACGGAACCGGTTTCGAGGGTATAGGTGCACTCACGGCCGAGTTTCTCCAACTCGACCACGTAGTCGTCCATCAGGTCGGGGGTGGGGTCGATCAGGAGCGCCGCTCGGGCGCCCAATGCCGTGACGAGGTAGCTGTAGCTTCCCTTGCCACCGAAAAATTCCTTTTGATCAATAATTCTGTCTCCTTTCTCCGCTCGCTCGCTGAGAACCGCCGGGGAATGGCCAGAAGCGATCTCGGCTCAACGCCTGACGCTCAGATCCGTGGGTTCGGATGACTGGACGACTTTTCGACTTGGGGAGCCTGGACGGTGGCCCTGAGTCCCTTTGAAACATTCCGAAGTGCAGTCATCGTCATGATGCGATTACAGTGCAAGGCGCGTGCCCATCCGCGAAATCCGCCTCGCTGGCCGTGAGCGCCCTCCCGCTCCCTGGGCCAGCCCGGATGCGTCGATTATGCATCGACTGCGGCGCTGGGCCGGCCCATCTCAGCCACTCGCCGGTTCCCTAAACCCGGGCCGCAATACAGGAAAACCTGTAGCTGGAAGCGAAGCGCAGATACCTTCAGCCCGGCGAAACGCCGGCGCGGTCACTCAGCCAGCAGCCGAGACACGCACCGAGTTCGGGCGGCGATCCGCCGCCTGTAGGGCCTGGGAACTCACCCGAACGATGCGGATATCGCCGAACGGCGTGCCGAGCCCACTGTTGAGAACCAGGGCCACGGCCAATTCCCGTTGGGGATCGGCCCATGCGCCCGAACCGCCAATCCCGAGGTGGCCGAAGGCCTGAGGCGCCTCGGCCCGAACCACGGGAATGCGGTGGTAGCCCAGCCGCCAATCCATGGGAATCGGAATCACACGGCCGGGGCGGCGACTCTGAACCCGGCTCGCCTCGCCCAGGGTCCGCTCGGAAAGCAGACGGACACCGTCGACCTGGCCTCCTCCGGCCAGGGCGGCATACGTCCGCGCCAGGGAACGCGCGTCGAAGAAGCCGCTGATGGCGGGAATCCGGGCCCGGCAGAGGTCCTGGGAATTCCAATCGAGGCGCTCGAAACCCGAAGGCAGAAATGCGGCCTCGAGTTCCCCGATATCACAAGCAAGATCGCCCCCCGACGCGGCGGGCCCGCGATTGCGGCGAAGAAAGGGAGCCAGGACCGCCTCGCGCTGGGCTGCGGGTGTCAGGGCGGAAGTCGAGCCGGATCCGCCGACGCCGATCACCTGGGCACAGTGCCCGCGCGCATGCTCTGGAAGTCCGAGATGGAGGCCCCCAAGCCCCAGGGGCTCCGCGAGCTCGCGCTGCATGACCTGAGAGAGGTCCGCCCCGGCGATTCGCTGAATGAGTTCGCCGACAATCCAGCCAAAGGTCAACCCATGGTAGCCATGCGCCTGCCCAGGTCGATGCACCGGACGAGCGCGCTCGACAGCAGCCACCATTCCCTCCCAATCGAGCATCTCCCGGGCATCGCTGACCAGGTCGCCAATGCGGTAGAGGCCCGCTTCATGGCATAGAACCTGACGAAGCGTAATTTGCGCCTTTTCGGCCTGACCGAACTCGGGCCAGTAGAGCGCCACCGGGGCGTCGTATTCCGCGAGTCCGCGGTCGACCAGGATATGAAGAAGGGTCGAGAGAATGCCCTTGGTGGTCGACCAGGAAAGGGCAACCGTATCTTCTTGCCACGGCCGCCCCTGAATGTCGCGCGTGCCTCCCCACATATCCATCACGCATTCGCCGCGATGATAGATACAAAGGGCGGCTCCGCCGTACCCCTGCCGCGGAAGGAGTCGGCGCAGACTCCGGGCCATGGTTTCGAAATCGGGATGAACATGACCCGAAAGCATTGTCAAATCATCCCCGGGCATCGATACGATCCCTACCGCACGCCGTAGCGGAAACAGTGCTCAACCAGGGTCCAGTCGACCCCCAATTGACCGCCGTGACGCCGGACGCAGCCCTCGAGGCGTTTGGATTCCATCGCCATGGCGTCGCCACTGGCCCGGCGAAAAACCGGCTCGAGGCGTCGGTAGGATTCAAGGGCGCGGCGCTGGCAGCCATCCAAGGCACCCGCATGATCGCCGAATCTTGCCCGGCAATACGAATCGCCCGCCACCGGTGAGCCCGGACTGGAGCGGCGGTCCTGGGCGAAGGCCAGCGCCCAGGTCGCGGACGAATCGCCTGTCGCCGGGAGGGTCTCGGGCGCCGAAGCCGTCGCCCGGGGATGCGCCGAAAGGCTGCGCCCGGACTCTTCCCCGGGTCCCGAGGCGAGACCGCAAGCCAGCCACGCGCTGGCCGAAAGAAGAGCCATATTGATGCGCAGAACACGCAACTTCATCCCGCCCCCGTCGGTTCCGGGGGAAACCCCGGAGGTCCGTCCTGGGGGGGTCATCGGCGCCCAAAGAACGGGGCTTGAGTCCCTCTCGCCTTCAGGGGGTTGAGAGGAGTTCGACGAAGAAGTCCGTCATGGCCTCGACCTGGTCGATTTCAACGTACTCCCGGGATGTGTGGGCCCGCAGGATCGAGCCCGGCCCAAGAACCACCCCGGGCACGCCCGCGGCCTCGAAAACCCCGGCATCGGTCCCGAAGGCCACCCCGGCCGTCTCCCCTGGCTGGCCCCCAGCACGCAGGGCCGCGGCGCAACAAACCACCGCCGAATGATCAACCGGCGTGGACAGGGTCGGTTTTTCCAGGCTGCACGACGTCAACTCCACGCTGTCGGAAACGCCGGCCTCGGCCAGGGCTTGCTCGAATTCGGCCCGGGCGCTCTGCAAGCTCTCGCCGGGGAGCAGGCGGCGGTCGGCCACCAGGTAGCCGTGATCGGGAACCACGTTGGGCGCGTGCCCCCCGTGAAGGAGCCCCACCGAAAGCGTGGCCGGCCCCAATTCGGGGTCCGCATGCGCCGTCAACTTCTCCGCCAGGGCATCCAGGGCGAGGGCCGCCCGGGAGAGGAGCACGATGGCATTCTTCCCCGCCGAGGGGTTCGAAGCATGACACGCGACGCCCCGGGCCTCCATGCGAACATGAACCACACCCTTATGGCGATGAACCACGCGCAAATCCGTGGGCTCGGTCGCGAGCACCCAATCCGGGCGCCGATCACCGAGATGGGCGAGCACATCCCGCACACCGATGCTGCCCAATTCCTCGTCGGCTTCCCCCACCAGGATCAAGTTGCGCCGCAAGATGCCCCTGCTCAGCACTCGCTCCAGAGCGGCGACCAATGCGGCCATCCCGGCCTTGGTGTCGCAGGCACCGCGACCGAAGAGCTTCCCCCCCTCCACAACGGGGTCGAAGGGCGGAATCTCCATTCCGTCTACGGGTACGGTATCGAGATGAGAGGCCACAAGAATCGTCGACGCACCAGGCTCTCCCGTACGCACCTCGGCGAGAACACTCGGCCGCTCGGCGTCGCCCACCCTTTGCGCGTCCACGGAAAGCCGTCGCAATTGGGACTCGAGATGACCGGCCAGGGCCGCCTCGCCCACGATCTCCTTGGGCAGGTCGGATCGGCCCATGGGGTTCACCGAGGGAATCGCGACATAGTCGCGCAAGTAGGGGATCGCCGGTCCCATTCTCTGCCCCTTTTTTCGAAAGGGTCAACTCTAGCGGCCGAATGCTGATCGATCTCCCCCTATCCCCCGCAGAGCATCCCTGCTAAGCGTCAGGCTCGGAGGAAACTGGGATCGCCGTGACGAGGTCGAAGGAAAGCAGGCAAGAAGAGGCGGCTGATCGGGTGATCCCAAAACGGGCTTTCGCCCATGAGTGACGCGTCCCGAACGAAACTCGAAGCCGAGAAGGTCACGCCCTACCTCGCTTCCCTTTTCATCCTGCTGTCGAGCGCGACGCTCTTTGATGGTTTCGACTCGGCCATGCTGAGTTTCGCCGCCCCGGACGTAAGAGCGACCCTGGGCATCAGCCGCGACGAATGGGGAATGGTCTCCGGCCTCACCCGAATGGGGGTGATGGTCTCCTTTCTCTTCCTGCTCTCCGCCGACCGCTTTGGCCGGCGATCCATCATGATGATCACCATCTGCGGCTTCGCCATCGCCAATGGCCTCACCGCCTTCGTGACCACCAAGGAGGGCTTCATCGTTGCCCAATTCTTCGCCCGGATCTTCCTCACGGCCGAATACGCCCTGGCGGTGATCATGATCGGCGAGGAATACCCTGCCCGGTTGCGCGGACGGGCCATTGCGATTCTCACCAGTCTCTCCACCGTGGGCGTCATGTTGATGGCCAAGGTCCAGCCCCATGTGCTGATCGGCGAAGGCGAAGAGGGGGGCTGGCTCTATACACTCGGAAGCCAACTCGTCGTCTACGGGCAGGACCTGATGGGGCTCGGGCACGACAGCGAAAGCTGGCGCGCGCTCTACGCCCTCGGCGCCGTCCCCTTGATCCTCGTGATCGGCCTGCGCTTCACCGTCCGCGAAACCCGGCGCTTCGAGGCCAGCGAGAGCGAACGAAACGCCGATCGGAGCACAAAGGTCACCTGGCGAGAGCATTGGCAGAATGCCCGTCTCCCCTGGACCGAGCGCTACCGCTCCCGCACCGCCATCGTGGCTCTGCTATGGAATTGCGCCCATATCGTGACAGCGCCCTCCGTGGTCTATTGGGTGATCTTTGCCCGGGAGGACCTGGGTTTGACCACGAGCCAGGTGGGAGACATCGTTTTCTGGGGCTATGGCGGCGGGGTTGCCGGGCATTTCGTTGCCGGTTGGCTCATCGACTCCATCGGGCGCAAACGAACCTGCGCCGGCTTCTACGTTTTGGCCGCCATCTCCATCTTCTGGCTTTACCACCACCCCAGCGTATTCGGCCAATATTTCTGGATGGTCGCGACGGTCTTCTGCTTCGGAGCGGCGATGACGGCAACCCACGTCTACGCCTCCGAACTCTTCCCCACGGAAATCCGGGCCACGGGCTATGGCTGGACCACGAATTTTCTCGGCCGAGTCACCGAGGTCCTCACCCCCATGGCGATCGGAGCGCTCCTGATTCCGCTGCAAGGGGATATCCCCACCGCCATCGCGGTCGTGGCCGTAGGGCCGATCCTCGGCGCGATCCTGGTGCTTCGCTATGCCCCTGAAACCCGGGGCCTCACCCTGGAAGAAGTGCAGGAGAGGCTCGACCAGGCCTCTTCTCCCGCTGTCCCCAAGGCGAATCCCTAAGCGTCCTTGCTTTCCTCGATGATCTTCTCGGCCAGCTTTCCGCCCACCTGGTCGTAATGCGAGAAGCGCATATGGAATTCGCCCTTGCCACCGGTAATGCTCGTCAGGGTGGTTGCATACTCGAGCATTTCGGCCATGGGCACCGTCGCGATCACCACCGCCGCGTGGCCCCGGGCCTCGGTGGTCTGCACGATTCCCCGACGTGACGAGATATCGCCCATGACGTCGCCGACGTTTTCGTCTGGAACGATGACCTCCACCGTCATATAGGGCTCGAGAAGAACCGGCTTGGCCTGCAACACCGCGGCCTTCAGGCCGAAGGAACCCGCCAGCTTGAAAGCCATTTCGTTGGAATCCACCGAATGAAATTTTCCGTCGACGCATTCCACTCGAACATCCACAACCGGATAACCCGCCAGGGGACCGGCCACGCAGGCCTCGAGAACGCCCTTCTCCACCGCGGGAATCAGGTTGCGAGGGATCGATCCGCCGACAATCTTGTCCACGAATTCGAAGCCCTCGGAGCGCGGCATGGGCTCGAGGTTGAGGTAGCAGACCCCGAACATGCCAGCCCCGCCCGTCTGCTTCTTCAATTTGCCCTCGACGTTTTCCACGCGCTTGGTCACGGTTTCCCGGTAGGGGACCTTGGGCTTCTTGAGCTTCACCTCCACGTTGAACATACGCCTGAGCTTGGCCGCAGTGGTTCGAATATGAAGTTCGCCCATGCCCGTGAGCAGGAACTCACCCGTGGAGGGCTCGCGACCGATATGCAGCGCCGGATCCTCTTCCGCCAGGCGAGCGAGGGAGGAGAAGACCTTGTCCTCGTCGGCCTTGTCCTCGGATTCCACCGCATAGGAGAGCACGCCCTCGGGCTTGCGAAGCTCTGCAAGACGGAGCCCCTTCTTCTCCGAGGTCAGGACATCCCCGGTATGCACATCCTTCAACTTCGCCACGGCAACGATATCGCCGGGGCCAGCCTCGGGAACGTCCACGTGCTCCTCGCCGCGCAGGACCATGAGCTTGCTGACCCGGGTCTTCTTGTCGCGCGTCGCGTTCAATACCGGCGTGTCGTGGGCCAAGGTCCCGGAAACCACCCGGAGCACCGAGAGGGTACCCGCGTAGCGGTCGATGATCGTCTTGAAAACGACTCCCGAGAAAGTCGCATCCGCGGAAGGCTCCGCCACGACATCTTCTTGGCCGTCGATGGCCGAACCCTTCCACTCGCCCCTTGCCTGGGGAGAGGGGAGAATTTCCTTGATCTCACGAAGGATGAGATCGACACCCACCTCGTTGATGGCTGATCCGCAAAGAACGGGCAGGATCGCCCGAGAACGAATCCCTTCCGAAAGGCCCCTCAGCACGTCATCGTCGTCGAGTTCGCCGTCCTCGAGATAACGTTCGATGAGTTCGTCATCGCATTCCGCGACCAACTCAACCAATTGCTCGCGACGAGTCTCGGCTTCGTCCTTCAACTCCTCGGGGATCTCTCCCTCTTTCCCGGACGCCGAGACACTCTTCATGTGAACCAGGTCCACCACTCCCGAGAGAGACGCCTGGCTCCCGATGGGCATGGCGAGCAACACGGGTTTGACGTCCAGGGCCTCCAGCGATGCCAGGGCACCGTCGATGTCGGCACGCTCCCGATCCAACCCGTTGATGAAGCAGATCACCGCGAGTTCGAGTTCTTCGATATCACCCAATACCCGCTGGGTACCGGACTTGGCCCCCTCCACCGCATCCAATACGAGAACTGCGCCATCCAATGCCTGGAGAGCGACCTCGCCATCACCCCAATAGTTGGGGTCGCCTGGGGTGTCCACCAGGGTCAGGTGGTATTCGCCGCTGTCGAACCCGTAGATATGAGAAGTGACCGAGGCGGTGTGATGGCCGGTTCTTTCCTCGGGGAGGAAGTTGAGTATCGATGTGCCGTCCTCGACGCGCCCGAGCTCCGAGGTGGCTCCTGCGCGGTGCAGAATCGCTTCGCCGAGCGAGGTCTTGCCATCACCCGAGTGTCCAACGATTGCGAAATTACGGGTGTGCTCGACTTGAACGTTCTGCATGATGCAGCGCCCCTCCTCGGCTCGTATTGATGCCTGGTTTCGTGAGTATTCGCCCCGCAAATCGGGCCGATTTCAACAAAGACCCCTCTCGGCTCATTCGTCTCCGCCGCGCGATGGCGGCAGGACTTCTTCCTGTCAAAAACCCGGGATACCGGGTCGTTACATCATGCTTTTTTTTTCGCCCCGGGGCGAGGGGGAAATTACCTCCCCCTTCAAGAGGGCCGCGAGCCGCCCGATGGGCCACCGGCATGACCGGATGAAGAGATCGTGAACCGCGGGCTTGCCTCGAACCCGGAGCCGAGTAGAGGACCCCAGACCCTGGAAAATCGCCTGCCCCGCTTCAACGCGCAGGTCTGGCCTTCGCCCACCTGACGGATCCGAGGACGCCCCGCGGCCTGGCACGGGCCCAAGGGCGCGCGGCCCCTGCGTGCCCGGGCGCAGACCCTTGACCCCAGCTATTGAGTGGAGGCCTCGCCCATACGCTGCTTGCGCATGGCCTCCATCATCTGCCGGCGCTGTTCCTGGCGCATGACCTTGTATTCGGCTTGCTGATCCGGGTCGAGAAGCGGGTCAACCAACGCCCCGATCTTCTGCATCTGCATCTGGACTTGAACGCCGAACGCCATGGCGGTGAGTTCGTGGGCCTCGAAGCGCGCCCGAAGCTTCTCGAGCGCGGCCACGCCCTGGGCCACAACGGAGCGCACCTCGCCGCGTTGCTCATCCGAAAATTTCAGGCGGGCGTCGAGTTCACCCATGATCTGATCGATGCCCGCCTCGCCGACGGGCAACTGGTCGAGTTGCTCCTTCACCTGATCTTCCAGGGAAGCCCCCTCGCCCTTGGCGTGGGAATCCGCCAGGCAAAGCCCGGGAGCCCATAGGCCCGCCAGCAACAACGCGATCAGGACCGAAAAGCTCCGGCAAGGGGTGAAGGATCTCGACGAGGGAAAGGCGCGCGTGCAATCCCGCGAAGGGTTCGAGTTCGCGGAAAGCGAATAATTGGGCTCCATGATGAATTTTCTCCACTGGGCAGTTCGAATACGGATGGACGGCGACACCGCGGTTCGCGGCGTCGAGCGAAGCTAGTTCGCTTTGACGAGCCGCGCATGAAGGGCGAAAGAGCTACGGAACTAGAGCCGCGCGTGGCGGAGTTCGGTCTCGAGGATCGCCACACAGCCCAGGCCCTCGAGCGCATCCACCACACCCTGAACCGTCTCCTTCTCCACCATCACCTTCACGGCCAACCATTCGGGATCGTGCAGCGGCTGGACAGTGGGGGAAGAAAAGCCCGGCGTAATCGCCCGGGCCTCGTCGATCCGGGAAGCCGGGCAGTTGTACTCCAGGAGCGAGTAGCGATCGGCCGCCAGGACCCCTTCGATGCGCCGAACCAGGCCCGCACAGGCGGCGGGATCTCGCGGCGAGGGGTGACCGATCAGAACCGCCTCGGCGGAAAGCACCGAATCGATCTCCACCAGATCGTTCTCCACCAGGCTGCTGCCGGTCTCGACGATCTCGACAATGGCATCGACCAAGCCCAGGAGAACCATCCCCTCCACCGCGCCCTGGATCTCGATCACCTCGACGTCGGCGACGCCTTCGCGCTCGAAATAGGCCCGGGCCAGGGCCACGAATTTGGCCCCCACCACTCGGCCCGAGAGGTCGGCCGCCGTGCCATAGGGTGCATCCTTGTGGACCGCGACCGAGAGTCGGCAATGACCGAACCCCAGCGGGCGAAGAACTTCGACGGGCAGCCCCTTCTCCGCGACCTGGTCGCTCCCAGTGATCCCCAGATCCACCGCCCCCTGGGCCACGAGCACCGGGATATCGGCCACGTTGCAGAAGAGGATGCGCGCCCCCGTGGCGCTGCAATCGGAAAAGAGCCGCCGCCCGGCAACGCGAAAACGCAGCCCCGCGCGCTCCAGCAGGCCGAGAGCACGCTCGCGCAGGCGGCCCTTGGAGGGTGCCGCAATCAGAAGACCCGGATCAGCCGGCATCGGAACCCCCTCGAGCCGCCTTCTCGTCCAGGCCGCCGATGCCAAAGCGTTCTTCGAGCACGCCGTAGACATCTCGCGGCTCCAGCCCACTCGCCGCGAGGAGAACCCAGGTATGGAAGAGCAGATCGGCGACCTCGCGAGCCGTATGGTCGCCGTCGCTCCCTGCCGCAGCCTCGATGGTCTCCTCGGCCTCCTCACGAACCTTGGCCGCAATCGCTTCAAGGCCGCCATCGAGGAGTTGCACCACGTAGCTGCCTTCGGGCCGCTCACGACGACGCGTCTCAATGACGCGAAATAATCGGTCGAGGATCTCCGCTTCGCCCATCCTACCCCCCACCGCGCGGCCCGATCGGCCCGGGTTCGATCAGCCTAGCAGAGGGTGCCCTCTGCGCGGCCGAGTCGTTGCGCCCAAGCTCAGTCCGCGCTGCCGCTCCCAGCGCGTTCCGAACCACAGCCCTCGCTGCCGAGCGCGAGATAGACCGTATCGTTCCAATCCACCGACCCCTCGAAGAGGTCGCGAAACAAGCCGCAGCGCTCGCTTTGCGCGAGCAGCGGGCTCCCGCCCAATCGGTCGATCACGTCCGCCGATCGCACGGTATCCGACGACATGCGGATGCCTCCATCCCCAGGCGTATCGAGTACCAGGAAGCGGCCACCGGCCGTTCCCCAAGCCGACCACTCCGGCAAGGCGCCCTCCCGGCCCCGGCCCGGAAAGCCCGAATAGGCAAACTCGGCCCAGTAGGACATCATCGCGTCGGAAATGAAAGCCCGCCCCGGCGCCCCGGCTTCATCGAAGACCAATTTGGAAGTCGCCGAGTCGCCAAATTGAAAGTGTCCGAAGAGAAAAGGGATCTCCATGCCGTGGGCGGCACCCAGGAGCAAACTCAAGTCGGTCCCCAAGCGAACGGGCTCTTCATCCCAATCGAAACGGTAGGCAAAGACCGTGGACTCACCCGACGCGGCAAGAGCCCGGGCCGGCTCATCCACGCCTCGAACTTTCCATAAATCACTGTGAAGGCTCGAAACCAAACGGTAGCGATCGGGATCCCGCACCTGGGTCACGATTCCCAAGCGGGTTTGCACATAGTCGGGGTCCTGAAAGAGAAAGAGCTTGCTCTCGTCTCGATTGCTCCCAAGAATGACGGGGACCCGGTTGAATGCGCCGGGTTCGGCAAAGAGGTCCAGCGGTCGGCGCTCGGGAAGCACCACCCCGGCGCGAATCACCCGGGGCAGGCCGATCCGAACGGAATCGGGCCCCTCCAAGTAGGCGGTCAAGATCTCCTCCGCGGTCTTGCCCCGCAAAAAGCTGGCGACTTCGGCCTCGTCGAGACCGTCGGCAAAGAAACGCGCGCTGGCGCGATCCGATGCCGAGCCGTCGCGAATCAGCAGCCTCAGGACCAGTTCTCGCGCGCTGAAGGGATCCCCCGCAGGCTCGTCGTCCTGGTAGTTGACCGCATTCGCCAGGGAGACCGACCGCACCGACCCGCTCTGCACGATGGCTCTGTGAAAGAGACCTTCCGCCAGGGGGGACGCCATCAGGCTCACCACGTTGGTGCCCCCCGCCGACTCCCCGAAGACGGTGACCTTGCCCGGATCGCCCCCGAAGAACTCGATATTCTCCTGCACCCAACCGAGGGCGGCGATCAAGTCCAGAGTCCCGAAATTTCCACTCTTGGGCGATCCCGGTTCGCCGCCCGCCAGCAGGGCAGGATGCGCCAGCCAGCCCATGGGCCCGAGTCTGTATTGAATGGCGACCACCACGAGATCGTGGCGCGCCGCCAACTGCGAGCCGTCGTAGAAAGAACCGGCGTGGCCGATCGTATTGGAGCCTCCATGGATCCAAACCATCACCGGCAGCCGGGCGTCGCCACTGGGCACCTCCGAAGCGTCGAAACGCGGGGCCCAGACGTTCAGGACAAGGCAGTCCTCGCTGCCTGCCGGCGCACCCGGAGGATCCGTGGCAACGCCCCCGAACGGGCTGCCCAATTGCGCACAAGGCGACCCGTACGCCAGGGCGTCTCGGGGCTCGGTCCAGGGCTCGGGGCGCGTCGGTGGCCGCCAGCGCAATTCGCCGATCGGGGGTTTCGCGAAGGGAATACCCAACCAGGCGTGGCTATTCGTCGGGCCCGCGAAGCCGACGACGCTTCCGAGGGTGGTCAGCCGCTCCGAGGCCACGTCGGCGATGGGCAGCGCCTCCCCGGGCGGATCCTGAGCCGGCGGTTCACCGAGCAAGAAGACCGCGCACGCCAAGGCCAGAGCGAGCCCAATTGCCATCCACGCGATTCGCCGGCGCTCCAAATCCCTTCTCCACTTCCCCGCCGGCGACCGGATCGCCTGGCCGCCCTCTTCTGCCTGGCCCCCACTCGGTCAACCCGTTTCGCCGCGCGGCCAATTCGCGAGCAGCTTAACACCTGAAGCACGTATCGGCCGGGAAGCTGGACCTTTCCGCACCGCATCAAGCCGCGTCCGAACCCAAGGCTGCACGGCCGCGCTGTGGGCATCGGGGAACTGGGCTATTCAGATCGGCATGGAAGTTCCTGCTTCGCCGCCCGTTGCCGTCGAAGTCGACCTGGCCCGGGCGGAAGACATGCCGCTCTGCCTCGAGATCCGCCGCAAGGTCTTCATCGAAGAACAGGGCGTGTCCGAAGCCGAGGAACTCGACGACCTCGATGCGCACTGCCTGTTCTGGATCGCACGGATCTCGGGACGCGCGGTGGGGACGGCTCGGGCGCGAACCGTGGAGACAGAGGCCAAGGCCGAGCGCGTCGCGGTATTACGGGAGTCCCGGCGCCACGGCGTGGGACGTGCCCTGATGCAAGCCATCGCCGACTGGGCCGCTTCCCAGGGCTTGGACGCCATTGCGCTCAATGCCCAGGAGTCTGCCATCCCCTTCTACCGCAGCCTCGACTACGCGATCACCGGTGACCCCTTCGAGGAAGCAGGCATCCCCCATCGGGCCATGCGCAAGCCCACTCCCAAGCCAGGCGCCTAGCGCCCCCTCTGCGGGCAAAAATCAGCGGGCGGCCTCGAAGAGCTCGGGATCCGCAGTCTCCGAGAGTTCCAGATTCTCGTGCCTCTCCAGGGCCCGCTGCACATCCCAATCGTTATGGGCGAGAATCGCGAAACGCCCCTCCCCGTCGCGCACCACCTTGATCCGCTCCGCGTGCCGGAAGAGATCGGGATCGAAATCGCCCTGGGGCCAACGCGCCAGCTTGAAGGGCAGCGGGGTCAGCTGAAGATCCACCCGGTACTCCCCCTTCAAGCGGTGGCTCATCACCTCGAATTGCAGCGGCCCCATGGCGCCCAGGATCCAGGTCACCGCCGCCGCACTATGGTCCTCGAAGAGCTGAACCGCACCCTCCTGGACGAGTTGGGCGATCCCCTTCTCCAGGGATTTGCGTTTCGGCGTCGCCGCCACTTCCACGCGCATGAACGATTCCGGCGCGAAGTTGGGAATACCCGCGTAGGCGAAGCCGCCTTCATCGCTCACGGTGTCGCCGATCCGGAAGACCCCCGGATCGAAGAGCCCCACCACATCGCCCGGGTAGGCGACTTCGACTTCCCGCCGATCGCTTCCCATGATGAGCGTCGAGTTGGCCAGGCGCAGGGATTTCCCGGATCGCACGTGCTGGGTCGTGGCGCCCCGGGTAAAGCGACCCGAGCAAACCCTCAGAAAGGCCACCCGATCGCGGTGATCCGGGTCCATATTCGCCTGGATCTTGAAAACGAAACCCGAAAAGGGATGCTTCGCGGGCTCGATTTCTCCCTGATCCGAGGTTCGAGAACTCGGGCAGGGGGCCAATCCCAAAAAGCGATCGAGAAAGGGTTCCACCGCGTAATTGGTGAGGGCGCTGCCGAAGAACATCGGCGTCTGCTCACCCGCACGGACCGCGTCGGGATCCAATTGGGCGCCGGCGCCCTCGATGAGGTCGAGGTGTTCGGCCAGATCGTCGTAATCCCTGCCCAATGCCTCGCGAATGCGCGGATCGTCCACCGCACCTTCGACCACCTTCTCATCCACCCGGGTCGTTCCGTGCTCGCCCCCGGAGTACAAGAGCAGGCGCTCCCGCATGCGGTCGTAGACGCCGCGAAAATCCGACCCCGAACCAATGGGCCAATCCACCGGCACGGCGTCGATGCCCAGGATGTCCTCGATCTCGCTCATCAGATCGAGCCCCTCGCGTCCGAAGCGATCCATCTTGTTCACGAAGGTGAAGATCGGGATATGACGCAGGCGACAGACCTGGAAGAGTTTCCGCGTCTGCGCCTCCACGCCCTTGGCGGCATCCATCAACATGACGGCGGAGTCCGCCGCCATCAGGGTGCGATAGGTATCCTCGCTGAAATCCTGGTGACCGGGCGTATCGAGAATATTGACGCGATGGCCCTGGTACTCGAAATAGAGCACCGAACTGCTCACCGAGATGCCCCGCTGCTTCTCGAGTTCGAGCCAATCGCTGGTGGCATGCCGCGCCGCACGCTGCCCCCGCACAGCCCCGGCCTGGCGCACCGCGCCCCCGTAGAGGAGCAATTTCTCGGTCAGGGTGGTCTTGCCCGCATCGGGATGCGAAATGATGGCGAAGGTCCGCCGCCGCGCGACCTCGCGCGCAATAGCACCCTCACCCTCTGCTCCCACTGACAATGCTCTCCACCCTCGGGCCCGCACCGCGCCCGCGCTCTCCACTCGGGGCGCGTAGTTACCGCAACTCGGCGCAAGGCGAAAGAGCGCCCCTGCCCTAGCTCGGCCTGCCCCGGGCCACCACCAGCTTGGCGTCCACCGTTTTTCGCAGGTGCTGGAAGATCGCCTGGCGCCCCGGCCCCCCATCGGCTTCCCCGGCGCGGATGCGTTGGCACAAGGCCTCGTTTCCTTCGAGGATCTGCGCACGCAACTCCTGGGGATTCGTGGGCGGATCCCCAGCGAAACCCAGCAGCTCGGCCAGACCCCGCCACTCGGACTCGAGTTGTTCGGACTCGGACTCGAGTTCCCGGGCCACGATCGCCACCACATTCGCCGCGACCCGGGCCTGGTAACCCAGGTGACCGCCGAGTGCCGGCACCGCTTCATCGGTCAGAAAACGCCGCACCGCCTCAAGGAGTTCGAGCCTGTCCGGTCGGTCGTTCATCCGGCTTCCTCCATCAGGGCCAGGAGTTCCGCTTCGGGCTCGGCGATGCGGCGACCGAGGGAGGCGAGTTCCACCGTGGGATGCGCACCATCGAGATAGGCGCGCGCCTGACCGATTAAGACCAGGGCGAGCTTGAAATTGCCCACCACCTCCCAGAAGCGCAGCGCCGCGGGATCCACCGCTGCCCCGCCCCCCTCCATGTAGGCCTCGATGAGCGCCTCGCGGGTACCGAGGCCGGCTACGGGCAGATCGTCGTTGCCGAAACGCCAGGCGCGCACGCAGAGCCAGGCGAGATCCTCCACCGGATCACCCAGATGCGCGATTTCCCAATCGAGGATCGCCACCAGGCCGGATTCATCGAAGATGAAATTGCCCAGCCGGTAATCCCCATGCACCAGGCCCAGAGCCGGAGCCGCCTCGGGGATATGAGCGCGCAACCAGCGCTCCGCGAGTTCCAGCACGGGGTGGGGCTCCACCGCCAGGGCCCGGTAGCCCTCGGCGGTCCGGTCGATCTCGCTCAGGGCCGCCTCTCCGGGCCGAGCCGGGCGATCCAGCGCCCCGCCCCACTCGGACGCCTCGACGTCGATGGCATGAATCGAGGCCAGGGCTGTGCCCAATTGCCGGCAAAGAACCGCCCGGGCCTCGGCGTAGCGCGCGTCGCGCAGGAGCCGGCGAGGAATCGTCTCCCCCGCCAATCGCTCCATCGCGAAAAAGGGCGCCCCCAATTCGCTGGAACCCGGATCGCACCAATACACCTTCGGCACGGGCACACCCGCGCCTCGGGCTGCGGCCAGCAGCTTGAACTCGAGCCCCATTCGGCCCTCGGCGATGCGGCCCGGTGGATCCTGACGCAGTACGAGTTCGAGTTTTCTCGCCCCGGATGAATCGGTGATCTCGGCGTTCAGCGACCACATGAGCCGAGAGGATCCGCCGGACAATCGCCTCAAGTCGTCGACCCTCACCCGCTCCGGGGCAAGCCCCTCCTGTTTGGCGATGAACCGCGCCAAGCCCGCGCTCATGGCCTCGCTGGAGAGGGCCCGGCCAGGTGAGGAGGATGGATTCGATTGGGATGACTCGGCCATGAATTCTCGATGCCGTTCAGCCGATCAGCGACGGCTCGCGGGAAAGATCCTTGGTGATGTTCTTATGATGCGCCTCGAGGGTGCCGCCCCCGATCTCCAGCAATTTCGCGTCACGCCAGAGCCGCTCCACCACGTTCTCCCCCATATAGCCCGCACCGCCGAGAACCTGCATGGCGGCATCCGCCGCGCGCTTCGCCATCTGAGCCGCGAAGAGCTTGGTGGCATCGGCATCCACACGCTGGCCGGCCTTCGTGAAGGAAAGGCGACGGGCCGTGTCGTAGACATAGGCTCGCGCCGCGCGGTACTCGGCGAAGGTCTCGGCGATATAACGCTGGATCTGGCCGAAATCGCGCAGGGGTCGGCCGAAACTCTTTCGCTCGCTGGCGTAGTCCACCATGACCCGGAGCGAGCGCTGGGCGATACCCAGGCCCTGGGCGGCCAGGGTCAGCCGCTCGATCTCCAGGTTTCGCATCATATGCCGTGTGCCCTGCCCGGCCTCGCCCATCAGATTTCGGTCGGGAACCCATACACCGTCGAAGACCAACTCCGCGGTCAGGGAAGCCCGCATCCCGAGTTTGTCCTCCCATTTCTGGCCGAGCCGGAAGCCCTCCATCCCCTTCTCCACGAGGAATGCACTGAGAGAGCGCTCACCCGTAGCCGCATAGACGATGAAGACATCGCCGAGGGTCTCGCCATCGATCCCGCCATTGGTGATGTAGGTCTTGACCCCGTCGAGCCGCCAGCCCTCGCCGTCTCGGCGCGCCCGGGTCTGCATGGAGAGCACATCCGTGCCCGCCCCAGGCTCGGTCATGCACATCCCCGCTACGTGCTCACCACTCGCAACTTTGGGCAGCAGCCGGTCGCACTGTTCTTCGTTGCCGTTGATCCACAGGTTGTGCGCAAAGAGATAGGAATGCGCCAACACCGCCAAACCGAAACCCGGATCCGCGAACGAGAGCGCCTCGAGCACCTGGACAGCCGCCACCGCGTCCATCCCCGCCCCGCCATAGCGCTCGGGCAGGGTCACGCCGAGCAGTCCGAGCCCCCCGGCCTGGCGAAAGAGCGCCAGGTTGAACCGTTCCTCGCGGTCGTGTTGGGCGGCCTGGGGCTCCACCTCGCCGTCGACGAATGCACGCAAGCTCTCGGCCAGCAGCGCATGCTCATCGCTGGGTGCAAAGAGATCGAAAGCCCGCCAGGGAGCCGGCTCGCTGGCTTCGCTCTCTGGCGCGGCGCCCTGGGCCTCGGGTCTGCCTGCGTTCATCGCTGTCCTGCCTTCCTGAAACCCCTCGGCCCATTGCCGGAGGCGGCCTCGGATCAACTTCGCTGGACCGGGGAAAGTAGGGCTTCGCGGTGGCCCGTGCGATCTATCCCGGGCCTGAACCCTCGGCTCCCGCCCCGAAAAATTTCCTCGGCCCCCCGCCGAGCTACACTCCCCGGCATGCAGCCGAATCCTCCCCTCGCGCGTTGGCTCCTGAGTCAACGACAAGCCATCGAGGCTCGCCTCGGGGAGCAGCTGGGGCCGGCGGCGCCTCGGGCCTCGGGCCCGGAAGCAGAAACCCTTCGGCGCTTTCGCACCTTCGCATCCACCGCCTTGCTGCGAGGCGAAAGCCCGCCCCCGGCCTTGGACGGCCTGCGACCGGACGAACGACGAGTCATGTCCCTTCTCTCGGCCTGGAAGGACGTAGCCGTGCAACTCGCCGGTGACGCCGGCCACGATTTGGGCGCGGCCCTGGACCCCCTCCTGGCACAATTTCGCCTCGCCCTGCGTACATCGTCCTCCGGACGTCGGCGCAGGACGAATCCGCGCGCCCCCCGGCGCGCCGTGGCGGGGGCGATCGACCGGGTGGCGGACGCTTTCCTGGCCATCGATGTCAGCGGGGCCAGTGTGGTCGATGCCAATCCAGCCGCCGGAGCGTTGCTCGGCGTGGAGCGCGACTCCCTCTTCGGACTCGACCTGATGGGCTTCGTCCCCGAAGCAGACCAGCCGGGGTGGTGGAACTCATTGGATGCCATCGCAGAGAGCCACGAGAGCCTCCGCTTCGAAGCCCGCCTCAAGGACGCCTCCGGCCAAACGATCAGCGCCGCGGCCAGTGCCACCGCTTTCGTGAGCCGCGGCCGGACCCTCGCCCTCGTGATGCTCCGGCACCGGATCGCGACGGCGACCCAAACCGACACGGCCCGGGAGATCGGCGCAAAAGACCCCGAGTTGGCGACGCCCTCGGCCCCCGGATCGGGAACGCCAAGTCCCACAACCCCCTAGGAGCCCCATGACCCTTGCCCAGCCCGATTTCGAGACCGATTACGAGACGATCCAGGTAGAACCGTTATGCCCCACCGTGGGCGCAGAAATCACCGGCTTCCGCATGGACGGCGAAGTCCCCCCGGAACAGGTCGCCGAATTGCGACGCGCGCTCCTGGAGTGGAAAGTGATCTTCTTTCGCGATCAGGATGTCGACATCAACGAGCACCTCGCCTTCGGGCGACTCTTCGGCGAACTCGAGATCCATCCCTTCGCCCCGAGCATGGAAGACCACCCCGAAGTCCTCGTCATTCACCACGACGAGAAGTCCAAGGGCGGCGAGAACCAGTGGCATAGCGATGTCACCTGGCGCCAGGAGCCCTCTTTGGGCTCGATCCTGCGCGCCAAGACCGTACCTCCCGTGGGCGGCGACACCCTCTTCTGCGACATGAATGCCGCTTATGAGGGGCTCGATGAAGCCACCCGGGAACAGATCGATGGCCTGCATGCCATTAACAGTTTCCACCGGGTCTTCGGCCGAAGGGTGTCCCCGGAAAAGCGGGCCGAGGTCGACGCGAAATACCCCCCGGCCCGGCACCCCATCGTGCGCACCCACCCCGAATCCGGACTGAAGAGCCTCTACGTCAATAGACCCTTCGTCTCCCATATAGATGGAATGGACAACCCGGAAGGCCAGCAATTGCTCGAGCGGCTCTACAAGCAGGCCGTAGTTCCCGAGTACCAGGTTCGCTTTCGCTGGCGGGAAAACTCGGTGGCCTTCTGGGACAACCGCACCGTGCAGCATTACGCGGCCTTCGACTATCACCCCCAGGTGCGAAGGGTGGAGCGGGTCACCATCGTCGGCGACCGGCCCGCCTGAGGAAGGCGTGTACGCCGGCAACACCCCTTGCGGGAAGCCGGAACAGCTGTGCTATGGGTGCCCCATGGCCGCATATTTCATCGCGCAGTACGTCGTCAACGACCTCGACCTCTACCGGGAATACCAAAAGGGCGCGGGTCCCTCGATCCAGGCCGCTGGAGGCGAATTGGTGGTCTTCGATATCGCCTCCGAGGTCGTCGAAGGCTCGCCCCCGGGTCCCCAGACCGTGATCCTTAAATTCGAGGACACCGCCGCCGCCCGAGCCTGGTACGACTCGCCCGAATACCAGGCCGTCGTGGGCAAGAGGCTCGAGTCCACCCAGGGCTTCGCCATCATTTCCCAATCCATGAACATGGGCTGATGGCGAACGAGTTAGAGGCTAACGCCTGGGGCAAGAGGGCTGAAACCGGCTCGCCCAATTCGTTCTTCTTGTAGCTCTTCTAGTAGCTCTTCTAGTAGCTCTTCTCGTAGCTCTTCTCGTAGCTCTTCTAGTAGCTCTTCTAGTAGCTCTTCTAGTAGCTCTTCTAGTAGTTCTTCACCGCGTCGTTGAGTTCGATCACGACCTTCTTGGCATCACCGAAGATCATCATGGTGTTGTCCTTGAAGAAGAGCGGGTTCTGGATACCCGCGAAGCCGGGATTCATGCTCCGCTTGATGACGAAGACGTGCTGGGCGCGGTCGACTTCCAATACGGGCATGCCGTAGATCGGGCTGCTTTCGTCTTCCCTGGCCGCCGGGTTCACCACGTCGTTGGCGCCCAGCACCAGGGCGACGTCGGTTTCGGGGAATTGCGGATTGATCTCGTCCATTTCCACCAACCGCTCATAGGGGACATCCGCCTCGGCGAGCAGAACATTCATGTGGCCTGGCATCCGGCCGGCCACCGGGTGAATGGCGAAATTCACCTCGATGCCATTATCCGCCAGGGTATCGGTGAGTTCCCGCACCGCGTGCTGTGCCTGCGCCACCGCCATGCCATAGCCCGGCACCACGATTACCGAACGGGCGTTGGAGAAGATCACCGCGGCATCGATGGGGGTATAGGCGGTCGCGGTGCCCTGATCTACGCCCTCACCCCCGGCAGCTGCACTTGCATCGACGGCACCGAAGGCCCCGAAGAGGACATTGGCCAGGGAGCGATTCATGGCGTCGCACATGATCTTGGTGAGGATCAGGCCGGAGGCGCCCACCAGCGAACCGCTGATCACCAGGGCACTGTTGTCCAGCACGAAGCCCGTGGCGCAGGCCGCCAGGCCCGAGTAGGAGTTGAGAAGCGCGATCACCACCGGCATATCGGCGCCACCGATGGGGATCACCAGCAGGATGCCGAGAAGCAGGGCGAGCCCCACGAGAAGCCCGAAAAGCTGCGGATCCAGGGGGGCCATGCCCAGGAAAAAACAGGCGGCCACCGTCCCCAGGGCGAGGAGTGCGTTGATGTATTGCTGTGCGGGGTATTGGATCGGCGCGCCGCGCATCAGTTCTTGGAGCTTCGCGAAGGCGATCAGGCTGCCCGTGAGGGTCACGCCGCCGATCAGGACCGAAGCCACGATGGCCCCGGGGATGATGCCTGTGGGCACATCCCCTGCCGTGATCCGGCTCGAAACTTCAGCTCCCGCCACCAGAACCGAGGCCGCGCCGCCGAAACCGTTGAGCAGCGCCACCATCTGGGGCATATCGGTCATCTTGATCCGCAGGGCCGTCACCCCGCCGATCAGACCGCCCACTACGATGCCCGCGACGATGAGCGTGTAGTCGACAACGCCCTGCACCATCAGCGTGGCCACGATGGCGATCAGCATACCCACCGCCGCCATCTGGTTGCCCAGCGCGGCGGTTTTGGGCGAAGAAAGGTTCCGCAGGCCCAGAATGAAGAGCACCGCGGCGACCAGGTAGGAGAATTGAATCAGGTCAGTCGAACTCATGCGTCGCTCTTCGGATTCTTCTTGAACATGGCGAGCATGCGATTGGTGACCAGGAAGCCCCCAACGACATTGACTGTCGCAAAGACCACCGCGGCGAAACCCAGCCATTGGGCCACGGCATCGTGCTCGCTACCCGCGGCCAAAATCGCGCCCACTACCGTAATCCCCGAGATGGCATTGGAGCCCGACATCAGCGGGGTGTGGAGAAGCGGCGGAACTTTCGAGATCACCTCGACGCCCACGAAGAGCGCAAGAATCAGGATCGTCAGGGCCGCAACGGCCGGTGCCTCGAGCATCTAGCCTTCCTCTCCTTGGTCTTCGGATGAGTCCGAAGCCTTTTCGACCTTGGGGAGCGCGCCCCCGAGTCGCTCACTGACCAATTGCCCGGCATGGCTGACCAGGGTGCCCGCCGTGATTTCATCTTCGAAATCAAGCGTCAGGGCGCCCTCCTCGAGCAAGTGGTCGAGAAAGGTCACCAGGTTCCGGCCATACATCTGGCTGGCGTGCGCCGGCACCTCCGAGGGCAGATTCGTATGCCCGATAATCGTCACACCCGAGTCCATCACGTTCTGGTCGGCCTGGGTCAGTTCGCAATTGCCACCCTTTTCCGCCGCCAGATCCACGACCACCGAGCCATCGCGCATTCCGCGCACCGCGTCCGCCTCGATGAGGAAGGGGGCCGGTTGCCCGGGTACCAACGCGGTGGTGATCACCAGGTCGGCGGCGGCCACGTGCTTGCCCAATTCCGCCCGCTGGCGCTTGTAGAACTCCTCGCTCTGGGCCTTGGCATAACCGCCCGAATCCTCGGAATCCCCGGTATCGAGATCGAGCTCCACGAAACGCGCACCCAGACTCTCCACCTGCTCTCTCACCACCGCCCGGGTGTCGTAGCCGTAGGTCACGGCGCCCAGGCGCTTGGCCGTGCCCAGGGCCTGAAGCCCCGCCACCCCGACACCGATCACCAGCACACGGGCCGGCTGCAGCGTACCCGCGGCGGTCACCAACATGGGAAAGATGCGCGGCAGGGTATCGGCGCCCATGACGACCGCCTTATAACCCGAAATCGTGCTCTGACTCGAAAGCGCATCCATGGATTGGGCCCGGGTGATCCGGGGCATCATCTCCACCGAAAAAGCCGTCACGCCGCGATCCACCAGGCGCTGGGTGACATCGGTCTGATCCAGGGGTTTGAGGAAACTGATCAGCGCCGCCCCCTCTGCCAGCAGATCGACTTCGTGGCCCGATCCGGCGGCGCCCGGGGGCTGAACCTTGACGACCAGGTCGGCCGCGAACGCCTCGCTCGCCGAGCCGACGATGCGCGCACCCGCTTCCGCGTAGGCGTCGTCACCGAATCCCGCCTCGGTTCCCGCGCCGGTCTCCACGACCACCTCGGGCCCCATGGCCATTAACTGCTTGACCGAATCGGGAACCAGGGCAACTCGCCGCTCCCCCGAAGCCGTCTCCTTCGGCACTCCAATGATCACGTCGCGACTCCGAGCCCTCGAGGGTTCCGATCCTGCTGACCAGCGGAGCTGAATTTCAACCAGCCGGGTCCAGCGGGGCCTGCATTCTGACGCAATCACAGCGCAATGCCAACGCGCGCCCACTCACCCAGAGAGGTAGAGAAGCCGCGGCGGCCGGTGGCCGGCACCCCAGGCCGGGAAAACTCTCTTGGCGGGCGGCTCCTGCGGGGCATCGCCGGGGCGCTTGCACCGGGAATTGACCTCACTAGACTCGCCGCCCGTCTTTTCCTTCGCCCGAGGAGCCTTCCGTGAGCGATCAGCCCCGCATCATCCGCAAGAAAACCGGGAATTTCCTGGAGGATTTCCGCCCGGGTCAACTCTTCCGCCACAAGGGCGGCAAGACGATCACCGAGGGCCTGTTCACCACCTTCACCGACTTTTCCATGGCGACCAACGCCCTGTGCAAGAACGCGCGCTATGCCCGGGAATACGGCTACGCGGGGCTGGTCTGCCCGCCGGGCCTGGTGATGCTGGTGGCGTTCAGCCAGACCGTCGAGGACATCTCGGAAAATGCCCGGGCCAACCTCGAATACATCGACATGCGCTTCGGCGCGCCGGTCTATGTGGGCGACACCCTGGAAGTCGAGACGAAGATTCTCGGCGTTCGGCCCTCATCGAGCCGGCCCAACCTGGGCATCGTGCACGTTCAGTCCACGGCACGAAAAGCGGTCGGGAGTTCCGACGAGGCCGTGGTGATGACCTGGCAGCGCAAGGTGCAGGTCTACAAGGACGACGAATCGATTCAGGTCGAGGGATTCGAGGTCGAACCCGACGTGGTGGAATGCGATCTCTGGCTGCCCGCCCATCGCAGCGACGCCGACTACAAAGGCCTTGCCCACCTCTCGAGTCCCGACAGCTATTTCGAGGATCTCGAACCCGGCACCCTGATCGAACATTCCCGGGGACGCACGGTCACCGACGAACACATCGCGCTCACCGGAGTGCTGGACAACACCAGCCAGGTGCACTGCAACCGGTTCATGATCGGTCTCAACCCCGAGCGCTACGTGGGCGGCGAGTTGATCGTCTTCGGAGGCATCCCCTTCGTCCTCTGCCTTGGGATTTCCGGGCCCGACGTCGCGGACAACGCTCTGGGCGACGTGCGATATACGACGGGTCGGCATACCGCCCCGCTCCAGGCTGGAGACACCGTGTTCGCCGCCACTGAGGTTCTCGCCACTCGGGACTACCCGGGCCGCCCGGACCTGGGCGAAGTCGATACCCGGCTGCTGGGCCATAAATTCGTCGCCGAGGAAGGCGCCGAGCACCCCGACGCTCCCCCCGGATGGAAGAAGGTGCGCATCTTCGAACTCGAGCGAACCCTCGCCGTGAAGCGACGCAGCCACTACGCCTGATTGCCTCCCTCTGGGCCGCCCCAGGTCGTCCGCACGCGGGCGCCGGTGACCGCGAGTGGGATACGGGATAAAGAGCGGCATGGTACGCTCGGCCCCCATGCCGAATGAGATCGTGGGAATCGACCATGTGGTGCTCCGGGTCCGCGACGTGGACCGCTCCATCGCCTTCTATTGCGGAGTCCTCGGTTGTCACGAAGAGCGCCGCCTGGATGACCTGGGCCTAATCCAACTCCGCGCCGGGCGAAGCCTGATCGACCTGGTTGATCTGGACAAACCCCTGGGCCAACGGGGCGGCGCACCCGCCGCCAAGGAGGGGCGCAATGTCGACCACTTCGCTCTCCAGGTCCGCGACTTCGACGAGGCTGCGCTGCGGGACCAACTGACCCGGCACGGCATCGACCCCGGAGAGGTGATGCAACTCTACGGCGCCGAGGGCACGGGCCCGGCGGTCTACCTGCGCGACCCCGACGGCAATACCGTCGAACTCAAGGCGATCTGAAGCGCCGACCCCGCGCCCGCCGCTTGCCCGGGACGCGATAAATCAATAGAGTCCGGCCTCCTAAAGGGCTCCCGGCGACCCCCGAGCCCTCCCGAGCCCCCGGCCAAGCGCCCGGGCCCAGCCCCCAGCCGAGCGGAGAAAGTCCCCATGCGATTCTACGAGTACGAAGCCAAGGCGCTCTTCCGCAAGCACCGCCTTCCCCTGGGCGGAGGCGAGGTGGTGAACTCCGCCGAGGCCGCCCGAGCGGCCTTCGAAAAGATCGGCGGCCCGGTGGTGCTCAAGAGCCAGGTGCTCTCCGGAGGCCGCATGAAGGCCGGCGCCGTGAAATTTGCGGATACCGCCGACGAGGCCGCGGCGCATTTCGACGCAATCCTGCCCATTGTGGTCAAGGGCGAGAAAGCCCGCTCCATCCTGATGGAGGAGAAGAGCCCGGTGGACCAGGAATATTTCGTGGCCATCACCTGGGATGGCCGGGCCAAGCAACCGGTGCTCGTGTTCAGCGATATGGGGGGCATCGATATCGAGGAGGTGGCCGAAAAGCACCCGGACCATGTCTCCAAGACCCATTTCTCCAGCATCCTGCCCCTGACCCCGCGCATCGCCAAAGAGGCCATCGGAGCGACCGGGGTTCAGGGCTCGGCGCTGAACCGCCTCACCCCCATTGTCTTCGAGTTGATGAATATCTTCCTGGAATACGATCTCACCCTGGCGGAGATCAACCCCCTGGCCCGGCTCGAAAGCGGCCAGTTCATCGTGCTGGACGGCCATATCGACATGGAGGCCGAGGCCCGGGGCGAGCATAAGGCCTTGCTGGAGGAACTCGGCATCGGAGAAGACGAAACCCGCCAGGCCAGGCCCCCCACCGAGTTCGAGTTGGCCGGCGCCCGGGTGAACGCCGTGGACCATCGCGGGGTGGCGGGCAACGTGGTGGAATTCGACGGCAACCTCGGCCTGGTCATCGGCGCTGGCGGCGGCTCCCTCACCCTCTTCGACGCGGTTCGCAAGCACGGCGGCAAGCCCGCCAATTATTGCGAGATCGGCGGGAATCCCAGCGTGGGCAAGGCCAAGGAACTCACCAAGCTGATCCTCTCCAAGCCCGGCGTGGAGAAGATCGCCGTGATGATGAACGTCGTCTCGAATACCCGGGTGGATATCGTGGCCCGGGGCGTGGTGAAGGGCTGCCTTGAGGCAGGCAAGGACCCGGCGGAAACCATCGCGATCTTTCGGATTCCCGGCGCCTGGGAGGAAGAGGGTTTCAAGATCCTCGAGAAATACGGAGTCGAGTACTGCGACCGCAGCGTCTCGATGTACGACGCCGCTGGCCGTGCCGTGGCGAAGATGGCCTGAGCGACCCGGCCCAAGACGAAACCCCCAGCGGACGAAGAGCAGAAGAGAAGAACACATATGTCGATCCTGATCAGCAAGGACACGCGTTTCATCATCCAGGGCATCACGGGCCGGGAGGCGGTGAACCTGACCCGGGAAAACCTGGACTACGGCTCCCAGATCGTCGGCGGCGTGACGCCGGGCCGGGCTGGCCGGGATGTCTACGGCGTACCGGTATACGACTGCGTGCGGGATGTCGTCGCGGCCCACGGTCAAGTGGAGGGCTCGGTGGTCTCCGTGCCGCCCCGCTTCACCAAGGACGCCGTCTTCGAGGCGCTGGAAAATGGCATCAAACTCATCGTGGTGGTGACCGAGAACATTCCGCGCCGCGAAGTCGCCCAGATGGTGGAACTCGCCGGCCTGCGCGGGGCCCGGATCATCGGGCCCAATTGCCTGGGCATGATCTCCCCCGGCGAGGCCAAGATGGGCGGCGTCGGCGGACCGGCGGCCAATACCGAGCAGGCCTACACGAAGGGAAATATCGGTGTCATGAGCCGCTCCGGGGGCATGACCACCGAGATCGCCTCGACGCTCACCGCTGCAGGCCTTGGACAGAGCACATGCGTTTCGATTGGCGGCGACGCCATTATCGGTACGAGCTATGCCGAACTCATGCCCCTTTACGAGGCCGACCCCGAGACCCACGCCATCGCGATCTACTCGGAGCCCGGCGGCCGCATGGAGGCGGAACTCGCCGAGTGGATCCAGGCCAACAACTCCCGCCTTCCCATCGTGGCCTTCATGGCCGGGCGCTTCATGGACGAGATGAAGGGCATGCGCTTCGGCCATGCGGGCACCATCGTCGAGGGCAAGGAAGACACCACGGCAGAAAAAATCAAGCGCATGGAGGCCGCGGGCATTTCCGTGGCCGAGCGCATCGAAGAAATCCCCGCGCTCCTGCGCGCGCGGCTCCAGGAGGCCTGAAAGCAATGGCGGGCGTATTCATCGACGTTAAGGTCAGCGCCGAGATTGCCGGCGATGCGGACATCGCACGCAAGCTCGAGGAAGTTTGTCCGGTGGGCATCTTCGCCGCCAAGGAAGCGGGGGTGGAGATCGTCGACGACAATCTCGACGAATGCACTCTCTGCGATTTATGTCTTGAAGCCGCGCCCAAGGGCAGCGTGGAGATCGTCAAACTCTACGAAGCCTGAAGCACCCTCCACGGGCGAATCTTCCTCCGCTGAAAAAAACGCTCGAAGCACAGTTCTCACACCTCACGGCGCCGACCCAGGAGACACCATGCGCAATCCCAAGGACTTCTTTCAGCCCCTCGCCCTGGGCGCCCCCGCCCCCCTGCGCGAGATCCCCTTCAAGCCCTCCCGGATGATCCATTTCTTCGATCCGAGCAACGTCAAGATGGCGGCCAAGGTTCCGGATATGGCCAAGCAATGCGACGTGCTCCTGGGCAACCTTGAGGATGCGGTCCAGGCCGACAAGAAGATCGAAGCTCGCCGGGGGTTGATCGAAATCGCCAACGCCACAGAGTTCGGCAACTGCCAACTCTGGACCCGGATCAACAGCCTGGACAGCCCGTGGATGCTCGATGACGTCACCGAACTCGTCACTTCCATTGGCGACAAACTCGACGTCATCATGGTGCCCAAGGTCGAGGGCGCCTGGGATATCCACTACATGGACCAATTGCTGGCCCAACTCGAAGCCCGGGCCGGCCTCGAGAAGCCGCTGATGATCCACGCCATCCTGGAGACCGCCCTGGGCGTGGCCAACGTCGAGGAAATCTGCTCTGCCAGTCCGCGCATGCAGGGCCTTTCCCTGGGCCCGGCGGATCTCGCCGCCAGCCGGCGCATGAAGACCACCCGGGTGGGCGGCGGCCATCCCGGCTACCTCGTGCGCAGCGATCCCGACGAGAACAACCCCGACGCCCCCCGGCCCAGCGTCCAGCAGGATCTCTGGCATTACACCATGGCGCGCATGGTCGATGCCTGCGCGGCCAACGGCATCCTCCCCTATTACGGTCCCTTCGGCGACATCAAGGATACGGTGGCGTGCGAGGACCAGTTCCGGAACGCCTTCCTGATGGGCTGTGTGGGGGCGTGGAGCCTGCACCCGGTTCAGATCAAGATTGCGCGCGAGGTCTTCAGCCCGCCGGTGGACGAGGTGCTCTGGGCCAAACGCGTCATCTCGGAGATGGGCGACGGCACCGGGGCGGTGATGATCGACGGCAAGATGCAGGACGACGCCACGGTCAAGCAATGCCGGGTGATGGTGGGCCTGGCGGAAATGCTCGCCGAAGCCGACGAAGAACTGCGCAAGGCCTACGAGTTCTAGACCTGCCCTCTAGTCGGTCAAGGCGAGCCCGCTCTTCACTCGCACACCATAATTGCTGCGGACACTCCACAAAAGCTGCCTGCATCCGATCCACCGCCCGTTCGGTTCAGGTATTCTGATCGCTCTACTCCACCCCAGGAGGAGCGGATGAAAAATCTGGCGAGCATCAAGAACTTTGTGCAATTAACACCCCGCGTCGGGACCGCGGGGCAACCCGGCCGCGAGCAGTTCCCTGAGATCGCCGCGGCCGGCTACCGAACCGTGATCAATCTCGCCATGCCCGATTCGGAAAACGCCATCGCGGACGAGGGCGACCTCGTCGCCCGCCAGGGCATGCAATATATCCATTTGCCCATCGACTTCGCGGCGCCCACGGCCAGTGACGCGAGAACGTTTTTCGGCGTCATGGATGCCCTGGGAGATTCGAGGGTATTCGTTCACTGTGCGCTCAATTTGCGCGTATCCGCGTTCATGTACCTGTATTTGCGCCACGCCAAGGGTTTCGCCGATGCCGACGCGCGCTCACCGTTGATTGCGAAATGGCAGCCGCACATGGATGGCGTCTGGAAGGATTTTCTGGCGCTGGAGCGCGATGACATCATTGCGACCGGGAACCCTCAACCCGAAAGCCGCTGACTCAATGGACCAGGAGGCATTCCAATGATCGAACCCGGCACCGTTTCCCTTTGCCTGCGCGCCCCGGATCTCGAACGCGCGAAGGGCTTTTATACCCACCTGGGGCTTCGGGTGATCGAAGAGGTCCCCGGCCAACGCGTGGTCCTCCAGCAGGGCTCGTTCAAGCTCGCCCTGATGAGTTTCCTGGACGCCAACGTGATCAACTTTCGCGGGGGCGACGCCTTCGCGATCCAGGCACACATGAAGCAGGCTTTTCCCGACATGGAAGGAGAAGCCGAGCGCTACACCGCCGAGCAATACGGCGCCACCGACGACGGTGCCTGCTGGGCCACCCGCGATCCAGTCGGAAACGAAATCCTCTTCGACACCCACGCGGGAGAGCAAGGCCCGTCCTACGTGCGCCAGCGGACCCGGGAAATCCTGGCCGATGCCCTCGCGGAACTCGAGGCGCTGGGCGCGGATACCCCTTTTGTCGACACGCTTCGGAAGGAGGTCACCGCCCACCCCGAAGCCGGCTAGCCTCTGGGTTCCTCGCGCGCGAAGTCCGCGTTGGCGGTTCCGCCCCCCGTCCCCGAATGATCAACGAGAGAGAAACCCCCATGCCCTCTGCCCAGGCCAACGGCATTGCCCTCGAGTACCAGACCTTCGGTGATCCGGGTGCCCGCCCCCTCCTTCTTCTGCGCGGCTTGGGCACCCAGATGATCCAATGGGATCCGGCCTTCTGCCAGGCGATCGCCGATTCGGGCCATCACCTCGTGATCTTCGACAACCGGGACGTCGGTCTCTCGACGCATTTTCACGATGCTCCCGTGCCCCCCATGGGAGAACTCGTGAAGGCCCTGGCCGCCGGCGAGCGCCCGGCCGTGCCCTACGACATCGACGACATGGCGGGGGATGTGATCGGCCTGATGGATGCCCTCGGCTTCGAGTCCGCCCATATCGCGGGCATCTCCATGGGGGGAATGATCGTTCAGCAAACCGCGATTCGGCACCCGCAAAGAGTGCGGAGCATGACGTCCATCATGTCGAGTACCAGCGAACCGGGGCTGCCCGGACCGAGTCCCGAAGCCCAGGCGGCCTTGACCGAACCCTCGCCCCCCGAGCGCGAGGCCTACCTCGACTACAGCGTGCGCACCGGCCGGGTCTTTACCGGCGACGGCTTTCCCTACGACGCCGAAGCGCGGCGCGAACTCGCGGGCCGGGTCTACGACCGGGCCTTCGATCCGGCGGGTATTGCGCGCCAGATGGCGGCCATCGTGGCGTCGGGCTCACGCACCCAGGGCCTGGCCGCCCTCGCCGTGCCCTCCCTCGTGATCCACGGATCTTCCGATCCCCTGATCCCCCTGGCCGCGGGCCAGGCCACTGCCGACGCGATCCCGGGCGCGGAGATGCTGGTGGTCGAAGGCATGGGGCACGACCTTCCACCGGGCGCGTGGCCGCCCATCGTCGACGCCCTGGCCCGGCATACCGAGCGAAGCGAAAGCGCCTGAGGAACCCGGGCTACTGCACCCGCTACCCCACCCGCGATTCCAAGCGCTCTTCACAAGCGCTACTCGATCAGGTTCACGACCCGTTGGGGCTCGGCGAGTTCTGGATCCACGAGATAGGGCGATCCGTAATCGACGCCTTCCACCTGCCAGCCGTAGAGCATGGCGTGCTCGCGCTTGAAGCGTTCGAGACCCGTGCGGGTCAGGGCCGGTGGTTCCCCGGGTTTCCCTTCGCGCCAGAGCGCCGCGATGGTGTCCTGGAGTTCGGCCCGCAATTCGCGCCCGTCCAGACGCAGCCGGCCTGCGTCATCGAGCAGTTCGCGCCAGGGTTCGCCCTCGCCGTAGAGCGCCCCGGTGAAGTCGATCCCCACCTGGAGCGGGTCGGCGTATTCGCCCTTCCCCGCATCGTCGCAGCCCAGGTAATCCGACATGTATCGGAGCATGGCGGGGATGGCCACGGAAGCCGCGGTCACCACGGCGGGGTTCATCACCGTCATGGCCTTGCCCCCCACCCGCTCGGCCAGGCGCGTATTCAGCGCCGCAGTGGTGGCATCGATGTGTTTTTTCGCGTCCCCGAGCGCCCCGTCCCAATACATGCGGCGCAGGGGTTCGAGATCCGGCCCGATATAGGAAAGCGCCGTGACCGTCATCCCCTCGGCAGCGAGCCCGGAATGCAGCAGCGCGCTCACCCACATCTCGAGGTCATCGCCTCCCATCACCCGGCGCGTGTGTTCCACCGCCAGGGGATCCGCGGCGGGCACGGTGAGATCTTCGAGTTGCCCGGATTTAAAGTTGAGCCCCACCACCTCCAGGGGATCCCCCACCACCAGGAGCGACGAATTCCATTCCTCGCCCAAATGGGTGCGGCGCGGGGCCGCCACGCTGTAGACCACCAGGTCGATGGAGCGCCCTTCGCGCTTCAGGTCCTCGATCACCCGATCCCGGGTGGCGGGCGCAAAGGCGTCGGCGAGATAGGTGCGATAGGCATCGTCCGCCTGATGAAGCGCGTGGGTGAGGTACCAGCCCGGAGACGACATGGCGAGTTTCTCGCCCCGGAAAGCCGGCGCAGTTTCGAAACCCACGCCCACGATGGCGTCGAAACCCGCTTTTCGCAGGGCGATGGCGGTGGAACTCCCGTAGCCAAAGCTGGTGCTCCCGAGCACCAGGGCCGTCTTGCCCTGAGCCGAGGCCAGGGGCTTCTCGAAGGCGCGCTCGGCCCGGGCGAGCATTCGCTCGGATAGGACCCGACAGCCTTCGGGGTGTGCGGTGAGGACGAAGAGTCCGCGGGCGCGCGGCGAATCCAATATGAGTTCGGTCACGAAATGCTCCGGAAAGGCGGGTTGTCGTCGGGGAGGGCGGGCACACTATCGCCCAGGCGCGCCCTCCGCGCAGGCGCGCGGCCGGGAGCCAAGCCGCGGAATGCGCCGTTGGACACTGTGCATCTCCCGGCATAGGATGTGCCAAAACCAGCCCTGACACCTTCGCGGGTGCGGGCGCTTTGAGTTCCCCCGCTACCCCTACCTCCGGAGATCGCATTCCATGCCCCCCTTCGAAAACCTCGACTTCCAGGTCAACAAGGCCGACTGGCGCAAGACCCGCGTCCAGGAAAACCCGATCTCCGAAGAGTTGAAGCCCGGACAGGTGGTCTTCCGCATCGACCGCTTCGCGTTTACGGCCAACAACATCACCTACGCGGCCGCCGGCGACATGCTGGGCTATTGGCGCTTCTTTCCCGCCGAGGAGGGCTGGGGAAGATTGCCCACCATGGGCTTTGGCGACGTCGTGGCGTCAACCCATGACGAGGTCTCGGTGGGCACGCGCTGCTTCGGCTTCTACCCCATGTCGAATTACCTCTGCATCGAGCCTTCGACGGTGAGCGCCACCTCCATCACCGACGGCGTCGCGCACCGGGAGGGGTTGGCTCAGGTCTACAACCAATACAACCCGGTCAATACCGACGCCCTTTATTCCGCCGATCACGAGGACGCGATGATCCTCATGCGCGGTCTCTACATGACGTCGTTCCTCTCCGAGGACTTCATGTCCGAAAACGCCATGTTCGGCGCCGAATCCGTCCTGATCTCCAGCGCCTCGAGCAAGACCTCCATCGCCCTGGCCTTCCGCCTGGGCCAGACCGGCAATGCCCGGGCCATCGGGCTCACCTCGCCAGGGAACCTCGACTTCGTGCGCAGCCTGGGCTGCTACGACACGGTGGTGGCCTACGACGCCATCGACTCGCTCCCGGGCGACACGCCTTCGGCCTTTGTCGATATGGCGGGCAGCGATGCAGTGGTCCGGGCCGTGCACACGCATTTCGGCGATCACCTGCGGCATAGCCAGCGCATCGGCGTCACCCATTGGGAGGCGCCCCCGGCGGACGGCGAATTGCCCGGGCCCGAGCGCGAGTTCTTCTTCGCCCCGAGCCAGGTCCAGAAGCGCGTGGCGGATTGGGGCGCGGGCGGCTTCCAGGAGCGCCTGGGCGAAGGCTGGACGGCTTTCCGGGACGGAAGCCGCGCCTGGCTCGATGTCCAGCGCGGCTATGGTCCCGCCGCGGTGGAGCCCGTCTATCGCGACACCTTGGAAGGCCGAACTCCGCCCAATACCGGCCAGGTTCTCTCGCTCTGGGAAAATGCCGAAGCCGCGGCTGGCCGTTGATCCCGAACAGAACCCCGTACTCTGAACCCTGACCCGCGAGGAGAGTTAACGATGAGCGCCGCCATGCCCTACGAAAAGAAATTCACCCAAGTACTGGGCAAGCAGATGGCCTACGTGGATGTGGGCGAGGGCGACCCCATCGTCTTCCTCCACGGCAACCCCACTTCATCCTTCCTCTGGCGCAATATCATTCCCCACCTCGAAAGCCTCGGCCGCTGCGTCGCCCCGGATCTCATCGGCATGGGGGATTCAGAGAAACTCTCGGATTCGGGCCCGGGCAGCTACCGCTTCGTCGAGCACCGCGAATACCTCGATGCCCTGCTCGACGGGCTCGACCTGGGCGACGCCATCACCCTGGTCATTCACGACTGGGGATCGGCCCTGGGCTTTGATTGGGCCCGGCGGCATCCAACGCGCATCAAGGGCATCGCCTACATGGAGGCCATCGTGGCGCCCATCCCTTCCTGGGATGACTGGCCGCCCCCGGTGACCCCCCTCTTCCAGGCTTTCCGCTCGGAGGCGGGAGAGAAGATGGTGCTGGAGCAGAACGTCTTCGTGGAGCAGGTGCTTACCGGCGCGATCCTCCGGGATCTCGAGGAAGCCGAGATGAACGAATACCGCCGCCCCTACCTCGAGGCGGGAGAAAGTCGTCGCCCCACCCTCACCTGGCCCCGGCAGATCCCCATTGCGGGCGAACCCGAGGACGTGGTGGCGATCGCGGCGGACTACTGTGCCTGGCTCTCCCAATGCGACGTGCCCAAGCTCTTCATCAACGCCGAGCCCGGTGCGATCCTGCGCGGCGCCATGCGCGAAGCCTGCCGCAAATGGCCGAACCAAACCGAGATCGAGGTCGCGGGAAGCCATTTCATTCAGGAGGACTCCCCGGACGAGATCGGTCGCGGCATCGCCGACTGGTGGGCGAAACTCTGAATCCGGGAAAGGGTGCCCAGGAGGCGGCCAGCACCGCGCTCGCGCCGGTCGCCGTATTGGCCTCGGAAAAAACCACTCTCCGGGAAGAGGCCGCGGCCCTGGCCGAACGACTGGGCCTGCCCCTGCGCTCCCCCGACGACGCCGGGGCAGACGCGGATGAATTGTTGTTGGTGGTGGGTGATGCGGGCCTCGAGTTGTGGGCCGGATCCCGCCGGCGCGACGGCTGCGCAAGCGTTGACTTCGCACGCCGCTCGGGCAACCCGGGCCGACGAACCGACGGGCACTCGCCTCTCGAGCGTGCCGTCGGGCGAAAACCCGGCCGGGTGGTGGATGCCACCGCGGGCTTCGGCGCCGATGCATTCGCACTCGCCCAGGCAGGCCACCGCGTCCTGGCCTGCGAGCGATCTCCCGTGATGGTCGCCCTTTTGGAAGACGGCCTGCGCCGGGCGCGGCTGAGCCCGGATCTGCGCCCGGCGGCGGAACGATTGGAACTGCGCTGCGAAGATGCCCACCGCGTACTGGCTGAACTCGACGCGGCGCCCGACGCGGTCTATATCGATCCCATGTATCCCGCCGAGCCACGCCGGAAGACCGCCCTGCCCCCCTTGGAGATCCAGATCCTGCGCCGACTCGTGGGACGGGAGGCCGATCCCGAAGCGCTCTTGAACGCGGCCCTGGCCAGCGGAGCCCGGCGCGTGGTGATCAAGCGCCCGCCTTCGGCGCCGCCCCTTCCCGGGCCGCGCACGGACCAGCAAACTGGCAAGTTGGCGCGCTACGACGTCTACCACTGCGCGGCAGCGAGCCCGGGCCAGGGGCGCTGATGGCCGCCCGCTGGTTTCACGCGCCCTCGATCCCTCCGGAAGGCGAAGCCCTCGAACTCGACCCTCGGGAGGGGCACCACGCCACCCGGGCGCGGCATCTGGAAAGCGGCGAGGAGATTGTGCTCAGCGACGGAGCCGGAACCACTGCCCGGGCGATTCTCTCCGAGGGGGGACGCCGGAGCGCCACCGCGGTGGTGGTGGAGCGCACCCTCCACCCCGAACCCGCCCGGCGCCTGCATCTCGCCAGCGCCCTGCCCAAGGGCGACCGGCTGGCCACGCTGCTCAGCATGGCGACCCAACTGGGCATGACGGATTTCACGCCCCTGGCTGCGCGCCGGAGCGTGGTGCAGCCGAGCGAAGCAACACCCGACCGCTGGCTCCGCATCGCGCGCGAAGCCTGCAAGCAGAGTCGCCGCCCCTGGCAGCCCGTCTTCCATCCGCCGTCATCGCCCGTGGAAAGCGTAAAGGCCGCGACCGAGAGCATCGTGGCGTTGATGGACAGCGAGGGGGAACCCATGGCCAGCCTCCTCGGCGAAAAGCCCCCCCACCGACTGCTGCTGGTCGGGCCCGAGGGCGGCTTCGACGAAAACGAAATCGCCGACATGGCGTCCTCGGGCGCGCGCCGCTTCGCCCTGGCGGACGCCACCCTGCGGATCGAGACCGCCGCCACCGCGGCCCTCGCGGTTCTGGCCCAAGAGACCTAGCGACGCCGGGGTCTCAGGAAAGTTCGAGCATGCGCTCGATGGGCACCCGGGCGCGGTCGGCAATCACCGGGTCCACGGTGACCTCCGGCCCGCCATCGCGCAGGCTCAGGTAGAGCTTCTCCAGGGTATTGAGCCGCATATAGGGGCATTGGCTGCACGAACAACTCTCGTCGGCCCCGGGCGCCGGGATCAGGACCTTGTCCGGCGCCTGCTGGCGAATCGAGTGAAAGTCCCCTTCTTCGGTGGCCACGATGGACGGGCGCTCGGGAAATTCCACCGCCCGGCGAATAATGCCCGTGGTGGAGGCCACGAAATCCGCCAGGTCCAGCACCCCCTGGTCGCATTCGGGGTGGGCCAGCACATCCGCGTCCGGGTGCTGCAGTTTGAGCCGGGCGAGTTGCCGAGCGCTGAACTGCTCGTGCACGACGCAGGCCCCGGGCCAGACGATCAGATCGTCGCGACCCGTCTGCTTGGAAACCCAACGCGCCAGGTGGCGGGCCGGGGCGAAGATCAGCGGGGCGCCGGCCATGGATTCCACCATCTTCACGGCATTGGACGAGGTGCAGATCAGGTCGCTCATGGCCTTCACCTCGGCAGAGGCGTTGATGTAGCTCAGGACCTGGGCGCCGGGATGCCGATCCACGAACTCGCGAAACGCATCGCTGGGGCAGCCGTCGGCCAGGGAACAACCCGCCTCGAGATCGGGCACCAGCACGGGGCGGCCCGGGTTGAGAATCGCGGCGGTCTCGGCCATGAAGTGCACGCCACAGAAGACGATCACGTCGCATTCGGCCTGTTGAGCCGCCCGGGCCAGGGCCAGGGAATCCCCCACCACGTCGGCCAGATCCTGGATCGGATCCTCCTGGTAGTAGTGGGCAAGGATCAGCGCATTGCGCTCACGCTTCAGATCGGCGATCGCGCCTTCGAGATCCGCCGGAAATTCGGTCATCGGGGCCATGGGGATTCCGTCGTTCAACTGCCGCCGTCTGGGGACGGGTCCGGCACAATAGCGCACGCCCACGCCGAGCAACGATGGACGCCGCTCCCCTGTCGGGGACCCGCACCGCACGCCTGGGGTCAAAGTCGATCCGGGATTTGTTCGAAGATTCGATTTTCGTTAATTTTCTCAAATACTTAGAACCCGCTCCAAGCCCGTCCGCCCGGAGACCCGATGCCGAACAATCCCAAACTCGAACAGACCGATCGGCCGTGGATGATCCGAACCTATTCGGGCCACTCCTCCGCCCAGGCGAGCAACGCCCTCTATCGCTCAAACCTCGCCAGCGGCCAGACCGGCCTTTCCGTGGCCTTCGACCTCCCGACCCAGACCGGGTACGACTCGGATCATGCCCTGGCCCGGGGAGAGGTGGGCAAGGTGGGTGTGCCCATTTGTCATATCGACGACATGGCCACGCTCTTCGACCAGATTCCCCTGGACCGAATGAATACGTCGATGACCATCAACGCCACCGCGGCGTGGTTGTTGGCGCTCTACACTGCCGCTGCCGAACGCCAGGGGGTGAGCCCCGACCAACTCCAGGGCACGACCCAGAACGACATCATCAAGGAGTATCTCTCCCGGGGCACCTACGTGTTTCCGCCCGAGGCCTCCATCCGCATGACGAGCGACGTGGTGGCCTACACGGTGGCGGAGATTCCCAAGTGGAACCCCATCAATATCTGCTCGTATCACCTGCAGGAAGCCGGAGCGACCCCGGTTCAGGAAATCGCCTTCGCGATGGCGAACGCCGTGGCGGTACTCGACGCGGTGCGGGCCCGGGACGACGTACCCGAGGAAACCCTCGGCCGGGTCTTCGGGCGCATCTCCTTCTTCCTCAACGCAGGCATTCGTTTCGTCGAGGAAACCTGTAAATGCCGGGCGATGACCGCGCTTTGGGGCGAACTCGGCCGAGAGCGCTACGGCATCGACGACGCCCGCATGCTGCGCTTCCGCTATGGGGTCCAGGTGAACAGCCTCGGCCTCTCCGAGGCCCAACCCGAGAACAACATCGTACGCATCGCGCTCGAAGCGCTCGGAGTCACCCTCTCCCGGGATGCCCGCACGCGATCGCTTCAGCTTCCCGCCTGGAACGAGGCCCTGGGACTGCCCCGCCCGTGGGATCAACAACTCTCGCTCCGCACCCAACAGATCCTCGCCTACGAGACCGACCTGCTCGAATACCCCGATCTCTTCGAGGGTTCCCACGTCGTCGAAGCCCTGACCGAGGAATTGCTGAGCGACGCCCGAGGCGAATTGCAGAAGGTGCTCGAAATGGGGGGCGCGGTGAGCGCCGTGGAGAACGCCTACATGAAGCAGGCCCTGGTGGAGAGCCACACCCTGCGGATCCAGGCCATCGAACGCGGAGAGCAGAGCGTGGTGGGGGTCAACCGTTTCGAGGAGACTGCGGACTCGCCCCTGACCGCCGACGGGGATGCTTCGATTCTGAAAGTCGATGATTCGGCGGAGCGCGAACAGGTCGAGCGCCTGCTCGCCTTCCGAAGCGGCCGCAATGACGACGAAGCCAAGGCCGCGCTGCAAGGCGTCGAGGATTGCCTCAAGAACGGCGACAACATCATGCCCGCCTCCATCCGCGCGGCCCACGCCGGCGTCACCACCGGTGAATGGGCGGATACCCTGCGCCGGGTCTTCGGCGAATACCGAGCACCGACCGGTGTCGGGAGCGCCCGGGGAACCCTCGCCAGCGAAGGCACCGAGGCGGTGCGCACGCGGGTGGACGCACTTTCCGAAACCCTGGGCAGGCGACCGAAAATCCTGGTGGGCAAGCCCGGGCTCGACGGACACAGCAACGGCGCCGAGCAGATCGCCGTGAAGGCGCGGGACGTGGGTATGGAAGTCGTCTACGACGGCATTCGCCTGACCCCGGAAGAAATCGTGCAATCGGCGCGAGACGAAGGGGTACACGTGGTGGGGCTCTCGATCCTCTCGGGCTCCCATAGCGTCCTGGTGCGCGACGTCCTCGAGCGACTCACCAAGGAGGGGCTCGGCGATGTGCCGGTCATCGTGGGCGGGATCATTCCCGATGACGACGCCGCGGCCCTACGCGCCGCGGGTGTCGCGCGGATCTACACCCCGAAGGATTTCGACCTGACCCGCATCATGGGAGATCTGGTGGATATCGTCGGCGAAGCCGCCCGGTGAGCGGCCACGGGTCCGGACGGGTCGAGCGCCTGCTCGAAGGTCTGGCCGCCGGGGATCGCACCGCGATCTCCGAGGCCCTGAACCTGGTGGACGACCGCCGTAGCGAACAGCGTCAGGCAGCGCTGGAGTTGCTCGATGGGCTGGCGACCCGCCCCCTCCCCCACGCGCCCTATCGCGTCGGGATTACCGGCGCGCCGGGCGCGGGCAAATCCTCTCTTCTCAATGCCCTGGTCGAAAAATTGCGGGCCTCAGACGCCGGCATTGGAATCATCGCCGTCGACCCCTCGAGCCAGCGCTCCGGAGGGGCGCTGCTGGGCGACCGCATGCGCCTGTCGGGCGGGGCCCGGGAGAGCGGCGTCTTCCTTCGCTCCATGGCGGCCCGAGATCGGCTCGGCGGCCTGGCAGACGCCACCCAGGCCGGGGCCACGGTCCTTTCATCGGTCTTCGAATGGGTCTTCATCGAGACCGTGGGCATCGGACAATCCGAATGCGAAGTCGCGCAATTGGTCGACACCCTGGTCTTCGTGGCCCAGCCCGGAGCGGGGGACACGCTCCAATTCATGAAAGCCGGGATCCTCGAATTGCCCGATATCTTCGTGGTGAACAAGGCCGATACCGGCCCCGCAGCCGAGCGGACCCGGGGCGAACTCGAATCCACCCTGGGACTGACCGCCTCCCCCGAGCCCGGTGACTGGCGCCCGCCCGTCCTGCTGGCCTCGGCCCAGGATCGCCAGGGCATCGACACCCTGCTGGACGCCCTGGCGGAGCACCGGGACCAGGGGCTCAAGAGCGGCCGGCTCGAGGCCCGGCGGCAAAGCGGCGAACAGGCCTTTGCGGTGGATTCCCTGGCCCGGCGCTATGGGGAATACGGCCTCGAGCGGATCGGCGGCGCCCAGGCCGTAGCCCAGCGCCTGGCAGCGCCCGGCCCGCGGTCGATCTTCGCCGTAGTCCTCGAACTCGGGCGCGAAATCGAGCGGGCGGTGAAGCCGGGCTGAGCGCCGGGGCGTATCAGCCCCCGCGGCGGGTCCACTCGATGTCGCCGACGGCGCTGCGCGCGTTCTCCACGCGAGCCCAGACGAAGAAGGTATCCGAGAGGCGGTTCAGGTAGCGAAGCGTGACCTCGTCGACTTCCTCGGCGCGGTTCAGGGCCACCACCCGGCGTTCCGCCCGGCGGCAGACGGTTCTCGCCACATGAAAGGCCGATGCGGCCCGGGTGCCCCCGGGCAATACGAAGGCGGCCAACGGGGCCAACTCGTCTTCAGCGGCGTCCATGGCGGCCTCCAGGGAGTCCACGTCTTCCGAGGTCGCCCCCTGACTCGAAAGCGCCTCGGACCGGGCATCGGGATTGCTCGCCAGGCCTGCGCCGATCTCGAAGAGTGTGCGCTGGATCGCGGCCAGCTGCGGGCGAAGGTCTTCGGCGCAATCCACTGCGGCCAGGCCGACGAACGCGTTGAGTTCGTCCACCGCCCCGTAGGCCTCCACGCGCAGATCATCCTTGGCGACCCTGCCGCCCCCGGCAAGATCGGTTTCGCCGCCATCTCCGCGCTTGGTATAGACCTTCACCCGGCCCAGTATACCGCGACGCCGAAGCGCATCATCGGGCGGCGCAGATCAGCCTTGACCAGCGGCGATTTCCTCGTCGACCCGCCGCGCGAGTTCATCATCCGCCGCTGCGGGCGGGGGACTGGATACCAGGGTGGGCTCGGAAACCGGCTGGGCACTCGGATCTTGCACCACCATGCGGCGGAGGACCCATACCACCACCAGGGCCCCCAGCAGAAGCGCCGCTCCGGGCAGGAGCCATGCGGCCAGCCCCCAGCCCTCGGCTTCCGGGCTCGAGCGAATCACATCGCCGAAGCGCTGCTCGAGAATGGCCACCACTTCCTCGCGACTTGTCCCGGCCGCCTCCTGGAGAAGGATCCACTGGCGCAATTCGGCGGCCTGGTCGCTGGTGCAGGCCGCAAGCGTCCGCCCCGGGCAATAGGGGCTCATCAATTCGTGGGCCAGGTCGTAGCCCCAGCTCTCGTTGTCGGCTTCGGCCACCGTGGCCCCGGACGGAACAGCGAAAGCAGCCCAGGCGAGCAGGAGCGCGAGTCCCCACCCGAGAGTCCGCAACATAGAACCGCGACGCCCCAAAGGCATGCGCCTCACCTCGTAAGGGCCCGTCATCCGGGCCCTAATCTTCCCAGGCGCGCTGAAGGGAGAGGAGTTCATCGCGCTCGTCCTCGCTCACCACATTATGGGGCGGCTCGGCCAGGACCTGTGAGCCCGGCGCTACCGATTGCGTGAGCCACACGTTGCCGCCGATCACGCTGCCCGCACCGATCACGGTCTCGCCGCCAAGGATCTTGGCACCGGCGTAGATCGTGACATCGTTCTCCACGGTGGGATGACGCTTGAGCCCGCGCAGGGTCGAACTCTTCTTGATGGATCGGGCACCCAGGGTCACCCCCTGGTAGATCCGCACGTTGTCGCCGATCACCGTGGTCTCACCAATCACCACCCCGGTTCCGTGGTCAATGAAGAAGTGCCGCCCGATCGCCGCGCCCGGATGAATATCGATCCCCGTACGGTCGTGGGCGTATTCGCTCATGATCCGGGGAATCAGGGGCACCTGGCGAAGATAGAGTTCGTGGGCGATGCGGTGCACCGAGAGCGCGCGGATGGCCGGGTACGCCACGGCGATCTCCTCGTAGCCCGTCGCGGCCGGGTCGCCCTCGAAGGCCGCCGCCACGTCCTCGGATAGGGACTCCCGAAGACCCACGAGGGAGGCGACGAAGGCCGACGTGATCGACTCCGGGGAACTCGAAAAAGGAAGCTCGACCTGGGCCAGCAGCGCGTTCAGTTGCCGGGCCACCCCGGGGATCTCCGAGCGCAACTCGGCACGATCGAATTGGAAGCGCAGCAGGCGCTCTGTGCGATTGGTCCAGTCCACCACGGCCTGGGGATCGACGATGCCCCGGCAAACCGCCTGGGCGAGGACGTTGTCGCTGCAACCCGAGAGCCCCCGCACGGCGGCCTCGATGATATCCGGCGGGCAGCCCTCCCCCGCCGAAGGCCCCCCGGCGACCCGGACCTCCGAACCACGCGGGCCCGCAGGGCGTTCAGTTTCCTGGATTTGCTTGCTTCGGGCCCCCACTTGCTCTCCTCCCACGCGCTTCGCGAACGAATCTTTCAAGATAGCCCAGCTCGAACTTCCCGCCCGAATCCGCAAGAGGAGCCGTGCCTCGCCCCCCCTCAGTCCCTATGCTGGCCCCGCCCCCCCCCGCGGAGAACCATGACCGAGCTCTACAGCCACTCGCGGCTCAACACTTTCGAAAATTGCCGAAAGCAATTCGAGTTCCGCTACATCCTCGACCTGCCCGAGGACAGCGAAGGCGTCGAGGCCTTCGTGGGCAAGCGGGTTCACGAAGTGCTCGAGCGACTCTACGAATTCGTCGGGCGGGAGCAGGTCCCGAGCCTGAACAAGGTCATCGACCGCTACAAGACCAACTTCGAGGAACACTACAACCCCGAGCGCATTCGCATCGTGAAGTCGGGCCTCGACAAGAAATTCTATCTCGACCTCGGCATCCGTTGCCTGAGCCATTTCTATCGGCGGCATTACCCCTTTGACGCCGATGAGACCCTGGGCCTCGAAGAGCGCGTGATTTTCGACCTGGACCCAAAGGGCGAATACGCGATGCAGGGCATCGTCGACCGCATCGTACGCGCCCGGGACGGCGCCATCGAGATCCAGGATTACAAGACCGGAGCCTACATCCCGAGCCAGAAAAAACTCGACAGCGACCGACAGCTCGCGCTCTACCAGATCGGCGTCGCGGAGCAGTATGGAAGCGACCAGCCCATCCGGCTGGTCTGGCACTACCTCGCCAAGGATCGCACCTGCACGTCCACGCGAACGCCCGAAGAACTCGCCGCCCTCAAAACCGAGGTGATCGGCCTCATCGACGAGATCCGCGCCACCCGGGAATTTCCCGCCAAGAAGAACCGTCTCTGCGATTGGTGTGGTTATAAGCGCTTCTGCCCCGCCTTCGGAGGAACAACCCCCGAACCGAGAGCGAATCAACCGGCGGCAGAAGCGGACAGTCCGCTTCCGGTCGAGGCCAGCTGAGCGCTCCCCAACCCCTCTCTCCAGCGAGCTAGGATCATTTCATGACTCTCTCCATCGAACGGATTCCCACACTCGGCGACAACTACACCTACCTGGTCACCTGCGACCGCACCCGGGAGGCCGCCATCGTGGACGCCCCCGAGGCCGAACCCGTCATTCGCCGGGTCGAGGCGAGCGGCGCCACGGTGACCAAGATCCTCTCCACCCACCACCATCCCGACCACTCGGCGGCCAACCCCGAACTCGCCGAGCGCTACGGCGTACCGGTCTACGCCCATGTCTCCGATGCCCAGCGCGTACCCGGCTTCACCAACGGGGTCGACGAGGGCGACACGATCAGCGTGGGGGAACACACCGCTCGGGTCTTCTTCATCCCCTCCCATACCATGGGCCACGTCGCCTATGTCTTCGACGAAGCCCAGGCCCTGTTCTCGGGCGACATGCTCTTTGCCGCGGGTTGCGGACGGCTCTTCGAGGGCGATGCGCAGATGATGTACACCGCCCTCTGCGAAAAACTCGCGGCCCTGCCCGACACCATGCGGGTCTTCTGCGGCCACGAGTACACCGAATCCAACCTGCGCTTTGCAGTGAGTGCCGAGCCCGACAACACCGCGATGCAGGCCAAACTGGAAAGGGTGCAGGCGATCAGGGCCGGTGCTGCCGCCGATTGGCATGACGCCACCGCCGAGGAGATGACGATCCCCTCGACCATCGGCGAGGAACGCGAAACCAACCCCTTCATGCGGGCAGAAAGCGGTGAGGCGCTGGGCGTCTTGCGCACGGCCAAGGATTCCTTCTGAGCGCCGACGCCATTCCCCCGGGCGCCGCGGCTTCCCAAGTGGAGCACCGCATCGGTTTCTACGAAACCGACGCCATGGGGGTGGTCCATCATTCGAATTACCTGCGCTTCTTCGAACGCGCCCGGGTGGTTTGGCTGGAGGAGCATGATCGCCCCTACGCGTACTACATGGACCTGGGGCTCCACTTCGCGGTGACGCGCTGCGAGGTCGACTACACCCTGGGCGCGCGCTTCGATGATCTCCTGGTGGTGACCACCTGGGCGGAATGGGTGCACGGCGCTTCGCTTCGTATGGCCTACACCGTCGAGCGCGGCGACCAACGCTTCGCATCGGGCGCCACCGAGCATGCCTCGGTGGACAGCGAGGGCCGGGTTCGGCGCATCCCCCGGGAAGACCGCGGCCGACTCCAGGCCCTGGTGGCCCCGAACTCAGGCCCCGAAAACCCCGGCTAGCGTCGGCCCCAGCCCCGCCGCAGGCTCCCCACGCTCCGGACCAGATTGCCCTCCACCCAGGCGGTGACCCGGGAGATGGCTTCCAGGGCGTCGCCCTGACCCGACCAATGGGAGCGAACCACATCGGGGTGAACCCGGTTCACGATGCCCGAGAGGCAGGCCGCCACGATCATCAGATCATCGAGCATCCCCACCGGGCCCAGCAGGAGCGATGGCAGCAGATCCAGGGGAGAGAGCACGTAGGCCACGCCCGCCACCGCGATGGCCTTGCGCGCCAGGGGCACACGATCGTCTCGGAGCAGACGCGCAAGAAGAACCGTGAGATCGGGCAGAAGAAGAAGCAGATCCGCCGCGCCCGAGGGCGCCGCGGGCTGCCGATCCGAAGCCACATGACTGCGAATCCTGTCCCAGAGGCGACTCTTTCTCGGATTCAGGTCGATGGTAATGGGCTGCGCTGCAGCGTTCACAAAAACTCCTCGTAGGGCCCTCTGGCGGCAGTATACGCCCTTCGAGGCGTTCCCGTCCCCCGCCCGGAAGGGCCCGGAGTCCGCACCTCATCGTGCATTCCCAACCCCCATGTGATACCCGTCCCGTCCCCCCAAAACCGGGATCGGTGGAGCGTGGAAGAAACAGCCAAATTCAAGGACGTCCAAATCGAGCTTCCCGAGCCCCTTGAGGGCTGCGAATCGCTCTCGGCGGTCATCGGTTTTCCCGAGTGGTGGCCCACGGGCGCCCGCATCGCCGTGGTCATCGCCCACGACGAGGGTGACCTCAACGACCCCCTGGTCAGCGCTCTGCATCAAGAGCTCGCGCTGCAACGCTTCCTCACGCTCCGCTTCAATTTTCCTTTCGCCGAGGCGGGCAAGAAAAAGCCCAAGAATCCCGACCCCGTCGTCCTGGAAAAGGCCTTCCGAGCCGCCCTGGGCCTGCTCACCCACGACAAGACCTCGGCGCCCAGTCATCTCTTCCTCGGCGGCGTAGGACTCGGCGCCAAGGTGGCCGCACGCCTGGCAAGCGGACGCATCCAAGCCGACGGCCTCTTTTTCCTGGGCTTTCCCCTGCACGCGAAGGGAAAACCCGAGAGCGCCGAGATCCAGGCGCTCTACCGAATCACTTCTTCCATGCTCTTCCTTCAGGGCAGCGCCGATCCGCTCTGCGAACTCGACGTCCTGAGGCGATCCCTCGCCCGGGTCGGGGCGCCGACGGTCCTGCGCATCTTCGAGGGGGCCGACGGCTCCCTGCTGCAATCCGGGCAATCCGAGGCCGAGCGGCTGGGCACCTACCGCGCGGCGTCGCGAACCGTGGGCGACTGGATCGAAGGCATTCTCGACGAGATCTGAAGCGCCTCCAGGGAGGCGACCCCCTGCGTATCCCGCCCGTTCTGCGGTGGCTGAACCCCGATTGGGGCCCAGAGGGCGCTTTGCGCCACGTTGAAATCGGTCTCCCGCTCCGTTAGGTTTGGCTCCCTTTTTCGGGCCCCGGTGCCAAGGCATCGGGGCCTTTCCCATCCACCATCCAAGCGGAGGCTCACCCCCATGAAGGTCATGGTGTGCCTGAAGCAGGTGCCGCACCAGGACGCGCGACTCGATGTCCGCGCCGACGGCAGCTGGATTCAGGAAGACAACATCAAGTTCGAAATCAACAGTTATGACAGCTACGCACTCGAAGAGGCGCTGCGCATCAAGGATGCCGGTGGCGACGATGTCGAGGTCGTGGTCGTAACCGTCGGGCCCGACAGGGCCACTCAAGCGCTGCGCACCGCCCTGGGTATGGGGGCCGATCGGGCCGTGCATATCAACGACGCGGCTGCCGAGGGTTCCGATTCCCTGGGCATTGCGAAGCTGCTGGCCGCAGTGGCCAAGGAAGAAAATCCCGAGATCATCTTCTGTGGCCTGATGGCCGAGGATGGCAATTTCGCCGCGGTCCCGCCGATGCTCGCCGAGCTCATCGATATGCCCTCGGCCACGGGCGCCCTGGCGACCACGAATAACGGCGCCATGCGAGTCGAACGCGAACTCGAGGGCGGCGCGGTGGAAGTGGTCGATCTTCCGAAGCCCTGTGTCGTGACGGTGCAGACCGGTGCCAACCAGGTCCGCTACGCCTCGCTCAAGGGCATCATGCAGGCCAAGAAGAAGCCCGTGGACAGCAAGACAGCGGCGGACCTCGGCGTGGCCGATCAGGTGGGCGCCGACAACGCCAAGGTCACGGTGAACAAGATCTACGTGCCCCCCAAAGCGGACACGGCCGAGATCCTGGAGGGCAGCACCGACGAAGTGGTCGGCCAACTGGTGGGCAAGATCCGAGAGCTCGGCCTTCTCTAAAGGAGCCGAGGCGGATCCGAGCGCCCAGAGGCGATTCGACATGAAACCCAATCCCCGGGGCGAGCAGACTTCGCCCTCAATCATCAATCATCGGGAGTAGATATCGATGGGCAATATTCTCATCGTCGCAGAACTGGCCGCGAACGGCGCCATTCGCGATTCGAGTTACGAAGTAGTGACCCTGGCCCGCAGGCTGGCCGAGGCCACCGGGCGCGGAACCCGCGGCCTGGTCCTGGGCAGCGGAGTGGCGGACGCAGCAGAGAAATTCGCCGCTGCGGGTGCGGGCGAGACCCTCGTGGTCGACGATCCGGCCCTGGCCAATTACAACGTCGAGGGCTTCAACAAGGCCATCCGGGCGGCTGTCTCGGCAGCCGAGGCCGACGTGGTCCTGCTCTCGAACTCCCCCATTGGCTGGGATGTGGCTCCCCGAGTGGCAGCCGGGCTGGATGCGGCCTTCGTGAGTGATTGTTTCAATATCGAGGGAAATGATTCGGGCCTCACCCTCTTCCGGCGAATCTTCAACGGCAAACTCGACGCGGAACTCGGCGTCGCCGGGCCCCTGGTGGCCACGGTTCAGCCGGGAGCCAACGATGCCTTCGAGGGCTCAGCCGACGGCGGCACCAAGCCCCTGGAGGTGGCCCTGGACGGACTTCGTGCTCAATACGTCGAGACGAAGCAGGCCGAATCCACCGGAGTCGACCTCAGCAAGGCCGACATCATCGTTTCCGGCGGCCGGGGCGTAGGCGCGCCGGAGAAATTCGGCGAAGTGATCCAGCCCCTGGCCGACGCTCTGGGCGGGGCCATGGGCGCCTCCCGCCCGGTGGTGGACGCGGGCTGGCTCGACCACCCCTACCAGGTGGGCTCCTCGGGCCAGATCGTCACGCCCAAGCTCTACGTGGCGTGTGGGATTTCGGGCGCGATCCAGCATCTTGTCGGCATGAAGGGCAGCAACTACGTGATCGCCATCAACAAGGACCCCGACGCCCCCATCTTTGAGGTCGCGGATATCGGTGTGGTCGCCGATCTATTCGACATCGTCCCCGCGCTGACGGAAGCTGTCGGCGCCGCCAAGGGCTGATCGCCTACCCTGCACCAGGCTCAAACGGGGCCTCCGCTGCCTGCAGTGGGGGCCCCGATTCCATTCACGCAGCCGGATGGGGTCTTTTTCCCCGGAATCTTCAAGCTCCGGCCCCCAGAAGCCGACTCAAGGACCGGGAGCAATCGCTTCCTCGGACGCCTGTGACGACCAAGGCCCGGAAAACCAGGAAGAGACATGTCAACCATCGATACCGCTCAGTTCCGTAATGGCGTCAAGCTCGAGATCGACAACCAGCCCTTCACCATCACGTATTTCCAGCACGTGAAGCCGGGAAAGGGAGGGGCCTTCGTCCGCACCAAGCTCAAGAACCTGCTGAACGGCCGGACGGTGGATCGCACCTTTCGCTCGGGCGAGAAGATCGACGAAGCCGATATCTCGGAAAAGTCCATGCAATACCTCTACCAGGACACGAACGGCCGTATCTTCATGGACAGCCAAAGCTATGACCAGATCCCCATCGGGGATGACGTCCTCGGCAAAGCCGTCGACTTTCTGCTCGAGAACATGGAAGTGGAAGTGCTCTTTTGGAAGGGCAACCCCGTCAACATCCAGCTCCCGAACTACATCGAAGCGCGTGTGACCAAATCCGACCCCGGCGTGAAGGGCGATACGAGTTCCGGCGCAAACAAGCCCGCCACGATCGAATCCGGGGCGACGCTCAACGTGCCCCTCTTCATCGAAGAGGGAGACGTGATCCGCGTCGATACGCGCAACGGCGAGTACTCGGAGCGGGTGAGCAAGTAGGAGCGCCTGAATGAGCGCCTCGGCCCCCGCTCCCTCTCAGCGACCCAGGCGCGCTGTGATTCTTTCCGGCGGCGGTGCGCGCGGCGCCTATGAGGCCGGCGTTCTCCGTTTCATCCTCGATGACCTTCCCCGTCGCCACGGGATCGACCCGCATTTCGACATCGTATGCGGAACCTCGGTGGGCGCCATCCACGCGGCCTTCATTGCCGCCACGGCAGACCAGCAGACTGGCCGGGGCCCGCGATTGGTGAAGATCTGGGAAGACCTCCACGTGGGAGAGATTTTCCGGTTTTCCAGTCGAGACCTGATTTCCATGCCGCGCAAACTCTTTGGCGTGCGCAAGGTCGCTCAGCAATTGCGCGAAGGGCGGCGACCCGACCGCCTCTTCGGACTCCTGGACACCGGCCCCCTGGAGCAACTCGTGCTCCAGGCCATCCCCTGGGATGGCATTCGCCGCAACCTCAACGCCGGCCGGGTAGATGCCGTCTGCATCGCCGCCACCCAACTCGCCACCGGGCGCGCGGTGATCTTCACCGAGGAGAAGGAACGCTCGCATTTTGGCGCGGGCGCCGACGATCTGATTCGCATGCAGGCCGCCCGCCTGGCCCCGGTCCACGCCCTGGCTTCCGCGGCCATCCCGCTCCTCTTTCCCTCGGTTCGGGTGGGCTCGCGCTATTACGCCGACGGCGGCTTGCGGCTCAATACGCCCCTTGCCCCGGCCCTTCGCCTGGGAGCCGATCGGGTGCTCGTCATCGGGCTCAGCCATGGCGTCGCGCCCAGCGTCAGCGAAGCCCTGGCCCAGCAGCGGACCGCCGGTTTCGGCAACCCCATGTTCCTCTTTGGCAAGGTCCTCAACGCGCTGATGCTCTCGCCCGTGGACGCCGACGTGGCCCGGCTTCGCTTCGTGAACGACATCCTGACCCACGGCGAGATCGCCTTCGGTCCCGACTTCCTCGAACGGCTCAACGAAGCGGGCATGGCCCAGGGCTCGCGCCCCCTACGGCGTATCGACAACATGGTCATTCGTCCCTCCCAGGATGTGGGTCTGATGGCCGGTGAACTCCTGGCCGATCCCGACAGCGAACTCGCGCTCAACCCCTTCCTCAACATGTTCCTGAGCCGGTCCGGCGACGAGGAATCCCGGGAAGCCGACCTCCTCTCCTACCTCCTCTTCGATACGGCCTTCACCCGGCCCCTGGTCGAACTCGGCTATGCGGACGCGTTGGCGCGGGAAGACGAACTTCTGCGCTTCTTCGATGACGAGAGGACTCCGCCCGACGCCCCCGACCGCTAAGCTCTTCCCATGCGGGGAGATCAACTGGCCAGGCAGTGGTTGCTCGTCCAACGCCTCGGCCGTAGCCGCGGGGGCGTAGGACTCGCGGACCTCGCCGAGGATCTCGGCTGCGTTCGGCGGACGGTCTATCGCGATCTCGACGCCCTGATGTACGCGGGCTTCCCGGTGGTGAGCGAGAAGCGGGATGGCAAGGTCTACTACCGCTTTCTCGACAGTTTTCGCCTGGGGGACGTTCCCTTTACCACCGACGAGATCCTCGCCCTCGCCTTCGGCCAGGACCTGCTCCGCCCGCTCGAAGGCACGGTCTTTCACGATTCGATCCGCTCGGCCCTGGGAAAGATTCGCTCCGCTCTATCGTCGGAGTTGATCGGCTTCCTGGATACCATCGCTGGGGCGTTCCGGGTCTTGCCCGGCCCGCACAAGCGCTACGCCGAGTCCCGCGCCACGATCCAGGCCCTGAATGAAGCCGTCCTGGGACGACGGGTGCTGGCCATGCGCTACCGCACGGGCCGCACCGGCGAGGAGTCCTCCCGAGAACTGGCCCCCTATCACGTCTGGTACCAGAAGGGGGGTCTTTACGTGATCGGTTTCGACCACCGACGCGAGGCCATTCGCACCTTCGCGGTTGACCGCATCCTGGCCCTGGAAGCGACGGGCGAGCGATTCGAAATCCCCGCCGATTTCGATTTCGACGCGCTCACGGCCTCGAATTTCGGGGTCGCCAGTGAACCCGCGTCCCGGATCCGCGTCCGCTTCTCCCCGCAAAGGGCGACCCAGGTCCGGGAACACACCTGGCACGCGAGCCAGCAGGTCCTGGAGCAGGAGGACGGGAGCGTGGAACTCACCCTGGAAGCCGGGGGGAGCCAGGAACTCACGGATTGGGTGCTCTCCTTCGGGGCGGGCGCCGAAGTGCTCGAGCCCGAATCCCTACGCAGCCTGGTCCGGGAAACCCTGGCAGAAGCCTCGGCGCTCTACCGCACCCGGGCCGAGCCGAAGACCCGGAAAACCCAGGCTCCCGCGAAGTCGAGGGCCTGAGGAAGCGCGGCCGCGCCAGGCCTGCGCAAACGCCCGTTCGAAAAGGCGCCCCTGGAGGGAACCGATTCGACCCCGTGGCGTCCAACCCGCGCCCCCCAGACAAACCGGCTCGGCGAGAATCGGCGCGCCCCCAACGAATGCCCCAGAAAAAGGTGGCCATACAGGGGGAGCAACCTGCCCAGCCAAGCTATCGTCGGCCTCGCTCCGCCGAGAGCCCTGCGCCGGGCGAGAGCATCGATCGCCGCCGGCCCACGGGACGGAACGCGTTTCGAGCGAAACGCGGGGGCGGGCTTTCTTCCCATAGGTTTCTTGCCATCCGAAAGGTTCCTGGCACGGCGCTCCCCTTCTCGGGGGAGACCCGGCCCACGGCCGCGAGTGAGTCCGACTTCCCCGAAAGCATCGCTCCCCTGCACTTCTGCCCCGGACCGCCGCCGGCTTCGGCTCCGGTTCGCCTTGGGATTGCTGTTGGCGGCCATCGTCGCCCCCGGCGCCCTGGCCCAGGGCCCGCCCCTCCCGGACGAAATCGAGGGGCCCTCATTTCTCGTCGATACCTTCGTGGTCGAATACCGGGATCCGTGGCAGGACCTGCCTTCCCTCGAAGACCTGCTGCCCATCAACGTGCCCCTGCGCCAGACGCCCACGGGTTACGCCGCCCCGCGCCCTGGGGAAAAGCCCTGGCCCGTCGCCATCGGGTCCGAAGCGGCCCCGGCTGCTTTCCATGCCAGCGCGCTGGGTGCCATTGCGCGCGCGGTTCTGGGCAAGCTCCACGACCGCGGACTCCTCGGGGTCTACGTCGGCCCGAACCCCGAGGACATCGCCCTTCGCGAAGAACGCGATCTGCGCAACGAGGGAAACCACACCCTGCGCCTGGAAGTCTGGGTCGGTCGGATCCAAAACGTGCGTACCGTGGCGGTGGGCGACCGCCGTGGCTCGGATTGGAAAATCAACAACCCCGCCCACCGAGCCATTCGCAAGGGATCACCTCTGAGCCCGACACTGGAAGGGCAAGAGGGGACGACCGACCGCGTGGATCCGCGGCGACTCGAGGATTACCTCTTCGAGTTGAACCGGCACCCCGGAAGACAGGTCGAGGCTGCCCTTGCGGCCTCGGGCGACGACCAGGGCATCACCCTGGACTACCGCGTCTACGAGGAACGTCCGTGGAATGTCTATGCCCAGGCGTCCAATACCGGCACCGAGCGCACGAGTCTCTGGCAGACCCGGCTCGGCTACGTGAACCGCCAACTGACCGACCGCGACGACATCCTCTCCATCAACTACTTGAACTCGGGCCTCGAGGATGTGCACAGCATCCAGGCCCATTACGAAGCACCCTGGTTCGGACCCCGACGCGCGAGTTGGATGAACCCCGAGCCCCGGGAGCCCGCGCTGCTGCGCTGGCTGAATCGCGACCGAGTCCCCTGGTGGGGTGTGTCCCGGCTGCGCTGGCATGTCACCGGGGGCTGGACCCGCATCGAATCCGACATCGTCGGGGAACTCCCCGGCGGCTTCGACGCGGTGGATTCCCTGCTCAGCAGCGATTGGCATGTGGGCGGCGGGCTCCGTTATAACGCGTTCCAATACCGCAACTTCTTCCTGGACCTGACCGCCAGCACCCGCTTCCGCGGGGTGGAACTCGACAACAGGAGCGCGGGCAATCTCTCCGACGTCACCCTCGCCCTGGTGGATCTGGGCCTGGCCTTCGATCGCAACAACGCGTATTCGACGTTCTATGGACGAGTCGCCGGCGAGTACTCCACGGCCTTGGGCAACCCGTCGGAGTACCTCGATGAATTCGGCGGCGGGTTGGGACGTGCGGCCACGGATTCCGAATGGTGGGTGATCCAATTCGAGGGCGGAGCCAGCTACTACCTTGAGCCCCTGCTCTTCGGTCGCTGGTGGCGAGATCCGGAAACGCCGCGCAGTTCCACCCTCAGCCACGAGATCTCCATCGGCGGCCGCGGCCAATACGCCTTCGACTATCGGCTGATCCCCCAGAGTTCCCAGGTCATCGGTGGCCTCTATAGCGTGCGCGGCTTTCCCCAGGGCGTCGCCGTGGGGGATAGCGTCTACATGGGCACGGCAGAGTACCGCTTCCACTTGCCCCGCTCCCTGCCCATTTCCCAGACACCCTTGAAATTGCCCTGGGTCGGCGATTTCAGGTTGGTCCCCCAGCAGGTCTATGGCCGCCCGGATTGGGACCTGATCTTTCGCGGCTTCGTGGACGCGGCCCAGAGCATCCGCAACAACCCCCAACTGGCGTCGGGCACCGAACTCAACCAATTCCTGGTGGGCGCCGGGGCGGGGATCGAATTCGTCTATAAAGGCAACTTCACGGCGCGCGTGGACTGGGCCCGGGGCATTCACCAGGAGGTCGACTGCAGCCCCACGACACCGTCGGGCGGACCCGACCTGGGTTGCCTGAACGCCAAGAGCGAGAGCCAAACGGATTCGAGCGGAAAATTCTACTTCCTGATCAGCGGGGTATGGTGATGCAACGGCGAGGGAATCCCGGCGCGGGGAAGAGGAGTCGAATGCGAGGCGCGTCCTCCACCTCCAGGCGAAACGCGTACCGGCGCTCACCCGTCACGGCGAGCCGAAGTGTCCGCCAGCGACTGACCGCCCAGGCGACGCTCCTGCTCTTTCTCTTCAGTGGCGCAGCCGGGCCCGCAGGCGCCAACGGAACCTCCACCGCCCTGGGCTCGGTGGTGACCAGCCACGGCAGCGGTGAGTTCACGGCCAACACCGACCTGCTCACCGAGTTCACCCAACTCAGCCCCCAGGCGATTCTGGATTGGCAGGTCGATATTCAGCAACCCGCGCATCACAGCCTGGAATTCCGCCAGGGCGAGGACTTCTCGATCTTGAACCTCAGCCCGGGTGAACGCCCGAGCGAGTTCTGGGGTCGGGTGGTCTGCGACGCCACCTGCATTTTTGTCAACCGCGCGGGCATCCATTTCCGCGACGGCTCGTTCGCCGACGTGGGCCGTATCGTGGCGGCGGGGGGAGACTTGGCGAAGGCCGATTTCCTGGCGGGCCAGTACCGCTTCGATGATCTCCAGGGCCGGGTCACCAACGCGGGCATGCTGCGCGGCCAGCGGATCGATCTGCTGGGGCGCTCGGTCGCGAATTTCGGCCATGTGGAAACCCCCGACGGCAGTTTCCTGATGGCCGCGGGCCGCACCATTCAACTCCGAGATCACGACAGCCCCATCGTGATCGAATCCGACCTGGCGGCTTTCGATGCGGGCCCGGCGGTGGAAAATACGGGCAGCGTGGACGCCGGCAGCGGCCAGGTCCGCATGGTGGCGGGGGATATGCTGGCCTTTGCGGTGCGAAGCAGCGGCTCGATCCGGGCGGGAAACATCCACATCGAGGGCGGCGAAGGCGGCCTGGTCGAGGTCCGCGGCGAACTCGATGCCACGGACCGGGGAGCGGCGGACGCCGAGGGCGCAAGCGAGGGCGGCGAGATCGACGTGCTGGGCGATTACGTATCGATCCAGGCCGGGGCCCGGCTCGACGCATCCGGGGAGGCCGGCGGCGGACGGATCCGGGTGGGGGGTGACCGGCACGGGGAAGGTACGGTCCGAACGGCCCGCGCCGCCTTCGTCCACGCCGACGCGGAACTCCGCGCCGACGCCACCGCGCAGGGCGATGGCGGCGAGATCATCGTCTGGGGCGACGAAACCGCACAGATCTACGGGACGCTATCGGCCACCGGGGGGCCCTTGGGCGGCTTCGGCGGTTTCGCCGAGACCTCGGGTAAACGCTGGCTCGACGTGACCCGGGCGCCCGACTTGCGCGCCCTGGGCGCTCGCCCCGGAGAAAGCGGGGGCGATTGGCTGATCGACCCCAACAACATCGACGTCGTGGCCGACGCCTGCGATCCCGCCCTGCCCACCTGCCTTGACCCCGGACTCTCCCCGGACCAACTCGAAAGCCCGCTCTTCCCCTTCAACGGCGGGCCGGTGGTCCGCCCCACCACGGACAACTCCGTGATCCAGGCGGGGCTGATCGCCGGGGCCCTTGAGCAGGGAGTCAGCGTGACCCTGGCCACCGACACCATCGGCCAGGTACAGGGGGATCAGGAAGGCAATATCCGGGTGCTCGCCGCGATCAACCCCGAGGCCGCCAACGCGTCAGCGGGCAGCTTCGCAACCCTTTCGCTACTGGCCTCGAACGACCTCACCGTGGACGCGGACATCGGCGTAGTGGCCGACCCCGATGTGACCGACCCCAGCGCGGAATCGAACCTGGTGCTCGATATCACACTCGCCGCGGGGGACCTGACCCAGAGCCAGCAGCCCGTGCCCGACGACGCCATTCCGAATGTCTACGTGGGCAACTTGGAAATCAATACCCATATCCGTTCGGCGGGCGGGATCGTCACCCTCTCGGGGGCCGAGATCAATTCCGCCGCCGGGACCCTCATCGAAACCGATGGCGGCAGCCTGACCGCCACCACCTTCTCCGGCGACGTGAATCTCCAGGGCGCCATCGACACGCGCACAGCGGCTCGCGATGCCGAGGGCAACGAGCGGGTCGGCGGAGGCGTTAATTTCGTCGCCCAGGCCGCCCGGGTTCCCAATAGCGGCGCCAGCCCCGGAGAGAGCATCGTTGTCGGCGGCGGGATCATCGTCGGTGCGACGATCCAGACCGACGGCGGCGCCATCAACATGCTGAGTACGGGAGGCGATATCGACATCCAGGCGAACCTCGACACTTCGCTGGTTGAGCCCCTGGCCACGCCCTCCCCGGGCGGCGATATCGGGCTGCGCGCCCGAGAAGCAACCTTCGAGCCCCTCTCGGACGCCGATACCGAGGCCGTGACAACCGGCGGCCGCATCGCCCTGGCGAGCAACGCGGCGTTTCTCACCGACGGCGGCGACGTGACCCTGGGGCCGGACCTGACCGGGGGCGCGGCTGGAGCGCGCGAGATCGTCATCAATGGTGTCATCGATACTCGCCGGGCGAGCGATGCCCTCGGCGGTGCGGTGATTTTGGAAACCGAAAACGAATCGGCTTCGGTCACCATCGCCGACATTACGCCCGGGGACGGCATCGCCACCCGAATCGTAACCGGAGGCGGGCGAATCCAGAGCACCGGAAACGGGACATTCAACCTGCTGGACGCAGAACTCGACGCGCGTTCGGGCCCCCTGGCGGATTCCGATCTTCCGCCCAGCGATATCGGCATCTTCCACTCGGGGGCCGTGGAAATCAGCGAGAGCGCCGGAGCCACGACACGATTGGCGGCCGATCAGGCGATCCAGATCACCCCGGGCCTGGCCAACGGAAGCGGCGACATCACCCTCGTGGGCGCCCCTGAGTTCATCGCTGAGGAGATCCTGCTCCAAGTGGGCGATGGTCATGGGGGCACCAGCACCGAGGCACAAATCGTCCTGGGCCAGGCCGAATTCCACAGCCACGACGGGCCCGGCTCCGCCCCCCTGCGCTTCTCATTTCTTCAAGAGGCGAATTTTACCGCCGATCCCATCTCGAGCCATATCGGGAATGGCGACCTGACCGATCTGGAGCGATATACCCTCTCGGCCTCGGACGGCATCCTCACCATCACCGATCCCGCAACGGTCTCCGACGCCGACCTCGAACTCAGGCTCCGGGCCGGCAGCGGCCTCGTGGTGGGCGGCGCATTTTCCGCAGACCCCGATGTCCTGGCCGTGCTCGACGTGGAAATCGAAGACGCGTTGACGGTGGATACCGACCTGGCCACGAATCTATCGGACGCGGCTCTGCAGTTGAACATCACGGCTGGCACCCCGTCCGCAGAGGAAGACCCGAGCCTGCTGATCCAGGGCAGCCTCTCGGCCGGCGAATCCATCGTGCTCCGCGCCGGTCGCGACGGCGAGGGAGACCTGGCCTTTGGCATCACCGATCCCATCACCCTGGCGGCGCCCAACCTCACCCTCCGGGCGGGCGATGGCGACGCGAGCGGAACGGCGCGGGTCCGCTCGGATACCCTCGGCCAAGTTCTCTTCGAGAACGGCAGCGGCGGAGCGGTGGAAACCTTCACCCTGCGCCAGGATGCGCCCATCGACGACGCCACGGTCCCCGATCCCGCGCGCTTCGTCGGCGGCGTCGCGGGCGTCGACTACACCCTGCGCTCCGACGGCGCGGACGGCGGAATCACCCTGGGCGACAACGGCGCTGCGGGCCTGGCGGGCACACGGCTCAGCCTCCACGCCCGGGGCGCCATCGATCTCGCAGGCATCACGGGCTCGCTCTCGGTCCAGAGCCTGGACCTCGGCGGCCTGGGCGCCTTCACCTATACCCAGGCCCTGAACGAAAAGATCGCGTTCACCGACGCCGCCACCAGCCGCCTGGTCGTCCGAGCCGGGATGGAAAGTCTCGGCAACCTCAGCTTCGGACCCGACATGACGCTCCGGGCCGACGAAATTCGCCTGGTGGCCGGCGACGGCGTCGGGGGCAACGCCGAAGAAAGCGCATCTCGCATCGACCTCTCTCCCGCCGGCGGAGCAGCGCCCAGTTTCGAGAGCCTGAGCGGAGCGCCCCTGACCTTCGTCTACCGCCAGGACGCTTCCATCGCCCAGGCCGACCTGCCCGATCTCACCACGCACTTCGGCGGCAACGTTCCCGGCCGCCTGGCCATCCGGTCCGACGACGGGGAGATCACGCTCAATGAACTCCCCGCAATCACCGATCCCCTCGCCGCCCCGGTGCTCCAAGCCAGCGAGCAGTTGATCCTTTCGGCCCCCGTGGTGAACATCGCTCGCAGCGACGGTGAAGACCTTCGTCTCGACGACGTGCTGCTGGGCGGCCCCGGCCCCCTCGGACTCCAGATTCGCAGCGGGGTGGTCGATTTGCGGGCGAATCAGGGCGACAGCGCCCTCGCCGATGCGAGCGTCGCCCGGGTCTTTCCCGGCAGCGAGGTCCGGCTGACGGCATTCGATACCGATACCTCCCCCGAGCCGGGCCTGACGCCCGCGGCCATCGACTTCGACACCCTGCCCGCCGAGTCTCCCCTCCTGATCAGCGTGGATCAGGACGGCGACCTGCTCACCCAAGATCCCCTGGACTCGTCCAACCAGAATTTCATCGACCCGGCCACTCAACTCGGGGCCGCGGGGAACGCCGCCCTCAACCAGGTGGTCTTGACCAGTTGGAACGGCGGGATTGAGATCACCCCGGATAGTGTCGTCGGGGCCGACCTGACCCTCTCCCTGGAGTCGAGGAATTTCGAACCTTCGACGACGCGCACCATCGCATTCAACGGAGCCAGCTTCGACCTCTCCTCCCTGGTCGCCGTCAACCCCTTCGGCTGGGTGGTGGAAAGATCCGGAGCCGCCACGGACCTCGAGATCCGCAGCGAAGGCTTCCTGCAACTGCGCGCCGGCCTGCTCGGCGAAGGCGACATGGACTTCGCGGGCAACGTAATTCTTGATGCCAACACCCTTTTGCTCAGCGCCGGTGACGACCCGCTGCTGCCCCTCTACCCCGACGCCCCCGCCTCGGAGAGTCGGCCTGTGGTCAACGTTCGCGACGCGGCGGGGAATGCCGCCGTCAGTTTACGACTCCACGATCTCGACTCCAGCAAGGCCTCGCTGCTGATCCGCCAGCAGGGGAGCCTGCTCGACTCGGCCGCGCTCGGCTCGGCCGAACTCGCCGAAGGCGAGAGCTTGATCCCCCTCACGAGCCAGATCTCCGCGACCGACAAGGACGGCGCCCCCACCCGGCTGAACCAACTCCAAATGGATTCCATCGCAGGGGATATTCGGATCCACGAGTTCGTCAACTTCACGAATCCGGGCAATCCCATCCCCGCGCTGGATGCACATAATGTGCTGCTGGGCGCGGGTCTCGGCCTCGATACCGAGAACACGGTTCGCCTGGAACAGAACGGCGGAAACTCGTTGGATTTCCTCTCGGGATCCACGAGCTCACCCTACGACTCGTTCACGGTTTTCGCGCCGCGTATCGAGTTCGTGACCACCGGGACCGGGGTCATCAAGGCCGAAAACAACGACCTCCTTCTGCTCGGTGCCAGCGCCTTCGACAATCAGGGCAACTTCTTCCCCACCTCGCCCCTCGCGCTCCTCTTCCAGCAGGACGCCGACTTCGACGAGAGCGCAGGGGATTGCAGCGGGGGATGCCTTCCCAACCCGGTGACCCAACTCGGGCCCAGCAACGCGGCTGCGGTCGACTACACGATCCGAACCCTGGGCAGCATCACGCTTGCCGACACCCTCTTCGATAAATTGGCTTTCTCCAGACTGACCCTGGACGGCGCGAATATCACCCTGAGAAACGGAGCCTCGGCCTCGGACTTCGACTTGGTCCTCGAGTCACTGACCGTGGGCGACGCGAGCGACCCCGCCCAGATTTTCCTGGATGGACCGACCAGCACCTCCTCGGACCCCCAGGCACTCGGCATCCTCACCCTGGGCGATCAGATCTACAACGGCGACGTCACCGTGGACGGGCGCGTCGAACTCGCGGGCGACGTCGTCCACCTGACCTCGACCGTCGAAGCCGCAGACGAGCCCGGGGACGACGCCAGCGATGAACTCGTGATTGCAGTTCGAGGCCAGGCCCTGTTGGATGGAAATATCGGCGCGACCAGCGAACTCGAACTCTTCCGAGTCAATTTTGACCCGACTCCCCAATCGAACCCGGCTGACCTTGCGACGCTGGGGCTCGGCGGAGACTCCAGCGATCCCTTCATCCTGCGCGCAGACGAAATCGAGATCCTTGCAGGAGGCGACCTGGTTGCCGATTTCGAGTTCGCCCACACCGAGCGCGCACCTGTCGCTTCCACGATCTTCAAACGCAGCGGCGATCTCCTGATCGAGGCCGATCGTTTCTCCATGGGAACAGGAGAGAGGCTGTCCGTCGCGGGCAACCTGACGCTGACTTCCCGAACGGACGCCGGCAATGGCCGGGCCGTCCTGGGCGATCTCTCCGCGCTGGAAATCCTGGTGGATGCGGACGTGATCGAAATCCAGCGCCGGGCTGCGGGGCAATACGTCGACGCGGCAGGCCTCGTGCGACCCGATGGCGGCGTGGACTACGTGGCCAACGCCATCGATTTCCAGGGCACCATCGAACTCAGCGGCACGGGCGACGATCCCGTCTTCGGCATCCCGGACCCCCAAGCCACCCCGGATTGGATGCTCCCCTTCTCGACCTTCCAGAGCCGCGCCGACGGCCAGATCCTGACCCTTGCGGACCTCGTCATCCCGCCGAACTACTCATCCCTCGCTGACCTGCACCCGAGCGGCGGATCCCGGGATGACCCCAGCACCATGTTCATCGAATCCGAACACGTGCCCACGCCCCCAGCCTGGGTGGCCGCACCGTGGCTGCCCTTCAACCACGCGTCGGTGGAGGAACTCGGCATCGATATCCAGCCCATGAGCCCCGCCGAATATATGAGCCAACTCCGCGGAGCCACGCTCATCGACGACGTGGGCCAGGGGTTGACCCGTTGGGGGCGCGGACCGCTTCCCGTCTCCGATGCCCGGATCGAGGGGACCGAGGCAGCGCGGGCGGTGGCCTTGCTGAACGAACTCCTCGGACCGCGCTACGGCAGGGCGCAGCATGTGCGCGCCGCATTGCAAACCGCCCTCGATCGCTATCTGCGAACCTCCGGCGCTCGGCGCGTGGTGGGCTTCGAGTTGCGGCGCTTCGTCAAGAATCGCCCGAGTTCACTCTTCGCGGCCTACAAGGCCCTGGAAGATCTCGACACCCTCTTTGCCATGCATCGCGGCCTGGGGCTCACCCCCGGCGAGTACCGGCCCATCCAGGCGGGCTGGCTCGAAGCGATCCGGCCCGAAGGCATCAGCACCCGCGAACTCGCCGAAGCGATCCAGCCCTCGCGCTACGTACGCGGCAGCGATGTCCTCGACATCTTCGGCGAGTAGGGCGTAAAGCGGGCCGCGCCAATTCGAAGGGGCCGCGAGGGGTTCGCGGGCGCCCGTTCAGGGCTTGACGACTTCGACCTGGCCCATGTCCTCGAATTGGGGCGCCAGGACATTCGCGGGGCCCAGGAGAATGATGGCCGCCCGGGACGGATGCAATAATTCCTCCGCCACCCGGCGCGTCTGCGCTGCGGTCACCTGGCTGACCCGCGCCCGGTAGGTGTCGAGAGAGTCCGCGGGCAAGCCGTAGACATCCAGGCTCACCAGGCCCGCGGTCACTGCCGCCGAGGTCTCGAGACCCAGCCCGAATTGGCCCACGTTATAACTCTTCGCATCGGCTAGCTCTGCCGAGCTCTGGGGATTGGACGTCCGCATCCCCTCCAACTGCTCCAGCAACAGATCCACCGCCCGGCGGGTCTCCGCCACCCGGGTAAAGGTCGAAATCGAAAACGGCCCCGGCTGGCTCCGCATCCCGAAGCCCGAACGCACCCCGTAGGTCAGCCCCTCTTCCGAGCGCAGCTTGGCCATCAGGCGGGACGAGAAGCCGCTTCCGCCCAGGGTCGCGTTCATCAGGCCGGCGATGATCCGGCGCGGATCTTTTCGCGCGATGCCCTCGTGGGCAATGATGATGCGTGCCTGGTTGAGATCCGGCTTGTCCGCGATGAGAATCCGCCGGGCGCCCGGGGTGATGGCCGGAGGCGCGGGCGTCGAAGCGAAAGAGGAAGCCGCGCCCGCCTCCGCGCTCCACCCGCCGAAGACCGAACCCAGGGCAGCCACGAAGCGATCGGCATCCACGTCGCCAGAAACCGACACGATGGCGTTGCCGGGCACGAAGAAACGCCGATGGAGATCGCGAACCGCTTCCCTATCCAGGGATTCAATGGTCTCCTTGCGACCCGAGGTGGGGAGACCGTAGCGATGCTTCGGGTAGAGAATTTCCATGGCCTCGCGCCGCACGAGTTCCGCTGGGTTGTCGTTGGCCGCTTCCAGCGCCGCCAATTGCTCGGTGCGCGCCTTCTCGAATTCACCGGCATCGAAACGCGGCTCGAGTACGACATCGGCCAGGATCGAGAGCAGGAAATCCAAGTCCCGGGAAAGACCCGAAACGTCGACCGACATGGAATCCCAGCCTGCCGATACGCTGAGCGAGGCGCCCAGGGCATCCACGGCTTCGGCCAGCGCCAGGGCGTCGCGATCTCCGGCGCCGCGATTCATCAACTCGGCCACGAGCCGCGCCAGCCCGGCACGACCCCGCGGCACCGATCCGGCTCCGCTGCGCACCGTCACCCCGAGGCTGACCGTGGGCAAACGGTGATCTTCGAGCACGATGACCGTGAGGCCATTATCCAGGCGAACTCGGGTCAAGGCCTCGGCGGATACCACGGGGCCTTGCTTCAGCGCGGGCGGCGGCTGTTCCCATGCATGCTGGGCGCCCAACCCTCCGGCGCAGCCCCAGGACCCCGCCCCGATCAGAATCAGGAAACCGAGAACCCCGTTGCGGAAGCCCGTCCCCGGGCGCGAGCGGTAGATCTTCATCGTTCGCCCCCCTCGGACCCATCTTCGGCGGGCGGGGAAACGACGTGCACCACGCTGCGCTTGTCCTGAACGAGGTACTGACTCACCACCCGCTGCACATCCTCGGCACTCACCGCCCGAATCGAGGCCAGGCGTTCGTCCAGGCTACGCACCCGGCCCAGAAAGACGTAGTCGTTGCCGACTCGGCTCGCCAGGGAATGGGCCGTCGACAGCCCCTCCACCAGACGAACCTCGAGTTGCCGCTTGGCCTTTTCCAGTTCAGCTGGGCTTACGGAATCAGTCGCCATGCGCTCGATCTCGTCGAAGAAAGCGGCCTCCACGGCATTGATGTCCTCTCCCGGGCGCACCCCGGCCACAGCGAAGAAGAGCCCCGCCTCCTGAAGTTCCCAATAGCCTCCCTCGGCGTAGAGCGCCTGTTCGTTCTCGTAGACGAGTTTCCGATAGAGGCGACTCGAGCGCCCGGCGGAGAGGATCTGGCTCGCCACGTCCAGCGCATTGCCGTCGGGATGCCCCGACTCGGGTGCATGCCAGGCCGCGTAGAGCAGGGCGATCCGCGCCGGGTAGAGAATGGTCGCGCGCCGCTCGCCGCGTTGTTCCACCACCTTGCCGGGGTTCCGGGGAATCACCTCGGCCTGGCGCAAGCTGCCGAATTCCTGCTCCACCAGGGCCAGGGTCTCAGCGGTATCGATATCGCCCACGATCACCAACACGATATTGTTCGCCGAGTAGTACGTATCGAAGAACGCGCGACAGGCCTCCACGGTGACCGCCTCGATATCGGCCCTCCAACCGATCACCGGCCAATGATAGGGATGCGCCTGCCAGGTGAGCGCTGCCAAAGCCTCGAAGGCGCGGCCTCCGGGACGGTCCTCGGTCCGCATCCGCCGCTCTTCGAGGACCACCTCGCGCTCGCTCTCCAGGGTCTCTTCGCTGATGTCGAGATGCTGGAGGCGCTCGGCCTCCAGGGCCAGCACCAGGGGCAGGGACTCCGCGGTGACATCCTCGTGGTAGACCGTCACATCGCGGTTCGTATACGCGTTGATCCGGCCGCCCCGCGCCCCCACCAACCGGGCATGCTCTTCCGGGCCGACGTTCTCGGAGCCCTTGAACATCATATGTTCGAAAAGATGGGCGATCCCCGTGTGGAAGGTCTCGTCCTTGGAGCCCGCCCGGACCCACATCTGGAAGGCCACCACCGGCGTGCTGTGATCCTCCAGGGTGAGAACCGTCAGGCCGTTGGAAAGAACCGTCTCCTGCATTCGGGCGGCGGGATCATCGACGCCCAGGGCGGTGCCCCCGACGAGCGTCTGAATCAGCAGGCCCGTCGCGACCCACCCATGACGGGCCCGGCGGCGGGAAGAGAAGCGTGGGCGTGACGGGAACATGGCGCAGTACCCTATCGGGTGCGCGGGCAGGTGTCGAGGCGGAGGGGTACCCTCCCCTACGACGCGGAACTTCGTGGCCGAGGCCGGCGGCAAAAGATCGGCCGAGACCCCGCGCAAGCCCGGAGGGGATGAACTTGAGCAACCACTCGCCCGACAGCGACTTCGGCCCACTCTTCGAGGCCAGCCAAACCATCGCGGTGGTGGGCATCAAGGCGGCCGAAAACGAGGATGCCTACCAGGTTCCCCGCTACATGCAGGCGAACGGGTACCGGGTGATCCCGGTGAACCCCAAATTGAAAGAGGTCCTGGGCGAGCCCGCCTACGCGAGCCTGTCCGAACTTCCCGCGTCCGCCCCGCCCATCGATATCGTCAACCTCTTCCGGGCCTCCCAGCATATTGCCGGCCATGTGGACGAAATTCTCGGCCTGGCGCCCCGTCCCCAGGCGGTTTGGATGCAATTGGGAATCCAGGACGGCCCCTCCGCCGAGCGACTCCGCAACGCGGGAATCGAGGTCATCCAGGACCGCTGCATCATGGTCGATCACCGCAACCTCGCGGCAGCCAACCCCTAGGCGAGATGGCGAGCGGCTCCTCCACGCCGGAAGCGGTTCCGGAAAGACTCGCGATTCCGGTCCATTACGATTTCGCATCGAGTCTGTGCTACGTGGCCCACCGCGTTCTGGCGCGCATGGCACCCTTCTTCGATGACCTGGCGGTGGATCTGGCCTGGACCCCGGTGGACCTCACGCGCTTGACGGGCTGGCGGCGCGGCGAACCCCTCGATGCGACCCGAATGGGGGATATTCGCCAGATCGCCGATTCCTTCGGTGTGCCGATCCGGCTCCCGGGTCATTGGCTCGACTCGCGCCCCGCCGGCGCCCTCGCGCTTCGACTCGAGGACGAACCCCTTCGCGCGGCCAGCTGGCGGGAACGGGTCTTCAGCGCGATTTACGAGGAAGGAAGAAGCCCGGAGCGACCCGATGAAATCATGGGCCTCGCCCGGGACCTGGGGGTCGGGTTTTCGGCGGATGCACTCGCTGCCGGTCTCGACGACCTCGAAGCCCGCACGCACCAAGCACGGGATGCCCAGGTCAGCGGTGTGCCCACCTTCATGCTGGGCGACTGGCCCTTCGGCGGGATCCAGGACGAACCGACCCTTCGGTCGGTCATTGGGCGCTGGGCCTCCCGGAAGCGACTGCCGCGCTGAACGAGGCTACCGTCGCGCCATGCCTCGCCGGGATGCACCGAGAACAGTCTACTCATCCGAACACGGTCGCGTGTGTCCGCATTGCGGGCTGTCTTCGGGACGCTGCGCATGTCGCGCCAATCCCCGCGGTCAACCGCGTGGGGATGCGGGCTTGAGCAACGCGCAATCCGACGGCGTGGTTCGCGTGGGCCGCAGCAGCCGCGGGCGCGGGGGCAAAACCGTCACGCTCATCGAGGGCGTGCAATTGCCCGCGACGGAATTGCGCGACTTGGCGCGGGACCTGAGGCGACAATGCGGAACCGGCGGCGCATTGAAAAACGACACCATCGAAATTCAAGGCGACCAGCGCGACGCCGTTGTGGAGCAGCTCGAAGCACGGGGCTTTCGCGTCAAGCGCAAGGGCGGCTGAACCCGAATAGCCCGCGTGGGGGACACGCCCGAGGGGCCCGAGGGAGCGGACAGCGCTTCGCGCTCCCCTGTCAGAAAAGGCCCTGATTGGCTAGTGTCTTCTGAATCCCTCCTCATTCCGCGGCTCAATTGGGACGAGTCTCTCGTGCGCTGACAGGCGCGATCGGTCGGCACCCTCGAAGCGACATTTCGATCCGGTTCCGGAGCCGGGCAGTCGGTAAAATACCCGACGCCCGACTGCCCGAGGAGACGCGGGCGGCGGAGGGACGGACGGAGGCTGGCGTGCGAGGATCGGCGTGAATCCAAGATTCGCGCCCAAGGGTCGCCCGCCTGATCGATCAACCCAAATCTTCTCGGGAGGCAAAGACCATGGCGGATACGGCAGAACTTCGAGTCGGCGGTAAGACGATCGAACTCCCCGTGGTCACAGGCACCGAGGGCGAACGGGCCATCGATATCAGTCGCCTGCGAGCCGACACCGGCCATATCACCCTCGACCCGGGCTACGCCAATACCGGCTCCTGCCAGAGCGCCATCGCGTTCATCGACGGTGAGAAGGGGATCCTGCGCTACCGCGGCATCCCCATCGAAGAATTGGCCGAAAAGTCCACCTTCCTCGAAGTCTCCTACCTGCTGATGTACGGCAATCTCCCCACGGCCGACCAGTTGGACTACTTCACCCGCTCGATCAACCGACACACCATGCTGCACGAGGATTTCCGCAAGTTCTACGCCTCGCTGCCCAAGGATGCCCACCCCATGGCGGCCTGCTCGGCTGCGGTGGGCGCCCTGGCGACCTTCTACCCCGACTCCCTGGATCCCCGGGACGAACGCGAAGTCGAGGTCTCGGTTCACCGCTTGATCGCGAAATTTCCCACCCTCGCCGCCTATGCGTACAAGCATTCGGTGGGGCAGCCCTTCATGTATCCGAACAACCAATTCGATTACGTGGGCAATTTCCTCTGGATGATGTTCGGCAATCCCTGCGAGGAATACGAAGTAGACGAGGTCGTGCGCAAAGCCCTAGACCTGCTCTTCATTCTCCACGCCGACCACGGGCAGAACTGCTCCACCTCCACCACCCGCCTGGTGGGTTCGTCCATGGTCAACCTCTTCGGGGCCATCTCCGCGGGGATCAACTCGCTCTGGGGTCCGCTCCATGGCGGCGCCAACCAACAGGTCATCGAGATGCTCGCGGCGATCCGCGACGAGGGCATGACCGGACGAGAGTTCGTCGAGCGCGCCAAGAGCAACGACGACACCTCGCGGCTGATGGGCTTCGGCCACCGGGTCTACAAGAACTTCGACCCCCGGGCCAAGATCATCAAGAAGGCCTGCTTCGACGTACTCAACAAACTCGGGGTCCACAGCCGATTGCTGGAGATCGCGGTGGAACTCGAGGAAATCGCGCTCAAGGACGACTACTTCGTCGAGCGCAGCCTCTACCCCAACGTCGATTTTTATTCCGGGGTGATCTACGACGCCATCGGAACGCCTTCGAATATGTTCACCGCGCTCTTCGCCCTCGGCCGATTGCCGGGCTGGATCGCGCAGTGGATCGAATTGCATGGCGACCCCGAGTTCAAGATCGGGCGCCCGCGCCAGGTCTATACCGGTCCTGCGAAATCCGCTTGGGTTCCAGTCGAAGAGCGCTGAGAGCCAGCGGGGCGCGGTGAACCCGCCGCGCTCATTCATAAGCGCTCATTCATAAGCGCTCATTCACAAGCGCTCATTCAGACGCGCTCATTCAGACGCGCTCATTCACAAGCGCTCATTCAGACGCGCAGACGCGCTCATTCGGACGCGCTCATTCGGACGCGCTCATTCAGACGCGCTATTGCGAACGCGCCAAGGCGGCTTTCACTCCCCCTCGCCCCGGAGCGCCAGGTAGCGCTGGATCAGCTGCCGGGTGGAGCTGTCGCCACCGGGCGAGGCCGCCGCACCCGACTCGATCTCGCCCCGGATGCGGGTCGCCAGGTTCTTGCCGAGTTCCACGCCCCATTGGTCGAAGGGGTTCACCCCCCAGACCACGGCCTGGACGAAGACCTTGTGCTCGTAGAGCGCCAAGAGCTGGCCCAGCACGCGTGGCGTGAGCTTGGGCGCCAGCAGGGTATTGCTGGGGCGGTTGCCCGGGCAGGCCTTTTCCGGGGGCCCGGCATGGCCAAAGGCCAGGGCTTCGCTCTGGGCAAAGCAGTGGGCCATCAGCCGATCCTGATGGTCCGCCACCGGCGCGTGGCCCCGGGCGAAGCCGATGAAATCGCAGGGCACGAGTCGCGGCCCCTGGTGGAGCAATTGAAAAAAAGCGTGCTGGCCGCGGGTGCCCGACTGCCCCCACACGATGGGCCCGGTGGCGTGATGGATCTCGGCGCCGTCGGCCCCGACGCCCTTGCCATTGCTCTCCATCTCGAGTTGTTGCAGGTAGGCGGGAAGCTCGGCCAGGGCCTCGCTATAGGGCGCGATGCAATGGGTGTCCGCGCCGAAGAAGCTCGTGTACCAAACGCCCAGCAACCCCAGCGCCACCGGCATATTGGCTTCCAGGGGCGCGCTTCGAAAATGCACATCCATGGCGTGCATGCCGGCGAGCATCTCCCGAAAATTTTCCGGCCCCGCGGCCAACATCAGGGAAAGACCGCACGCCGAGGCCAGGGAATAGCGCCCGCCCACCCAATCCCAGAACTCGAAGCATTGCTCGGGATCGATGCCGAACTCAGACGCCGCGGCGGGGTTGGCGGTGGCGGCGACGAAATGCTTCGCCACCGCGGCGTCATCGCCGAGGGCTTCGAGGAGCCACGCCCGGGCCGCCCTGGCGTTGGCCAGGGTTTCCTCGGTGGTGAACGTCTTGGAGCAGACCACGAAGAGAGTTTCCGCCGGGTCGAGGCCTGCGACGCAAGCCCTGAAATCGTCGGCATCGATATTGGCGAGGAAGCGCACGCCGAGGTTCGGGTCCGTGTAGGGCCCCAGCGCCCGGGTGGCCATGCGGGGGCCCAGGTCCGAGCCCCCGATCCCGATATTGATCACGTGGCGAATGCGGCGGCCGCTATGGCCCGTCCACTCCCCCGAACGCACCCGCTCGCAAAAAGCCGCGAGCCGGTCCAATACCCCGTGGACCTGGCGTCCGATCTCGACGCCGTCCACTTCGAGGGCTGCGCCCTGGGGCATCCGCAGGGCCGTATGCAGCGCCGGACGGTCCTCACTGGGGTTCACCCGGCCGCCCGCAAAGAGCGCCTCGATCCGCTCGGGCAGATCAACCGCCCGGGCGAGGGCCACCAGGAGCGCCAGGCTCTCATCGGTTACGCGGTTCTTGGAATAGTCGAGCAGCAGGCCCTCGTGCTCGAGACTGAAACGCGCCGCGCGCTGGTCATCGCCGGCGAAGAGCGTCGCCAGATCTCCGCCGGAGCCCGCGTCGCGGTGGCTCGCCAGGGCGAGCCATTCGGGGCGCTGGGTCAGGTCTGAACTGCGGGAATTCACATCGGCTCCGGGCACGGGCGCTAGGGCCCGACTTCCACGTCCACCGTCACCCCGGCGCGCACGTGGATCCCGCCCGGCCGGAGTTCGGTGGGCACCGCCGAGGAAGAAGCCGACTTGGCAAGACTGCGCACCTCGCGCACCACCGGCGCCGGCGCGGCGCCCGAATCCTCCACCGACAGCACCCGCTTCACTTCAAGATCCAGGGCCGCCGCCATGACCCCGGCGCGCTCCATCCCGTTTCGGGTGGCCTGGGCCAGGGCCTCGCGCTGGGCCGGGCCTTCGTCGGCGAGGCCGTAGCTCACCTGTTGAATCTCGCTGGCCCCCGCCCGGGAGGCGGCATCGATCACCCGCCCCGCCGCGCTCACATCCTCGAGGGTCACCCGCAGGCGGTTGCGCACGATATAGCCATCGAGTTGGTTCCCCTGGCCCTGCACGTAGCGATAGTTGGGCGCCAGGGAATAGCCCGCGCTCGCCACCTCCCCGGCCTTGCCCACCGCCTTGGCCAGGGCGGCATTCACCCGCCGGCTTTCCTCGGCGTTTTCCGCCACAGCGCTCGCCGCTTCGGGGTTTCGGGTCACCACCGCCACATCGACCCAGGCCCGATCGGCGGCGGCCACCACCACGGCCTCGCCCGAGGCCCGGATCCGCGAAAGCGGCGACGAAGCCCCATCCCCGGAATCCGCGAGACAGCCGCCCGGGGCAAACCCGACGGCCAGGATCAGAAGAAGACCGAAAGAGCCGCGCAGGCCGCGCAGATGTCTCGGCCCCAGCAAGGGCAACGGAAAAAGCGGTCTCTCCATGGAGCGCAGCGTACAGCAAAGCGGCGCGGACGAAAGCGGGGACAGGGAGCCCAAGCTGGACCCGCCGGCAATGGGTTCAGGAGCCTTGGAGCCATAGGAGCGCGGGGACTTGGAGGTATGGGGACTTGGAGGCAGCGAGGCTTGGACCCTAGGCGCGCGGAGGCATAAGCGCGCGGGGGCGTGGGCTATGGTGGCCGCCATGAAATTTGCCGTCGCCCTGGGCGCCCTGAACCCCGCCTTCTTCGAGGACGCGGTCCTTGAGGCCGAGCGCCTGGGCTTCGAATCCTGCTGGCTCCCCGAGCACCTGGTGCTCACCGACGACATGACGGGCTCGCCCCATCCGGGCCAGGACCATCCCCCGATCCCGCCCACCACGCCAGTCTTCGACGCGTTCGCCATGCTGGCCTACCTGGCCGCGCGCACCTCGCGCATCCGGCTGGGAACGAACGTCTACCTGATGGGCCTGCGGCACCCCTTCGTGGCCGCCCGGGCGGTCCAGACCCTGGACATCATCTCGGGGGGGCGCGCGGAGATCGGCATCGGGGCGGGCTGGCTCCGCCAGGAATGGCACGCCGCCGTGCTCGACCCGGCCACCCGGGGCCGGCGCCTCGACGAAGCCCTGGAAGTCTGCCGCCGGCTCTGGACGGAGCCCGTGGTCACCCATAGCGGCGAGTTCTTCCGCTTCGACCCGGTGCACTTCGAACCCAAGCCCGTGCAAAAACCCCACCCGCCCATCCACGTGGGGGGCGAATCCGATGCGGCCCTGAGGCGGGCAGCCCGGGCTGGGGACGGCTGGATCGGCATCGAGCCGGATCTTGAAACCGTGAGCCGGGCCATCGCGCGGCTGGGGGAATTGCGCCGGGAAGCCGGCAGGGAGGGGGAGCGCTTCGAGGTCACCATAGGGGCGGCCCTCGAGGGGCCGGACGCGGCGGCGCGGCTCGAAGAAGCCGGCGTTCACCGGCTCATCGTGCGCCCCTGGCGCCGCTCACCCCAAGCCATCGATGGGCTCCGGGCCTTCGCGGATACGTTCTTCTAGCTCGCCCTCAATCGCCCGGACGAGCCCCTGAAAAGGAGAGCGGGGGCCGGGCATAAACCCGACCCCCGCCACTTTGGATGCGCCCTAGGGCGCAAGTCGTGCGTTGATCTAGAAGACGCTCTGGCCGGACGTCGCGTCACAGGGACCCACCGTGTCGAAGAGCGACGCAGCGGCGGGGGATGCGGTCGCGTCCCAAACTCCCGTGGCGAGGCAGCCAGTGTGCAGACCCACTACGGGCGTCCCCGTGCTCTTCACGTAGCCCCAGGACTGAAACCCGGTGGTAGTTCCGTCAATATTGGCGGACGCGCTGGCCGTATAGGTGGTTCCGTCTGTGGGGATCGCTACTCCGTACTGGAAGTAAACGTTGCCCTCGGGGCTCCAGCCCAGCGTGTCGAAGTTCGCACCGGCGTCGCCAATAATTGCCCAAGGGTCCTTGCTCGCACCCGGAAGAGCAGCCGGGGTAAGCGCTGCCCCTACGTAGGTGCCGTACTCGGCCATGTAGCCCTCTTCCGCGGTGCGGATGGCGGCCAGGTTGACCTTGCCCTCGGAGCTCTTGCTCTTCAACTGAAAGCGGATGAAGTTCGGGATCGCGATGGCGGCGAGAATGCCGATAATGGCGACCACGATCATCAACTCGATCAGGGTAAAACCCTTTTCACTCTTGCGGTATTTCTGGATCATGTCTTTGTCTCTCCAATTTCGCCCTGAGTTGGGCGGGTGAACGTGTTGGTTGATGGCCATGTCTACTGCAACGGCGGTGCCAACTCGTTCAAAAATTTCTCAGTTCACGCAACGCTCCACCTAAACCCTCGCCAAACAAGAGAATTATTTTTTTTCGACGCCTCTCTCAAAGATTCGAAGCGGGGTGCGGCTATAGCCAGGCGCGAACGGGCGGCCCAAATGGGTCACCCGGGCGACGATCCGCGGCGGTGGCCGGACGTTTAGGGACAGTGCACCCGTGGGGCAGTCTCCGAGCACCGGGTAATGCCCTCCCCTCACCGGGCAGCGCGTTTGGCCGTCTTGGCCTCGACCGCTGCGATCAGCGCGTCGATGCCGCCCCCCTTGAGGACGGATTTGTACTCCGACCGGCGCAGGGCCACCTCGCTCACCGAGCCGTCGGAGTAGATATCCACCACCCGCCAATTGCCTGCGCGCGCGCTCATCCGGTAGTCGAGTTCCACCGCCTCGTCGCCCGGCCGGTTCAAAAGGGTTTCCACCACCCGGGTGTCTCGGGAGGCCGGCCGCTCGCCGGCGATCTCGAAGCTCTGGCCCGAGAAACCGTCGAAGCGGTCGGCGAAATTGGAAATCGTGAAATCCTCGAAGGTCTTCACCCAGCGCTTCCGCTGATCCGCATCGAGTTTGCGCCAATGGCCCCCAATGGACTTCGCGGCCATGAAGAGCACATCGAAGGTCTCGCGCACCACCGGGGCCACGATGGCGTAGCGCCCCGAGTAGGGCGCGCCCCCCTCGGCGCTCTTCATGATGTCGATGAGCGCGGCGTTGAGCCGCCGAATCGGCGCCTCGGGGCTCTGTTCAACGACTTCGGCCTCCGCGGCGGGCTCCGCCTGGGCGAGGGCCTCGGCGCCCACAGGGAGGGCCGGGCACAGCAGGAGCCCAAGGGCGGCAGCCGAGATCCAGGTTCGCGTCCTGAGAGCAGCTTTCACGGCCGGGAGCTTAGCATTCGCCCTGGCGGTCGAGACCACCGACTCGCAGAACAGCGGAACGCTTCACCCTTTCCCAATCCCGGGGGGCAGCCCACCCAGGGCAGCGGCGCCGGGCCAATTGCTTCACCATGGGGAGCCAGGGAGGCTCCGTGACCATGAAAGTCCGCATCGACCTCGAAACCTGCTGCGGCCACGGCCGCTGCTACGCGCTCTGTCCCGAGGTCTTTGCCGAGGACGAAGAGGGCTACCCGGTCCTCACCGACACGACCATCCCGCCCGGGTTGGAAGCCCGGGTTCGCCGGGCGGCGGACAACTGCCCCGAGGCCGCCATCGAAATCGGCAGCGCCCAGGACGCCGGCGACCCCTAAACGGACGGCCATCCCGGCACTCCCGAGGCCACGCAATCGCCTCGGCACCCCGCGCGCTATGGTGGCCGAATGACGCATCGGGTCTACATCGACGGGCACGTGGGAACCACGGGCCTGCGCATCCGGGACTGGCTCGCCGGGCGGGAAGATCTTGAAGTGCTGACCCTCCCCGAGACAGACCGGAAGGATCCGGACGCCCGGCGCGAAGCGCTGCGGCAGGCGGAGGTGGCCGTATTGTGCCTGCCCGATGACGCCGCCCGGGATGCGGCGGCCTGGGCCGAGGGCAGCGCCGTGCGGCTGCTCGACGCCAGCACCGCCCACCGGGTCGATGACGCGTGGGTCTATGGGCTGCCCGAACTCACCCCGGACCAACGGAAAGCCATTCGCGACGCGCCCCGGGTTTCCAACCCGGGGTGCTACGCATCGGCCTTCATCCTGGCGACCCGGCCGCTCGTGGACGCCGGCCTGGTGGAGCCGAACGCCACACTGGGATGCCATGGCCTCTCGGGCTATTCCGGCGGCGGACGGCCCATGATCGAAAAGTGGGAGGACCCGGCCCAGAAACTCGCGAGCCTGCCCTTTTCTGCCCCCTATGCGCTGAATCACGTGCACAAGCACGTGGCCGAAATGATGCACTGGACGGGCCTTGGAGCCGAGCCCCAGATGCTGCCCGCAGTCGGTCCCTTTCGCTGCGGCATGCGCGTCGCGGTTCCCCTGCATGCCGGGATGCTTCGCAACGGTGCCAACGGGAAAGATGTCTGGGAGATTCTCGAGGCGCGCTATCGCGGCGAACCCTTCGTGCGGCTTCAGCCTCTCGCGGAAGGAGAGGAAACCCACGAGCACAGCTTCGACCCGTGCGCGTGCAACGACACCAACCGGATTGAATTGCACGTGCGCCCGCATCCCTCGGGCCACGTGCTTTTGCTCGCGATTCTCGACAATCTCGGCAAAGGCGCAGCGGGCGTCGCCATACAGTCCCTCAACCTGATGCTGGGCTGTGAGGAAACCGCCGGCCTGCGCACGTGAGTCCGACCACCGGACCCGGAAAGCAGCCCCCATGAACGAACGACACCGACCGGCCCTGTGGGCGGCCGTCCCTCTGCTCGCTGGAACGCTTTGGCTCTGGACCGGCGCGAACACCGGTGCCCTTTCCTTCCTGTTGATGCTTCCCGTAGGCGCGAGCCTGCTGGTCAGCGGCGGTGCCCTCGCGCTCTGGGCAGGAGACAAACGCTTTGCGCAGATCATGGCCCTGGCGGGCGGGGTCGGCGTCCTTGGGCTCCCGCTCCTGGCCGCGGGGCTGGGCTTGGTTAGCGCGCTATGGCTGGCCGCGTGGGCCGGGGCATCGGCGGTTGCCGCCGCCGCTGCCGCATTGGAAGGCGCGCCCCCCATCGAGGACGTGCCGCGGCCCGAACCCGGGCTCCGCCTCTCGGCGATCGTGGCCATGGACGAGATGGTGCTTGGCCTCGAGCAACTCGCGACCCGGCTGCCCTCGGGCGACGCCGCCCGGCGCATGATCGACGAGACCCATGCGGCCATCGACTTCTATCGCGGCCGGGGCTGGCTGGAAAGCCCTCGGGACTACCACGTCGACCCGCCGGCGCTTGTGGAGCCGCGCATCGAAAACGCCCGCTCGGGGCGCATCGAATACGAACACCTCCAATTCGAGAGCCTCTACGCGCCCCACGAGGAAGAGCCCGGCCGAGAGCGCTGGCTCCAATACGCGCCGCCGCGCACGGCCCATGCCTACCTGCTCCGCCAGGCCGCCGCGGATCGGCCCTGGCTGGTCTGCACCAACGGCTACCGCATGGGGATGGCGGGGATCGACCTGCGCGCCCTGGGTCAGCACTACCAGAGGCTCGGCCTCAACGTCGCGATCCCCGTGCTGCCCCTTCACGGACCCCGCCGCATCGGGCGACGCTCGGGCGACGGTTTCCTGGCGGGTGATGTGCTCGACACCCTGCACGGCGAGGCCCAGGCGATCTGGGATATTCGGCGCCTGATCTCGTGGATTCGCGGGCAAGGGGCGCCCTCTGTGGGCGTGCTGGGCCTGTCCCTGGGCGGCTATACCACGGCGCTCTTGGCCAGCGTCGAATCCGGCCTGGCCTGCGCGGTGGCGGGCATCCCGGTGGCGGATCTGGCACGGCTCTTCTGGTACCACGGCTCCCCGGCGGAACTCGAAGAACTCGAGGGCATGGGGATCCAGCAATCCGAGGTGCGCGAATTGATGACCGTGGTTTCCCCCCTGGCGCTAGAGCCTCAGGTCCCCTTCGAGGCCCGGCTGATCTTCGGCGGAAGCGCCGACCGCTTGGTCACCCCCGACCATATCCGAGACCTCTCGGCCCATTGGGGCAACCCGGAAACCTTCTGGTACCCAGGCGGGCACCTGGGCTTTCGCATGGACCGCCGGGTCCAGTACACCATCGACGCCAAGCTGCGCGAAACCAAGCTCTGCGCCTGAGGCCACCGGGGCCGGCGGGACGAAGGGCGGAGGGCGGAGGGCGGAGGGCAGAGACAAGGGACGAGAGGCAGAAAGCCTCAGCCGCGCTCGCGCAAGATCCCCAGCACCCGGCGCAGGGGTTCCGCGGCGCCCCAAAGCAGTTGGTCGCCCACGCTGAAGCAGCCCAGGTAGTCGGGCCCCATCCGCAGCTTCCGCACCCGGCCCACCGGAGTGCGCAGGGTGCCCGTCACGGCGGCGGGCGAAAGTTCGGCGAGGGTGTCGGCGGGATCGTTCGGCACCACTGAGACCCACTCGTTCGCTTCGCCCAGCACGCTCTCGATCTCGTCCAGGGGCACGTCCCGGTTCAGCTTGACGGTGAAGCCCTGGCTATGGCAACGCATGGCCCCCACCCGGACGCAGATGCCGTCCACCGGGATGGGCTCTTTGCTGCCGAGCATTTTGTTGGTCTCGTGGAAGCCCTTCCACTCCTCGCGGGTTTCGCCGCCTTCCATCTTGTCGTCGATCCAGGGAATCAGGCTGGCCGCCAGGGGGGCTCCAAAATTCTCCGTGGGAAAGCCGTCGGACTCGAGCGCCGAACGAACACCCGCATCGATGGCCAGGGCCGCGCTGGCGGGGTCGCCCAGCAGGGCCGCGGTGGAATCGCCGATGGATTTCATCTGGGCCACGAGTTCGCGCATATTGCGCGCGCCCGCTCCGGAAGCCGACTGGTAGGTCATGGCTGAGAGCCACTCCACCCAGCCCTTTTCGAACAGACCGTGGAGTGCCATCAGCATCAGGGCCACGGTGCAATTGCTCCCGGCGTAGTTGAGCGCGCCCCGCTCGATGCCCGCGTCGATGAGCGCGCGATTCACCGGGTCGAGCACGATGACGGTGTCTTCATCCATGCGCTTGGCCCGGGCGGCATCGATCCAATAGCCCTGCCAGCCCGCCTCGCGCAGTTGGGGCAGCACCTGCTTGGTGTAATCACCGCCTTGGCAGGTCACCACCGCATCGTGGCGCGCCAATTGACTGATGTCGTAGGCATCGGCCAGGGGCGGGGCGCTGACCCCCAGGTCCGGGGGCGGTTCGCCCACCTGGGAGGTGGTGAAGAAAACGGGCTCCAGCCCCGCAAAGTCGCCTTCGGCCACCATGCGCTCCATCAGGACGGATCCCACCATCCCGCGCCAACCCACAAATGCGACTCGACCAATCTCCATAGCGCCCGATTGATTAGCAAAATCAATGGCATCGAACAATTTCGAGAGGGCTCGGGAGCCCTTTCGGAGCCGATCCGAAGCGGCGCTGGCGGCTCGCCGCAGGATTTGGCCCCGCGCAGCTGAGCCCCTACCCTGCTCGGCCATGAACTCTACAGCCGCCGGGGGCTTCGCCCAATCCGAAGAACGTCTCCACGCCGAAGCCGCCGCGATCGCGGGCTGCGACGATTTTGGAGACCCGAGTTATCTCGAAGGCCTGCGCGTTCTGCTCGCGGGCTACGACGAGGAGGCCCGCTTCAACGAGCACGGCGCCGTCATGGCCAAGCAGATGGTGCTGGGCATCCTGGCGAGCCGGCTTCAATCCCAACGGCAATTGCGGGAGCAACCCGAAATCCTGGAGACCCGCATCGAACGCCCCCTGGTGATCTGCGGGCTGATCCGCACGGGCAGCACCGCGCTTCACTATCTGATGGGTCAGGATCCCGAACTCCAGGCCCTGGAGTATTGGCTCGGCTGCAGCCCCCAGCCGCGCCCGCCCCGCGAAGCCTGGAGCGAGCATCCCGCCTTCAAGATGGCCGACGCCCAGATTCAGGCGATGTACCAGGCCGACCCCTCCCTCAAGGCGGTTCATTTCATGAGCCCCGAGCTTCCCGAGGAGTGTCGGCAACTCATGGTCCAAGAATTCACCGACGACGGCTTCGAGGTGAACAACCACCTGCCCACCTATTCGTCTTGGTACCAGCAGACCGATATGCGCCCCACCTACCGGCGACATCGCGACCTGCTGAAGCTGATCGGCTCGACGTGTCCCGAACGGCCCTGGCTGCTCAAATACCCGGTCCACATGCGTTACCTCGAAAATTTTCTCGAGGTCTACCCCGATGCCTGCATCATCCAGACCCATCGTGACCCGGCCTCGGTTTTCTCGTCCTACCTCAGCCTGATCACGGGTTTTCGCGCCCTGGCGGAAAAGGACATCGACCCGGGCGAGATCGCCCGGCGACAAGTGGACCTCTGGGCCAGCGGCGCCGAAAGCGCGATCGAGGTGCGAAAAGGCCGGGACCCCGCGCAGTTCTACGATCTGCATTTCGCGGATTTCATGACCGACCCCATCGAGGCCGTGCGCAATATCCACACGCATTTCGGGCGGGAACTCTCCAATGCCAGCGAGGACAAGCTGAGGGCTTGGCACACGGACAATCCCCAACACAAACACGGCCGTCATGAGTACAGCCGAGCCAGCGAAGACGTGGGCATCGAGCGGGGCGAGATCCTCGAGCGCTTCCAGGCCTACATGGATCATTTCGGCATGCAGCCCGAGGAGCGCGCCTGAATGGGAAACTTCGTGCGCGCGCCCCGCAGCGAGCGCGAACGCGAACTGCTCGAAGCCAGCGCGCAGTTGCTCCCCTCCGCGGTGACGGCTTCCAGCCTTTCGCCCCTCCACGCCATGGTGGTGGAGAGCGCAAAGGGCTGCCGCATTCGCGACGTCAGCGGCAACGAGTACATCGACTACCTGATGGGCTCGGGCCCTCTTCTCCTGGGGCATGCGCATCCCGCCGTCGCCGACGCGGTTCGCGAGCGACTCGAAAAGGGAAGCAGCTATTTATTGGTCAACGAAGGGGCCATCGAACTCGCCCGGGCCATCACCGAGTGCGTGCCCTGCGCCGAAAAAGTCTGCTTCAACAACAGCGGATCGGAATCGACCTTCTTTGCCATGCGCATCGCCCGGGCGTTCACCGGGCGCGAGAAGATCATGAAATTCGAAGGCGCCTTTCACGGCATGAACGACTATGCGCTGATGGGCAACCAATGGACCCGGGAACCGGTAGCGTTCCCCGAGGCCGTGCCCAATTCGGCGGGCATCCCCGAGGCGGTCCAGGGCCAGGTCCGCATCGCGCCGTGGAACGACCTCGAAACAACCCGGGCCCTGATCGAAGCCGAGGCCGACAGCCTTGCGGCCATCATCGTCGAGCCCATGCAGCGGACCCTGCCGCCTGAACCCGGTTTTCTCGAGGGGCTGCGCGAACTCACCCGCCAGCACGGCATCGTGCTGATCTTCGACGAGGTGGTGACGGGTTTCCGCCTGGCCCTGGGCGGGGCCCAGGAATATTACGGCGTCGTGCCCGACATGGCGGCGATCTGCAAAGGCATCGCCAGCGGCTATCCGATCTCGGTGCTCTGCGGTCGTGCCGACCTGATGGACCACGCGGACCCCAGGCGCCTGGCCCAGGGCGACCACGTGCGCATGACGGGCACTTTCTCGGGCAACTCCATCGTCTGCGCCGCTGCCCTCGCCACCCTGTCCGAGCTGCGCAAGCCAGGCACCTACGAGCAACTCTTCACCACGGGCCGAACCTTGATGCGCGGGCTGGGAGAGGCATTGGAGCGAGCGGGCATTCCCCACAGCATCACCGGGGAAGCCCCGGCCTTTCAGCCCTGGTTCAGCCCGGAGGTGGTGGGCAATTTTCGCCAGGCGCGAGCCGCCGACCCCGCGATGGACGCGCGCTTTGGCGCGCTCCTGGTGGACCATGGCGTCCTCAAGGCCCACGAAAAGTTCTTCATCTCCACGGCACACGGCGAAGCGGAAACCCGCGAGACCCTCGAGGTCTTTGGCGCCGTTGCCGACCTGCTCGCCGAGGTCGGCTGATTCCGCGGAATCCGGGGTGGAGCGCTAAACCCCGAGGACTTCGCGAACCGCAGCCACCACGGGTTCGTGCAGGCGGCCGTTGGTGACGATCACGCCGGAGTTGTCCGCCAGGGTCCGGCCCCGGGAAAAATCGAGATCGCGGCCCATGACGTCCGTCACCCGGCCCCCGGCCTCACTCACCACGATGGAACCCGCGGCGTGATCCCAGATCTTTTCCTCGTAATCCTTGCGCGTCGGCAAGCGAAGGTAGATGGACGCATCGCCCCGACTCACCGCGCCATATTTGCACTGGCTGTCGATCCGAAAGGGGTCGGCCGTGATGCCGAGGCGCTCGGCCACCCGGGCCGAATCGGATTGTGACGAGTGCGCGGCCTCGACGGACTCGCAGAAATTCGCTTCCTGGGTGGCGGCCACCTCCGTGACGTGAACGCCCACCTCTTCCCCCCCGGCAAGAGAGCGCTGGAAGGCGCCCTCCCCCTTCACGGCCGCGAAGAGACAGCCCCGCTCGCCGTCGGCCTCGCTGGCCGCGAGCGAAAGGTTCGGACAACCCAGCACGCCAAGAATGACTTCGCCGTCCTCGATCAGGGCCAGCGCCACGGCGTATTGATCCAGACGCAGGAAACCCTTGGTGCCATCGATGGGATCCAGGGTCCAAAAGCGCCCCGAGGCGCCCCCGCCGTGGGTTCCCGCGTCGATGAGGTCGAGCACATCCCCGAAGCCCAGCCCCGGAACGGCTTCGCCCACGTGGGCCACCACCTGTTCGGCCAACTCGCGGTTGGCAGGTTCGCGCAGGGCCGCGGCGTCCTCTTCGCCCACCAGCGGAATATCGGGAAATGCGCCGCGCAAAATATGGGTGACCACCGCCTGAGCGCCGAAATCCGCCACGGTCACCGGAGACTTATCACTCTTGTCCATGGAGGCCTGGGCCACCAGGTTCGCCTGAACCTGCCGGCATAGGCGGCTCGCCATTTCCACGGCCTCGACGGCAACGCGGCGCTCTTCGGTATGAGGCATCCGAGGTGCTTAGCCAAAGGCCATGGGCCGGGCAAGCAGGGCCGGAAGTCGGGGCGCCGGGCGGTGTCGACCGCACCTCGAAAACCCGCCGACCCGGCGATAAGGTCTGGGCCCCGCCCTTCGGAGAAGTATGCCCCCCATCGCCAAGCCCCGTGACGCCGCGAGCCTCCTGCTCCTCAAAAAGGGACGGGGCGGCCTCTCGGTTCTCATGGGGCGCCGCCCGCCCGCCTCCGCCTTCATCCCCGACGCTTTCGTTTTTCCCGGCGGCAAGGTGGACCCGGATGATCGGCGCGCACCCTGCCCCCTTCCCCTGGCCCAGGGGACCGAGCGCGCGGTGCGAACGAGCGCTTCGGTGAGCGAAACCGCCGCCCGGGCATTGGCCCATGCCGCGATCCGGGAAACCTACGAGGAAACCGGCCTTTTCGTGGCCCGGCCCGCTGAATTCCGCGCCCCGGGCTCCGGCACCTGGCGCGAATTCGAAGCACGCGGCCTGGCCCCGGACCACGCCGCCCTGGGCTTGATCGGCCGCGCCATCACGCCGAGCGTCAGCCCCGTCCGCTTTCACGCCCGCTTCTTCGTCGCGAACGCAAACGCGGCCCGCGGAGAGCTTCGATCCAACGACGAACTCCTCGATCTCGCGTGGTACCCCCTGAAAGAGGCCCTCCGGCTCCCCATCATCGACGTCACTCGTTTCATGCTCGAAGAGGCCCGGGCGTTCGCCGCCGGGCCGCCCGGTCCCGGCCAGGGCGGGCAGCCGGAGCGAAGACTCTTCGTCCACTATCGCGGCGAGAAGCCCGTCATCACATACGAATCCGGCAACGATTCACCCCGCTAACGATCCAGCGGACTCGAGGCCGACGGCGGCATGGGGTCGGGATCGCCGGGCTCGCCCTCCGCCGGCGCCGCTTTCGTCGAGCTGGCCCGCGCCCCCCCATCGCTGAATTTTCCGCCGATCGGGCCCAAAAAATCTCCCTCTGGCCTTTCGTCCAGCCCGGAGTTCAGGAAAGATAAGCACCGACCCAAAGCAGGGGGGGCAGCGGCGCATGGGGCAACTGTCCGCACCTGCATTTCAAGGCCACTGGTGCCAATGAGGACCGCGAATAGCGATGCCCGGGCTTGATTCGATTCCCACCGAACTCTGGATAGCTGGCGTTCTCGCCCTTTATATGGCCTGGGCCATCGGGGCCAATGATGTCGCCAACGCAATGGGGACAAGCGTCGGATCTGGCGCCCTCACGATCCGACACGCCATCGTGGTCGCTGCCCTGCTCGAGTTCCTGGGCGCCTTCCTGGCGGGGGGTCACGTCACCGACACCGTGCGCAAGGGCATGATCGACATGGACCTGGTGAGCCAGGACCAACTCATCTGCGGGATGTTGGCTGCCCTGGCCTCGGCGGCGACCTTGCTCATGGGCGCCACCTGGCTGGGCCTCCCGGTCTCCACGACCCATTCCATCGTGGGCGCCATCGTGGGTTTCGGGGCCGTGGGCATCGGGATGAACGTGGTCAACTGGCCCAAGGTCGGGCAGATCGTGGTGTCCTGGCTCAGCTCACCTTTGCTGGCGGGTGTGATCGCCTTTGGGATCTTCCAATTCACCCGGAAGATGATCCTCGATCGCTCCAAGCCCCTCGAGCAGGTGCGCAAACTCGGTCCCTATTTCTTCTTCTTCGTCTTCTTCGTCATCGGCCTCGTCACCCTGTTCAAGGGTCTCAAGAACTTGAACCTCGACCTGAATCTCCCCGAGGCGCTGCTGGGATCCGCGCTGCTCGGCCTGTTGGGGGCCGGACTCGGCGCCTTCTTCATCAGCCGAGTGGGGACCAAGGAAAGCGACGGAAAACACCGCTTCGATCAAGTCGAGCGAGTCTTCGTTGTCCTCCAAATTCTCACCGCTTGTGCGGTGGCCTTCGCCCATGGCTCCAACGACGTGGCCAACTCCATCGGTCCCCTGGCTGCCATTGCGAGCGCGGTCAGCGGCAATGAACTCGCCAGCAAGGCGCCCGTGGCGCCCTGGATGCTGGCCATCGGCGGGGTGGGAATCGTGGTCGGCCTGGCGACCTGGGGCTATCGCGTGATGGAGACCGTGGGCAAGCGCATCACCGAGCTGACCCCGAGCCGCGGCTTCGCCGCGGAACTCGCGGCGGCCACCACCATCGTGCTGGCTTCTCGGCTTGGAATTCCGGTATCCACCACCCACACCCTGGTGGGCGCCGTCCTCGGCGTGGGCCTCGCGCGCGGGATCGGGGCCATCGACCTTCGGGTCGTGGGCAGCATCATCGCCTCCTGGGTCGCCACCCTGCCCATCGCGGCCGGGCTCTCGGTCTTCTTCTACTACTTCTTCAAGGGTCTGCTGACTCCCTAGGAGGCAATGTGTCCTGGATCGACAAACTGGTTGGCCGCTCGCCCATCAAACCCATGCAGGAACACATGCGCGCCGCAGTCGCCTGCGCGAGCGAAGTCGTGCCACTGATCGAAGCCATGGCGAATGGCGACGACGCAGCCATCTCGGCCCAACGAGCAGAAATCGATCGGCTGGAGCACAAGGCCGACGAATTGAAACACGATATTCGCCGGCACATGCCCCGCCGTCTGATGCTCGCCCTGGAACGCAGGGATATGCTGGACATCCTCGACTGCCAGGATTCCATCGCGGATACGGCCCAGGACATCGCCGAATTGATCGACCAACGTGGAATGCATTTGCCGCCCAACCTCGCCGAGCCTTTCCGGGCCCTCACCGCCAAGGTGATCGCCGCATGCGAGCAGGGCCAGCGCGTCATCGGGGAACTCGACGAATTGGTAGAGACGGGCTTTGGCGATCGGGAAGTCGCCCGAATCGAGGAGATGATCGGTGAACTCGGTCGCATCGAATCCGAGACCGATGTCCTTTCAGATGTAGCGGCCCGGGCGCTCTTCGCCCTGGAGGACGAGTTGGGGGTGGCCACGCTCTATTGGCACCAGCTGATTCTCTGGATCGCCGACCTCGCCGACTACGCCGAAAGGGTGGGCAACCGGCTCCGCTTGCTGATCGCCAACTGATTCATCGCGCCGCCCGGGATCAACCGCCGATCTGGTACATCTCCACGCGCTCGGGGCGCTGATTCCCGAGTTGCTCGGTTCGCTCCTCGGAGTAGCGATCGCTGCGCCCCGACCAGATGCCGCGAATTTGCTCGCGCAATTCGTCGTCGCTCGCCCCCGCACGCAGGGGCGCCCGGAGATCGCTTCCCCCCGACGCAAAGAGACACGTCACCAGCTGACCGTCGGTGGTCAGGCGAGCGCGGCTGCACTCTCCGCAGAAGGGCTGGGTCACCGAACTGATGATGCCGATCTCGCCGTCGCCATCGCGGTAGCGAAAGCGCCTCGCCACCTCACCCGGGTAGTTTGGGGGCGCGGGCTCCAGGGGCATCTCGCTATCGATCAAGCCGAAAATCTCATGGGCGGACAAGACCTGGTCGAGTTGCCAACCGTTCTTCGTCCCCACGTCCATGAACTCGATGAAGCGAACGATATGTCCCGTACCCTTGAAATGCCGCGCCAACGCCACCAGGGTGTGATCGTTCACTCCCTTTTGCACCACGCAGTTGATCTTCATGGCGTCGAAACCCGCCGCCTCGGCCGCCTCGATGCCATCGAGAACCCGCTGAAGCGAAAGCTTGTCGCCGTTCATCTGGCTGAAGACGGCCGAGTCGAGACTGTCGAGACTGATGGTCAGGCGACCCAAGCCCTCGCGCCTGAGTTGCCCCGCCATGCGGCCCAGCAGGCTTGCGTTGGTGGTGAGTGCGATGTCATCGACACCCGGGATCGCATTCAGATCGCGGACCAATTCGTGCAGTCCGTGGCGAAGCAGCGGCTCGCCCCCGGTGATCCGAACCTTGCTCACCCCCATGGGCACCATCAAGCCCACCAGGCGCTCGATCTCCTCGAAGGTCAGGATCTCTTCCCGGGGAAGAAAGGTGTAGGACTCGCCAAAGAGTTCGGCGGGCATGCAGTAGGTGCAACGAAAGTTGCACCGGTCCGTGACCGAGATACGAAGATCCCGAAGCGGACGGTCCAGGCGATCACGCAGGGTTGTACTCATGGATCGGAAAAGATACCCCGGAAGCGTTCTCGTCCAAAACCGCGCCGAAAGATGAAATCAGCCGATTTCGGCCGCGCTGGCCACGATCTTCGCCACCAGGCCGTACTTCAGGGCCTCTTCGGCGTTCATCCAGAAATTGCGATCGCTATCATTCTCGACCTGCTCGGCGCTCTGGCCGGTCTCGCCCGCGATGAGCTGGTTGATGCGCTCGCGCAACTTGAGGATTTCCTCGGCCGCGATGCGGATATCGCTGGCCTGGCCCCCGGCTCCGCCGCTGGGCTGATGAAGCAGAAAACGCGTATTCGGTAGCGAGTAACGACAGTCCTTCTCGGCCCCGAGCAGAATCGGCACGCCAATGCTTGCCACCCAACCGGCACCCAGGGTCAGGACCGGCGATTCGATGAATTTCATCATGTCGTGGATGGCGAAACCCGAATCCACGTGCCCGCCCTGGCTGGTGATCACCAGGCGAATCGGGTCGTGGTTCACGGCGTTGAGAATCAGCAATTGGCTGATCACGCGTTCGGCGAGCTTCTCATCGACCTGGCCGGCAACCAGCACCGTCCGGGTTTCGAGCATCCGCGCCGCCAGGCCTTCTTCCCGGGCCTGCGCCCCGGCCTCGTCGCTCAGCGAAATCATCTTCTGGGACCTTCCTTTTTCTCGGCTGTCAGCCCGGTTTTTGACTCGGCCCGCACGGTAGCCAATCGGGGCCCCGGTGCCTCAATCACCGAAGCTTCCGTGGCGACCCGCACCGGCCGCGAAGCGACCCGCGCCCGCGGCGGTCTCTCCCGACTGAATCACCTCGAGGCCCGCGCGGGTTTCCTCGCGCAGCGCGGGATCGAGATCGAGAGACCACTGCTGCAGCGCCGAGAGCCGATCGGCCCGCATGCAGCGTTGGGGGAAAGCCGCCAATTCCTCGGCCAGCCTCCGGGCCGCCGCCAGGGCGTCGCCGGGTTCCACCAATCGATTCGCCAAACCCACGCGCAGTGCCTCCTCCCCCGAGACTCCGCGCCCGGTCAGGATCATGTCCATGGCGACGCTCTGGCCCACCAGGTCTCTCCCGACTGAATCACCTCGAGGCCCGCGCGGGTTTCCTCGCGCAGCGCG
>JAAZXM010000089.1 GCA_014240165.1 Myxococcales bacterium | reverse complement strand
GTTGTGTCGCGGCCTGTGTCGCGGCCTGTGTCGCGGCCTGTGTAGGGGCCTGTGTAGGGGCCTGTGTAGGGGCCTGTTGTGCAGAGGCCTGTGCAGGGGCCGGCGTATCCGACGCCAGCAGGGGGGCGGGGGAGAGGATCAGCAGGAGTAGGACGAGGGGAGCGTAACGTTCCATGAGCGGTCGCAGTTTTGCACGGCCGCGCGCTTCGGAAAAGGGGGGAGGCCGCCTTCCTCCGTCGAGGGTCAGGCCCAGGAGGCGGGCAGGGGGGCGTGGGCCGGTTTTGGGCTCCGATCCCGCCCCCTGGCGATCAAGAGCCGAATTCCAGACCCGCGAATTCGCCGTCGCTGCGCCATTGGGCGAGGAGTTTGAAGAATTCGATCGAACCCCCGCCGTAGGGCACCGCCTGGGCAGAAGCCGGGTTCGGTTTGCCCTCGTTGTTGTAGTACCCCGGGGTGCAGTCGTCCCGTGCGAGGCTTCCCAGGGCACCCACACCCTTCTCCAGAATCGTTTTGACCCAGGCTTCCTCGGCGGGTTGGGAGACCTCGACGGTTTTGGCGTCGTTTTCGATTGCGTGGCTGATGATGTGGGCAATATGCGTCGTGAGTTCTTCAAGGAGGTGTGGGAAGTTGGCGGTGAACGCCGCCTGGCTGATGTGCATGAGAAAGCAATTGGGAAAGCCGCGACTCTGCATTCCATGCAGGGTGCTCATCCCCTCGGCCCATTTCTCAGTGAGGGTTCGCTCTTCGCGGCCCACGATCTCATACCCCGCCCGCCGGGCGTAGGAGGTGCCGACCTCGAAGCCCGTGGCGAAAATGATGCAATCCACCTCGTATTCCACGTCTCCGACCACGAGTCCTTGTTTCGTGATGCGGTCAACCCCTTTCCCATCGGTATCAATCAATGTCACGTTGGGGCGGTTGAAGGTCGGCAGGTAATCGTCGTTGAAGGTGGGCCGCTTGCAGAACATTCGGTAATAGGGCTTGAGCTTCTCCGCCACTTCGGGGTCTTCCACGAGCTCGTCCACGCGACCGCGGATTTCGTTCATTTTGTCGAAATTGGCCATATCGAGGATTTCCTCGATATTGATCTCGCCGGCTTCGCTGGCCTCGCGGAAGCGGCCGATCATTTTTCCGATCAGGTCGGTCCATCCGTCATTGACGAGGTCCTCGGGTTGAGGGACACCCGAGACCAGGCCGTTGAAGTTCTCCATTCGGTGCTTGTGCCAGCCTGGCTCCAGGCTTGAGGCCCATTTTGGATCTGTGGGTGAGTTGCCTCGGACATCGACCGTCGAGGGGGTGCGCTGGAAAACGAAAAGCTCCTTGGCCGTTTCTCCCAGAAAGGGGACGCATTGAATCGCGGTGGCGCCTGTGCCGATGACGGCCACGCGCTTGTCCTTCAGGCGCTCCAGGTTGCCTTCGGGGTCCCCGCCCGTGTATTCGTAATCCCACCGGCTTGTATGAAAGGTATGGCCCTCGTAGTCGTGGATTCCAGGAATGCCCGGGAGTTTGGGCCGGTTCAGCGGCCCATTCGCCATGGCGACGAAGCGGGCACGGATCTCATCGTTGCGATTGGTGGATACGATCCAGCGAGAGATGGAATCGTCCCAGCGCATGCCGGTGACCTCGGTTTGGAAAATCGCCCCTTCGTAGAGGTTGTAATGGCGGCCGATGGCTTGGCTGTATTCCAGAATTTCCTTCGCGTAGGCGTATTTCTCCTTGGGGACGTAGCCCAACTCTTCGAGGAGCGGGAGATAGACGTAGGATTCGACGTCGCATTGGGCCCCCGGATAGCGATTCCAATACCAGGTGCCGCCGAAATCTCCGCCTTTTTCCACGACGCGCAGGCTTTCAACGCCTTCTTGTCGCAGCTTGGCGCAGGCTTGGAGCCCGCCGAACCCGCCGCCCACAACGAGCACATCGACTTCGTCATTGATGGGGTCGCGGTCGATTTCCTTTTCGAGATAGGGGTCATCGACGTAATGTCCGAACTTTCCAACCACTTCAACGTATTGCTCGTTTCCGTCTTCCCGAAGTCGCTTTTCGCGCTCGATGCGGTAGCGCTCTCGCAGCGCGTCGGGGTCGAATTCGGCGGGAGAGGATGCCTTGGTGTCTTGGGTATCGGCGGGGTTCGTCATGGGAAATATTCTCTTTCTTGTTGAGGTAGGTATTGGATCAGAATCCGTTTCAGCGGCCTTCTACGTAAAGTTCTTTCAGGGCGCTCGCTTCTCGGTTTTCCTGGGGAATGGGGCCCACGCCCGTCCTGAGCATGGAAAGAAATGCGTCGGCCACGGCTTCGTCTCCAGGGTAGGGCCGGGATTCGATCAGGCGATCAAGAAAATGGTATGCGCCCAGGAGGAAATATCCTCGCATTCTTATTTCGGATCGAGTCATTCGTCGGATCGCCCCTTGCTCAATGGCGCTCGTCACTCGATTCGAAAATTCATCCAGCCACGCGTCGATGCCCCGTTTGTAGAGCGAGGGGTCGTGAAGTCGAACTTCCTCTGCCAGTCGGGCATGGGAAGGGTTCGCTCGCAAATAGGCGAGGTAGGTGAGCAGACCCAATTTCTCCTGTTCAAAGAAATCGTGGCTGTCCGAGGGCAGGGCAAAAAGGAGTTGGGCGCGGAAGTCGCGGATCAGGGAAACCATGGCCCGGCGCAGGAGTTCCTGCTTGGAGCCGAAGTGATAATTGAGATTCCCCACCGCTACGCCAGCCCGATCAGCGATCCGCGCCACCGAGGTCTTCTGAAAACCCACTTCGCAGGCCTCCGCGAGCGCCGCGTCCAGGATCCGGCCGCGGGTTTCGTCCGACCGTTGGTATTGGGAGCGCGGGCTCGAGGCATTCTTGCTGGAATTGAGTGCCCTAGTGGCCATTGACCAAAATTGAACCACTTTTCAGTAAATTGCAAGCCCCGGCGGGAGAGCGGATTCGACCATCCGCGGCGTCGGCCCCCGGTTTTCGGAGCCCGAGCGGCCTCGCCTCGGCCGATTACCCCTGCTTTTTCCTATGCTGGGCCTCGCCGAGAGCGCGCGGTGCCCGCGGTTCATGGGAAGGCCGATGACAAAAGAGAAGAAGAATATTTTCTACGCACAGTCCGGGGGCGTAACTGCCGTCATCAACGCCACGGCTTGTGGCGTCATCGAAGCGGCCCGCGCCCAGCGGGGCCGTATTGGAAAGGTGCTGGCGGGGCGCAATGGGATTCTGGGTGCGCTCACCGAGGACCTGATCGATACGAGCCGGGAGAAGAAGAGCACGATCGCGGCGCTCCGGCACACCCCTTCAGGGGCCTTCGGGTCATGTCGCTACAAATTGCAAAGCCCGGCTGAGAATCGCGCGGAGTACGAGCGCTTGGTCGACGTCTTCCGGGCTCACGATATCGGGTATTTCTTCTACAACGGGGGCGGCGATTCGGCGGACACTTGCCTGAAGGTGTCGCAGTTGTCCAAGAAGATGGGCTACCCGATCCAGGCCATTCATATCCCGAAGACCGTGGATAACGATCTTCCCATGACCGATAACTCCCCGGGCTTCGGGTCCGTGGCGAAATACGTAGCGATCTCGGTCAGGGAGGCCAGCCTGGACGTCGTCTCCATGGCTCGCACGTCGACCAAGGTCTTCATTCTCGAGGTCATGGGTCGGCATGCGGGCTGGATCGCCGCGGCGGGTGCCATGGCTTCGTCTGCCGACTCGGACCTGCCCATCGTGATCTTATTTCCCGAGATCACGTTTGATCGCAAACGCTTCATGGCCACGGTCAAGCGCAAGATCGAGAAATACGGCTATTGCTCGGTGGTGGTATCAGAAGGGGTTCGCAGCCCGAATGGAAAATTCCTTTCCGATCAGGGGTTGCGCGACGCTTTTGGTCATGCCCAGCTCGGGGGGGTTGCCCCTGCGGTGGCCGCCATGGTGAAGCAGGACCTTGGTGTGAAGTACCACTGGGCGGTCGCGGATTATTTGCAGCGATCGGCCCGCCATATCGCCTCAAAGACCGACGTGGACCAGGCCTATGCGGTGGGCAAGGCCGCGGTGGATTTCGCGTTGAAGGGGAAGAGTGCGGTGATGCCCGCCATCTCGCGCACATCCGATGACCCGTACCGCTGGAAGATCGTTGAAGCGGATCTGGCCCGGGTGGCCAATCGGGAAAAGATGATGCCCCGGGGATTCATCTCCCGTGATGGCTTCGGCATTACGCCGCGATGCAGGACCTACCTGAAGCCTTTGATCAAGGGTGAGGACTATCCGCCCTATCGCGATGGATTGCCGCGCTATGCCAGCTTGGCGAATCATCCCGTGCCGAAAAAGCTCGGGGGAAGTTTCACGGTCCGTTGAGGCTTGCGCCGAGTCAGGCCAGTAGTCCGTGCGATGCGGGTGGGCTGAATTGATCTATCATGCTTCGCGCGTGAAGGAAGTCCTGCGAAGCTGGAGAGATGAAGAGTTTTCTCCCCTAGCAGGTGCGTGTTGAAACCTTGCAAGACAGGAAGAGAGTGCAATGACCTATACCTGCTTCGATGTTGACGTATCCGCCAAAGTTGCCCATGTACAGATGAAGAGGCCCGAGGCCTTCAACAGTATGGTGCCCGAGTTCTGGACCGAGTTGCCCGAGATCGTTCAGAGCCTCGATGCAGATGGGGAGGCGCGGGCCATCGTGATTTCGTCTACCGGCAAGCATTTTACGGCGGGTATGGACCTGGCGGTCTTCGCGTCGAGTGGCCTCGAGAGTCAGGGAGAGGTCGAGACTGGCCGCAAGCGCGCCGAATTGCGCCGAAATGTCCTGAGGCTTCAGGACAGCTTCAGTTGTCTCGACCGCGCCCGGATGCCGGTTCTGGCGGCGGTGCAGGGCGGCTGTATCGGTGGTGGTGTCGATCTCGTTTCCGCTTGCGATATGCGTTATTGCACGGAGAACGCCTTCTTCTGCATCCAGGAAATCAATATCGGGATGACCGCCGACGTCGGGACATTTCCGCGTCTGCCCCACGTGATGCCCCAGGGCCTGGTGCGCGAACTGGCCTACACGGGGCGCCGCTTGCCCGCCGCGGAGGCCCGGGACTCCGGGTTGGTCAACCAGGTTTACAAGGATCATGATGCGCTCGTCGAGGGGGTTTTGGGCACGGCCGCCGAAATCGCGACGCGCTCCCCGCTCGCCGTTTGGGGCAGCAAGGAAATGCTCAATTACGCGCGTGATCACACCATCGCCGATGGACTGGACTACATCGCGACTTGGCAGACGGGCATGTTTCAGCCGGCGGATATGGCCGAGGCGTTCGCGGCCAAGAAGGAAGGGCGAGAGGCAGAATTCGCGGATCTGCTCCCGCATCGAAAGAAGCTCTAAAGCGGCTTTCGGAGTACCTCGGGTCTTCCTTCCGGGGCTGGGCAGGCGGAACGAAAAGCCTCGATCACAAGGCTCAGCCCGGGCTGGGTGAGTCGCTCTTGAGTCGGGGCAGGATATGCCTCCCCACCCACTCGCATTCGGCGAGGTGGGGGTAGCCCGAGAGGATGAACGTATCGATGCCCGTCGCTCGGTAGGCTTCCAGGCGGGCGATGACCTGGTCCGGGTCGCCCACGATGGCCGCGCCTGCACCGCTTCGGGCTCGGCCGATCCCCGTCCACAGGCCCTCTTCGACGAAGCCGTCCGAGTCGGCCAGGTCTCGCAACTCGGCCTGGCGCGCGACGCCCTGTGAAGTGGCGTCCAGGGAGCGTGCGCGAATGGCCGCGCCCTTGTCGTCGTCGAGTTGGCTGACCAATCGGGCCGCTGCCGCCCGGGCTTCGTCCTCAGTTTCGCGAACAATGATATGGGTGCGCAGCCCATAGCGTAGGCTGCGATCGCAGCGTGCGGCCCGGCTACGCATGTCGTTTACCGTATCGGCCACGCCCGCGACCGTGTCGGGCCAGGTCAGAAAGACATCGGCCTCGGCTGCGGCGGTTTCCTTGGCGGCTTCCGAGAAACCGCCAAAATAGAAGGGCGGGCAGCTCCCCGCGACGGTTCGCACACGGGGAGGTTCGATGACCAGGTCGAGAAACTCTCCGTGATGCTCGACGGCCTGGCCATCGAGGAGTTGACGCAACACCCGCATATATTCCCGGGTCCGCCCATAGCGATTCTCGGATTCGAGACTTTCGCCGGGAAGGTCGCTGGAGATGATATTGAGCGTAAGCCGCCCCCCAGCCATCTGGTCGAGGGTGGCGATCTGGCGGGCCATTTGGGGTGGCCACATTTCGCCCATGCGGAGCGCCAAGAGCATGCGGATCCGCTCGGTGCGCAGGGCGATGCCCGCGGCAAAAGCCGACGCATCGATGCCCAGGGCATAACCCGAGGGCAGCAGGATATTGTCGAAGCCCTGCCTCTCCGCTTCCAGAACGATCTCCGAGCAATGCTCCCATGAACTCTCGAGCGAGGGATCCGCGACGCCGAGAAATTCATAATCGTCATCGCAAAGCGCGCCGAACCAGGCGATTTCCGGAAGTTCGTATTTCTCAGCCATGGCCCGTGTCTGAATTCCCCGGCTTGATGACTTCGTCCATATCGATGACGCGCCCTTCGGCGATGGAGAGTTGGGCCGCTTCGCCCAGGGCGACAGAACCGAGTCCGGCCTCGAGCCCGCTCTCAGGGGAGGCTCGGCCCAGCACCGCGTCGCGAAAGCGCAGGTGTTCGATATAGGAGGAGCCGTGGTGATAACCGGCGTGACGAATTTCTGGATTCTCTACGGGTTCTTCGTCGACATTGCCAATCCAATGCCGACCGCGGATGCCCGTGCGTAGCACGGCGTCGGGAATCAGGGCTTCGACCTTTCCTCTGTCTCCCACCACCGAGATTTCTTCCTGGTTGCGAGTGGCTTCGGCGAACATGCAAAGATCCAGCATTGCCCGTGCGCCCGAGTCGAAGTCAACGATCACGTAGGCATTGTCGAGAATATCCGGCTGGCGACCTTCATAGAGTTCGTCCAGATGGTTGACATCCTGCCCGCCAGAAGCGTACACCCGAACCGGCCGGGCCTGGACGATGAGGCGCATCAGGTCGAAGAAGTGGCAGCACTTCTCCACCAGGGTGCCGCCGGTATTGGCGTTGAAGCGATTCCAGTCATCGACCTTGTCCAGGAAGGGAAAACGATGTTCTCGAATGCCCAGCATGCGTACGGGTCCGATTGTCCCCTCCCTGACCTTTGCAATGAGCTCTTCGATGGCGGGGATATAGCGATATTCCAGGCCTACCCAGATCAGGGCATTCGGCGGCGCCGCGGCCAGGATGCGTTGGCAGTCGGAGACCGTGGTGCAAAGGGGTTTCTCCACCAGGACGGGGAGGCCTGCGTCGATAATATCGAGCAGGATGTCTATGTGGGTCATGTTGGGTGTGGCGACCACCAGCGCATCACAGATATCGGCGGCGAGCAGATCGATGTGGCTCTCGAACGCGGGGACGTTGTCTCCCACTGCATCTTGCCCTGCCGCCAGCGATTGGGCGTTCGTATCGCAAATTGCCGCCACCCGGGCCCCGTCGAGCACCCGGATATTTCGGATGTGCTCGATCCCCATCATCCCGGTACCGATCACGCCGTAGCGAAGGGGTTTACTCAAGGCGCTTGGCCTTCTCCCCGCCGTCTGCATTCGCTCCCGCATCTTTCTGGGCGAGGCCGGCCTGGCGAATGGCTTCGAGGCGATCCGAGAGGTTGGATTTGAGCCCGCGAGAAAGAAGGCTGCGCTTGAGGCCGCCCAATCGATCGTCGAAGAGGATCTGGTCGAGGACCCAGAAATAATCCTGGGATTTTCCGGTTTCGTTTTCTAGACGAAATGTCCCGCCGATTTGCAGGCGACCCGCCAGGTAGTGATTCGAGTACAGGTTCTCCATGGCCATGATGCCGCCGAGGTTCGTGTTGTCGGGGCCACTTCGCACGATGACGCGGTCGACCGAGAGGGTTGGCCGGTAGCCGAAATCAGAAATGCTCCAAAGAACCCGGTCCGAGGCCGGGGGGGTCGGATCCACCAAGGGGGGCGCCTGCCCGAGTTCGGTTTGGATGCCGGGGTAGAGGCGCAGGAGCGGGGCCGCTTCTTTGGTGAGTCGGGCGATGCCTCGAGCTACGGGAAAAGGCTGCTCCTTGTCCGCGTAGGTGGGAAGCCCCTCGACGCCCTCTTTCCTGTACCGGGTCACGGATTGCACGAGGAAGCCGCGGAACCAGGCGAGGAAGCGTTGATCTGCACCCTCGGATTTCCACTCGATTGCGCGGGTTTCCTGGATCCCCGCCGCGTCCAACTTGAAGCGGCAATTCGCGGGTTCGCACTCGGCGAGCACTTCGTAGTCGTCCGTGGCGAGTTCGAGGGAAGCGAGATTCTCAAGCGCCGCTGGCTTTGAAAAGTAGCCCCAGGTTGCGGGGTCGATCAGGTTCGGAGGCGAGCTTGGCGCGGAGCCGAAAAAGAGCTTCGCTCCATCGAGAGGGACACGGACCAGACCCGCGAATGCGGCCTGGCGCCCCTCGTCTTCAACCGGGATTTCAACGACAAGCGGATCGTCGCCGAGGGATGCGAGTTTTTTCTCGTCGATCCCCATATAGGTGAGGAGTGCGGCCGTTGCCTCGTTTTCCTGGGCCGGGGCGACCAGGGGCAGCAGTAGCGCGGCAGCGCCGGTGGCGGCTGCATTTGCGAGCCGCATCAGAGGCCCGAATCGGGGCTTGGGCGTGTATTGACCAGGAGTTCGCATGGGGCGCTTTCCGAGGTGGGCTCAGCTGGAGGGCGGGGAAGCCGGCGCGCTTTTGTAGTAGCCACGCAGTTTCCGGAGGAGGGCTGTAGCGGGTTCGAGATGTTTATTCGTCCACTCGGTGGAAAAAAGCTTTGCCCCCTGGTCCTGAGCATCGCGAGCCAACGAATCGATTCGCCGGGCGGTGCCCTGAGTTTGTTCCCGGTCCTGTTCTTCGGCCAACTGGCGAGCAAGCTTGGCGCTTGTTCTTTCGAGTTTTTTCAAGGTGTCGAGGTAGAGCGCGGTGGTCCGCTGCTTGGATGTGGTGCCTGCCGAGATGACCTGGGGTTCCTTGCGGATGGCGATGCGCATGTCTTTGATTGTCTGGGCCATTTGAGCCGCGAGTTGGGTGACCTCGGCCTGATCCCAGGCCTTGTCTTGTGCCCAGGCCGAAAGGGGAGCGATCCAACACAGCAGCGCGATGAGTACGAGGGCGGAAGCCGAAACCGTATTTCGCTGCATGCCTGTTTCTCCTGACCCCTGGCAGCACGGGTCCGCGCTACCCGCATTCGGGTTATCGGGGGCTCGCGGGCCGGGCGGTCAGGGTAGGGGAGGCCGGGACAGCCCGCCCGCGGATCCTGAAGGCACAGCTTCATCGACGGATCGGGAGGCCTTCCTCCCTCGGAGTCGAAATCCGCAGCGAGGTGTCTCGGGCGGGCGTTTCTAGCGAAGGGTTTCCAAGAGCGCCTGGAACTCGGGGTTTTCTCGGAGGAGCCTGCGACCCGCTTCGCGAAGATCGTCGACAGTTTTGTCGCCGAGGGCAAAGCTCGTGGGAATCAGCTTGAAATATCCCCGCTCTTCTTCCTGCGCAATCGAATCGAAGCTGACTTCAATCAGGCTGCCGCGGTGGCCGCCTCCTCGGCCGTCCCGGTCCTGCTCAGTCCCATCGTG
>JAAZXM010000088.1 GCA_014240165.1 Myxococcales bacterium | reverse complement strand
AACCTCCCGGTTGCTCGCACCACGTTCCTGAACGAGTCCCGGCCTGGTCTGGCGCGCCTCGATATCCGCATCGCGGATCTCAACCTGGCGCTCTTCGACATCCCGAACGAGTTCTTCTTGGGCGGTTGCCCGACAGCGATCTGTCCCGAAGACGAGATCGCGGTCGATGGAATCAGCCTGACGTTCTCGACGGCACTCGGTGCCAACGTGACGGGAATCTTCGCTGGCGAGATCGTGGCCCGCGTGGATCCGGTCGACTTGGTTACTGTGGATCAGGGCGCGGTGGATATGCTCTTCTCGATCCGAGGTGACGACATCGTGGGCCCGCTGGTTCCGGCCGGTCTGCCCACCAGCGTCACGCTGGGTGTCACCAACGCGGGTACGGGAGCAGCGCAAGCGGCCTCGGTAATCCTGCTCTCGGGTGATTCCTTGAACGATCCGGAAGGTGTGGCTCCGATCGCACCGGGTGAGTTCACAGGCGCCTTGCTGGCGGTCAACGTGGCCAAGCTGATGGGTAATCCGGTTGATCTCGCGTTGGCTCAGGCCGACCTGACCCGAGCGTTGGCTCTGGCCCCGGCAGTGATCGATGGGCCGGTTGCTCGAGCCCTGACCCTCGATGCCGTGACCGATATGGTCAACGCGACGCCGGCAACTCCCGCGGATCAGCCCGCGGATCCGGGAACCACTACGGATACCGGCTCTGCCCACCCGCAATTCCCCGCAACGGGAGTCGTGGACGATCGCGGACGCATCCGCATCCAGGGCAACTGCAACCCGGGTGGCTTGGCTTGGGCTCCCCCGCTCAACTGCCGGTCGCACGAGGATGGTACGTTCGATTGCCGCGGCCGGGCGATGATGCCGGGTACGGAGATCAACGTGACCTGCAGTGGCGGTGAAGCGGCGATTGCCAACCTGGTGATCGGTGCGGTGGGCAAGGCGGACAAGCGCGGTCAGCTTCGCATCAACGGTATTTGCGAAACTGGCGAGGCCTGGTCGCCCAAGCTGCAGTGTTCGACGCGCCCGAAGGGCACGTTCCGCTGCACCTCGAACGGGAAGTCCAATCCCGAAGAGGAGGCGATCGTCTACTGCCGATAGCCTGGTCAGTAGGAGCCTTGGCTCCTACGACCGACACTTCAACCGCCCCGATGACCTCGCGTCATCGGGGCGGTTTTGTTTTGTCGGCCCGGCCGGCGGTGCCGGACGTACTAACGAGCGCCGGCGATCTGGCGGTGGGCCAATAGGGCCCCCGCGCCAGCCAGGAAGAGCCCAAGGGCGATCTGTGCCGGGAGGGAGTAGGGCACCGGTTGGGGTTCGAGAACCTCGATGGGCAGGGTTGCCGTGGTGAGCGAGCCGTTGCCGAGTTGCCCGAAAAAGGAATCGCCCCAGCAGTAGCGCAGACCCGTGGAGGTATCCGCGCAGGCATGAAAGTCCCCCAGGCCGATCTGGCTCACGCCTGTGGCGAAGCCACTGACCAGGGCGGGCGAAAATCGGCTGATCATGGTGCCATCGCCCAGTTGGCCATCCATGTTCTCACCCCAGCAGCGCGCCCCCCCGAAGGCGTCGACTACGCATGTAAAATCTTTACCGGCCTCGATCTGGCTGGCCGATGACCCGATTCCCGCCACGATGGAGGGAAAGACATGAAGCGTACCGAGGTTCACATTACCCACCTGGCCCGACATATTGTCTCCCCAACAGAAAACTGTGCCCGAGGGTGTCGTGCTGCAGGTATGAAATTCGCCGGCGGCGATCTGAGCAACGAAACCGATCCGGGTGCCCGAAGGGCTGAGGCCGACGACACCCGTGGGCTGAACCCGTTGGATGAAGGTCCCATCACCGAGTTGGCCAAGGTTGTTCTGTCCCCAGCAGTAGGCATCACTGCTGATGGTGACCGCGCAGGTATGGTCGTAGCCGCTGGCGACCCCACTGACCAGCCCGGCCAGGCCCGCAACGGGGGTGGGGACCAGCCGGTCGACAAAATTGCCATTGCCGAGCTGCCCGGTCGTGTTGTCACCCCAGCACTTGGCGGTGTTGCCGCTCAGCACTGCGCAGACGTGTTCGCGGCCGGGGGAAAAGCTTTCCACGGTCCCGCCCAGACCCTGAACGGGGATGGGTTCGAGAGAGGAGATCCGGGTGCCGTCACCCAGCTGGCCTTGGGCGTTGTCTCCCCAGCAATACATCACACCCACGACGGATAGAGCGCAGCTGAAGGCCTCGCCTGTGCCCACCGCGAAAATCGGATCCGGGCCGAGCCCGTAGACGGGCGCCGGGTAGGCGCGGTCGATCGTGGTGCCGTCGCCCAGCTGGCCGGCATCGTTCAGCCCCCAGCACTCCACTCCGCCGGTAGGGGATACCCAGCAGGTATGCCCGAGCCCGCCTGCGAACCCGGCCATGGCCGGTGGGGCTTGGGAGGCAAAGGTCGCCAGAGCGAGCACGCCCAGGACGGCGACTCGGAGGGGATTGAGCGCCCCCGCGGGCATTTTCTTCGGGGCCTTCATTCGGTTCTCCTCGGGGTGAAGCGGGACCAGTTGGCGCCTGTGTATCCCTCATCTGATCGGCCTCGCGGGTGGCTCTCTTGAGGCAATCGGTCGTGTTTGCCCGTGTTTCTGGGCTGAAAAACACCTTGGGTACACCGGGTGCGGCGAACCCATTCGGCGTCCGCCTGCCCGCCTTTCAGGCACTTTCAGCCGACGCCGCGAGGCTCCACGCTTCGGGGTCACGAAAAGGGGAATGCGAAGAGCAACCCATGCGCAGCGCGGTCGCTCCGGGCCAGTATCCTCGGGGCGCATGGGAGATGGCTGGAGGAGGGTCGGGGCGCATGTTGCAAAAATTCGTACTCGTGACCGGAGCGCTCGACTTCGCGGTGGGGGCCGCGACCTGGGCGGGCGCTTTGGCGAACCCGCAGCCCGGGCAGTTCGTGGCGCTTATGACCCTGGGGACCTTTCTCATGATGGCGGCCGCCTGCTTGATCTGGGCCTCCCGCGACATGGCGGCCCGTGCCCCGGTGATCTTCTGGCAGGGTCTTGTGCGGCTGACCGCGGCGGGGGCGGTTCTCTACGCGGTTCCTGCCGGGCTCTCCCAGCCCTGGGAGTACGCCCTGGTGGCCTTCGATGGACCCGTGGGCCTGGTTTACGCGATCGGTATGACGCGGGTGACAGGCCAATCAGTCATCGCGCTGCTTCTGTGCCGGGCGCCCAATTAGCCGCCGCAAGAGCCAGGCTCGGTGCGAGGGCAACTGCGAGGGCTGTCGGAAGCACCCCGGCAAGCGCCGCGCATTTTCGGCGCGAAGCAGGAGCAAGCCTTCGCCTCGTGTCCGCTGGCTGCAACGAACGTTCGACCGGGTCTTGTGTGTTCCGTGGCAGGGTCAGAGAGGCTCGACAGCGCCGCTCAGCGCGACCCAAACCGGGACGATCTCCATCTCGCCCCAGAGTTCCCCCAGCCGCGCCGCGGCCGCGCGGCATGCGTCCCGCTGGGCGGATTCCTCCCCCGAGTAGCCAGCGCAGCCCGCGTGACCGCTGACCACGATTCCCTGGGATTGGTGGGCCTCGATCGAGATCGCCAGATCGGCTTCGACGCCAGAGTCCAGCCGTCCCACCAGGCCCGGTCGCGTCACGGTATCGACGTAGTCGACGCCGAAGCGGGTGCGCACGAAGTCGGCCAGCGGCCCCTGGACGCGCCCGTCGATGCAGCAAAGCGCCGTGGCGAAAGTGGGCGCGGAGCCCCGGGTTGGGGGCTCTACCTCGGCGGCGGGCTTGGCGTGGCTCTCGGGCACTTCTTCCTCATCCTTTGCCGGGGTTGTCTCAGGCCATGGGCGTAGGCCGGGTCCCGGCGCGGCGACACTCTGCCACAAGCGGCCGCCCGAGGACAGCGCCCGCGCTCGCCGGTACCGCTCTCGCCCACGCTACACTCCAGCCCTCCCCATAGAGTGCTCCCAGGAGGCCCGCTCATGAACAACCCCCTGAGCTACGCGAACAAGCGCGTCGTTGTCGTCGGATGTTATTCGGGTATGGGGGAGTCCACCGCCCGCATCGTGGGGGAACTCGGCGCCGAGGTGGTGGCCGTGGATATTCGCAAGCCCGGCGTGGCCCACGCGAATTTTCTCGAAGTCGACTGCAGGGATCCCGGTGCGATCGACGCGGCGGCGGCGGAGATTTCCAGGTCGGGCCCGGTGGACGCGCTCTTCTACTGCGCTGGCCTGCCGGGCGGATCCTTTTCGAATGTAGACGTGATGAGCGTCAACTTTCTCGGGCAACGCCATTTCGTGGAAGCCTGCGCGCCCCATATGCAGCGCGGCTCAGCCATCGCGTCCATTTCCTCGGCCGCCGGAATGGCGTACGCCATGGCGATGGATCGGGTGAAGGAACTCCTGGCACTCACGGACCACGCCCAGGCGCTTCGTTGGGTGGAGGAAGCCGATGCAGAGGGCAGCCTCGAGGGTTATTCGTTCTCGAAGATGTGCACCATCGTCTATGTCCTGCATCGCGGCCCGCTGCTGACCCGGGAAACGGGAATTCGTCTCAACTGCATCAGCCCCGGCCCCACCGACACCCCCATGATGCCCCATTTCGAGGAACAGGTAGGCAAGGCCTTCATGGACAATTTCCCCAAACCCATCGGGCGCAACTCCACCGCGGATGAGCAAGCCTGGCCGCTGGCTTTTCTCAACAGCCCGGCGGCGAGCTATATCAGCGGCGAAAACCTCTTCACCGATGGGGGGTGCGCGGGCGGAATCCTGACCGGTTCCATCGATCCCTCGGAGATGATGCCCAGTTAGCGCGCCGCAGCGCTCTGAGCATTCGCGCTCTCGCTCACTCGCAGATGAAGACGGGGATGTCTCGGCTCGTGCGCTGGCGATAGTCCGCGTAGGGGGCGTAGTGGCTATCGCAAACGGGCCAGAGCGCAGCCTTTTCGCCGGGTTCCGCCAGGCGGGCCCTGAGCTTCATTGGCCGGCCGCGATGATTGACTTCGATCTCGGGATGCGCCACGAGGTTGTTGTACCAGACCGGGTTTCGGGGAGCGCCGCCCTGGGAGGCCACCAGGAGAACACCCTCGCCATGGGGGACGTACATCAGGGGGATGGTCAACCGCCGCCCGCTGCGCGCACCCGTCATGGTGACGAAGCATACGTCGTCTCCCGTGAGGGTATTGAATAGCCGCCCGCCGCTGAGGCGGTGCAGCGCCACGTGCAATCGCGTCATGGTCTTGAGTACCCAGCGCGGCGGGGGACTTCCAGTATCCGAATTTTGCGCGCTTCCATTTCCCGGTTGGGCTTCGTTCGATGTGTCGTTCGACATGGCGCGTCTCCCTTTGAGGTTGCTTCGGAGTTGTTTCGGGGGTGCTCTGGAGAGAAGTTCCTAGAGGTCTCGGCAGAGTGCCGCGATTGCGTCGGTGATGGCGGGGTACGCCCCAGGGTGCATATCGTGCCCGAACCCCTTGATGAAGAGTCGCTCCGCGCCGGGGATAGCGCTGACGGTCGCTTCACCGTGCTCGATGCTGAAGAGGTTGTCCGCTTCGCCATGAATCACAAGCGCCGGCAGCGAGAGCTTCCCAAGTTCCGAGGTTCGATCCCCGGACGCCAGGCTCGAAAGCATTTGCCGGGTCGTTCCCTCGCGTTCGATCCCATAATCCCAGAGCCGCCCGGCTCGCTCCCGCAGGCGATCTTTCTCGAAGGCGAAGAAGTCAGGATCAGCGCCCACCACGCGGTTGTTGGCCAGGTGTTGCTCGATGAAATCTTCACGCACCTCGGCGCTTGGGGTCATCAACACGGCCATCGCCTCGGGCGAGGGATCGGGGAGCGAACGTTGTCCCGTGGAGGACATGATGGAGGTCAGGGAGGCCACCCGGCCAGGCGCCTCGATGGCGAGAGTCTGGGCGATCATGCCGCCCATGGAAGCCCCCACCGCATGCGCCCGCTCGATGCCCAGGGCATCCAGCAAACCCGCCGCATCTGCAGCCATATCCGAGAGCCGGTAGGGGCCTTCGATCTCGCCGCCCAGCATCCACTCTCCCGCCACTGTCGCCAGATCGGGCAAGGCCAAGGCGTCGAGCTTCGTTGAGCGTCCACAATCGCGGTTGTCATAGCGAATCACAAAGAATCCGCGCTCCGCCAGACCGCGGCAGAACTCCTCCTCCCACATGATCATGGGTCCGCCCAGGCCCATGATGAGCAGCATGGCGGGATCGCTCGCTTGGCCGAAAGTTTCGTACGCGAGCTGAAGTTCATTGGCGGTAGCGGTGGGCATCGCAAAGGCTCCCGAAAAGCGGACCGATGTTCAGGCGATTTGGGATAGGGTCTCGTCCGCGAAACGCTTGATCGCTTCGATGGGTGTGCCTCCCCCGGCAGCCACGGCGGGCAGCGGAACCACCAGTCGGCTGACGCCGAGATCGGCGTAGCGCGCCACCGCTTCGATGCCTTCTGCCGGCGGAATCCACATGGCGCTGATCTCCACCGTCGATCGATCGCGCCCCGCTGCTGCGCAGGCCTCGTCGAGTTCCTTGAGCATTCCGGCGAGTTGATCGACGTTGCCCGTGGGCGCATACCAGCCATCGCCGTGGAGCGCGATGCGCTCGAAGGCCTTGCCCTTGGATCCGCCGATGATCACGGGAAGCGGGCTCTGCACAGGCACCGGGTAGCTCTTGAAGCCGCTCCATTGGATGAACTCGCTCTGATGCTCCACGACATCGCCAGACCAGATCTTCTTCATGGCGACGATGTAGTCGTCGAAGCGGGCACCCCGACGTTCGAAGGGAACGCCCAATGCGGAGAATTCCTCGGCCAGCCAGCCGATCCCCACGCCGAGCATGAAGCGTCCGCCCGAAACGAAATCCAGGCTGGCCGCTTGCTTGGCAAGGTAGAGCGGGTTGGTCTGGGGCAGGATGTTGACTCCGGTCGCCAGTCGAATCGTCTGGGTATGGGCCGCTACGTGGGAGAGGGCGATAAGCGGATCGACGAAATTCGTCTCGGGAGTCGTGCCCATCTTGCCGTTGGGGCTGTAGGGGTATTTTGATTGGTATTCCACGGGGACGATGGCGTGCTCGAAAGTCCAGATGGATTCGAAACCGCCGGCCTCGGCGGTGGTGGCCATTTCGACCATGCTCTCGGCGCTTTGGGCGCCCACGTTGACAGGGATCAGACCGATCTTCATTGGAGACTCCTTGCTGGTTGGGAGTGCGGCGTTGGGATCGGTCATTTTCGCATACCTCGACGTTCCGAGGCAAGCGGCGCCGAACCGCGATCGACCGCTAATCTCGGGAGGCCGGGGTGATCTCCAGCGGGATGCGGTCAGCACCGCGGACGACGACGATGGGTACTGTCTCCCCCACCTTCAACGCGTCCAGGGCGTAGGTGTAGTCGTAGATGTTCTCGATTCTCTTGCCCGCGACCTCGACCACCACGTCCCCGGCCCTCAGACCGGCGATTTCGGCCGGACCGCCGCCGGTGACCCCGGAAAGGGCCAGCCCCGTGACGTCGCTGCGGGCGTAATCGGGCAGGGTTCCCAGGTAGACCCGAATGCCCGAGGGCCCGCGTTGGGCTGCCTGGGCTGCTGGAGCGATGAAATCCGGTGCCTCGGGGCGGTCTGCCAGAGAGATCGCGATCTCCCCCATGAGGTCGGCGATCTTCTCGAGCCCCGTGTAGTTGAGTTTCTCCGGGGTATCGCGCGGCGTGTGGTAGTCCGAGTGGGCCCCGGTAAACGCCGCCAGAATCGGCACGCCGCGATTGATGAAGACATTGGCGTCGGTGGGGAGCAAGCCGTCCGGGTGAGGCCGGATGGGGAGCGCGATGCGAACGTTGGCCTGCTCGATCTCGCCCGGCCAGGCATCGCTCGAGCCGGTGCCATAGAGCGCCACGGGCCCTTTCATTCGGCCCACCATGTCGAAGTTCAGGTCGGCCGCCACACGGTCGGCCAGGGTGGAACCCGGGGTATGGGGATCCGCCGCGTGATCCGCCCACCAACTCGATCCGAGCAGCCCGATTTCTTCCCCCGACCAGGCGGCAAAAACGATGTCCCGCCGGCCCGAGAGATCTCCATCGGCGACGCCGCTTGCGAGTTCTTCGGCGACCTCGAGGAGCGCCGCCACGCCCGACGCGTTGTCGTCGGCACCCGGGTGGATCGCTCCCTTTTCTTTGTCTCGCGCCAGGGAGGAAGAGCCTTCTCCTCGGCCCAGGTGATCGATATGGGCGCCCATCAACACGAAATCTCGGCTGGGCTCCGGCCCCATTTGCAGCCGGGCGATGACGTTTCGCCCGCTTCCGCGCTGATGCTCGAGGTCGATTCGTGCCGAGACGTCGACGTCAGGAAGCAGAAAGCCCGGGGCTGCGCTGGCGGAATCCGCAGAGTCATGAAGGGTGGCCAAGCTCTTCCCTGAGCCCGCGAGAAGCGCGCCCGCTACGGCGTCGGAGAGCGAGAGCGCCGCGATGGAACTGCCCGCCAGGGAGACATCGAAGCGCAGCGGGGCGACTTGATTGCGAACCCCCGAGTTTGGTCCGCTCATGACGAGGAGCCCGGCGGCTCCTCGATCCCGCGCGAGCATCGCCTTGTAGCGAAGGCTCGAGTAGCGGTGGAGGTGCTGGCGGGATTCCGGGGAAAGGTTGTTGGGGACGTACCGAAAGACAAGCACCCAGCGCCCCCGCACGTCGAGGTCCGCATAATGGTCGATGGCGCGCTGCCCGTCGCCCGCCGGCGCAACGATTCCGTAGCCCGCGTAGACCACGGGGGCGCTGGCCACCGTGCCTTCCCGCGAGAACGCATAGGGGCGCCAGTCGCGGTCGGGGACGAAATTCGTGGCTTTCGCCGACCCTGTGTTGAGGATCTCCAGGTTGTTCCCAGCGCCCAGGGAGACGCCGGCCGTGAAGCCAAAGGTTTGGAAATAGGTTCCACTATCTCCGGCCGGGTCGAGCCCGATGGCGCGGAACGCCCGGGCCACATAACTGGTGGCGATGCGCTCACCCGCGGTTCCCGTGAGCCTCCCCTCGGTGAGGTCGCTGGCGAGTGCCTGGACATGGGCACGCAGATCCTGTTCCCGGATTGCGGGCTCGGTGAATGGCGGGAGGGGGAGAAGAGGGGCAGCCTGGGGGCCGCTCTTATCGGGCAAGCCGAGGCGCAGCCGCGCCCGGGCGTCGTTCCAGCTGGACCGAAAGAGCTGTGAGCGGCCGTCTACCGTGCGGTTGCTGGCCCAGACGAGTTCTTCACCGTCGGGCGAGAAAGCGGGGAGGCCGTCAAAGCCCTCCGAGCGGGTCACCCGGACGGGCGGGTGCTCGCCTCGCGCATCCACCAGATAGAGTTCGAAATTGCCGTGGCCGTGGAGATTGGTGGTGAAGATCAGGTACTCGCCCGAGGGATGATAGAAGGGGGCCCAGGATAGGACGCCGAGATTCGTGATTTGCCTGATATCGCTGCCGTCGGCCCGCATGGTGTAGATCTCGGCCGTGGTGCCATTCTCGGAGAAGCGGCGCCAGACGATGCGTTCACCATCGGGGCTGAAGAAGGGCCCTCCGTCGTAGCCTGGGTGATGGGTGAGGCGGCGTACGTTGCGTCCGCTGGCGTCCATTCGGTAGAGCTCGATGGAGGGGGCGGGGTCTCGGGCCAGTTTTTCCCGGTCGACCCCGGAGCCCGGCGCGTACGCGTGACGGTTTGAGGCGAAGAGAATCGTGCGGCCATTGGGCGACCAGGAGGCCTCGGCGTCGTATCCGAGAGCGGTGGTCAGGGCCTGGGGGGTGGGCGACCCCTGCGAGTCGAGGGGCACCGAGAAGAGATCGTAATGCTCGTCGTAATCCCACGCATAACGCTTCTGCTTGCCCTGCGCGCGGCTCTCGAGTTCGGCTACCTGCTCGGCTCGGGCGTCCGGGTCGAGGTGCGTAGACGCGAAGAGTGCGCGTCGCCCGCCCGGATGAATCCAGCCACAGGTGGCCTTGCCCACGCCTGGGGAGATGCGCCGGGCTCGGCCGTTGCGGAGGTCGAGGGTGTAGATCTGGTAGAAGGGGTTGCCCGGTTCG
>JAAZXM010000087.1 GCA_014240165.1 Myxococcales bacterium | reverse complement strand
CTCGGGCGCTTCAACTTATATGCTCTGGGTCCTGCAGCGAGGCCTCGACTGGTACTCGGCCCAAGACGAAGCCAGTCGCAACCCGGGCCGCGAGTTGCTTGCCAAATTCGACCGGGCCGATCTGCTGGACATCCGCTTGCAGCGTCGACTCAGGCGGGTGGGCAGCCGCATGGGCCTCGAATAGTCGCACTACAGGCGGCTCTTCCCCGCGCTGAATCAATCCAGTCAGTCCAGGTTGATCAGCACCCGGCCCGTGGTCTGGCGATCGCGCATGCGGGTCAGCGCATGGGGCAGATCCTCGAAGCCGCAGACCTCCCCGATCACGGGCTTGATCTTCTTCGCCAGAACCAGGTCAACCACCCCGGCCATGATCTCCCGGCCCAGGGCATCCGGGCAGAAATTCCACCCCATGGCGTTCTTCATGACCGGCGCGAGGGCTTCGTTCGCGTAGGCGAGCAGCACGCCGCAGAGTTTCAGGTTGCCCGCGGAGACTCGGCGGGGAACTATGAGCTTCTCATCCGCAAAACGTTTATCCGAGGCGAAGCCCATCATGAGGTAGCGGCCGTTATACGCGGTGCAGTCCAGGGAGCGGGCCATCACGGCCTCACCCACATTGTCGAAGACCACGTCCACCCCCCGGCCCTTCGTCTCCTTGAGCACGATGGCCGCGAAATCCTCGGCGGGGTCTTCGGCCGTGGTGGCTTCGGCGGCGTAGTTGATTACGAAATCCGCCCCGAGCTCACGGCAGAGTTCCAGCTTCGCCTCGCTGCCCGCCGTGGCAAAAACCGTGGCTCCCAGGTGCTTGGCCAACTGGATCGCCGCCGATCCGGCCCCGCCTGCCGCCGCATGGATCAAAACGGTTTCGCCCGCCTGCAGGTCCGCCCGGTCGATCAAGCCAAGCCAAGCCAGGTGGTAGGGAAAATAGAGCGCACCCGCATCCGGAGCGGGAACGGCTTCGGGCATATCAAAGGCCGACACAACCGGGCAGATCGAGTACTCCGCGAAGCCGCCTGTGGCCTGCCTCGGCATGGCGACCACGCGCCTGCCCAGCCAGTCGCCCACGCCCTCCCCCGCCGCGACCACGTGCCCCATGACCTCCATGCCCGGCGTCACCGGGAGTTCGGGTCGCGCCATCATATTCTTCCCCGTGATCCGCTCCATATCGTTGATATTCAGGGGAATCACCTGGGCGCGAACGAGAAGTTCCCCGGCCCCGGGCTGCGGAAGCGGCACCGTATCGAGTTGTAAGGTCTCGCTGGGTTCGGGGCCCCATTCGTGCACCCGCCAGGCGCGCATATTTTCGGGAAGAACGGGAAGATCGCTCACGGGTACCTCGCCTTGGCCAACCACCCCACGCGAATTCGTGGCAATGGGCGGGTCAAGGCGAATGAGGATACAGCGAATTCTCGGGCGTGCGCGCCGAGGGATCCTTTCGTACTGTCGACCCACCCCATCAGGCCCGCGCCTCGGGTCATTGGGTTCAACGAAGGGATTCCCCGGAATGCACGTGGTGGTTGTCGGAGCCGGGCTTCTTGGGCTGTCCACGGCTTATGCCCTGCTTCGCGACGGGCACAGCATCAGCCTGGTGGACGCCGGAAGCGGGCCCGCACAAGGAGCGAGCTTCGCCAACGCGGGCATGCTCTCGCCCAGCCTCACCGACCCCTGGAACTCGCCGGGTATTTTCTTCAAGATGCTGCGCTGGCTGGGGCGGGAAGACGCGCCTTTTCTTCTGAGGCCCCGCGCCGTGCCCGCCCTGGCCGGGTGGGGAATACGCTTCTTCTGGCAATCCTACAGGCCTCGGTACGAAAGGAATTGGGCGGCCAACCTGCGACTCGGCCTCTACAGCATGGAAGTGCTGGACGCGCTCTGTGAGCGAGAAGGCTTGCGCTTCGATCGGGGACGCCAGGGCATCCTCAAGGTTTTCCGCGATCCCGCGGAATTGGCGGACGGCCATGCCCAAGCGGATTTCCTGGCCCGTCATGGCATCGAGACCCGGGTACTCGACATGGACGCCGCCGTGGAAGTCGAACCCGCCCTGGCCGCGGCTGCCCCCGCCCTGGCGGGCGCCATTCATCACCCCATCGATGAGCATGGCGACGCGCATCGCTTCTGCTCGGAACTCGAAAGCCACTTGCGCGATGGCGGTGCCGAATTCCACTACGGCACCCAGGCCATTCGACTCAGCCAGCGCGGCCAGCGCATCGCGGCGCTCGAAACCCATCAAGGCCCCATGGAAGCCGACGCCTTCGTCATCGCAGCGGGCAGCCGGACCTTCGAGATCGCCGCCACGGCCGGGGTTCGCGTCCCGGTTCGCCCTGCCAAGGGATACTCCATCTCCTTCGAACTCGACGACACCTGCGAGAGCCCCCGCATGCCCGTAGTGGATGACAGCCTGCACGTCGCGCTTACGCCCCTGGGCAAGAAACTTCGCGTGGCGGGAACGGCCGAGTTCGCCGGGCATGACACCCAACTCAGACCCAGCCGGATCCAAAATCTCCTGGACGTCCTCGCACAGACCTACCCGGGCTGCGCCCAACACGCAGAGCCCGAAAGCCTGTCCCCCTGGTGCGGGCACCGGCCACTCTCGGCAGACGGGGTTCCCGTTCTGGGATCGACCCGCCTGGACAACCTCTTCCTGAATACCGGCCACGGCCCCCTGGGCTGGACTCTGGCCGCGGGCTCCGGCCGCCTCGTGGCCGACCTGGTGAGTGGCCGAGCCCCGGCCCTCCCCCCGGAACCCTACGGCGTCGCACGCTTTCGCGGGCTCTAAGCAACTTCGAGACGTTTTACAACCACCAGAGGCTCAGATCGCTCTCGGATCATTCGTGTTTGGCACCCACGACGCGCTTGCCTATGGGCTTCGAGTACAACTCCGTGAGCGTCAGTCGGTCGCTCGCGCTGATCTCGTAGTCAAAGCCCGGCGTGACCGTGCCATACATGACATCCAACGGATTCTTGCTGTGTCCGGCCAAGCCGAGGGCATGCCCCACTTCGTGCATGACTACCGCGTGGATCAGCTGTGAATCGACGACGGTTCCTCTCTCGGAGCGACCGGAGATCAGCAGATAGTCGACCCCAAACTGCCGCAGTCTTATCTTCAAGTAATCGTAGCTGCAATAGGCAACGTACCAATCTCCATCGGGCTCGGGCGCCCAACTTACTCGAATATCCGCATCCTTGGCGTTGTCGCCAAATACGAAGCTCGGCACACCCGGGCCAGCAACGTCCGTCCACGCAAGAATCGCACTTCTTACCACGTCCATCGTTTCGCCGGGGTCGCTGAACAACCCGGGCGGCGGCTCCGGCAGGAATACGTCCAGCGGCATTTCGCTCTTCCGCCAGCGCAGAAGAATCCACTCGTTGAAGGGCATCCCGAACGCTACTCGCCGGAGATACGACCTGGCGATCGTCGCCTCCATGTCGTCCCCGTCTTCGGGCGCACTCGGGGTTGCGCACCCCGTGAAGCCAAGCTGGCAGATCAAGGCGAGAATGATCAATGATCGAATCAAGCTCTCGTCCTCCCGCCGGTCCAACCGGATAGGGGCCACCTTACAGATAGCCGGGCTTGCAGGCCAGCGAATCAACCGCGATCGGACGTCCGCCGGATCGCGAAATGCCTGAATTCCTGCCTCCGACACCACCCCATTTCCAAAATTCCCTTCGAATTAAAAAACCGCTCGCGAGGCAATGAGCCTGATCCGATTCTGGCCCCCCACCCGACTCCAAAACTGAAGAAGCCCGGAATGCGGGGCCAGAAAGAGCCCGACCGCCACGCTTCCCGGCATTTCCACCAGCATCTTCGCGAATCTGAAACCAAAAAACGGAAAGCCGAGGAGAACCATGCGGAAGCTGAGCCCGGTCCTGATCGTCCTGTCATTGCTCGTCAGTCTCTCCTTCGCCAGCCATGTTGGCGCTGACAGCTCGTCCGATTCCGATCGTGACGAGCGCTCGAAGCATGCGAGCAGACAACTGAAGCCCCTGCTCACGGCCATCGATTACCACACGAGGATGATCTACCTCTTCAACTACAAGAAGGATGCCCTCGTTACCGTCAACCCCCTCATGCTCGACGACTGGCCTGGCGATATCCCGCTCCAGCACACAGTGGTCTCCGCCGACGGCAAGACGCTCTATATCACCAGCGATAACACGGCGAGCCACCCCGCCTACCTGATCACCCTCGAAATCGAGAAGATCAACTGGAAGCGGGGCACAGCGCGCCTCGAAGTCGAGGAGGTCGCGGCCTTCGACGTGCCCGATACCCCGGCAGAACTTCCCTTCGTCGAAGCCACCAACTCGGCCCAGGCGGTGCCCGCATGGCTGCTGGCCGGCGGCACCCAGATTCACGGGCCCACCACCCTTCCCTTCTCCAACTTCCTCTACTTCACGTCCTGGACAAACGACAAGATCCGGGTCTGGGATCGGGAGAAGGAAGAGTTCGCCAAAGTCGACCCGATCCAGATCACCGGGTATACCGAGCAGACCCATGGCATCGTGTTCAACAAATCGGGCAGCTTGGGCCTGGGCAGCGGCTATTTCTTTGACAACAACGTCATTGACCTCTACAAGGCCAACCGACGCACAGGCGCGCTCAAGGCAAAGAAGAAAATCAAGCTCGGCGACGACGACAACTACGCGGCCTTCTCGCATTACGTCTACTGGCTCGATGAGCGCTACGCCGTAACGGCGACCATGCAATTCGACAAGACATCGCTCACCCCCGAGTCCACCACGAGCGTCATCCCGCCGAGTTGCTGGCTCATCGACGCATGGGAAGGCACTGCCACGAAAATCATCTCCGCAACCGACGATGTCGACGGCGAAGGCATCTTTCGCTCCGCCTCGGACCTGGCTGTGATTGGAAATAAAATCTACATCGCCGAAGAGGACACCATCGACTACGGGTTGTTCGAAGACGGTTATGTCTCCGTCTTCGATATCAGCGACAACTACCGGCCTCAATTCCTCAAGCGCTTCAAGCCGGGCGACGGACTTCCCGACGGCTTCACAGTGGCGCATAGCCTCACGCCAACCCCCGACAACCGCTACCTCTTCGTGGCAAGTTGGCACTCGGGCTATGTCGTCAAGATCGACACCCGGACGGATATGGTCGTGAAGGTCTTCGGGCCCGAGGATGGGTTGGCCATGCCCCATGGTTTCTTCGGCGCGGGAAATATTCGCTAGACGACCTTGGGGATCTTGACCGATACCCATTCAAGAAAGGCAGGTTTTCCCAATGCTGCAAACGAATCCCTCGATGATTCGAGCATTCTTCGCTGGACTGGTGGGTGCTCTCGTCCTCTCGTCTACCGCCCAGGGCGCCTTCGTCACACTTCCGATCCCTGTGCCTCTTGGACCAGAAGCCATTGAGCTAATTCATGACGCGGGCGAAGCCGACGACAGACAGTGGAAATTGGTGGTCTTCGGCTTCACCCGCTGCAGCGATATCTGTCCGCGTTCGGTGGAAAATTTGTCGAAGCTCGTCCGCATCGCCAGCGACAAGAAAATCAGCATGGGCGGTGTATTCGTCACCATCGACCCGGATCGCGACACGGACTCGGTTCTCGATCGCTACACGGCCCCATTCGGTGAGAACACAACCTTCCTTCGATTGCAGGACGCGGCCCTCGAACGCTTCAAGAGCGAATTCGGGGTAGAGGCCGTTTTCTACACCAAGAACCAGGGGAACGCATTCCACTACCAGGTAGACCACAGCAGCACGGCCTTCTTCATCGACCCCGCTGGCAGGATTCGGCTCGTTTTTGACGCCCTCGAGGACGTCTCTTCCGCCGAAAAGATGCTGCGGGAGAACCAGGCCTTTTTCCAATGAGGGGGAGCCGAGTGGCAATCGTCATCATGGCTCTCCTGGCCGCCCCTCCAGCCAGCCTGGCGATGAACAGCTACGATGATCCTCGCGTAATCCTTTCGTATATGGACCGTTCGCTGGATGGCCCCCAGGATATCCTGCGGGTCAAGACAACGATTACCACCGACGATCGCCTGGCCTTCCAGGTCAAGACGCGGGCTGGGGAGGCACAGCCCCAGGGCGCTGACTACATCCTTCTCGAGGTTCAGCACGACCGCTCCTACCGCTACCTGCTGCCCGTTGACCCCGCCCTGGGCGACCGGGTTCTGGCCTATACCGCAGAGCACGCCGCGGACTCCCCCCTGGTGGCGGGAAGCACGCTCTCCCAGCCGGGCAGTTCGGCCTTCCTGGCCGGGCGCATTCCCAATGGCGTCGAGTACAGCGTGCCGCTGACCTGGCTCGATTACGGTGCCAAGATTGCATTCGATGCCTACACTCTGCGGGGCCAGGTACTTCCCGAAGGCTTCCTGATCGAAGAAATCTACGATCGCGGGGCCAAGGGAAGCCAGGAGCAACGGCTGGTCTCTCCCATCATGCTGCTCAACAATCTTTGCGCGACGCGTCGATAGCGCCGAACTCGGACCGGGCATGGTGAGCAACCGAGAACGAAAGGGAAGCCCATGAAGGCGATCTGGAACGGCCAAGTACTTGCGGAGAGTGACAATACGGTCGTAGTCGAAGGCAATCACTATTTCCCCAAGGACTCGATCCGGGCCGAGTTCTTTTCACCCAGTGATCTGAAGACCTTTTGCGCGTGGAAAGGCGAGGCGTCCTACTACAACCTCAAAGTAGAGGGCGACGAGAACGCCGGAGCGGCCTGGTATTACGCGACACCCAAAGCAGAAGCCCGAGAGATCGAAGACCGCGTCGCGTTCTGGCGTGGTGTCGAAGTCGAGGCCTAGGGTCGAAGGTAAAGCCAAGAACCGCCGCCGCGCTGCGACAGCCCATCACCCGTAACCGCGAGGCAGAGCCAACTCCCCTCTTCCATTCCTGCCTACGGCCATGCCCTTCTGCGCCTGGGGGCAGTGGGTGATATGCTCCGCAGCGATGTCCAAAACCTCCGCCCCCTCGAAATCGCGCCGCCCCAAGAAGCCCCGTCAGCCCCAGGAATACTACGACGGAATCAAGCAGAAATTTGCCCAGGAGCGCGACCTTCGTCTTGATTACAGGCCAGAGGGCACCCGGCAATTTACCTCGGATTTCACCGGGAACCTGTCGAAGTACTCGACCGATCCCTACGCCAAGCTACCGGCGCCCCGCGAAGCCTTGGAGGACAGCGTCGAGTGCCTCTTCATCGGCGGCGGATTCTCGGCTCTGCTGACCTCCGCCCGCTTGCGCCAGAAGGGCGTGGAAAGCATCCGAATCGTCGAACGAGGGAGCGACGTCGGCGGCACCTGGTACTGGAACCGCTACCCGGGAGTCGCGTGCGATGTGGTGGCCTACGACTACCTGCCCCTGCTCGACGAAATGGACTACGTGCCCGAGAACCATTATGCGAAGGGCAACGAGATCCTTGCCCATTGCCAGGCGATCGCCAACAAATATGACCTTTACGAACTCGCCGTTTTCGAGACCACAGTCACCTCGACCACCTGGGACGAGGACGAGGAAATGTGGCTGATCGAGACCGATCGAGGCGATCGCATGAAGGCTCGCTTTGTCATCTGCGCAAACGGCACCCTTTCGAAGCCCAAGCTCGCCAAGATCGAGGGCATGGAAAGCTTCGCCGGCCACTCATTCCACACCTCGCGCTGGGACTACGAATATACGGGCGACGACCTCTCGAAACTTCAGGACAAGGTTGTCGGAATCATCGGCACCGGCGCATCCGCCGTGCAATGCATTCCCCGCCTGGGTGCGGCGGCCCGGGAACTTTACGTCTTCCAGCGCACACCCTCTTCGGTGGATATCAAGAAGGATTGGCCGACAGATCCCGAATGGGCCGCAAAGCTCGAGCCGGGGTGGCAGGGAAAACGTCGCGCGCGGGCCCTGGCCGAGCCCCAACTCACCCCCGAGCAGAAAGCCCGAATCGCATCGACCTCCCGCGAAGACAAGATTCGCAAACAAGAGAACGCGAACATCGACGCCATGATGCGAATCCACAAACACATCGATAACACTGTCGAGGACCCGGTCACCGCGGAAGCACTCAAGCCCTGGTACATGTTCATGTGCAAGCGACCGTGTTTCGACAACGACTACCTCCCCGCCTACAACCGGCCGAATGTCCATCTCGTAGACACCCGGGGCAAGGGAATCAAGACCATAGAGGCCGCCGGCCCACGCTTCGAGGGAGAGGTCTATCCTCTCGACGTTCTCATCTACGCCACCGGCTTCGAGGTGCAAAAGACGGGGATATACAACCGCATCCGCGGCAAGGACGGCCTCGACCTCGAGGAGAAGTACCGGGACGGCATCCGCACAGTTCTGGGAATTCACACAGCGGGCTATCCCAATTTCTTCATCATGGGCGGTTACCAGGCCTCCTTCCGCTTCAACCTGACCGACGTGCTCCAAATCCAGGGCGACCATATCGCTCACTGCATCGACTACGCGCGAAGGCATAACCACCACACCATCGAAGTCACCCCCGATGCCGAGGAGTGGTGGGTCCAGGAAGTCATCGCCAACCGCGGCAAAACCTCACGCAGCGCCGACTGCACGCCGGGCTACTACAATTTCGAGGGCGAATCCCAGCGCCGTCAGGATGGAAACTACAACGGCAGCTACCCGGAATACATCGCCCATACCGAAGCAGTGCTCGATCGCCTGGAGGAGCACTTTAGCCTGGGCCCCGGTCGCACTGAATCCGGCTAGCCCGGCAAGTTAAGCGAACTCCGCCCGACAACCGGATCACGCCCCTTGTGCCTGCCTTGACCACGGCGAGTATCGATGGCGGCACGAATCGCAGTAAGGACTTCATCGCCCGCGCACGGCTTGCGTAATACGCCGCGAAGACCCTTTCCCTGCAAATCCTCGATCTCCGCGGCAGCGATATTGCCGCTCATGAGAATCACGGGGACTTCGGGTGCTCTTTGGTGTATCCGGCTGAAGGCCTCGATCCCATTGAGGCCCGGCATCCGGTAATCCAGCAAGACGACCGCAACCGAATCCCTGTACCGCTCGAAATTCTCAACAGCCTCTTGCCCATCTGCGCACGAAATCACCTGAAAGCCGGCCTCGGTCAGCACGAGTCTCAGAAGTTCTGCAACCATCGGCTCATCATCCGCCAACAGAACGGTTTCGTGGCCCGTGGCTCTCTTTTGGAGCGGCTCCTCCACTGCCTCGAGGAGTTGATTGCTCCTGGGAAAATAGATCGAGACTTTGGTGCCTCCGCCCGGAGGGCTGAGGATCTCCATGGCACCGCCAACCTCGCGTGTATACGTATAGAAGAGCGAAAGGCCGAGCCCCGTCCCCTTGCCCACGGGCTTGGTGGTGAAGAAGGGATCGAAGATATCGTCCTGGATCTCGGCATCGATCCCCACCCCGTCGTCGATCACTTCGATGCATACGAATCGATCCGTTTTGAGATTAAACGCAGCGAAGCGTGGGTCCGAGGGGTCGACATGGCGCTCGCTCGATTGAAAGCGGAGGCGGCCACCCTCAGGCATGGCATCTCGCGCGTTGACGGCGAGGTTCATCATGCCGCTCTCGAAGCGAGCGAGGTCGCCCTCTGTGACCAACGATTCCGTTGCCAGATCGCTCTCCACGTTGATCGCGGTGCCCAGGACTGAATCCAGCATCCCGATCAGTCGTCGCAGGCTCTGATTGACGTCTATGGGTCCCGGATCCGAAGCCTTGACGTGGCTGAAGTCCAGCAATTGCCGTGTGAGTGACGCACCCCGTTGGGCCGCGGTATTGATCCATCCCAGATATTCGGGGCCGGGGTTGGGCTCTGGAAGGCTCTCCATCGTCTTTTTCAGGCGATCACTTGCGGTGAGGATCGTCATCAGCAGGTTGTTGAAGTCGTGGGCGATGCCGCCAGACAGCCTTCCGATGGCGTCCATCTTGACCGATTGGGTCAATTGCTCGGTGAGTTGCTGCTGCCTCGTCACGTCTCGAACAAAGCGATAATGGGTTCCGACCTCTTCGTCAGGAATCCCAATCAGAAACAAGTTTTCGACAAAAGTGCTCCCATCCGAGCGACGACCGCGAACCGTGAGCTCCTGCCGGCCGCGTTCTACCATCGCGGAGACAGCGGTTTCGACTTCGATCCGGTCCTCTTCAACGATCCACTCCGCAGCCGGGGTGCCAATCAGATCGCCCGGACGGCCCCCATGCATGGACGCAAGCGCGGGGTTGACCGTCTGAAAAGTTCCGCCGGGACTCACCCGTGCGATTCCCTCGATGGCCTCCTCGAGCGCCTTCGCCTTGGCGGCATCCGCGGTTTTGGCTTCTGCCAACCGCCGGGCCGAAGTGATCAGGGTCCGGGCGAGAACAGCGCCCACAACGGCCGAAAAGGAAATCACTGCAACCAGATTGAGCCAGGCGGGCAGCGGATCCATCGCGCCAGTGGAATCCGGCAACTGTCCCGAACTTTCGAGCACAAACAAGCCCGTCATGACGGCGACACCCAGCGCCCCCATTGCCATCGCGATCCGGGGCCCGAGCAGCAGCCCCCCCAGCAGAGGTATGAGCAGAAACCACACGGTGAAGAGTGCCGACGCGCCCCCCTGGTAATAGGCCGGGACAAGGATCAAGCCGCCAACGGCAACCAACACAATCAAAGCGCCGAGAGCAGCGGAACCGGTGAGCCTCACCACGATCGGAACGGAAATGAAACCAACGAGGCCCAACCCGAACACCACCTGCAGGGCAGCCCCAACGGGCTTATCGGCGAATAC
>JAAZXM010000086.1 GCA_014240165.1 Myxococcales bacterium | reverse complement strand
GCGACAGTCCGGTCGGGAAGAGTCCGTGGAGCCGGTGGCCGGCGGTTCAGAGCAGCCGGAGACCTGGCGCCAGGTGCTGGAGAACTTCGATGAATTGCTCCACCACGTGGGCCCCTTCACCCTGATCGGTTTGATTCTGGCCGCATATACCCAAGCCATCTTGCCCGAGGGCGCGATGGGGGCGTGGGGAGGGTCGGGGCTCGATATCTTCGTGGTTTCCCTGGTGGCGGTGCCAAGCTACGTGTGCGCCGCCGCCGCGACGCCCCTGGCCGCGGTGCTGATTGGCAAAGGCTTTTCATCCGGGGCCGTCCTGGCCGGACTGCTGCTGGGGCCCGCAACCAATCTCGCGACCGTGGGCTTTCTTCGCCATGCCTTTGGAGCCAAGGCCGCTTGGGTGGGCCTCGGTGCCCTGTTGCTGGCGGTTTGGGCCTTCGCGCTGGGGGCGAACCTGTTGGGGCTGAATGCCCAGGTTTCCGACGTGGCCATCGGTGCCGAACACAGCCATGGGGTGCTGACTCTCGTGGCCACGGCGGTTCTGGGCGCGATGCTCGTGCGCGTGATCTGGCGAAGCGGCCTGCGCACCTGGCTCGCCACATTGGGCGATGCTTTCGGGAGCAGCCAGGGGCACGTGCACTAGAAGACGCGAGGGGGAGCCGCGGGGAATGCCGGCAATCACCCCCCTGGAATCATCACGGCGGCCCGGGTGCTTGGGGTCCGAGGCTGGGGTCAGGGTCCCGGCGGAAGATCGCGTCATCGGGAAGCGCGCCGAGCAGTCTTCGGGCCCGGTCCATCGAGCGCTCGAAGCCCTCGAAGAGCCGGTCGCCGCTCCGGAGTAAGCCTTCCTCGCCAAGAAGTGCGCCCAGTTCGGTCTTTTCGAGAACGTGGACCATGTCATCGTTCAATCCCGAGAGAACCACCTGGGTGCCAGCCCGGTGCAGGGTGGCCACGGCTTGTCGCAGGGTCTCGAGCACCGTGGCGTCCAGGTGCCGGGCGCGCTTGAGACGGACGATGACCAGGCGAGGGGTGTGACGACCGATTTCAGCGAGACGGTCAGAGAGATCCCCCGCGATGGCGAAGTTGAGGTCTCCCTCCAGGTGGAGGAGTACGGCGGGGGTGGATCCGGTCTGATCGTCGATCGCAATCTCGCGGAAGCGTCCGCTGGCCGACCGGACCAGTTCGACGATTTGAAGGTCCCCCGAGCGCCGAACGAGCAATGCCAGGGATAGAAAAAGGCCGACGTAGAGGGCCTGGACCAGGTCGAGCCAGAGTGTCGAGCCGAGCGTAGTCAGCAGGATCAAGGCGTCGCCCCGGGTCGTTGTGGCCCGGCGAAGGGCCCTGGGATCGACGAGTTCGAGGCCCGAGAGCACGACGAGGCCGACCAGGGCCGCCATGGGGACAGCCGAGATGACCGGCCCCAGGGCGGGGAGGGTGATCAGGATGGCTCCCCCGGCCACAACCGCGGTGAGGCGTGAGCGTGCGCCCGCGCTCCGGGCGACAGCGGTCCGCGTGAGTGATCCGCAGGTCACCATTCCGCCCACGAGGGAGGAGACGATATTGCCGACGCCTTGTCCAAAGAGTTCCCGGTCAGGATCCAGGCGGACCTCGGGCGGCGGCCGGACGCTGCGACTGGTGGCCACGGATTGCAGGGTGACGAGGATCGCGATGGCAAAGGCGGGCCCCGCCAGGGAGCGAAGGTCGGGCACATCGAGGTCCATGCGATCGGGCCACGCAAAGTCGAGAGACGCGATTTGAGGAAGCGCATCGGGACCGGCATTCCATCCCAGCCCATGGCTCACCAGGCTGGCCACCGCCAGGCTCACCAGGGCGGAGGGAAAGCGGCGATCGATTCGGCGCAGGGCCAGGATCAAAGCCGCGGTGAAGAGCATCAGGGCCAGGGACCGGGCATCGGCTTCCGCCAGGGCCCGCGCCGCGTCTTGGAGTACGGGCCAACTCTGGGGGGCGAAGCCTCCCGTGTGTGGACTCGGCTGCAGGCCCGGTGTTAGTTCGGGGAGCATGTGCAGGGCGATCAGCACCCCGGTGCCTGCAGCGAAGCCGACGATCACGCTATCGGACAAGAAACGGCTGGTGCGGCCAAGCCCCAATGCGCCAAAGGCCAGCACCATTATGCCCACGAGCAAGCCGGTGGAGAGCACCTGACCCACGGGCACGACGCCGCTGGCCGCCAAGGCGGGCATCACCACCGAAGTGCCCAGCAGGAGCGCCGTGGGATTGGTGGGGCCCGTTACCAGGTAGGGGCTCGAACCGAAGAGTGCGGCGGCCGCGCAGGGAAGGGCGGCCGCCATCAGCCCCATCTGGGGAGGCAGCCCCGCGACCCACGCGTAGGCGAGGGCCTGGGGGATGGCCACGGCCGCGACCGTGAGCCCCGCAAAAAGATCAAAGCGCAGGTTGCCGCGCTCCAAAGGGCCCAGGCCCGGCGCGAAGGCTTTGAGCGGGGACGAGTCGGGCCAGGGCATGCTCGGGTGGGCTCCTCGGGCGCGGGGCATCGAAAGGGTGGCCGCTTCGGGCCCGTCCAGACTCAGGAATAACGCGGAGTGACGGGCGCCCCGGGGCCATCGCCCTTGCGTACCTCGGCGACCGCGGCCTCGAGGTCCTCGAGGTAGTCGTCGGCGACGTCGGCGTGGGCCGGGGAAAGCATTTGGTGGATTGCTCGGGGCTCGGTGACGATGCCGCTGAACCAGCCGCGGGAAAGCATCCGGGCGTAGATCTGAAAGCTGTCGAGGGTCTCGGAGCCGAAGAGGAAGAGGCCGAGCATCGGTTCGCCGTAGGTGCGCAGGTCGGGGAGGGCGTCGATGGCCTTCATCATGCGGGCGCGGGTTTCGCAGACCACCCGGGCCTTCTCGCGATAGCCCTCGATCCCCAGGTAGTGGAGCACCGCCCAGGCGCTGGCGATGGCGCCCCCGGGCCGGGTGCCCGCGGCGGTGGGGGTCTGCATGCGGCCGCCGGGCCAGGCGTCGGATGCGAAGAGTTGGAACGCCCTTTGGGCTTCGCTGCGATGGAAGATCGTGGAGGCCCCCTTGGCCGCGTAGCCGTATTTGTGCAGGTCCGCCGAGATCGAGGACACGCCGGGCAATTCGAAATCGAAAGCCGGGACGGGGACGCCATTCATCCGCGCGAAGGGGGCGAAATAGCCGCCCACGCAGGCGTCCACGTGGAGCCAGAGTTCGCGCTCCTGGGCGAGGTCGGAAAGGCTCTCGATGGGATCGATGAGTCCGTAGGGGAAGCAGGGGGCGGACCCGACCAACATCAGTGTGTTGTCATCCACCGCCGCCGCCATCGCGGCGGGATCCGCGCGTCGATCCTCGGCTACGGGCACCCGGACGATCTCAAGGCCCAGGTAATGGCAGGCCTTGTCGAAGGCGAGGTGGGCGGAGGCGGGCACGACGACCTTGGCGCCCAGCACGGATTTTCCTGCGGCGGCGGCCTGGTCCCGGCAGGTCTTCACCGCCATCAGGATGCTCTCGGTTCCGCCGCTGGTGAGGTTTCCGCAGCTGCCCTCGGGCCCATGGAGAAGGCCCAACCCGATATCGATGACCTCGCTTTCCATGCGTGCGAGGCTGGGAAAGGCGAGGCCACCCAGACCGTTCTCCGATTGGTAGAGCGCGTAGGCTTCCTTGGCGACGCGCAGCACGTCCTCGCCGGCATTGAAGACGTAGACCGCGGTGCGGGCGTTCCGCCAATCGGCGTCGCCTTCGCCCAGGCTCTGCATCCGCTCGCGCAGGGCGTCCCAGTCATTTCCTTTTTCGGGCAGCGCGGCGCGCGGTTCGCTCATGGGCCGAGCCTACGCCACGCCGTCGCGCCTTGCCCCTGGGAGCGGGTGAGGGTCATTTTTTGGGATCGGGCCAATCGGGCCAATCCTCGCTGACACTGGACGTCCAGCGGGGCGTACGTCGTTCGATGAAGGCCATGACACCCTCGGCCGCATCCGGATGGCCCATCAGGTGATGATGAAGTTGGGTCTCGGCGTGCTCCACTTCTTCGGGCCCGAGGGCACTGCTCTGCCAAAGCAATTTCTTCGTCACCGCCACCGAGAGCGGGGCGGTCTGAGTCGCCATTTCCCGGGCGACTGCGAGCGCATGGGCCAGCACCTCGTCCGCGGGGAGGCAGCGACTGGCGATGCCCAATTCGACGGCTTCCTCGCCCCCGAATTTTCGGCCGGTCAGCAGAATATCCGCGGCCTTCGCCATCCCCACCAGGCGGGGCAGAGTCCAATGGGCCGCGCAATCGGGCATCACGCCCCGGCGTACCTGGAGAACGCCGTATTTTCCCTCACGGGCGGCGAAGCGAAGGTCGCATTGCAGGGCCAGGGTGAGCCCGATGCCGATGGCATGGCCGTTGAGCGCGGCGATGATCGGTTTGCGCACCGCCCAGGCGGGCATCGCCAGGGGCGAGGCACTGAAGGTGGAGTCGTCTTCACGGCTGGCGAAGGTCTGGTCACCGGCGCTCATATCCGCCCCGGCGCAAAAAGCCGTGCCCGCGCCCGTGAGCACCACCACGCGCACGGCGTCGTCCTCGTCGCAGCGTCGGTAGGCGTGACCGAGCTCGACACCCATTCTTCCGCTGAACGTGTTCATGTGTTCCGGGCGGTTCAGCGTGAGGGTGGCAACGCCTGCCTCGAGTTCGAAACCAATGTCGGTGTAGTCCATCGGGAACTCCCCTTATTTCGGCGATCAGTCGAGGGCAGAGCGGATTTTGCTCGCCATGCTTTCGAGTTCCTCGGTATTTCCCGGAATGCGGGGATGGAGCGAGAGCACACTGCCCTCGGCGCGCGGGATCAGGTGGGTGTGGTAGTGGAAGACGGTTTGGCCTGCAGCGGCGCCGTTGAGTTGCATCACCATGACCCCGTCGGGGTCGAGGGCCTTCCGAACCCCCAAGGCCAGTGCCTGGCTTGTCCGGCTCACCGCGGCCAAGCATTCGGCGCGAATCTCGAAGAGGTTCTCGGCGTGTTGTTTGGGGATCACCAGGGTATGGCCCGGGGCAACCGGAAAGGCATCCATGAAGCCGAGGACGAGATCGTCCTCATAGACCTGATGACAGGGCGCCCTACCGGCCACGATCTCACAGAAGATGCACTCGCTCATGGGCTTGTCCTGGGTTCGCCTCCTCGGCGCGGGCCGGGCGACCCTTCAGGGCACCAGGGCCGCCGCAGCGTCGGGCATCTCCTTGGCCACTCGAATGATCGGGATGCCTGTTTGGGTATTGGCGTGCATTTCCGCCATGGCTCGGGGCAGATCCTCAAAAGCATAGATTTCGGAGTGGATGGTGGGCTTGAAGACCGAGCCGTAGAGCTCGGTGGCCGCCTCGACGCCCTCGAGCGTCTCGTAGTGGGTGTGGTCCAGGGTGATCTGCTTGATGGACGCTGCGGCCGAGTTGTACTCGACGTCTCGGGTGAGCTGCCAACCCGCGCTGACGATGACGCCTTCCCGAGCACACGCCGCGAAGCCGGCATTGAAGAGCGGGCCGCGAAGCATGTCGCAGACAATGTGCATACCCTCGCCGCCGGTCAATCCGCGCACCTCCTTGACGAAGGCCTTGCTGTCGTCGCGGGAGGCGAAGCGGTTGAAGGCTTTCTGATCGATGGGCGCGATGCCCTGGGCTTCCAGGGCGTCCCGGCGCTCGGCGCTCCCCGAGCAGAAGAACGCATTATGGCCCCGTGCCTTGGCCAACATCAGGAAGAGTTCGGAAACGCCGCCGCCGAAGCCCATGACGTTGAGCGTACCCAGGCGCTCCTCCGGGACCTTGACGCGAAAGATTCCGTCGGCTCTGCGCCAGAGGTGGTAGGCGGTGGGTGCCCGGAGAGGGAGGGCGGCGATTTCCCAGAGGTTGAGTCCGCAGTCCAGGGGAGCGGGAACGATCTGCCAGTCGCCGACCACGGCCTCCTCGCCGTACCAACCCGTGGAATCGGGTTTGTCATAGGCCCAGATGACCTTGGGAAAGCCGAAGCGGTCGGGGGCCCCGTTGCAGTGGGTCAGGACGATCTCGCCGGGCTTGAATCGGGTGACCTCGCTTCCCACGGCGATGACTTCGCCCACAGCGGAATTGCCCGGATAGATCTTGCCGCCCCGGAGTTCCGCGATGTTGACCGTATCCGCCAGCGCGGCGTGGTCGACGTTGTGCTCCGCAGAAACCGCCAGGATCCGCAGGCGAACATCGCTGGCACCCATCTCTGCCAATTCGAGTTCGTCCAATTTGATGACGCGTGAAACGTCCACCTGGCTCAAGTCCTGATCGACGCGCTCGCGTTCGGCGGCAACGTCTTCAACACTGATCGAGTACGCTCGGGTCATTATTTCCTCTCTGATTCTTTGGCTGATTTCGCGGGTGCGTAAGCTAGAGAATTGCCGCGGGGTCTGCATCGCCCCGGCGCCACCGGCCCTTTTGGCTGGTCGGATGACTCGGATGCAGGCAGGGCGCTCAGCGCGCGTTCGTCGAGAGAAAGAGCAGCATGAGTTGCTCGACGATCTCTGCGAAAGGCGGGACAAGGAGCAGCCCCAATACCCAGACGAGGGAAACACCGCCACAGAGCTTCGCATAGGTCACGTTATTCATGGTCATTAACTCCGGGGTGCCATCTCGAAAATCCAGGTATCGCCATCGGCCACGCTCTGCTCGATTTGGGCGACCGCCTCGGGCGACGCACCTCCGGCGTATTTCTGGGCCAGTTTTTCCGCGACCCCAGCCACAACACTTGGGTCGCTGATGCGCTGCAGATCGCGCTCGTATCGCACTCCGTTGATGCGCGCGACCACAAGGCTGCTTCCGTCCTCAACTTGGAACGCCCATTCCTTCCAGAGCTTGCCCAGGAAAGACCGCATATATCCGGACGGGACGTAGACTTTTCCGTCGCTCTCCATCACGAAGATTCGCCGTGAGCTGATGGGGCTATTCGTCTGCAATTCGATCACGAACACGTCATCGGTGAAGGACCAATCGGGATCGGGACCCGCGTGCAATTCACCCGAGACCAACGCTCCGCCTGGGAAGAGGACTGACGGCCCGTCTGCATTTCGGTTCTTGAGTGTGAGCGTGATGAGTGTGAGCACCAGGAGCAGGACGAATATTCCCGCGATCTGGAGGATGGCTTTGAGCATGGGTACTCCCCTCTTGAGTTGCCGTACCATACTGGTTTTTCAGGCCGACGGGCCAGCCTTTGGAGCGCGCGAGGGTTCTATTTGGGCTTCTATCCGGGCTTCGATCAGGGCGACGCTTCGGGCTGGCTGAGGGTGATGGGGGCCGGGGAGGGTAGACCCGGTGCCGTCCAGCGGCCATCGGAATTCGCGTCGATGAAGATCGGGTTGGTGAAGGCGAAGGGGGTGTAGCCCGGGGCCACCTGGGCGTAGATTGAATCGGGCGGAGCGTGACCCTCGGCCTCGATGGTCACGAAGCTGTCGACGTCGAATTGAAGCGGGATGCTGAACTCACGCTCCTTCGCCAGGGAATGGCGGGATTGAAGTTCGCCGTTGACGAAAACCCGGAGTTCGCCGACGGGAACCCAGGGGGCGGTGCGGACTGAAATCCGGAGTTCGCCCCGGGCACCCGTGTATCGCTGGCCCGGCCCTCGGCCCTCGAGTTCGGCTTCGAGCAGGGGGCCCGAACTCCCGTAGAGCCGGCCCTGGCGAACGGCCTTCACGAAGTCCTCGACGTTCAATTCCTCGCCGGGCTCGGCCGAGTAGGCGACGTAGTTGAGGGGCAGGGCCACGATCTGGGCAGCGGTATGGGAATCGCTATTCGCCGTGGCGGTCCGGACCTCGCCCTGAAGCAGAAACGCGAACCAATCGGCTCGCGCCACGCGATAGCGATCCATCAGGCTGCCGTTCAGCAATTCGACGGCGTCGAAATCCAGGTCGCGGGTGCCCCCGTCCGCGACGACTTCGAGGAGCGCCCGGTTGCCCTCGGCGGTCAGGGGAAGGGTGGGGTCATGGGGTTCGCCCACCACCGAGAGATGCGAGAAATAACTGCCCAGGCCCGAGTCGAAGCTGGCCTCTCGGGGATGGTTGAGTTGAAGGAGCGGGCGGCCGGGGAGGGCGTGCACCTCATGGGCGATCTCGCCCAACCGACGATTTTGACTTCGCGGGGCTCCGCCGCGATAGGCCGTGGGGTCAACGGTCAAGGGAAAGGCATTGGCGTGGCCAGCGGTATGGGGCGTGCGCGGGCCGGGGTAGGTGCTGGTGACCTCGACACCCACCAGGCTCTTGATCCGATCCGAGAGCCCCAGGGCTTCGATCGTGGGCGCGTAGTCGAATACGACATCGTGCTCGGTGGAAACGATGACGTCGGCCCCGCTGGCGACGAAATCGGCGATCCGCTGGCGCAGGCTCAAACCCGAATCGTCGCTGGGCGCGGAGTGGACGTGGAAATCGGCGGAAAGCCAGCCGGGATGGTCGAGCAGGCGGATTGGAGGCTGAATCTCGAGGGGCACGAGCCGGCCGGGCTCCACGGTCATCTCCTTGACGCTGACGCTCCAGAGCGGCCCCCGGCTGGCCAAGATGCGGTAGTCGCCCGGGGGCAGGTCCAATTCGTGGCGGTCGCTGGGGACACCCGCCAGGGCGTAATGATTGGATTCGGCGTGTCCCGGGATGGGGCGCCCCCCGACTCGAAAGCGTCGTCGATCCGAGCGAAGTTCTGGATCGGGCGTCTCGCCCAGGCCGATGAAGGTCAGCCGCATGGGCTCGCCGCGGGGGAAGCCAATCAAGCCGCCTCGGGGCACGGGTTGATACGGAAGCGTGATCTCGGACTGGCCTCGAGGCACGTCGACGAGGAGAGTGGTCTCGGGCCCGGTCAGAGTGACGATCTCGATGCGGTGGGGCCCGCTCGAGCCCGGTGGCAGACGGAAGTTGAACAGGCCCTTCGGCCCGCTCTCAAGGTAGGTGACCGGCCTATCGTCCGGGTCGAAAACGTGGAGCGCCGCGAATTTCGAATTGATCCGGCCACGGACCTCGGGCCCCTCTGCCCAGAGTCGGTCGGTGATGGCCGCGACAGTCGCCTCTTTCGCGAGTTGGATTTCGCGGATCACGGTGACGCGGTCCCCGACCTCGAGGTCGAGCCAGAGCAGATGAGCGAGTTCGAGCAGACCAGGCTCTCCCTCGCCTCCCCAAAAGAGCGTATCGGTATAGACCGCGATGTTGGAAAAATGCTCGCCGTTCATCGCCAGATGGGCAAGTTGTTCGGTCTCGCCGTCGGCGCGTTCGACGCGCGCATCCAGCAGCCGCCACCCGTACGCGATTTGTGGCTTCAGGGCGTGGTCGCCCAGGAGAACCTGAAGGTCCGCCCGGATGATGGCGTCGCTGCCCGAGAATATATCGTCGACGTCCACCGAGGGATGCTCGAAACCGAGACTGGTGCCCACGCCTCGGGTATCCAGGGTGAAGGGCGTCAGCTGGCCATTGCCGTGGAGGGCCACGTCGCTGGTCAGGTAGGCGGTTTCGCCCGGCTGTTCGCGCTCGAGGGTGGTTCGGATGCCCAGGGTCGCCGAAGGGGCCGGTCCCACCGAGTAGGTCGTCGTCACGCGAACGCCATGGAGGTGCCCCACCGTGATCAGCCGGGCTTCGCCCTTGTCGACCTCGGCGCGAATCGATTCGGCAGCGACGATCTCCTCGCGCGAGAAGTTGAGCATGGGTTGCAGCACTGTCCACTGATCGTCCCCGCGGCCGCAGTGGCCGAGATCGATGAGGACTCCGCCCCGATCCGAAAGCAGGGATTCGTGTTCGGGGTCGGCGATGGCCGCGCAGAGAACCCCGTTGCCCAGGGCCCAATCGCCGACCCCGGCGATCGCGTCCGGCCCCCCCGCCCGTAAATCCGCGAAGTTTTCGGCGTTGATTCTTGCGGCGAAGGGAATTTGGGGTGCTTCCGCTCCTGCGGTCGATGCCCCGACCAGGGCCGCAGTGGCGAGGGTGGCAGTGGCGAGGCCTGCAATGGCGAGGGCTGCTCCCCAGCGCACGCCGCCAGGGCTGGGCCAGCGGTTGGGCGAGGAGGAGGATCCGGGCCGAGCCGGTGGCGTATGCGGGCGGTCGAGGGGAATCACGCGCGGACTCTAGCAGTCCGGCCCTTGGGGGCGTTTTCACGTGGATGCTTTGGCGATCTGCGCCCTCCTGGAGAGGAAGTGTTGAAAATCAGTGGCTTTTCGGCCTAAGCTGCGAGTCGGGGGGAAGTAGCGAATGCGTGCAGGCCACGCTTCGGGGCGGAACGGTTTCGTTCTCGTGCGCCGAAGGCTCGTCCAGCGCTTGAAGGCGCGGGGTATTCGCGATGCGCGGGTGCTCGCGGCGTTCGAAGATGTTCCGCGTCACGATCTCGTGCCCGAAGCCTTGTGGGGCCAGGCCTACAAGGACACGGCCCTGCCCATTGGTGAAGGGCAGACGATTTCGGCGCCGGGCATCGTGGCCACCATGACGGCTGCGCTCGGCTTGACGGGCGGCGAATCGATCCTCGAGGTGGGGACGGGTTCGGGCTACCAGGCGGCGATTCTCTCGCGCCTGGTCTCGCGGGTGATCTCCATCGAGCGGATTCCCGAACTGGCACAGAAAGCGCGTGTCGGACTCGAAGCCCTCGGTGTAGGAAACGTCGAACTCCTCCTGGGCGACGGGACCTGTGGTTATCCCGAAGGCGCACCCTTCGACGGAATCGTGGTGACAGCGGGGGGGCCGGATGTGCCTCGTCCCTTGCTGGAGCAGTTGAAGGTGGGGGGGCGATTGGTGGGCCCCTTCGGCCCGAAGGATGGCCAAGTCCTGGTGCGGATGCGGCGCACGGGCAGAGCACGCTTTACCCGGGAAGAACTCGGCTCCTGTCTCTTTGTCGACCTGATCGGGCGAAATGGGTGGGCGGTATGAGGCGCGGGCTTCGCCTTGGGCGTGTCCGCTTGGGGGCGGCGGCACTCGGCGCCGCCGTGCTCGTTGCCGGGGCGCCCACCGTGGGCCTCCTGTCCTGTGGCGGCTCGACCCACTCCGAGCGCATTCACACCGTACGCAAGGGTGAGAACCTGTATCGGATCGGCCTGCGCTACGGGGTGCCGGCGAGCCAGATTGCCCGGGCCAATGGCGTTCGGGATGTCACTTCGATTTCCGTCGGGACCCGGCTGCGCATTCCCCCGCCCGGATCGGCGTCGTCGATGCGCCGATCGGGGAGCGGACATGCCCAGACTCGAAAACCCTCGGGACTGACCGATGCCCGGCGCCGCGCCAAGCGCGATGCGCTTCGGGAGGGCAAGCTCAAATTCGCCTGGCCGCTCCGGGCACCGCGCTTGACTTCGCGCTTCGGGCAACGCGGGGGGCGCCCCCACGAAGGCATCGATCTCGGGGCGAAGAGCGGGACGACGATTCGGGCCGCAGAAAGCGGCAAGGTGATTTACTCGGGTTGGTTGGGGGATTACGGGAAGGTAGTGATCGTCAAACACGCGGGGCTCTATCGCAGCGTCTACGCTCATGCCCGGCAATTGCACGTGGCCAAGGGCGAGTTCGTGGAGAAGGGGCGACCCATCGCGGAGGTGGGAACAACCGGCCGCTCGACGGGCGCTCACCTCCATTTCGAAATTCGAAAGCGGGACAAACCGCGAAATCCCTTGCTCTATCTTCCCTGAAGCCCCAGGGGCATCCGCTATCCTGCGCCAGTCGCGCCCCCGTAGCTCAGGTGGATAGAGCACCGGTTTCCTAAACCGGGTGTCGCACGTTCGAGTCGTGCCGGGGGCGCCATCGGTAACGACCGAATCGCGCTGCACCCAAGCGACGCACCCAAGCGACGCACAGCAGAGCGCTCGAGTGACGGGGGAGGGGGACGGATCTGGAGACCTATCCGACAGCCGAAGCGATGGTGGCGGCGCGCCGTCCCGAGAGTCCGGTTTATTGCGTGCGTCCCCACGTGATGG
>JAAZXM010000085.1 GCA_014240165.1 Myxococcales bacterium | reverse complement strand
GGCCTGAGCCGTAGGGGAACGGAACGCAGTTTCGTTCGACCGGACATCTCCTCAGGCCAGATTCACCGCGTCCAGGGCATCGATGAGCGCGGGCCGGTCAGGGAAACCCAGCAGGAAGTTCGCCACGGCCTCACGTCGGCAGCGGATCTTTTCCTCGAGATCGGCGCCGGGCGGAGTCGGATCGATCACCCCGTGGTGCTGGGTCAAGAGTTTCCAAATCACCCGGAAATCCCCCGTGATCATGATGGGCCCCCCGGGCGCCTCCCATACCTCTCCGCCGCCGCGGATCAAGGGGATCTCGTCCAGCGTGAAATTCGAGTAGTCGTCCGTGACCAACATCGTGTCCAACATCGCGATATCGATGTGTTGGCCCTGGCCCGTGCGCTCCCGCATATAGAGGGCCGAGAGGATCGCCACCAGCCCATGCAGACCGGCATTCATGTCCGCGATGGAGAGGACAGGGTCACTGGCACTCACCTGGTCCTGCTCGGCCTGGCGGGCGACCAGGCCCGACTCGGCGTGAAGCACCGAGGCATAGGCCGGCCGATGGGATTCGGGTCCTTCCTGTCCGAAGCCCGAGATCGAAAGCATGACCAGTCGAGCGTTGTCCGCACAGAGATCGGACCACGCGAGGCCATGTCGTGCCATGACCCCTGGGCGAAAATTCTCGATCACCACATCCGCCTTGGAAGCGAGGCGACGAACCAGGGGTGTGGAGCCCTTGGCCTCGAGATCCACGCAGATGCTCCGCTTGCCGGAGTTCTGCTGGGTGTAATACCCCGAAATGCCCGAGCGCATTCGGCCCCAGCCCCGGGTGACGTCGCCTTCGGGTGGCTCGAGCTTGACGACTTCTGCTCCCATATCCGAGAGCATGCGACCCGCAAAGGGGCCCGCGAGAACGCGTGAAAAGTCGAGCACGCGAATATTAGCGAGGGGGGAGTCCAGTTCGGCTCCGGTTCAGGAACCCGCTTCGGCCACGCGCGTACCGTCCCGGGAAATAGTTGGGCGCGTGGCGCCGCGTAGGTTGTGGGGTTCGGTGTCGATTTCCGGCAATTCGATCTCGCTCGCGAGAACGGCCTTCTTCCATTCTTGATGCTCGGCGTCCCGACCCTGGAATTCGGGCATCACCTCCTGGGCGAAGAGTTTCAAGCTGTCACAGATATCTTCATGGGTGTTGTTGCCCGCCTGGTTCAGGAGGATCACCTGGTCGACATTGGAAGCCTCGAATTTGAGCAACTTCTCGCGCAAGGTATCGGGCGATCCGATCAGGCCCGTCTTGCGCTGTTCTTTGCCTTTGGGTGTCTCCCGCCATTTCAGGTACTCATCCCAGAGGCTGACGGAGCCCGGTTCGATGACACCATGGGTGGCGTAGAAGCGGAGGGCAAATTGAAAGAAGGTCCAGCCATCGGATTTTCGATACGCCTCTTCGTCCGTTTCGGCACACATGAACCCACTGACCACCGCGATATTCGGATTGGTGGCGTAGTCTGCCAACTTTTCGAGGCGCTTTACGTAAGAGTTGTAATAGGCATTCACCCATGCCTCGGCGGCTTCGGCGGAGACGAATTGGAACCCGAGTGCTCCCATCCCGCGCTTGCCCGCCATTTCGATGGTGTCGATTTGGGAGCAGGCGACCCACAGGGGCGGATGGGGCTTTTGGAGGGGTTTGGGTAGGACGTTGCGGAGGGGAAAGTCGAAGAACTCACCGTGATACTCGCAGGCCTCGGAACGGAACATGGGGATGACAGCGCGCACCGCATCCTCCCAGACCTCGCGTTTGTCGCGAAAGCGACGATCGAAAGGATGGAGTTCCGTGATCGAGGACCCTTCGCCAATTCCGAATTCGACCCGGCCATGGCTCAGGAGGTCGAGGGTGGAGACGCGTTCAGCAACCCGGGCGGGATGATTCGTGGTGAGTTGGATGATCCCATGGGCGAGCCGGATCTGCTTGGTTCGTTGGCTCGCTGCCGCCAGGAAAACTTCGGGCGCCGAGGAGTGGGAATACTCTTCGAGGAAGTGGTGCTCCACCTCCCACGCGTAGTCGTAACCGAGGCCATCGGCGAGTTCGACCTCGTCGAGAGAGTTCTGCAGTAGCTGATACTCGGCGTCATCCGTCCAGGGCCGGGGGAGTTGGTGCTCGTAAAAGATTCCGAATTTCATAGACCGTCATACTAGTCGGGTTGCGTGCAGGAGGGAAGCTTTGCGGATCTCGGGACAAGATTGGCTTCATCGTGGGCCCGTTTCGCTCTCGAGACGGGCCAGTACGGCTCAGGCGGCTACAATCGGCAACTGAAATAAAGGGGCCTGTGGCGCCTTCATGAAAGGATTCGAGATGGATCGGACAACGAGAAGAACCTTCCTCCAGACCCTCGCCGCGATGGCGCTCGCGGGACGCACGCTTTTCCGGCCGGGCAAGGCCCAGGCGGCGACCGCTTCCGTAGATCAGGGGGCGGAGATCGCGCTCCCCAAGATGACCTATCGGCGCCTGGGGAAGACCGGGTTCGAAGGCAGTCGTCTGGTCTTCGGTTGCGGAGCGGCCCTTTCCCGGGACCCGCAGGACCCCCTGCTCAATCGCGCCTTCGACGCGGGGGTCAACGTATTCGACGTAGGCACACGCGAGTATTACAAGAAGGCAGAACTGCATCTTCGTGATTTTCTGAAGAAACGCCGAGACGAAATTCTCTTGATCTCCAAGGGGCTGACCTATATCGATATCAAGCCCGATGAAGAGGTCACCGTGGCCCAGGCCAAGGAGGGCGCGAAGACCTGGACGGGCCTTCTGGAGCAGAGTCTCTCCGATCTGGCCGTGGATCATGTGGATGCGTATTACATCATGGCCGCGAACAACCCTTCGATTATTCGCAACGACGAGTTGTACGAGGCGTTCCTCCGGGCCAAGAAAGCGGGCAAGACTTCCCATTGGGGCCTGAGCACCCACGAGAACGCGCAAAACGTCCTCCTCGCCGCTGCAGAAACAGGCCGGTATAGCCTGGCGCAGATCGCGATTACACCGGCGGGCTGGTATAGCTGGGGCGACAAGAATATCGTGCCCAACTCCCCGAATATGGTCAGCCTGGCCCCCGTGCTCGAGAAGGCCAGGGCGGCGGATATCGGGCTGATTGGCATGAAGGCGGGCCGCTTTCTTGCGGGTCGCAAATGGATGGGTTGGGGAAATCCGGGTGCCTTCGACGAGTACTATGGCTCGGACTTGATGAGTGCCAACTTGAACGAATTCCAGCGCAGCTACGCCTACGTTCTCGAGCATGGGCTGGATGCGGTCAACGCCGACATGCAGAGTCAGCAGCATTTGCAGGAAAATTTTGTCGCCACTGCGACAGCGCAAGAATATTTTGCATGACGTTTTCGACAGGGGCTGCTCGGCCCTAGAGCCAGGCGGCCCAGCCGCCAGGATCTGGAAATGCCTTTGCCGCGCTTCTGCGCGAAACTGAGGGCCGGGGAATGTCGCTGATGTCCGCTGGGTTGGATGCGGGGAAAGAACCGGGGGCCGCTCGAACCACAGCTTTCTTCGCGGTGGCGGTCTGCCTGAGCGCGTTCCTCATTTTCCTGGTGCAACCCATGGTGGGGAAGCGGATCCTTCCGTGGTTCGGAGGCGGGCCGGGGGTTTGGAGCCTCTGCCTCATGTTCTATCAGTGCAGCCTCTTCGTGGGCTACGCCTATGCGCACGGCCTGATCAGCTGGGTGCGACCCGGGGTTCAATGGATTGTGCACGGGCTGGTTGTCGTTGCCGCCTTTGCTCTGCTCCCGGTGCTGCCAGGCGAAGCCTGGATGCCTTCTCCTCTCGACGACCCCAGTGATGCCATCCTCGGAACATTGGTCGCCAATGTCGCGCTGCCCTTCATCGCCCTGGCGGCCACGGGTCCGCTGCTTCAGGCGTGGTTCAGCCGGCGCTTTCCTTCGCGTTCGCCTTATCCCCTCTACGCGGTATCGAACGTCGGCTCCTTGGCGGCGTTGGTGCTCTTCCCCAGCATGATCGAGCCGTCATGGCCTTTGGCAAAAACGGGAGAGTTCTGGTCGCTGGCCTTTGCGGTTTGCGGCACCTTGGTCTTGGGATGCGGTGTGATTTCACGCTCGGGGCGGGAAAAGCAGGGCACGGGCACTCTCGATGCGGGCGGAGACGGCGAAGTCGGGAAGAACTCGGTGTTCTTCTGGCTCTTGCTTCCCGCGGGCGCGGTGGTCCTCTTGATGGCGATCACCAACAAGCTCTGCCTCGATGTGGCCAGCGTCCCTTTTCTTTGGGTTCTGCCCTTGGGACTCTATCTGGTCAGTTTCATCCTGACGTTCGGTCCTCAACGAGCCTACCGGCGCTCGGTCTACTTGGTGCTTTCCGCCGGGGCGCTCTTTCTGGAATACGCCGGACGAAATCTTTCCGGGTCATTGGGTGAATTCCTTTCCGTTCTGGCCTGGTTGCCCGTCCAGGCGCTGCTCTATCTGCTGCTTCTCTTTTCGGCCTGCATGCTTTTGCATGGAGAGCTCTATCGACTCCGCCCCCCGCCCCAGCGTCTGACCGCCTTCTACCTCGCCATCTCCTTCGGCGGGGCCCTGGGCGGACTCTTCGTGGGGCTGCTGGCGCCGAGGCTCTTCAGTACCTACAGCGAACTCTATGGCGGCCTGGCGGCCTCGTTGCTGGTTCTGCTGGCCGTACTTCTTCTCGATTCGAGGAGTCGGGTGTATTGGCATGGGCGTCGTCGTCAGGCTTGGATGGCAGTATTGGGCACTGCCGGGATGCTTGGGTTTATCTGGCTAACGGCAACCCAAGGGGCGTTGGTGACGATCCATTCAGAGAGAAATTTCTTCGGGATCATCCATGTCATGACAGGCCACTTTGGGAGGCTCCCCAGTCGTGTGCAGAGTCAGGACTCGCAGGCGAACCTTCATCTCCTGGTTCACGGAAACACATTGCACGGAGCCCAGAGTCTCGATCCCGCGATGAGCGATCGCCCGCTTTCCTATTACGGGTTGGCCACCGGAATCGGCATCGTGCTCGACAACCGTAAGGTGGGTTCTGAATTTGACATCGGGGTGATCGGTCTGGGGACCGGGGCATTGGCGGCTTATGGCCTGAAGGGCGATCGCTTTCGTTTCTACGAGATCGACCCCGGTATGATCCGGGTTGCTGAGGATGATGCGTTTTTCAGTTTCCTGGCGGATAGCGAGGCCGAGGTGGAGGTTGTTCAAGGCGATGCAAGGCTTTCTCTCGAGGCTGAACTCGATACCCAGGGCTCGCAGGAGTTCGACCTTCTCGTCGTCGATGCTTTCAGCAGTGATTCGGTGCCGGTTCATCTCTTGACTCGAGAGGCGCTGAAACTCTACGCCGAACATGTCTCATCGGATGGGTTGATCGCTTTTCATGCATCCAACAGGTATCTCGATTTGCTTCCTGTCATTTATGGGCTCGCCGCTGATGCCGGTCTTCATGCCCTGACCCTTCAGAACGGATCGGTGCCGTTTTCCTTGGGCCACCCCGCCCGCTGGATATTTCTGAGCCGCGATGCTCAGCGCCTGAAGACGCTGCCCGCCAAGGGGGGGGCGAAGGTTCGACGGTTGGGGCTACCCGCGCAAACACTTCAATATCATATGCCCGAAATGGGCGGCTTCGAGGAGTTGCCCGTGTGGACAGATGATTACAGCAGCTTGCTCTCGCTATTGAATCTTCTGCCCCGGAAATCCTAGCCCTGAAAAATGCGGCTCAGCGCATATCCACGAGCCGGGCTGCTGCATCGGGGTACTCCACCAGGGGATGGTCATCGGTAATCAGGTAGCGCCCGGGCTCGACGGGAGCACTGGGCCTGTCGATGCGAGCCCAGATCCCGTTCTCTTTCTGCTTCCGCCTTCGGCGTTCGAATTGCTTCAGCTGCCGGTAGAAGGGATCTGTGCGCTGGAGCAGTTGCCGGAATTTCTCGGCCGAGATGTCGATGGGGGAGTCCGATGCGGTCAAGATGACGTGGTCGTCGAAGGTTTGGAGGTGCTTGAATACGTTGCCCACTGTGCGCCGAACGAGCATCGACTGTTGAGGCGGGCCCTCATGGGAGTAGACCGCGACCACTCCACCGGGCTTCAGTCGGCTCTTGAGTAATTCGAAGTATTCCTTCGAGAGCAAGATGCTGCTGCCCGCCTGGCGCAGGTAGAGGGGAGCCGAGATGATGATGTCGTAGCGTTTCGGGTTTAGCGCCATGCCGCTGCGCGCATCGGTCCAGAAAATATTGATCTTCGGATTTCGAGCGACAGCAAGGGTCAGTTTCTCGTAGTCCTCGAGCACGTGTTTCAGGGTCTGGTTGACCTCGTAGGTGTCGACTTCTACGCGGGGTAATAGGGCGAGGGTCGAGGCTGTCATGCCGACTCCGTTCCCGATCACAAGAATGTCGTGCACGGGCTTGCCCCCATGTGAGAGGACCGCCGCCACCGCCATCATCCATGTATAGGGTCGCCCGATATGGCCGCCTTGGGAAAGCCGGCTATGCCACAAGCCGTCAAGATAGACATCGCCATTGGGAAAGACCTCGGCGACGCCATCGCGTCCCCAATAACTTCGAACCTTGGATTCCTCGGATTCGGAATAGGGAATGGTCGCCGCCCAATAGCCCGTGAGCACCATGCCGATGAGGACGGCCAGGGCTGCGCCCCGGAGAGCCCATTGCCCGGGCGCCTCGTATTTTCCGGTGTTCTTGATCCAGCGCAGCAGCAGCCAAACCAGCCCGGCAGCAATCAGCCAGGCCCCGTAACGAAGGGGCAGCTCATAGCCCGCGAGTGTGAAGATCATGATTCCCAGGCATGAGCCCACGGTGTTGTACGCATAGAAGCGCCCAACATCCGAGCCCCAACTTCGGGCGGACGTAGAAACGAGTGCGCCGTAGAGCGCGCCGAAGAAGAGGCAGGGTAGGAAATAAATCAACCCGCCGGGGAAGAGTGAGAAATGGGCTTCCCATCGATCATATTCATAGATAAAAGGTGTGACGGCGACGCTGATTGCCGCCGCGAGAAACGACCAATGCATCTGCCTGGCCATCCGAGAAGAAAAGTAGACACCGATGGACCAGAGGAGGAGGTAGAAACAAAGCGTCGTGGCAAAGCTGAAGGGCAGCGGCTTGTAGGTCAGGGAAATCAGTCGAAAGAGATAGATCTCGTACCCCAAGGAGAAGAAACCAAGGCCGAGCCCCAGCCATTCCTCGGGGCGAGGGCGCCAGTCTCGGGCGGATTCGGCTGCATCGGGCTCGCTTGAACTCCCCGGCATGCCTATCCGTGTGGCCAGGGCAAGCAGCACCGCGGCGGCGGCCAGGTTGAAGGCAGCCGCACTGAGGAGCGAGATCTTCTGGCCGAAATAAGGCAGGAGCAGGAAACTCCCGCCGAAGGCACCCACTACCGCGCCCACGGTATTCAGGAAAAAGAGCACCGTGATCAGGCTGGACTCGGTGGCGCCGAGTTGGCGTTGGCATGCTTCGGACGCTGCGGGCAAGGTCGCGCCCATGAGCGCGGTGGGGGGAAGCAGGATAATGGCCGCGCATGCGGCGTAGACGGCTCGAAGCGGAATGCCCGCCGATAGCGCAATCCGCTGAGCAGCATAGACGGTCTCGCTCAGATCCAGTGCAAGAAGAAAGGCCAGGCCGAGATTGGTCAGGAAGAGGAGCCCTTCGAGCACCGCGAAGGTGCGAAGGGGGTTGGATAGCCGATGGGCATATTTGCCCATCCAGGCGGCTCCGAGTCCAAGGCCCAGCATGAAGACGAGGACGACCACCATTGCGCTGATGGTTTCACTGCCGCCGAGGAAAATCTTGAGCGCGCGTTGCCAGACAACCTGATTGACGATACTGGCTACACCCGAGAGAAAGAGTGCTCCAAGGACAAGCGCGACCGCACCGCGTTTCAGAGGGCTTTCTTGGCCTTGAGGGAGATTTTCGGTTGAACTCACCCGGCCAGTGTGACGCAGATTTGATTCAGCGGCGATGAAAATCCTGAACGGATCGCTCTCGCTAGGGAGCGAGGAGACGCTGATCGGAGGCGACGGATTCGCTGACCACGCGCCTGTTGATAATGAGTGGGACGTAGATCGTCATTTCCATTCGGGTCGTCTCGATCACCGGAAGCCCATCGCGCTCATCGAAATCAAGTTTCAATTCGAAATTCTTGAGACCCATGGGGTAATCCGCCATGGTCCCTTGCATCTGGAGGAGGGCCAAGGTTTCAGCGCGGAATGTGAACTCGCCTTTGAAATGTCGCTCGGTTCGTTCCAGGGGTATTGCTCGGACTTTGTAGACCGAGGCATCCCCATCGGGCCCATCGTCGACCAACTCGAGTCGGTAATGCTTCCGGCCGTCGGGGCCGAATACGCGGTAGAGAGGTTCTCGGGCACGACGTCGCCCCTGGCATTCCTCCACTGCGGCGGTCTTTTCATCAATGGTGCAGCTGAGCACCTCGATTCGCGGAAGTTCTCCGACGCGAGTCCAAACCTCTTGCTCCGCGACGGAGGTCTTCTTCAATTTGTTGTTGCCGGGATCGTATTCTCGGGTGGTCATCACGCGGCGCATATGGGTTGAAGGAAAAGCCTTCTCGAAATCGGAAATGTGCGCGTAGATGCGGTCCAGGATCCCTGAAGCCTCGGTCGGGGTTTCGGCGTTGGCTACTCCGGTCAGCAATAAGAGATTTCCAATGATCAATAGGGCGCGTATGGTCAGCCGTTTCACGTCAATCTCCTCGATTCGAAGTCCGACGATAACCCAGGATCGGCCCGTGGGGGGTCCAGTGCCTGCTCCAGTCCGGAAGCAGGGAATACGCGTGCGCTGAACCGCTCTATTGGTAAAGTCCAGTGATACGTCGAGGCCTCCCCATCATCTCGCCCGCGCCTCGCTCCGGAGGACACCATGCTCGAAAGCACCATGCAGGACGCTCCGCTTTCCATTCGCTCGGTTTTCGATTACGGGCGTCGGGTATTCGCCAACAGTCAAGTGATTACCTTCGAAGGCGAGGGGTGCCGAAAGGCGAGCTTTGCCGAAGTGGGGGCCCGAGCCGAAAAATTGGCGGCCGCGCTTCAAAAGTTGGGGGTTCGGCCCGGTGATCGGGTAGGAACTTTTCAGTGGAATAACCAGGAGCATCTCGAGGCGTATTTTGCCGTGCCCTGCATGGGCGCTGTGCTCCATACCCTGAATATCAGGCTCTTCCCCGAACAACTCGCCTACGTGATCAATCATGCCGAAGACGATGTCATCCTGGTGGATGCTTCTCTCGTTCCTCTTCTGGCGAAAGTCGTGGATGACCTGGAAAAGCGCCCGACATTCATCCTGGTAGGGGAGGGCGATGCATCGGCCCTGGGAGAGGTGCTCCACTACGAAGAACTCCTGGCTGCGGAGTCCGGCGGATTCGATTGGCCGGAAATCGAGGAACGCCAGGCAGCGGCCATGTGTTATACGAGCGGGACGACCGGGAACCCCAAGGGCGTTGTGTATAGCCACCGCTCCAGTGTTCTCCACGCCATGGCGGCCACCTCGATGGCGACATTTGGCCTTTCCCAGGTGGACCGTGCCCTGATGATCGTCCCCATGTTCCATGCCAACGCCTGGGGTCTCCCCCATGCGACATGGCAGGCGGGCGCGGACATCATCTTGCCCGAAAAATTTCTGCAGGCCGAACCTCTTTGCCGTCTGATCGCCGAGGAGAAACCGACGTTTTCAGGGGCCGTGCCGACTGTCTGGAACGACATTCTGCGTTATGCGGAGAACAACCCGGTTGATCTATCGAGCCTCCGCATGGTGGTCTGTGGCGGATCCGCCGTGCCGCGGAGCTTGATGGAGGCTCTCGACGAGAAGCACGGCGTTCGCATGATCCAGGCCTGGGGAATGACCGAGACCAGTCCACTGGCCGCGGTGGCCCATCCGCCACGAGGCGCCGACTCCAGTAATGAGATGGATTGGCGTACGCGAACCGGGAGGCTCTCCGCAGGTGTGGAGATGCGCATTGTCGATGATGAGGGCAAGGTTCTGCCCTGGGATGGCGAGTCGGTGGGGGAAATCCAGGTGCGCGGACCCTGGATCACGGGCTCCTATTACAAAGATCCCTCGGATGATAAATTCCAGGACGGTTGGCTCCGCACGGGCGATGTGGCCCATGTCGATGCTCTGGGATTCATTCAGATCACCGACCGCGCGAAGGACGTGATCAAATCTGGAGGTGAGTGGATTTCATCGGTTGAGTTGGAAAACGAGATCATGGCTCACCCCGATGTCGTCGAAGCCGCGGTGGTGGGGGTACCCGACGAACGCTGGGATGAACGCCCCATGGCCTGCGTTGTTCTCGCGGAGGGCTCTTCGGCAAGTTTGAACGACCTGTTCGAGTTCCTGGCAGCGCGGGTTGCGAAGTGGTGGCTACCCGAGCGGTGGACTTTCATCGATGAAGTGCCCAAGACCAGCGTCGGAAAATTCGACAAGAAGGTCCTTCGGGCGCAGCACGAAAAGGGCGAACTGAAGGTCGAGGCCGCAGGCTGAAGAGCGGGGAAACGAAATACTCCCCGAGGTTTTGAGAAGGAGACGCGATGCCTCATCCTGCGCTGCACACACCCATATGTGATCTGCTCGGGATCCAATACCCGATTCTCCAGGCGGGCATGGGATTTATCGCGCGGGCTGACCTGGCAGCGGCGGTTTCCGCTGCGGGGGGCCTGGGGGTCATTGGGGCGGCGACCCTGACCCCGGACGAATTACAAGCGGATATTCGCGCAGTGAAGAGCAAGACCGATCGACCTTTCGGGGTGGATATCCTCTTCGCGGGGCCGCTGGAGAAGAGCGACGGAGACAGGCCGCTGCCCGGTGGCGTGCGCGATCTCGTCGACGTGGTCTTCGACGAGCGGGTCCCGGTGCTGGTGAGCGGTCTGGGAAATCCGGCACCCGTGGTGGCCCGTGCCCACGACTTGGGAATCCGGGTTCTTTCCATCGTGGGCAATACCCGCAACGCACGCCGGGTCGCGGCGGGCGGAGTGGATGCGATTATCGCCCAAGGTTATGACGGCGGGGGGCATACGGGCCGGGTGGGCACGGTTGCGCTGGTCCCTGCGGTCATGGATGCAGTGGATGTTCCGGTGCTCGCGGCGGGGGGCATCGCCGACGGACGTGGTTTGACCGCCATGCTGGGTATGGGGGCCGTAGGCGTATGGATGGGCACACGCTTTGTTGCGAGTCCCGAAGCGGCAGGTCATATGAACTACAAAGAGCGAATAACCGAGACCGACGATGAAGGCACTGTGGTAACGCGTTGCTTCAGCGGGAAGCCCGCGCGGATGATTCGCAATTCGGTCACAGAGGCGTGGGAAGCGCCCGAACTTCAAGAGCGAATCCAGCCATTCCCCCGGCAGATGCGCGTCGTCAGCGAATGGCTGGGCGAGAATCCATACGTAGCGGGACGCTTCGGCGGCAACACCGACCAGGGCGCCTTGGCGGCGGGGCAGTCCTGCGCGGTGATCCAGGATGTACTGCCCGCTGGAGAGATCGTCGAACGTATAGTCTCAGAAGCCGAAGAGGCTTTGGGTCGCTTGGCGCCGATATCGGGAAAATGAGCCAAGTTCCGTGCAAGGTCGAGTGCAGAAGCTGAGTGCCGAAAGGGAGAGTCATGGTCAAATTGATTTATTGCGTGCGACGCAAAGCAGAGATCTCTCAGGCGGAGTTCTTTCGCTATTGGCTCGAAGAGCATGGTCCCCTGGTGAAAAGTGTCGCGCGTGAACTTCGGGCTCTCCGTTATGTCCAGAGCCACTCCACCGCGGCGGAGGTCAACGAGGGGCTTTCCCAGGGCCGCGGGCTCGGGGAGCCCTTCGACGGGATCACCGAGGTTTGGTGGGCCAGTGTCGATGAGCTTGTTGCCGGTAGTGGAAGTGACGAAGGGCGAGACGCCGCTCGCCGCCTCCAGGAGGACGAATCTCATTTCATCAACTTCTCGGATTCCCGGCTCTTCCTAACAGAGGAGCACGAGATTTTTGACTTGACGGGCTGAGGTGACCTGCGGCGCTCCGAGTAGCCAGCGACCCCATGTTGATGGGAGAGCGTTTTTATGGTCGCGGTCGTGACAAGGCGCGCGACGCTCCTCCGGTTCCTCGCTCGGCAGTCGCCTGATTGCTGGCCCGCTCTGCGAGGGCGTCTTCGACCTGCGCCGCATACGCTCGGGCGATGAGTGAGTTGATCCATGTTCGATAGTGACCACTCGAGTGCGGATTTGCGATGGGAAGAGCGGGAATCGAAGAGAGGACAGAACTGACCGATGGGTGCCAATCGGCGAATCGCACGTCGTTTGAAGCGGCCCAGTTGCGCAACCATTCATAGGAGCCATTGTCGCGTCCGGGGAAATCGGTCCAGCTAACGATTAGGGTCGCACCGTGCCGATCGGCCATCTCGGAAAGAAGGTCGAATTTGGGCTCCTGCCGGCGTGCGATATTTCGCAAGCCATGTTCGTCGTCCGCTTTTTTCATCTCTTCCGGCGGGTCGGGGGGGCGTTGGCTCACCCGAATCGCGTCTCGAATTCGGGCGATCGCGAATTTGGCTCGCTTAAAGACCTGCACTTCATCCAACAGCCACTGCAAGGGATCAACGAATATCCCGTACCTGGGATTTCCATCGACCAGGTGTTCGTGACGATATCCACGCTGAAAGAGAATATCGTCGCCGTAGTCGTTGGAGCATCCGAAATAGAGGATGTAGTCGGGAGGCGATATGGTCTCCGCCCAGCGATCGATGGCGATCATTGCCTGATCGGCTCCGTAGGCCGCCAGTCCCAAGTTGACCACCGCGAAATCCTTTTGGTACTCGCCGCTTCGAGTATTCAGCAGGATGTCGAGCTGAAATGGGTAGGAGGCGTCTGCAGCCAGACCTACGCCTTCGGTATAGGAGTCTCCGGCGGCAAAAATGACCTGCTCGTAGCCATCGAAGCTCTCCTGGAAATTCACTGTGCCCAGCCCGTTGGTCTTCATTTCGGATTGGTGATCGCTGAGGTGAAGAGCATGCATCGAGGGCTTGAGTCGGATCGCGAGATCGTCATCGTATTGATACCAGTCGAGCTGGCCTACCATATACATCGGCGCGAAGACACGAAGCGAGATTTCCGCGAAGAACAGCACTGTCAGGACTGCGACGGTTAAGAGAGCGATCTTCTTCCAGATTGAACCCATCGCTGATGCCCCCGCCTCGCGTTCTTGTTGTTGGGCGGCGATCCGGTTTATCGCCGCTCGTAGAATTTTAGCCCAGCAAATCAAACTTTGCGTCGGTGTTGCTGGCGGCCGGCTTTGGTCACACGAAGCCCGGCACTTCTTGGTCTTTTTTTCTCTGTTGGGGAAACGCCTGATTGGGCCTCGGCGATCGATTTGAACGCGGACTTTCAGTCCGACTGCTCGAATCAAAGCAAGAGCGCGAGGCCGAAGATTACGCCGCAATAGGCGAGG
>JAAZXM010000084.1 GCA_014240165.1 Myxococcales bacterium | reverse complement strand
ACGACGACTGCAAAATGGTGCTCAGCGACCCCCGCTTCATGCGCAACCGGGGCCGGGCCCGGGGCAAGGGGTCGAGCCCCATGCCCTTTCCCATGCCCAAATCCATTGCGGCCATTGGCAAGAGCATGATCCTCGAGGACGACCCGGAACACCGCCGGTTGCGCAGCCTTGTGAACAAGGGGTTCTCGCCCCGGGCCGTGGCGGCGCTTGCGGATCGCGTGACGGGACTGGCGGATGAAATCCTCGACGGCTGGAGCGGCCAGCAGGGCCCGATCGATCTGCTGAGCGACTACGCGCGGCCGATCCCCATGCGGGTGATCGCCGATATGGTGGGGGTGTCCCGAGACGAAGCCCAGGAATTTGCCACCCTCATGGGCACGATCACCAACGGCCTCACGGGGATGCGCATGATCCGCACCCTGCTTTGGGACCTTCGGCCGGCCCAGCGCTTCGTGCGGGATCTCATTCGGCGCAAGCAGGATCAGCCCGCTGACGACATTCTCTCGGAGTTGGTGTGTGCAGAAGAAGAGGGCGACCGTCTGACCGAGGACGAATTGGTGGCGATGACCTTCCTTTTGATGATCGGTGGTTTCGAGACCACCCAACATCTGATCACCAACGGGGTGCGCACGCTACTCGAGCATCCCGCTGCACTCGAGCGCCTGCGGGCCGAACCCGACCTCTGGGGCAGCGCCGTGGAGGAGATCGTGCGCTACCGCGGCCCCGTGCACGGCACCAAGCTTCAATACGCCGCCGAGGATGTCACCCTGCATGGCGAGACCATCGCCAAGGGCTCCCCCGTGATGCCCATGCTGGCCGCCGCCAACCACGACCCTCGGGTCTTCGAGAAGCCCGAAGAGTTCGATATCACGCGCTCGCCCAACCACCATCTGGGCTTTGGCTTTGGCCCGCATTTTTGTCTGGGCCGGCAACTGGCGCTGATGGAAGCCCGGGTGGCCCTGGAAAAGATCTTCTCGCGCTTTCCCGATTTGCGCCTGGCCGTGCCCGCCAGTGAGCTTCAGATTGCGGCCATGCCCGGCTGGCATCGCCATGCCGGCTTGCCGGTGAATCTTGGCTGAGAAGGCCGAGCACGGGGAAGGCGAGGGGCTCGGCAAGTTCAGCTTCGAAGGCGTTGCGGCGGAAATCGACGCCTTTTTGAAACCCGAACCCGATGGCCCCCAGGCCCGAAGGCGCGAGCGGATCCTGCAAGCCGCGGAGGCGCTCTTTGTCGCCCACGGCTATCGAAAGACCAGTGTCGACGACGTGGCGGGCGCCGCTGGGGTCGCCAAGGGAACGGTCTATCTCTACTACAACAACAAGGCCGAACTCCTGCTCCACGTCATCGCACTTCAGAAGCGGCGATACCTCGAGCGCCTCGCACCGGCTTTCGACCTCTCGGTGCCCCCGGTCCAAAGGCTCCGCACATTGATTCGCCTGGCGATCCAGGTGGGCCATGAATTGCCCCTGATCAGCCGGCAGGGCTCGGAGGATCACGAAATCGAGGCGGTGCTCAAGGATGCCGATGCGGCCACCCTCGATGGAATCAACACCATGCAGATCGAATACATGGTGCATATGCTCGATGCCGCGACGGGGCATAGCCGGCCCCGGGCGGCATTGGAAGCCCGGGCCCAGGTGCTGGTCGACCTGATCTTCGCCGTGGTCAACGGGGGCCGGCAGGTTCGCCAGGGGATGCCCTTGGAGACCTACATTGCCACCGTCGCCGAAATCATCGTCGACGGGATTACGGGCGAACCGGTCGCCGATCGCGAAAGGGCTTGAAGACGCGCCTTTTGCTCGGCCTGCTCGGTCTGGCTAATTCCGGATGGCGCCGAGTCCGGCGGCCACGGCTTCGACGATCTTGTCCGCGTCGCCGCGGTCGAGGATCAGTGGCGGGCTGATGAGCAGGATATTGCAGCGGCCGGGAATCGTATTGCCGTTGCGCCCCAGGATGACCCCGTTCTCGAACGCATGGGCGATGAGGCCGGTGACGCCGGCTTCATTGAGCGGCGTGCGTGAGTCCTTGTCCTCCACCAATTCCACGGCGTTGAGCAGGCCCATGCCCCGGATATCGCCCACGTGGTCGTTGTCGCCGATGACGCTCTGAAACTGCCCGCGCAAATACTCGCCCACCCCTCGTGCGTTGCCTGCCAGATCCTCTTCGAGGGTGATCTCCACGGCTTTTTGCCCTACCGCGGTCGCGACAGGGTGGCCGCCGAAGGTGTTCACCTGACGGAAATGCGAGAGGTCGCCCGCTTCGCCCAGGAAGGAATCGAAGATCTCCTCCCGGGCCACCGTGGCGCCGATGGGCATGTAGCCGCTGGCGAGACCCTTGGCGAAGGTGATGATGTCGGGAAGCGTGTCCCAATGCATGTGGCCAAAGAGGCTGCCCGTGCGGCCAAAGCCCGAGACGACTTCGTCGAAGATCAGAACAACCCCATAGCGATCGCAGATCTCCCGGACCCGGGGCAGGTAATTATCCGGCGGAATCAAAACGCCGCCCCCCGAGATGATGGGCTCCATGATGACCGCCGCCACCGTGTCCGAGCCCTCGTAGATGATGGTTTCCTCGAGTTGGTGCGCGCACTCTTCGCCGTGTTCTTCGAGGGTGAGCTTGGGGTGGGCGCGGTAGGGGTAGGGGGGCATCACGTGCACGAAGCCGGGAGGGCCGGGTTCGTAGCCGATCTTGCGCTCGCCCTGACCCGTGGCGGCCAGCGCCCCCATGGTGTTGCCGTGGTAGGCGCGGTAGCGCGAGATGATCTTGAAGCGGCGCTGCCCGCTCTTGCCCGATTGCAGGTGATGCTGGCGGGCGATCTTGAAGGCGGTCTCGTTGGCTTCCGAGCCGCTGGCCGAAAAGTAGACGTGGCCCTTGAAGCCCAGCAAATCCTGAAGCGTGTTGGCAAAGGTGGAGGTGGGCTCGGCAGTCAGCGTGGGGTTCAGATAGGGGAGCTTGCTCATCTGGGCCTGGGCGACGTCGGCGAGTTCCTGGCGCCCATAGCCCACGTTCACACACCAGAGGCCCGCGAGGGTGTCGAGGTAGCTCTTGCCGCCCTGGTCGGTGACGTAGCAGCCCTTGGCCTCGGTCATGAAATGCGAGGGCTTGCCCGCGAGGTTCTGGTGCTGGGTCAGGGGGCGCCAGAGTTGATCGGGCATGGGCGCAGAAGTCGAACGGGCCATGGGCATTCCCTTCAGGAACCGGCCTGAAGCGGCCGGGAAGTTCGCAAGACCCCGGAGTTTAAGGCAATTTGGGCCGCCTGACCAAGGCGGCGCCCCCGCCCCCGCCCCGCGGCTTTTATCAGCGCCGCTTCTCGCGATAGGCCTTCCAGCGCTCCGCCGACTCGGCGAGTTCGGGGTTGGCCTCGAAGATCGGCTCCATCTTCTTCCACGCTTCTTCTTTCTTGTAGGGCAGAAATTCGCGGGGGAAGTTGCCTTCGTGGGGTTCGTAATTCCGCAGCACCCGCCGCGCCACCGTGACCTTATGGACCTCGTCCGCGCCGTCCGCGAGGCCCATGGTGGGGGCGGCTGCATACATATCCTGCAGGGGCGTGAGATCGGTGGTTCCCAGGGAGCCGTGGATCTGCAGGGAATCGAACGAGATCTCCCGCAGCACCCGGGACATGGTGAACTTCACCACCGCGATGTCGGTGCGGCAGTCCTGGGCGGAACTCTGGTCAATCTTCCAGGCCGTCTCAAGCACGAGCAGGCGCAGCATTCGCAGCTTCGCGTAGGACTCGGCGATCTTTTCCTGCACCATCTGGTGCTCGGCGATGACGGCGCCATGGGATTGCCGCGACAGCGCGCGCTCGCACATCATGTCGAACGCCATCGTGCACTGGGCGATGGTGCGCATGGCGTGGTGGATGCGTCCGCCACCCAGGCGCCGCTGGGCCAGGGCATGGCCGCCGTCCTCGGGCCCCAGCAGGTGGTCGGCGGGAATCCGCACATCGCGGTAGATGATGTGATTGTGGTTCCGAGGTTCGGGCATGATCTCCACGCCCTCGGTCGTGCGCGGAACGATGAAGATGCCGTTCGTGCACATGACGAAGAGAAGGTCGGCGACGCGCCCCGCGGAGGTGAACCATTTTTCGCCGTTGATCACCCACTCGTCACCGTCGCGCACCGCGACGGTCTTGAACAGGCGCGGGTCCGAGCCGCCCTGGGGCTCGGTCATCGAGTAGGCGGAGAACATTTCCTGGTTGAGCAGCGGCCCGAGCCAGCGCTTCTTCTGCTCGTCGGTTCCATAGGCGGCCAGGATCTCCATGTTGCCGGTATCCGGGGCCGCAGCGCCGAAGAGTTGGGGCGCCGCCGGGTAGCGGCCGAGAATTTCGTTCACCAGGGCGAGCTTCAGCTGCCCGAAACCGGGACCGCCGAGTTCTTCGTCGAGAAAGAGCGCCCAGAGTCCCTGGTCTTTGACATCCTGCTGCAGGTCGCGCACGTAGGCGCGGACCGCCGGGTCGGGCAAGCGAACGGCATGGGGAAAGACGTGGTGCAGCGGGCCCACGCGCTCTTCGCAGAATTGCTGGATCCAATCCAGCTTCTCCTGGAATTCGGGCTCAGTCGAGAAATCCCATGCCATGGCGGTGCTCCTTCCGAGGGTGGGACCGCCGGGAGAGGCCGGTCCGGGGGGGGCAAGACGTTCGATCCGAAAGACAATACACCTGCCTTATCCCGGGGCAAGCGCCCTTGGGACGCCTCGATACGGCCCCGGCCGCGTCAATTGGTCCCATCAATTGGCCCTGGGTTTGGCATGGGTTTGGTGTGCTTTGGTGTCGTTTGGCGCCCTAGCTGCCGAGATAGCGATCCGACCAGAACAGGGCCAGTTCGATGACGGGTTCGGTGAACTCGTAGGCGGTCAGGGTTTCGCTGCGGGTATGGACCCAGCCGAGGCTGATCAGGTGGCGCGCCATGATGAGCGCCGGCAGGTGGGCGAGGTGGGAATCGGGCAGGGCGATGACGCGGCGATAGCCTTCGAGCCAGCTGTCCCGGGTCTCTTCCCACGAATCCTCGGCCACCTGATCGTTCAGCAGCGTCGCCAGGTCGTAGAGGTTCCAGCTGAAGCCCGAGTCGTCGAAGTCGATGATCATGGGCGAGCCCTCGTGGACCAGCACGTTGTCGGGCAAGAGGTCGGCATGGATCAGGCCGAAGCGGTCATCCTCCTTGCCGAAGGCCAGCAGTTCGGCCCGGGCCCGGTCGCGGGCCTCGCCGAGCTGGCGAAGGGCGTCGGCCGAAAGGCCCGGGACATCCTCGAAGCGGCCCCAGATAGGGTCGGCGCCTAGCAGGCCGTGCTCGTCCCAGCTCTGGCGAACGAAGCCGGCGGGCCGCTGCCAACTCCCGGCGTGTTCGTGCACCCGGGCGTTCAACTCGCCCAGCAGGACCATGGTTTCCGCGGACTCCGGGTCGGCGTGCTCCCCCGGTTCCCAGAGTTGGAGGTCGCAGTCACGCGAAATGGGTTTGTCGGGGTGGCTCACCGTCTGGACCACGCTGCCGTCCGTTCCCTTTACAGGCACAGGCGTTCGAATGCCGGCTTCGCGCAGCGCCATCACCCAGGCAAATTCGCTTTCGACGTTGGCCCGGGACTGGTAGTTCTCGCGATGCAAACGCAACACGAAGCCATCGCCCTCTTCCGCTTCCACGCGATACGTCAGGTTCTCCCGGTGGCTGATGAGCTGCACGGGTGAGTCCGCGGGCAGGCCGAACGCAGAAAGCGCTGCCCGGGCTACGTGGCCGAGTTCCTGGGCCTCATGGGCCAGGAAGTCCCGGACGCGTCGGGCGCCTTCGGATTGATCGCTGGGGTCCATCTTTCTCTTTCGGAGAGGCTTCGACTGATTCGGGGAGGCCCCTGTGCTCTACTTGCCCGGCGGAAAGCCGAGGTCGACCCCGCGCTGGGACGGGTCAGGCCAGCGCGACGTGGTGACCTTCTGTCGGGTGTAGAAGTGAACGCCCTCTTCACCGTAAATTCCGTGGCTGCCGAAGATCGAATTCTTCCAGCCGCCGAAGGAATGGAAGGCGAGGGGCACCGGGATCGGGACGTTGATTCCTACCATTCCGACTTCTATATCACGCTGAAAGCGCCGGGCGGCTCCGCCGTCGTGGGTGAAGATCGCGGTTCCGTTCGCGTAGGGGTTCGCGTTCACGAGGTCGATGGCTTCTTCGAAGCCCGCGCAGCGCACCACGCAGAGCACGGGGCCAAAGATCTCCTCGCGGTAGATGGACATTTCGGGGGTCACCTGATCGAAGAGGCAGGGGCCGATGAAGAAGCCCTCTTCGTGGCCGGGCACTTCGAGTGATCGCCCGTCGCAAATCAGGGCGCCGCCCTGTTCGACGCCCTCGTCTACGAGGCCCCGAATTCGGTCTCGCTGTACTCGCGTAATGACGGGCCCCATCTCGCTCTCGGGGTTGCTGGCAGGCCCTACGCGGATTTTCTCGACGCGCTCCTTGAGCAGGGGAAGCAGTCCATCGGCGGCTTCGCCCACCGCGGCTACTACCGAGATCGCCATGCAGCGCTCGCCCGCCGACCCATAGGCTGCGGAAACCGCCCCGTCGGCGGCGAGTTCGAGATCCGCGTCGGGGAGGACCACCATGTGGTTCTTCGCGCCGCCCAGGGCCTGGACGCGCTTGCCGTGCTGGCTGGCGGTCTGGTAGATGTGCCGCGCGACCGGGGTCGAGCCGACGAAACTCACGGCCTTGATGTCCGGGTGCTCGAGGAGTTGCTCTACGGCCACCCGGTCACCATGGAGAACATTGAAGACGCCCTCGGGCAAGCCGGCCTCGGACCAGAGTTCCGCGATGCGGTTGGTCACGGAAGGGTCTCTTTCCGAGGGTTTGAGCACGAAAGCGTTCCCGCACGCGATGGCCACGGGATACATCCACAGACCCACCATGGCGGGAAAGTTGAAGGGGGTGATGCCGGCCACGACGCCGAGGGGCTCGCGCATGGTGGCCAGGTCGACGCCGGTGGCAACGTTGGGCGAAAGCCCACCCTTGAGGAGTTGCGGAATGCCGCAGGCGAACTCCACCACCTCGAGGCCGCGGGTGATCTCGCCCGCGGCGTCATCCGCCGTTTTGCCGTGTTCGAGGGCGATGGTTTCGGCGAGTTCTTGCTGGTGGTCTGCGAGGAGTTGTCGAAAACGGAAGAGTACGGTGCTGCGCCGGGTGATCGGAGTCTGGCCCCAAGCTTCCGCAGCCCGGCGCGCCGCGCCGACGGCGCGATCCGTCTGAGCGGCATCGGCGTAGGCGACCTCGGCGATCTTCTTCCCGGTAGCAGGATCAAAGATGTCCCCTACCCGCGTGGATGGGGCGGAATCGTTCTTTCCGTCGATCCAGTGGGGAAGCATTGGATAGGGCAAGGAGGCTCCTTCTAGGGGCAACAGGGGCGACGGGCCGCGATGTGGCGAACTCAGGGAGTCCTCTCGCGCAGGACATCGACCTGGGAGGAAATTAGATCGACTTAGAGTAACCTAATCTGGTTCGCGCAAGAGGTCCACCGTAAAGCGCTGGAGGATGGAGATGGCCACAGGAGCCCGGGGTCAGTCGCTCGAGAAACTCGCGCGTGAGTCCGTATTGCATCCGGCCACCGCGCTCAGCACCTACCAGAAGCAGGGTGGCCTGATTGCGCAGAGCGCCGAGGGCGTGACGCTCACCGACATTCATGGCAAGACGTATATCGATGCCATGGCGGGCCTCTGGTGCGTCAACGTCGGGTACGGCCGAAAGGAATTGGCGCGGGCCGCGGCGGAGCAAATCGAGCAACTCGGCTACTACCATACCTTCGCGGGCACATCGAACCCGCCCCAGATCGAACTCGCTGGCCGCTTGCTTGGGCTGCTGCGCGACCGGGCGGGTCTGGAAAAACCGAGCAAGGTCTTCTTCGGGCTTTCGGGATCAGACGCCAACGACACCCAGGTCAAGCTGGTCCGTTACTACAACAACCTGCTGGGTCGCCCGGACAAGAAGAAGATCATCTCGCGACAGAGTGCCTATCACGGCGTTTCCCTGGCTTCGGCAAGCCTGACCGGCTTGCCCGCATTTCACGCCGCCTTCGACCTCCCCATGGAGGGGGTTCTCTTCGCCTCGACTCCCCATCACTATCGCAACGCCAAGCCGGGCGAGAGCGAGGAGGAATTCAGCGATCGGTTGGGCGGAGAACTCGAGGCCTTGATCGCCCGGGAGGGCGCCGAGACCATTGCGGCCTTCATCGCCGAACCCGTCATGGGGGCGGGCGGCGTGATTCCGCCGCCGCGAGGCTATTTCGAGCGGATTGAGCCCGTCCTCGCCGCGAACGACATCCTGCTCATCGCCGACGAGGTGATTTGTGGTTTCGGCCGACTGGGCAGTTGGTTTGGCTCCGGGCATTACGGCATCCAGCCCGATCTCATTTCCATGGCGAAGGGGCTCACCAGCGGATACGTGCCCCTGTCTGCAGTGGTGGTCTCGGAGGAGATCTGGTCGGTTCTCGAGGGCGGAACCGAAGAACTCGGCGTTTTCGCCCATGGCTATACCTATTCGGGGCACCCGGTGAGCGCGGCGGTGGCCCTGGCGAATCTCGACATCCTCGAATCCGAGAATCTGGTGGAGAACGCGGCCAGAGTCGGCGCTCATCTCCAGGCAGGGCTGCGCTCCGCCTTGGGCGATCACCCGAACGTGGGAGAGATTCGCGGCGAGGGGATGATCATGGCGCTGGAGTTCGTCGCCGATCGCACCTCGCGCGAGCCCTTTGATCCCACCCCGGCCGTGCAGAAGGCCGTGGCCGCGGAGGCTGCTCGCTTGGGGTTGATCGTTCGGCCGCTGCCTTCCGCGGGCGCCGCAGTGGCGCTCTCGCCGCCGCTCTGCTTGACCGAAGGCGATGCTGACCGGGTCGTGGAGATCCTCGCCGAGGCGGTGGCCACGGTCATGGCCCGCTGAAGGAAAAGTCGCTGATGGCTGAATCCGGGGATTCGATCTGACAGCTCGGCCTCGCCCTGCGGATCGACAGTGCTCAGGGGGTTTCGCCGGGTCCTAGTTCCTCGATCTGGTGTACGAGAAGCGTCTTTCCATCGGGGGCGAAGTCGAAATGACCCCGCATTTTCTTTCGTTCAAGAACAGCCGGGTACCACAGAGCGTCGTCCGCGGGCATTCTGTCAAAGGGAATCGCGTCAAGGGCGAACCACTCGGGCCTGATGTTCGGAGATTCGGTTGGCTCGCCTGTATGACTTTCAGCGAGAAACTCGAATTCCCGGGCCATTCCCCACGCCTTGGACGAAAAAACGAAAGTCGCCAAGTGGTCGAATGGACCGGGGACGATGCCCGCTTGTTCTTCCGCGATGCGAACCGCAGCGTCCGCTGGATCTTCGCCGCCCCGTACTTCATCGAGAAATCCGGTATAGAAGCCCGCCCATCGGCCTGATTTGTGGAAGCCGAGTAGGATCCGTGCTCGATCTCTGTCGGCCACGATCATCTGTGCAAGTAATCGCTTTTTGTCTGCGGCGGACATGGAGCACTTCCTTGGAAACAAGGCGAAGATTGAAGGAGCCGGCCTGCCGGGTTAGCTTCGCGAAGATGATTCTAGCCCGCCGCTAAGCTTGTTTGGCAGTGGATCGTGAATGCTCCATGAGCAGGCTGCTCTGTTCGCGATTCCTCAGTGGCTGCATCTGCGCCGAGCGCAAGGAATTCAGGAAAGCTGGCTGAAAAGGGAAGCAATGGCCCCGTCGAAGCGGACCCACGATACCCGATTGCTCTGGAAGTTGGACCGGGATCACGCGATCCACCCCCACTCGGATTTGCCCACTTTCGAGGAAGAGGGTTGCCTCATCATGGCCAGGGGGGAGGCGGCGTACGTCTACGATACCGAGGACCGAAAATACCTCGACGGGATCGCGGGCCTCTGGTGCGTGAACATCGGCCACGGTCGGGAAGAGATCGCCCAGGTGATGGCCGACCAGGCCCGCGAACTCGGGTACTTCTCGAGCTTCGTCGACATCTCGAATCCCCCCCATGCGGCGCTGGCGAAGAAGATCGTAGAGATCGCTCCCCCGCACCTCAATCACGTCCATTTCTCCTCGGGTGGCTCGGACGCCAACGAGGCCATCGCCCGCACCATGCACCACTACTTCCACCGGCTCGGCAAACCCTCCAAGCGGCTCTTCATCGCGCGCATCCATGCCTACCACGGCACGACGTTCTTGACGGCTTCTCTCAGCGGAAAGCCCGAGGAGAAGGGCGCCTTTCATTTCGCCGACGAGTGGGTACACCACGTGGATTTTCCGGGCCTCTACCGCGCGCCGGAGGGGATGAGCCCCGAAGAGCATCTGGACCAACTCGGGGTCAGGCTCGAAGAGAAGATCCACGAACTCGGGCCCGAGAATGTGGCGGGCTTCTTCGCGGAGCCCATCATGGGGGCGGGCGGGGTGCTGGCGGCGCCCGATGGCTACCACCGGCGCATGAAGGAAATCTGCGACGCGCACGACATCCTTTATGCCTCGGACGAAGTCGTCACGGGCTTCGGGCGCCTGGGCCATTTCTTCGCATCGGGGCCGGTCTTCGACATCGAACCGGATTTTATCGCCGCCGCCAAGGGCTTGACCTCGGGCTACTTCCCGCTTGGCGCCTCGCTGATTTCGGACAAGGTCCACGATGTGATCAAGCGGCCCGCGGCTGACTCGAGCTACTACTCCCACGGATGGACCTATACGGGGCATCCCATTGGCTGCGCGGTGGCCCTCGAGAATATTCGCATCCTCGAAGACGAGCGGATACTCGAGAACGTGCGCGAGCTTGGTCCTTATTTCGAGGAGAAACTCGCCACCCTGCGCGACCTGCGCCTCGTGGGCGATACCCGGGGCAGCCATTTCATGAATTGCGTGGAGTACGTGGCCAATAAGGAAACCAAGGCGCTGCTCCCCGCAGAGGCGAATATTGCCCGCCGCATTGCGGCCCACGGTCAGAAGCGCGGCATCATTGTCCGCCCTGTCGCCCACCTCAACATTCTCTCGCCGCCGCTCACCCTGGATCGCTCTCAGATCGATTTCCTGGTGGACGCCCTGGGCGAAAGCGCCGAAGCGGCGACGGCAGACCTGGCGGCCGAGGGTTACCTCGACTGAGAGGCGCCCGCCTTCGCCGGTTCTCCAATGTGTGAACGGCGTGGATCACCGACCAGAAGAGGTAGGCGGCGGGAGAGAAGAACGACCGCCGCGCCTCCGCCGCAAAATCTCCGGGGAGCAGCCAAGTCGCGGCCAATAGGGCCGCGGGGAGTGCATGGACGGCTACGACGTCCTTCACGACGCCCTTGTCAATGTCCTTGTCAATGTCCTTGTCAATGCCCTTGTCCTGGCCCGGAGCCCGGGTGGGCAGCCTGCTTTTGTCCAAGGTGAGAATCCACCAACTCGCCAGGTGGTAGAGGGTCGAGAGGGCGAAGACATCGGCGAAGGCGAGGTGTGCCTGGGCGCAGAGCCACGCGGGGTCGAGGGCGCTGGCCGCGATCAGCCCGAGGCCCAGCCATTCGCTCCTTTCGCCACCTTGAGCGCGAAGAAGGAAGGCGCCCGCCAGGGCGGCGACCGCGCGCAGGCCAATCAAGGCGTCTTCGACCGCCATGCCCGGCGAGATCCCCGCGAAGGCATCCGCTCCCGAGACCGGGCCTGCGGGCGTTGGGGTGGGCTCGCTTGCCAGCGCGGCAGTCGCCAGGGCGAGCACCAGGGCCGTGATGCCCAAGGTTGTTGCCTGGGTATCGGCCTCTCCTGAAAGCGGGGGGAGCCGCAAGCCGCTGCGATAGGTGCGGGGCAGGGCGCTGTCGTTCTCGACGCTATGCCAGGTGGCGATGGCCAGGAGAACCCCGGCGATCCAGGGCCAATGCCCCAACGCGCTCGCGTAAGCGAGATAGAGCAACGTTGCCGCGCCGCATCCAGCGCCGATCCCGACGGCGGCCCGTCCGGCCGGGGGCAGGGCGTGCAGGGGCTTCCAGCGCATGCCGGCTCTGAACCGATGGGCGAAGCGTTCGCTGGGGCCGAGTGCGGCGCCCAGGAGATGTCCATAGCCGAGGGTCAGCACCAGCCCATAGAGCCAGGGCGCCCGCGCCCCCGGGTCGGGGAAGAGGAGTACCCCGGTTGCCCAGAGGCCGGATGCCAGAGCGATGCTCAGCAGGCGGTTACGCGTGGCTGGGCGCAGCCGGGATCGGGCGCCGCCGGTCACCTCGGCGTTCATCGTCATACCGGTGCCCAGGCGAGCGACGCCAGGCGAAGGTTGAAGCCCGCGTGGAGGCCGATGCAGAGCGGAGTGCTGCGGCTCGCCGACATGGTTGCGCCGAGCAGCAAGCCCGCCACGAAACTGCCCAGCATCGACCACGGCGTGGCGTGGGGCAGGGCGAAGGCCGCGCTTGAGAGGACGATCCCCATGATGTGGCCGAAGCGGACCGAGAGCGCGGGCAGGAGCGCCTCGCGGTAGATGATCTCTTCGAACACGGGCGCCAGCAGGACGGTGGCCACGAGCAGGGCCGGGCCGCGAACGCCCGTTTCGGGCACCGGGCCCGGAACACCCAGCACGTCGCCGACCTGGAGCACCGCCTGGGCGAGCCCCGGCATCAGCGCCCACCCGCCGCCCAACCCGGCCAGCGCGGCCAACGGGGCGCTGGATCGCTTTCGTCCGAAGCGGCCAGGAGTGAGAGTTCGGGCGCGGCGGCCCATCAGGGCGAGAAGCGTGCAGAGACCAAAGCTGATCAGGGTGGCGGACTCGAATCCCATGGGAGAGAAGAGCCAGGGCGCGGTGGCCAGAACGGCCCAAGTGGAAGCCATGCGACCCGCGGCGCCCCGAAGTTCTGGCGCCGACGCGGAGCCCGGCCGCGCGAACCTGCGGCGAAGCGGATGGTTTGCACGCATTCGGGTTTCTGGGCGGGCGGAGTCGGAGACACGGGCGTGCGCCATGCCCCGTTCCTGAGCAAGGCCCATGCCGCTCGAGGGCGAGCGCAGGGCGCGCTCGGGGCGATGCGTGAACTCAAGTCAACCGGCCAGGCCAAGCCGCGGGGCACGGCCGGGTTCTTGGCGGGGGCGCGCTAGCCCTCGTCCCCGAAGATCGCCGGATCCACATCGATGCCAATGGGACAGTGGTCCGAGCCCAGGGTATTCGGCCGGATGAAGCCGCCGCGCACGAATTTCATCGCCGCGGGCGAGGCCATGATGTAGTCGATGCGCCAGCCCACGTTGCGGGCGCGTACCCCGAAGCGCTGGCTCCACCACGAGTAGTGATCGGGCCCGGTCTCGAAGGCGCGAAACGTGTCCACCCAGCCGGCCGCCACCCAGCGGTCGAGTTCTGCGCGCTCCTCGGGGCGGAAGCCACTGGTCTTCTCGTTTTCCTTGGGGCGCGCCAGGTCGATGGCTTTGTGGGCGGTGTTGAAGTCGCCCATCACGATCACTCGTTTGCCGCTCTTACGCAGCCTTTGGAGCCGGTCAAAGAGCGTGGCGTACCAATCGAGCTTGTAGGGGATGCGGCTGTTGTCGCGATCCTTGCCGCTGCCGTTGGGGAAGTAGCCGTTGGCCACGATGAGCCGGCCGAAGCGGGCAATCTGCACCCGGCCCTCGGAATCGAAGCGCTCTTCGCCCAGGGAGGTTTCCAGGGCGTCGGGTTTGCGGCGACTGAAGAGGCCCACGCCGCTATAGCCCTTGCGCTCGGGGGCGGTGAACGTTTGATGAAAGCGAGAAACCGCCGCGACCTCGGGCGGAACCTGGTCCGGTTGGGCCCGGAC
>JAAZXM010000083.1 GCA_014240165.1 Myxococcales bacterium | reverse complement strand
GTGCTTTCGAAATCCCCTACGCGGCCGCGAAGGCGGGGCTGAACGCCATGACGGTGGGGCTCGCGCGCACCTTCGGACCCCGGGTCCGCATCAACACCATCATGCCGGGCCCCTTCCTGACGGATATCAGCAAAGCCTGGGATCTCGAAGCCTTCACCGAGGCCGCCCGCAGCAATATCCCGATGCAGCGCGGAGGGCAGCCTCACGAAATCGTGGGCGCCGCGCTCTATCTGGCCAGCGACGCATCGAGTTATACCACCGGGTCGGTTCTGAAGGTGGATGGCGGTGCTGCCTTCTCACCCGCCTGAGGGGTAGCCGCCGAACCGAGCCCCAAAAACCCAGCGGGAGGCTAACCTGAGCGCCATGTCCGATTCCGATTCAGACCCCATGATCACCACCTCGGAAGCCGTAACGGACGGCGTCCGAATCCAGGTGCGCGCTCGGTACTCGCCCGGCCACTCCAACCCGCGCGACAGTGAGTGGTTCTTTCTCTACGAAATCCGCATCAGCAATGAGGGCGATGACACCGTCCAACTCACGGATCGTCATTGGATCATCATCGACGGTTCGGGGAAGACCGAAGAGGTCGAAGGGGAAGGTGTGGTGGGCAAGCAACCCGTATTGAATCCGGGCGAGAGTTTCGAGTACACCTCCGGTTGCCCCCTCACCACGCCTTTCGGCAGCATGACGGGCACCTACCGCATGCAGCGAGAGGACGGCACGGACTTTCAGGCCGAAATCGGTCTCTTCGAATTGGTGGAGCCCGGCGCGATCCACTAATCGCGATTGCTCGCGGATGAGTCCACCGCTGCCTCCTTGCGGATCTGGCGGTCTTCCAGGAGCAATTCCGCCAGCCAGTGGCGGAAGCGATGCTTCTCATCGCTGCGCGCCTGACCCGATGCTGGGCTCATGACGTCGCCGATGAGTGCGTCGCCCAGCATGGCGGCCACGGCCAAACGCACGCGGAACGAAATTTGTTCGGGATCCCCTGGAGCGAAGCCCTCCGCCTGCTCCAATCTCTCATCGATCAGCCGCGAAACTTCGCGTACCAGATCGGCGGGATCCAAATCGAGTGCAGCTTCCTGGGGTCCGTCGCGCATGGCCCACCAGGCGATCAGCCGCGCCAGCCCCTGCTGGTCCATGGTCTGGGCGAGCCGCTCCACCAGGTCCACGCCCGACTGGGCGCTCGCCGGACTTTGGATCATGGCGGCCACATCTTCGGTCAGCGCCCGGATCGCCCGGGTGTCCAGGGCCCGAAGCAATCCCTCCCGGCTGCCAAAATGATGCAAGATCGTGGGATGGGCGATGCCGACGTCCGACGCGATGTCCTGGAGCCGAATCGCGTCGGGTCCGCCTTCGGCGAGCCGGCGCTGGGCGGCATCGAGGATCTCCTTACGGGCGACCTCAGCGCTGCGGCGCCGGCGAAGGGGCTCACCCCCACGGGGCAAAGTTTTTTTCGGCATGAATTTAATCTACACCATTGTCAGGATCTTTTATAGACATTACTGTCAGTAGTGAACTCGCCCCTTCGCTTCCACGAGGAGAGACCCATGCAAGCCAGCGATGCCGCCTACACCCCTCAGCGCAATCCCATCCGCCTGGGCGATGCCTGGCGAGCACTCCGAAAGTTGATCGCGAACCCCGACGGCACGGATCAGGTCTTCATCATCATCGATGCGCTCTCGGGGAATTCGGGCGAGCGACAATTCCGGCGCTTCGCCGCCTCCCCGGTGGGCCAGCGAGTGCTCGACGAGAAGCGCGAGATCCTCGATGTGCTGAGCGATCGCGATTCACTCCACAGTCTGCCGCCCGGCACCCTGGGCAAGACCTACGCGAACTTCATGTCCAACGAACAGATCAGCGCCGACGGCCTTGTGGAAGCCAGCGAGGAAGTCGGACCCGCCATGCGGATCAACGAGGACCGCTCCCGATTCGGAGAGCGCATGCGCGACAGCCACGACCTCTGGCATTGCGTCACGGGCTATAGCCGCGACCTGGTGGGTGAGGCCTCCCTACTGGCATTCACGTTCGCCCAGACGCGGAACCCCGGCATCGGTGCCATCGTCGCCATGGCGTTCATCAAAGCGGGGGCCCTCTCCGGCGCGCGCAAGTCCATCATTCGGGGCTATCGGCGCGGGCGCCGCGCAGGTTGGTTGCCTGCTGCCGACTGGGAAACCCTTCTTGCCCGTCCGCTCGAAGAAGTCCGCGCCGAACTCGCAGTCGGTTCGCTCCCGGAATATACGGAGCAACGCAGCGAGGCAGGGGAAGTCGCCCTCAAGTCCCAGTAGAATCCCCTTCGCCGGGCGAACTTAACCCGTCCGAAGGGGGCGCCGCCGCCCGAGGATTCCGAAGGCTGAGCGCTCAGAGGGACGAAACCGGACCGATGGACGCGCAAATAATGGCGGCACTCAAGAAATTTATTCCAGCGGGAAGCACCCTCGCCCTGGCCTGGAGCCTGCTGGCCGGCGCGCCCGCCTACGCGGCGAATCCCGACGTGCCCCATCCCCACGCCGGCCTGGTTGAGCCCTTCGCGGGGGCGCCTCCCCGCGCAGTTCTCAGCCCCGAGCAACTCCAGAAACTCGCGGCGGGCGAGGCCATTCTCTCCACCGTGGAAGGGGAGCGCGGTGGACGCGCGATGGCTGTACAGGATGTGAACGCGAGTCCAGAAACGGTTTGGAATAGGATCCTCGCCTTTCGGGATTACCCCGAGATGGTGAAATACGTCACGGAGTGTGAGCCCTACTCGGAAGAAGGCAACGACTTGCGCGTGCGCTTCGTGCTCAAAATCCTCACCTTCCGCTACGAGTACTACATTCGGCACGATTACCAACCGGAACAGGGGTATATGAGCTGGACCCTCGACTACACGCGGGAGAGCGACTTGGACGATTCCGTCGGGTATTGGGCGGTGATGCCCCACCCCGAAGCATCCGATCAGTCCCGGGTCTACTACGCGATCGATATGCGAACCCGCGGCTGGATGCCCGGGTTCCTGCGAAGCATGATCGCACGACAGGGCCTGGTGGACGCAACAAGCTGGGTCAAGCACGAAGCCGAAGCGCTTCAACAAAGAAAAACCGGAACGCACTCACGAAAGGCTTCGGCGCTCGTTGACTGATCCCCGCCCTGCCCCAGACATCTCCGACGACGACCGAAGCTACCAACCCGCTTGGCTGAAGCTGACGCCCTTCTTGGGCAGCCCGCCCGCTCTCTCCCGTCGTCAGTGGCGGGTGATCGGCCTGATCGGCGTGGTCACGCTCTTCGACCAATACGACCTGCAACTCTTTGGCCTCGCCCTCAAGCAGATCCAGGCCGAATTGCTCATCCCCGAGGCCCAATTGGGCGAATTCGGCGCCATCGTCCGCCTGGGCGCCCTGCCCGCTTTCCTCTTCGGTGTCATCGCCGACCGCTTCGGTCGGCGCAAAGTGCTGCTCTTCACCATCGTGGCCTACACGGTTCTCACCGGGGCCACGGCCTTTGCCCAGGATGCCTGGACCTTTGTCGCGCTCCAATTTTTCGCCCGCACCTTTGCGGTGGCCGAGGTGATGCTCGCCTACGTGGTGATCACGGAAGAACTCGATCCCGACAGCCGGGGATGGGGCGTGGGTGCACTCACGGCCCTGGGCGCGTGTGGAAACGGGTTGGCATTGGGCTTGTTCTCGCTGGTCGACGTCGTGCCCATGGGCTGGCGCTTTCTCTACCTGGTGGGCCTCGTGCCCCTGCTCATCATTGCCTGGCTCAGACGGAACCTGCCCGAGACTCAGCGTTTCGCGGACCATGCCCCCGAAACCACCACGGACTCAACGCTTCGCCTTGCATTCCAACCCATCGTCCACCTGGCCAGGATGTACCCGGGAAGGCTGATCAGCATCTGCGCTGTGGTCTTCCTGCTGAGTTTTTCCGAGAACGCGGTCGGGTTTTTCGGCCCCAAATACCTGCAGGAGGCCCATGGTTGGCTGCCCTGGCATTATTCATTGCTCGGCGTATGCGGCGGCTTCATCGGCATCTTCGGCGGCACCTTCGCCGGTCGACTCTCGGATCGCCTCGGGCGTCGGCCCGTGGTTTCGGGGTTCTTGCTGGCCCATACGGTTTTCGTGGTGGGTTTCTACCAGGGCTTTGGCTGGTCGCTTGCGGTGTTGTGGGTGGGCATGGTTTTCTCGGGCATGGCCGCCGGAGTCGTTTTGGGTGCCGTGGGGAACGAACTCTTTCCCACCTCTCATCGATCAACCGCTTCGGGCACACGGACCATCGTCGCCACCTTGGGCGGGGTTCTCGGCCTCATTACCGAATCGGTGCTTTTCGGAATCTTCGGCTCCCATTGGACGGCCGTATCCATCCTCGCCTTGGGCGCCCTCTTCGCTCCGCTCCTGGTCGTGGCCTTCATCCCCGAAACCAGTCGACGCGAACTCGAGGACATCTCGCCCGAAATCCCCTGAAGCCGACTTCGGGCGAAGCTTCAGCTCACTTCGAGCGCGGCCTTGCCCACCACGCGGCGTTCCATCAAATCGCGCAAGGCCGCGGCGGCCTGCTCGAAGGGGTAGACCGTCGGCGGCACAGGGGAGAGTTCCCCGCTCCCCACCCGCTGAGCCAGACCATCAAAGAGCGCAGTGTTCTCATCCCGGTTGCGCGAACCCCACCCCCCCCAATCGACACCCACCACCTGGCATTGCTTGAGCAGGATCAGATTCCAACGCACCGTCGGAATTTCGCCTCCCGCGAATCCGATCACCAGGTGGCGGCCGCGCGGAGCCAAGGCCCGGAGGGCGGGCTCGGAAAAATCGCCGCCCACCGGATCGTAAACCACATCTACCCCGCCGCCGGAAAGTTCCTTGGCACGCAGCTTGAGATCTTCTTCGCTGTAGAGAATCACATCGTCCGCGCCCTGTTTCCGGCAGGCGGCCAATTTTTCTTCACTGGAAGCGGCCGCGATCACCCTTGCCCCCATTTGCTTCGCGACATCGATGGCCGCAAGGCCCACCCCCCCAGCAGCACCCAACACCAGGACCGTCTCGCCGGGCTGCAGGGCCGCGCGGTTGTCCAGGGCAAATTGGGCGGTGCAATAGGCCTGGTAGAAGCCCGACGCCTGGCCGAATGACAAGCCCGCGGGCTTGGGGATGATCCGCTCGGCGGGGAGCAGAACCTGCTCCGCGAAGCCGTTCATCCCCGGCGTGGCGATAACCTCGTCCCCCGCCTGAAACGACTCGACGCCCTCTCCTACCGCGCGGACGACCCCCGCCACCTCGCCACCGGGCACGAAAGGCGGCTCGGGTCGGATCTGATAGAGACCCTGAACCATCAGCGTGTCCACGAAGTAGACGCCACAGGCCTTCACGTCCACCAGGACATGGCCCGGAAGCGGCGAGAGGTCCGGGCGCTCCTCCAGCACCAGCTTCTCGGGGGCGCCCAATTCCACGCAGCTCACAACACGCATTCGGACTTCTCCTTTGTACTGCAGGGAGCCGGTTGCCAGAGGCTTCACGCGGCGCCCCTTGGATAGCGAAGGCCAATCTCGCCCGCTCCTGCGGCTTGTGGATCCCTTCCGTCGCTGCGACACTGGCCGCGCATCGACTCATCGACGAAGCCGATGGTCGAAAGCGCCACCGGCGGAGCCCAGATGAACTGGAAATTGGAACAGCACGCGAGCTTCCCAGGGGTCGAAGGCCCGGTCCTGGTTTGCGTGATGGATGGCGTCGGCATCGGTCGACAGGATGCGTCCGATGCCGTCTGGCTGGCCCAAACGCCGAACCTCGACCGCCTGGGCGAATTGGCGCTCACCACCCAACTCTCGGCCCACGGCCGGGCAGTGGGCATGCCGAGCGACGGCGATATGGGCAATAGCGAGGTGGGGCACAACGCATTGGGAGCCGGCCGGACCTTCGACCAGGGCGCCAAGCTCGTGGGCCAGGCCATCGCCTCGGGCAGCCTCTTCGAAGGCGAAACCTGGCGGGCCATCACCCAGCGGGCCCGGGATTCCGGGCAACCCCTGCATTTCATCGGCCTGCTCTCGGACGGCAACGTCCACAGTCATATCGACCACCTTTTCGCGCTCCTCCGCCGATGCCATCAGGAGGAGATCGAACGGGTTCGTATCCATGTTCTCCTCGATGGCCGGGACGTTCCCGAAACCAGCGCCCTCGAATACGTCGATGCACTCGAAGCCCTCCTGACCGAACTCAACCAAGCGGGAGGCCGCGACTACCGCATCGCTTCCGGCGGCGGGCGGATGGCCATCACCATGGACCGCTACGAAGCGGATTGGGCCATGGTGGAAAAAGGCTGGAAAACCCACGTCCACGGCGACGCCCGGGGCTTCGCCAGCGCTCGCCAGGCCATCGAAACTTTTCGCGACGAAGAACGCGGCCTGAGCGACCAATGGCTTCCGCCCTTTGTCGTTGTCGAGAGCAACGGCGAAAGCATCGGCCGGATCGAGGATCGTTCGAGCGTGATCTTCTTCAATTTCCGGGGCGACCGCGCCATCGAGATCAGCCAGGCCTTCGAGAGCGAAAACTTCGGACATTTCGAACGCGGCAACAGACCCGATGTCCTCTACGCCGGCATGATGCAATACGACGGAGACCTGCTGGTCCCCAAAAACTTCCTCGTCCGCCCACCCGCCATCGACCGGACCCTGGGCGAGTACCTGGCCCGGAATTCCGTGGCGCAGCTGGCCATCAGCGAGACCCAGAAATTCGGCCACGTCACATATTTCTGGAACGGCAACCGCAGCGGCCGCTTCGATGACAAGCTCGAAACCTATTTCGAGATCCCGAGCGATCGCTTGCCTTTCGACCAGGCCCCCGAAATGAAGGCTCGGGAGATCACCGACCGGCTGATCCAAGAACTTCAGAGCGGGCGCTACCGCCACGCCCGGGTCAATTACGCGAACGGCGATATGGTGGGGCATACGGGCAACCTGGATGCGTCGGTGCAGGCGGTGGAATGCGTCGACCGCGAAATCGGTCGCCTGCTACCGGTCATCGAGGGGATGCGCGGGGCCCTTCTCGTCACCGCGGATCACGGCAATGCCGATTGCATGTTCGAAGTCGAAGATGCGAGCGGAGAACCCAAAAGAAATCCCCAGGGCGAAGTGGCGGTGAAGACCAGTCATACCCTCAACCCGGTGCCCCTCTACGTCTACGCCCCGGGCCATTCGCTGCGCCTGGCCGCCACCGCTCCGGATGCCGAACTCGCCCACGTCTCCGCCACGGTGCTTCACCTTCTCGGTCTGCGGGCACCCGAGGATTACGAAACGTCGCTCCTTGCCCCCTAGAGTGACGCCGAAACTGATGCCTCGGATGGATCGAAGCTAGAGTCCGGGTTCCTCCTGCCCTGATGAGGTCCGCCGCCATGTTGTCCAACCGCGCCGCCCTCTTTGCCGTGGTCACGGCCTTCCTGGTGGGCCTGCTCGCCTCCCTCGCACTCCGGCCCGCACCTCGGCAGGCGGAGACGGGCGAGGCGTTCTCGGCCCAGGAAATTCGTTGGCGACTGCCCGTCGCCTTCGCGACGAACCTGCCCGCGTTGGGGGATAACGTGATCTACGTGAGCGAGACCCTCGAAGCAATCTCAGCCGGGCGCATCCGCATCGAAATCTTCGAACCGGGAGAACTCGTGCCGGCGTTCAGCATCGTGGATGCCGTTCGCGACCAGAAGGTACCCGCTGGCTACACCTGGCTGGGGTATGACCAAGGCAAACTCCCCGCCTCGGCTCTCTTCGGCGCAGTCCCCTTCGGACCCGAACCCTGGGCCTACACCGCCTGGTGGTACGAGGGCGGTGGGCGGCAACTCGCAGAGGAGATCTACGCCCGCCTCGACCTGCACCCCATCCTCTGCGGGATGATCGGCCCCGAAACCGCCGGCTGGTTCCGAGAACCCCTGCGATCTCCTGAGGATTTTGCGGGGCTCAAGATTCGCTTTGCGGGACTCGGCGGCAAAGCGGTTCAACGCCTGGGCGCGTCGGTCACCATGCTTCCGGGCGGCGAGATCTTCCAGGCCCTGGAACGAGGTGCCATCGACGCCACCGAATTTTCCCTTCCGGTGGTGGACTCCCGACTCGGCTTCGATCGCGTCGCCAAATTCAACTACTTCCCGGGCTGGCACCAACCCTTCACGGCCTTTCACCTGGTCGTGGGCATGGGTCGGTGGCAACAACTCGATCAGGCCACCCAAGCCAGTCTGGATGCCGCCTGCACTGCCGGTGTCACGCGCAACCTCGCCCGGGCCGAAGCCATCCAGGCGCCGGTGCTGGCCGGTTACGCCGCGGAGGGGGTGACAACGGAAATTCTGGACGAGAAAATCCTGGATGCCCTGGCGCGGGAAAGCGATGCAGTGCTCGCCGACGAAGCCCAGCGCGACCCCGACTTCGCCCGGGTCCTCGCCTCTCAACGCGATTTCCAGCGGAGCTACGACCGCTGGAAGAACATCGCCTATCCTCGGGCGCGATGAGCAGCGGCGAAGAGACCAGCCCCGAAGCCCGGCCTGGCAGCCGCTCCGCACCCGGCCGCGCCCTCCCCGAAACCCGTGGGTCGGCGGCCATCGATCATTTCCTCCAGCGTGCGGGCGAATTCCTTTCCTGGATCTGGCTCGTCCTGCTCGCCGTCATCGTCCTGAATGTTCTGCTTCGTTACGCCTTCGGTTCGGGAAGAATCGAGTTCGAGGAGGCCCAGTGGCATCTCTATGCCGTGGGCTTCCTGGGCGCAATCGCTTTGTGCGTCAGAAGCGATAGCCATATTCGGGTGGACGTGCTTCACGAAAGGCTCTCCCCGCGGATGCAGGCGTGGATCGACTTCTATGGGATTCTCCTTTTGGGGCTGCCCTTCTGCGCCCTGGTTCTTTTTTTCAGCATTCCCTTCGTGGCCGAATCCTTCGCGGCTCGCGAAGTCTCCCCATCCCCCGGCGGCCTGCCGGGACGCTTCATCATCAAGAGCGCCCTACCCCTGGGTTTCGCCGCCGTGGCCCTCGCTTTCATCTCCCGGCTCCTGCGTCTGGGCCGTCGGCTCTTCGGACCCGGCGAAGAAGAGCTGCGAGGCTGACGCTTTGGAGCCCCGAGAATTTCTCGCCATCGCGATGTTTGTCCTCTTCATCGCATTGATCATGACCGGTTTCCCCGTCGGCTGGGTACTCGGGGGCCTGGCCGTCTTGTTCACGGCTCTCGCCATCGTCTTCGAGCAGGATCTCGGGATCTACACCGGTGTAGACTGGGCGTACACTTCCCTGACCGTAGAGCGAATTTGGGATCTCATGAACAATTGGGTCCTGGTCGCGCTCCCCATGTTCATCATGATGGGACTGCTCCTCGATCGCTCGGGGATCGCAGCGGAGTTGATGAAGAATATCGCCCGGCTCTTCGGCCGGGTGCGCGGAGGCCTGGCCGTCACCGTCGCGCTGATCGGAATCTTGCTGGCGGCCACCACCGGGATCATCGGCGCTTCGGTGGTTCTACTGGCCCTGCTCGGCCTGCCCGCCATGCTGGACCAGGGATATAAGCCGGAGCTCGCCACCGGCACCGTCTGCGCGGTGGGAACCCTGGGCATCCTGATCCCGCCCAGCATCATGTTGGTCCTGATGGCGGATCGCCTGGCCATGTCGGTGGGCGACCTCTTCATGGGTGCACTCCTGCCGGGTATGCTGCTGGGCGGACTCTATATCGCCTATATCCTGGTCTATGCGGCGATCCGCCCCGCGGCAGCACCCGCCCCGAGCGATGCCCCCGCCCCGGACTGGCGCATGGTGGCCGACGTCGCCCAGGTCGTCCTTCCGGCCCTGGGCCTGATCATGCTCGTACTCGGAAGCATCTTCTTCGGCGTGGCCACACCCACCGAAGCCGCCGGCGTGGGCGCAGCCGGAGCCCTCGCACTGGCGGCCTGGAAGCGAAAACTCTCTCGACCCGTTCTGCGCGAAGTACTCACCGAAACCACGCGCACCACGGGCTATGTCTTCGCGATTTTCCTGGGCGCTACCGCCTATTCGCTGGTGTTACGTGGCCTGGGAGGAGACGAACTGATCCACCACGCACTCCTCGATCTGCCCGTGGGTCCGCACGGCACTGTGATCGTGATTCTCTTCTTCACTTTCCTGCTCGGCTTCTTTCTCGATTGGATCGAGATCACCCTGATCGTGCTCCCCCTGGTGGCACCCGCGGTGCAGGCATTGGGCTTCGACCTCGTCTGGTTCACCGTGCTCTTCGCGGTCTGCCTGCAGACCTCGTTCCTGACGCCCCCGGTTGGGTTCGCGCTCTTCTATCTGAAGGGAGTTGCGCCCGAAGGAATCCGCGCGCCCACGATCTACCGCGGCGCCGTACCCTTCATTTCGCTCCAATTCCTCGGTCTGGTGGTGCTCTTCTTCTGGCCGGTCATCGTCACCTGGCTGCCCAGCATGGCGTACCGCTAGCTGCGATAACGCAGACGAGACGCCCGTTTTCCAGTTCGCGGAATCAAATGGGGAAAACGAAAAGAATGATCGAAACCAAGCGGCTGAAAATGCGCGAGTGGCGAGATGACGATCTCGGCCCCTTCGCGCGTATCTGCGCCGACCCGCGGGTTCGGGAGCATTTTCCATCGACTCTCAGCGAGAAGCAGTGCGCCGAGTGGATCGAGCGCAACCGGAAACATTTTTCCGATCATGGCTACGGCATCTGGGCGATCGAGCCCGCGGAAGGCGCGCCCCTGATCGGATACCTGGGGCTCGTGCAGGTCAACTTCGTCTCTCATTTCACCCCGGCAGTCGAGATCGGATGGGGCTTCGCGCCCGAAGCCTGGGGCCAGGGCTATGCGAGCGAGTCGGGCCGCGCCGCTTTACGCCACGGTTTCGAGCAATTGGGCCTGGACGAAATCGTCTCGCTCACGGTTTCCGCCAATACCCGCTCCTGGGGATTGATGCGCGGGCTCGGGATGCGGCGAAACCCCGCGGACGACTTCGACCACCCCGCGGTGCCCGAAGGCCATCACTTGCGTCGGCACAGGCTCTACCGTCTCACTGCGGATGATTGGCGACGCCGAACCGAACCGGGCCCGAGCTGATCACGCCCCGAGCCAGGCCCCCAGCGCGAGGTCGACGATCATCGCGGTGAAGAGGCCGAGCAATTGCACCAGGGACATCAAGAAAAGACCCCGGGCCGCGTCGATATTCCGCAGCTTGCGCAGTTGCCAGGCGCGCTGGAGGAAGAACCCATCCAATACGACGGCTGCGGCGAGATAGAAATAGCCCAGATCCAGCAGGACGAAGGGAGCCAGGGTGAAGGGGATCAGGAGCAGGGACCAGATCAGGATCCGGTCATAGGTGGCCTCTTCGCCAATCGTATCCGGAAGCATGGGGAAGCCCGCGCGGGCGTAGTCTTCCCGGCGAAAGAGCGCGATCGCGTAGAAATGGGGCGGCTGCCAGATGAAAATGATCGCGAAGAGCAACCAGCCCGCCATGCCCACATGGCCGTCCACGGCAGCGTCGGCGATCAGGGGCGCGATGGCGCCGGAGATCCCGCCCACGATCACTGCGAATGAAGTTCTCGGCTTGAGCCAGAGTGTGTAGACGAAGATGTAGATACAGAGGGCGGCGACGGAGATCAGTGCGGGCAATTGGCCCACGGTCGCCCAGAGAAGCCCCACCCCGAGCACCGCCAGGACGAGCCCGAAGACAAGCGCAGGGGCTGGGCGAATCGCACCCGAAGGCAGCGGTCGCGCCTGGGTGCGCTCCATCAGGGCGTCCCGATCACGCTCCAGGTAACTGTTCAGGGAATTCGCTGCCGCCGCCGAGAACGCCGTTCCGATCAGGGTCGTGAGGATCAAGGCGGGCGCGGGCCAACCCCCCGCGGCGAGAACCAAGGCCGGCAAGCCCGAAAAGAGCACCAGCGGCAAAATGCGCGGCTTGGTCAATGCGATATAGCTGGCAGGGCTGCTCATCGAACCTCGACCATCTGCGGCTCTGGGTTGACTTCGACCGGCGCGCTCCGCGCCCCCAGGGCTTCCCGGACCAACATCGCGGTGGCGAGAACAATAGCCGCCGCCAGGGCGCTATGCAGCGCTGTCACCGGGATCGGCAGCAGAAAGAGAACGTTGGCCACGCCCGCCCCGATCTGGGCCAGCGTCAGCACCAGGCCAAATTGGGCGAGCACACCAATTCGCCTGCGCCCCCGGGCGAAGTACGCCGTGGCGGCATAGAGCGCGAGCAGCAGGAAGGCATTGAGCCGATGCAGAACGTGCATTCCCACTCCGCCCTCCAGGGTGGGGACGATTTCCTTGCCGTCGCAGGTGGGAAAGTCGATGCAGGCGAGCCCCGCATAATGACTCGAGACCCAGCCCCCCAGAACCATCTGGAGCCCCACCGTCACCGCAACCGCCATCACGAGCCATCCCAAAGCGGCGGGGATTTCGAGTGCGCGCCGCCGGGCGCCGAAATCCTCTGACAGGTCCCGGGAAATCCAGAGCAGGCTGAGACAGAAAAGATTGCCCAGGATCAGGTGGACGGTCACCGTCCACGGCGCCAGGGAGAGCAGAACCGTGAGGCCGCCGAAGACGATCTGTACTGCGAGCAGCAGCCAGACCGCTCCGAGCCGCCCGCGCATCGGGGGCAGGTGCCAACTCATCACGGAAAGGACCAGAAGACCCAGGCTGACAAAAGACGCGAATACGCGATGTCCCCATTCGAAGGCCACCTTGAGATCGAATTCAGGGACGACCTCGCCGAAACAGAGCGGCCAATCCGGACAGGCCAGCCCCGCACCGTTGGCCCGCACCAGGGCGCCCACGACGATCAAGCAAAATGTCAGCGCAGCCAGGACCGCAAAGCCTCTCGAAAGACGGCTGAGATTCGCGGGCGAGTTGTCTGGGGCAAGCGCGGTGTCCATGGATTCTCGATCCGGGCCGGGAGTAGAAATCACGAGCCTCGGGAACACGGAACTGGGCCTGGAGGGCCTCCGGTTCCCCACCCCTGGCCGCTCCGCCGAGCCCCCGACCGCAGGAGGGGGCTCCGAGTCGGATTCGCGACTGGGGTTCGCTCGATGGCGGGCTAGGCTAGCGCAGCAGGCCTGTCCGGCGGGGCCCTTCCGGGTGCATCAAGCCGTTGCCTCCCGGGTGCCACGACGGCTTGGGGGCGAGGAAAACCCCGAGCCGACGGCCGAGGCGGGAGAATGAGATGGCCGAGAACGGGGATACGGAAGGCGGGGCAAGCGGCTCGAAGGCGGCGCTCTTCGCCGTCGCCGCCCTGATCTTGCTGGCCGGTGGCTGGGCGATGCAGCGAGAAGCCGCCGCACCTATGAAGGGGGAAGGTGCCCGGGTCCTCGCCTCTCCAGCGACCGACTCCCCGCCCTTGCCGGCCCATGAACTTCGGCTGATACGCGGGGAAGAGGCCCTCGTCGAGTTGGGCGCTGGCGGGGTGGGAGAGTTCCTGACGCTCCGTCTCGCGCTTTCCGAAGAGGCCACCGGCATCGGCATCAATTCCATCTGGCTCTACGGCGAGAACCACGCGCCCCTCCAGATCTCCGGGGAGCGCGCCGACCCGGGCGAGGTGCGGGTCGAGATCGCTTCCGAACTTCTCGCCCCGGGCCGCCATATCGTCGAACTGCGCACCGACGAACTCACCGCCATACCCCTGCGGCGTTACTCGTTCGAGGTTCGCTAAATCTCCACCGGATGAGCGGAGCCCTGGGATCTGCGTTGAACTCAGCGCATCCCGGCGCCGTACCACTCCGATCGACGCCGCAGAGCCATCCATGCACCGGTGGCCAGCATCCCCAGGATCAAGACAAGCTGACCTTCCAGCGCTGTCAGGGGCACCGCCGGCGGCGGGCCACCCGAATTCGGGTCGGTTCCCGCCAGGACTTC
>JAAZXM010000082.1 GCA_014240165.1 Myxococcales bacterium | reverse complement strand
GCCCCGGGCCGGTGGCGCACCACGGTGAGCGTGCCCAGGCCAATGGCCCGGGCGACGTCCGGGCTTCCATCGGCCAGGGAGAGATCGGCGGCGGGTTGGTCCACGGTTCCGCGCACCCGGCCCCGGGCGTCCGAGATGGCGAGCACGGTGCCCAGGGGCCCGTCGCCCCGAAATTGCAGCTGCACGCTCTCGCCCTCGCTGCCCGGGCGCTCGCTCTGGTCTTCGGCTTCGGCGCTGGGCCCCACGGCGATCAGGACCGCGCCCATCAGCGCGCGCCCCAGGGCATTGGCCGCGGTGGGGGCCAGAGCGCGGAGCGACATGGCGTCCGCCACCAGGTTGCTGCCGATCAGCACCCGCGCGCTGATGCCGCCGCCGCCGGAAAGGGCCCGGACGAGTTGAGCCGGTCGGGGCGTCCGGGCGGTTGCTATCGAGGAATCGGAGGAATCGGGGGAAGCGGACACGATCGGCCGAGTATAACGCCAAGCGGCCGGGCCAAGGCGGTTTCCGGCCTAGCGGTGACGGTCTTCGTGGGGCAGGCTCGGAGTCGACCCTGTTCTGGAGGCACCGTGGCCTACGATTTTCTAGTCTGTCCGTCCTGCCGAGATGAGTTCACGCTCTCGGTGCTCGAGTGTGCGAGTTGCGGCGTGGCCCTGGTCACGCCGCATTCTCTGCCGCCGGAGCCCGAGCCCGAAGACTTTCCCGAGGTGAGCGCACTCGAGTGCGTGCGCGTGGGGCCGCTGCCCTGGACCCGAGCCATCTCCGATGCCCTGACCCAGGTGGGGATCGCCCACCGCGTGGAGCCCGATACCCGGAGCGTGGAAGAGGGCGGAATCGATCCCAAGCGTTTCGGGGGCGAGACCCTCTATGGCACCTGGGTGCTGCCCGCAGACCTGGAGGCGGCCCGGGTCATCGACCGAGAGATCTTCGCGCTCTTCGAAGCCGAGGCCGCTCCGATCTCCAGCGGCGGCGAAGCCTGCCCGGCTTGCGATACGCCCCTGACCGGGGATGCCCTCGAGTGCTCGAGTTGCGGCCTGGTTTTTGGCTAAGCGAAATCAGCCGGTCGCGGTGTCCGTGTTCCCAGGCGCGCCATCTCGCTCCCAGGTTTGAAACGTGAAAGCGTGGGCGTGTCGTGCATCGACCGGGTGGCGCTCTTCGGCGATCAGGCGATAGCCGGCTTCGCCGGGATCCGATGGTCCGGGCATTCGGGTTTCTCCCTCGACCCGGGCGTGGACCCGGGTGAGGTAGAGGCGATCCGCCACGGGCAGGGCGGCGGCGTAGACACTGGCTCCCCCCACGGCGAAGAGTTCGGTCACGCCCTCTTGCCGGGCCCAGTCCGCAGCCGCGCCGAAGGAGGGGAAGACGTGGGCGCCCTCCACGCGGAATTCGGGATTGCGCGAAACGATCAGCGTCGTGCGCCTGGGCAGCAGGCGGCCCACGGAATCGTGCGTGCCCCGGCCCATCACGATATGCCCGCCCAGGGTCAGATCCTTGAAGAATTGCTGGTCATCGGGCAGGTCCCAGGGCAGGCCGCCCCGCGCCCCGATTACGCCGTTTTCCGACACCGCCACCACGATGGACACCCGCACGGAGCTTAGACCGCGATGGGGGCTGAAATGCGCGGGTGCGGGTCGTAGCCCTCCAGGTGGAAATCCTCGTAGCGGAAATCGAAGATCGATTTGCGCGAGGGATCCAGCCGCATGGTGGGCAGTTCGCGGGGGGTGCGGGCCAGTTGGGTGTTCACCGCATCCAGGTGGTTCGAATAGATATGAGCGTCGCCCAGGGAAATGATCAATTCACCGGGCTCGAGGTCCGTCACCTGGGCGACCATCTGGGTGAGCAGCGCGTAGGACGCGATATTGAAGGGCAGCCCCAGGAAGAGGTCGCAGCTGCGTTGGTACATGCTGCAGGAAAGCCGCCCGTTCGTGACATTGAACTGGTAGAGCATATGGCAGGGCGGGAGCTTCATGCGCGGCACTTCGGCGACGTTCCAGGCGCTGACGATCAGCCGCCGGGAGTCGGGCTCGGTGCGAATGCGCGCGATCACTTCGGTGAGTTGGTCGATGCCTTCCTGGCGCTCGCCCGGCGTGGGCCAGTTGCGCCATTGGGAGCCGTAGACCGGGCCGAGGTCGCCGTTCTCATCGGCCCATTCATCCCAGATCGTCACGCCGTGTTCCTGGAGGTAGCGAATATTCGAATCGCCCGAGATGAACCAGAGCAGTTCGTGAATCACGCTCTTGAGGTGGATCTTCTTGGTGGTGAGCAGAGGGAAGCCGGCCTTGAGGTCGAAGCGAAGCTGGGTGCCGAAGAGGCTCAGGGTGCCTGTGCCGGTGCGGTCGCCCTTGGCGTCGCCCCGGGCGAGGACTTCTTCCAGCAGCTCAAGGTATTGTCTCATTCCCCTCGCACCTCCTGGCTTCGCGCGGACGGGCATCCGGCGTTTTCGCTTGGCTGATTTGCTGCCCGGGGGAGGGAGACGCCGAGTCTACCACGCGCGGCCGGGGCCGGCCGGGCATCCCGGCGCTCTTCGCCTAAGCGGGCGTGCCATTTTCATCCGGGCTTTCCAGGAAATAGTTGAAATCCTCGAATTCTTCGCCGTGCAGCAATTCGCTCGCGTGGGCGGCGCTGGTGGCGTTGAAGAGCTGATCCTGGAAATCCGGTCCCAGGCCCACGGTGCGCGCCAGGGTGGCGAGCACCTGCAGGTGGCGGTCGCGTTCCTCGGGCGAGGTCCCCAGGAGAACCATGCAGTGGACGGGCTTGCGGTCCGGGGTATCAAAAGCGAGGCCACGCCGGGACAACGCCATGACGCCCACCATGGGGTAGCCCCCGGGCAGGATGCCGTGGGGGACCGAAAGCCCGCCCCCCAGGCAAGTGGAGGCCTGGGCCTCCCGGCCCAGGATGCTGGCGAGCAGGTCGTCGCGATCGATGTCCTTGAGGTCATGGCTGATGATGAGCAGGTCCACCAGGGCGACGATGGCCTCTTCCTTGTTCTCGGCCTCGAAATCCGTGACGATGTTTTCCTCCTGGAGAAAATCGATCACCCGCAGGCGGTCCTTGCCGATCTCACCCGCCTGGCCCAGGGCCATGCGGGTGAAGATCGGCCCCAGAATCTCGTTGACGGTCACCACTGAGAGCACCACGGCGCTGAGCAGGCCGGCCAGGTGGGCATGGGCGGGGTCGTTTTGAATCACGATGACCAGGCCCACCGCCACCCCCGCCTGGGGGATCAGCGCGGCGCCCAGGTTGCGCCGGACCCGCTCGGTGGCGCCCGCCAGGCGCATGGCGGCGCCCGCCGCAAGCAGCTTGCCCGTGACCCGGGCGAAGAAGTAGGCGGCAGCCATATAGCCCGCGTGCTGGAGGTGAATCGTGTCCAGGTGCATGCCCGCCAGGGTGAAGAAAATGGCGAGAATCGTGGGTTCGAAATTGGCAAAGACCGAGTCCACCAGGTGACTTCGGGCCCGGGTGATATTGGTCTGTACGATGCCGAGCACGAGGCACGCCAGCAGGGGCGAGACCTCGAGGGTGGTGGCCAGCCCGGTGGTGAAGACCAGGGCGAGCACCGCCCCTGTGGTGACACGCTCCGGGCGCACCGCGAGCCGGGCGAATTGATCCATGGCGAGGGCCACGCCGCCGCCGATGCTCGCTGCTACGAGCAGTTCGCCCAGGGCGCCTGCCGCTGCGCTTCCCACCGCGGGCAGCCCGGGTCCCAGCAGGCTGGAGCCCGCGCTTCGCGCCACCTCGAAGAGCACGATGCACGCCATGTTGTTGAGCGCCACGGCGGCCACCAGGGTCTTGACGAAGACCCCCTTGGAGCGCGTCTCCTTCACCACCGCCACGATGGTGGCGGGGGCCGTCGCGATGGCGATGGTGGCCAGCAGCAGGGAAAGGTGCGGTGTGCTCCCCGGCAGCAGGACGAGGGCACCGAAGACCACGAGGGGCGTGACCACGGACTCGGCCAGCAGTAGGAAGACCAGGCGCCGCCCGGCGTTGCGCAGACGCCGGATATTGAGATGGGCGCCCACCGTCACCGCGATCAGGCCCAGGGCCAGGTGGGTCAGGGGTTCCAGCCCGCCCAGGGCGTCGGGATCAAAGAGGCCGAGGCCCGCATGCCCCATCAATACGCCGGCGAGGATCTGCCCCGTGACCCCGGGCAGGCCGAAGCGCCGGGCGACTCCGCCCAGGCTGACCCCCACCCCGATCACCACCGCCAGGGTCAGGAGCGGCCCCGCCTGTCCAAGGTGTTCCAGAGCCCCGGTCATGGCGGGAACCTAGCGTGCCCGAGTGGGCCCACTAGCCGAAGAGGTTGCGGACGATCTCGAAGCCCCCCACCCAGGTGCCGATCACGCTGCCCAGGGTGGTGAGGATGAAGACGAGCAGAATGCGGAGCAGGCGGTTCGACCACCAACCCTTCACGGTGGCGATGTCTTCCCCGACGCCCTGGATTTCGCTCACCGTGGGGGGGACGAACCAGGTCTGCACGAAGGCGGCCACATAGCCCGCGCCGATCACCGGGGTCAGGCTGGTGAAGGGCGCCGCGAAAAACGCGGCCAAGGTGGTGAGGGGATGGGCCAGGGCGAGCAGCCCCCCGATCCCGGTGGGAATCGAGTTGGCGAGGAACCAGTAGATCGCGCTCTCCTCCGCCCGGGCGAAGCCCTGGGAATAGCCGATCCAGCCGATGGAGCCGATGATCAGCGCCGGGATCGCCCAGCCCACCCATTTCCAGATCGGGGAGACCGGCGCGACGGTTTCGATGTCGGCGAGATCGATGTCCTGCTCGGCTTCGATGGCCCGGGACATGCCCTCGATATGGCCGGCGCCCACCACGGCCACGATTTTTTGCCCCGCTGAGGCGCGGATCTTCTGGGCCAGGTAGGCATCGCGTTCGTCGATCAAACTGGTCTTGAGCCGGGGCATGGCTTCGCCGAGTTCGCGCATCAATTCCGAGAGCACGTCCTGTTGGCGAATCCGCGCGAGTTCGGCCTCGCTGATCTCACTGTCCTCGAACGCGCTGGCCAGGACACCCGACGCCAGCTGCAATTTATGCCAGAAAGAGATGGCCCCCCAGGCCCGGCGCAGGGTGACGCGTACGTCCCGGTCGCAGAGTTCGATGGGGATATCGCATTCCTGGGCGGCCCGGGTGGCTTCCAGGAGTTCCTTGCCCGGGGTGACCCCAAGCTTCATCCCCAGGCGTTTTTGGTAGCTGGCCAGGAGCAGGTTCATGAGCAGGGCCGCGAGTTGTTGGTTGCGGATCACCGTGCGCAGGTCCTGGGCGGCGAAGCTCTTCTCCTCGGAAAGCGCCTCGTAGCGCTGGCGGTCGAGTTCGACGCACACGCAATCCGGCCGCTCCCGTTCGATGACCTTCCGAACCAGGTCGACAGATTGTTGGGAGATATGGGCAGTGCCCACGAGCAGGAAGCGCCGTCCGCCGACATCGAGCACGCGGACGTCCTCACCGTATTCCGCGGCGGGATCGGCGGCGGGCTCGCCGGGGCTCCCGGGAAGAAGGTCTTGGTCGCTCAGGGTGTTTTTCCTTCCGCCGGGCTGGATTCGTTCGCGTGCGGCGTCTTCGCCCGGGCATTCGAGGCTTTGTCCCCGGCGCTCCGGGCGGGCGGAAGCGTTGCATAGTTAGGCCACTTTCGCCCGAGCATCGGGACGAGCCGGGTGGCCAGGAGCGCGGCCGCCACGCCGGCGTAGATGCCCGGCTCGAGCCAGTCGGCCTTGGCGGACCAGACGAAATGCACCGCTGCCAGCACCACCGCGGGATAGACCAGCCAGTGGAGTTTTCGCCAGCGCCTGCCGAGCCGGCGGATCCAGCCCCGAGTGGAGGTCAGCGCCAGGGGGGTCATCAGCACCAGCGCACTGAAGCCGACCGCGATGAAGGGCCGTTCGCGGAGATCCTCGGCCAATTCCCCCGGCCGAAACTCGAGGTCCAGGGCCAGGTAGGTGAGGAAATGAAGGCTGGCGTAGAGGAAGGCCAGAAGGCCCAGGGTGCGCCGATGGGGGAGCAGCCCCGTCACCCCAAAGATCCGTCGGAGCGGGGTGATGCAAAGGCCGAGCAGCAGCATGCGCAGCGCCCATTCCCCGCTGCGATGGGTGATCTCCTCGACGGGTTCGGGGCCGAGGCCGTCCCGGGCGAAATCGTAGATGCCGAGGGCCAGGGGAAGCAGTCCGGCGGCGGCCACCGCGATGCGGACCGATCGATCGCCGAGCTTCACGTCAGTAATTCCGTCGCAGATCCATCCCCGCGTAGAGGCTTGCGACCTGGTCCCCGTAGCCGTTGAAGGCGAGGGTGGGGCGCTTGCGCCAGTCGCCGATGCGCCGTTCCCGGGCCTGGCTCCAACGCGGGTGGCTGACCTCGGGGTTCACGTTGGCATAGAAGCCGTACTCCCCGGGCGCCGATTGATTCCAGGAAGTGACGGGTTCGTCCGCTTGCAGCCGGATGCTCACGATGGACTTGATGCTCTTGAAGCCGTATTTCCAGGGCACCACCAGGCGAAGTGGCGCGCCGTTCTGGCCCGGCAGGGTTTCGCCGTACATCCCCACGGCGAGGAGCGTGAGCGGATGCATGGCTTCGTCGATCCGCAGCCCTTCGCGGTAGGGCCAATCCAGCACTCGGCGTTTTTGCCCGGGCAATTGCTCGGGGTCGTAGAGCGTCTCGAAGGCGACGTAGCGCGCTTTCGAGGTGGGGTTCATCCGGCGCAGGACATCGCCCAGGGGAATGCCGACCCAGGGAATTACCATGGACCAGGCCTCGACGCAGCGCAGGCGGTAGATCCGCTCTTCGAGGGCGTGGGGACGGAGCAGGTCTTCCAGCGGGACGAGCCCCGGCTTGGCGATCTCGCCCTCCAGGGCGACGGACCAGGGTTGGGTGCGGAGCCTGTGGGCGTTGCGCGCGGGGTCGTCCTTGTCGGTCCCCAACTCGTAGAAGTTGTTGTAGGTGGTGGCGTCCTCGCGCGGGGTCTGGGGCTCGTCGGTGCGGAAACGTTCGGGGGCGGGCACGACGTGGGCCAGCGCCCGGGTGCCGGCCGGGGGGCTCGCTTCCGAGGCCTGGGCGGGCGGGTCGCCGCCACAGGCGGCAAGCCCGGGCAGGCTCGCCAGCATGGCGGCTCGGGCCCCGGTGGCGAGAAAATCTCGGCGGCGCAGGTAGAGGTCCCGGTCGGTCACCTCGCGCTCCGAAAGCTTGCCGATCTGATTCATGCCGAATGAAACCTTTCTGAAGGCATCTGGTTTGGTCCGCGCGGGGCCCGCTCCCCGCCCTCGGGAGAGGATACCTCGGAAGCCCTTTCGATTGGGGCAGGCCCCCCGCGGCTTCATTGGGAGGCCGGGTGGCTTCGCGCGGTTCCCCCGCTGGCCCAGCTTTCAGATTTCGAGCACAGTGCGGACGCCCCGGCTTGCACTGAGGTCCGCCATGGCCTCGTTGATCTCCTCCAGCGGTCGCCGGGCCGTGATCAAGGCCTCCAGGTCCAGCCGGCCGGCCTGGTAGAGACCGATCAGCCGCGGAATTTCCAGTAGCGAGTTGCAGCTGCCGAGGAGCGTGCCCATCAGCCGCTTTTCGCTCATGACGAAGAGCGCCGCAGGCGAGAGTGTGATGCTGTCGGTGATGGGCGGCGCGCCCACGCACACGATGGTGCCGCGGTTGCGGGCGGCGAGGAAGCCGGTTTGGATGAGTTCGCCGCGTCCCGCGCACTCGAACGCATAGTCGACCCCGATGCCGCCCGTGAGGGTCTGGGCGCGTTCGATGACATCGTCCTGGGTGGGGTCGATGAAATCGGTTGCGCCCAGGGCGCCCGCCACTTCGCGCCGTTGACCGACGGGATCCGAAACGATGATGCGCGAAGCCGAGGCCAGGCGAGCCCCTTGCACAACCGAGAGCCCGATGGCGCCGAGGCCCATCACCAGGACGGTGGATCCCTCCACGACCTGGGCCGTGTTGATCACCGAGCCCACGCCGGTCTGCACCGCGCATCCCACCACGCAGGCCACCTCGAGGGGGACCTCGTCGTGGATCTTCACGGCACCCGTGGCCTGGGTGAGCACGTACTCCGCAAAGGCGGCGAGCCCGACCCCGCGGTAGACGGTTTCGTCGCCCCGGGCGAGCCCGGTTTCGCCCTCGGCGAGTTGGTTGGTCATGATCGCCAGGGAGTTCACGCAACTGCTGGCTTCGCCCCGGACGCACCAATAACAGGTGCCGCACGGCGGAGCGGGGGTCAGAACCACGCGATCGCCGGGCTTCAGGTGGCTGACACCGAGGCCCACGGCATCGACGATGCCCGACGCCTCGTGGCCCAGCACGATGGGGGTGGGGGCAGGAAAGGTGCCCTCGGCGATGGAGAGATCCGAGTGACAGCAGCCGCAATATTTGACCGCCACGCGGATTTGGCCCGGGCCGGGCTCCGCGATTTGGATCTCGTCGATTTTCATCGGGGAGCCGGGAGCTTCCACCAGGGCAGCGCGCATGCTCTTCTCCTCTCGGGCCCCGAAAATGAGCTCGGAGCGGGGCGCTCCAGCATACCGCGCCCGGCGCAAGGGGCCGCTCGGGTCGCCACCCGCAGCCCTCCGGTTCCAGCCGATCGTCGCCGGGTTGAGTAGGCTCTTCATCTCTTGGCTTTCTTTGGGTCGCGCGCCCTCTGTCATGGCGTCGACGAAAGGGCCGGGTTTCGAGGAGAGCACGATGCAGGCCGCCGTCTTTCGCGCCGCGAATCAACCGCTTGTGATCGAGGACGTACCCGACCCCACGCCCGGGCCCCGGGACCTGGTGGTGGAGGTGAAGTGCTGCGGCATCTGCGGCTCGGATCTCCACGCCGCCAGCTCAGGCACGCTGCCTTCGGGCTGCATCATGGGCCATGAGTTCGCAGGAGAGGTCGTGGAGGTGGGCGCTGAGGCCAAGGGTGGCTTCGAGCGGGGAGATGCGGTCACCGCCATCCCCAGCATCGGTTGCGGGGTGTGCGCGGTCTGCTTGTCGGGCGATCCGATTCGTTGTCCCCGAGTGGAGATCATGGGCCTGGGCCAGTTGCCGGGCGCTTATGCGAAGTACGTCCGGGTGGGGAGCAATGAGACCGTGCGTTTGCCCGAGGGCATCGATTTTCGTCACGGCGCCCTGGCGGAACCCCTGGCGGTGGGGCTCTACGCCGTTCAGCGGGCGGGCCTTTCCCCCGGCCAGGAGGTCATGGTTGTCGGTGCGGGCCCCATTGGCCTGGCCGTGACGCTCTGGGCTCGCTTCTTTGGCGCGCGCGGTGTTCTGGTGAGTGAACCGGCGGAGGGTCGCCGAGCCATGGCCGAGGCCATGGGGGCGACCGCGACCGTGGATGGCGCCTCGAGCGCTGCGCCCATCCTGGCTGAAAAACCCCGGGGCGGTGTCGACGTGATCTTCGAATGCGTGGGCGTGCCGGGTCTGCTGGGCCAATGCGTCGGCCTCGCCGCGCCTCGCTCGAAGGTGGTCGTGGCCGGGCTCTGCATGCAACCCGATACCTGGGTTCCCGGCGCGGCGTTGGTGAAGGAATTGCAGCTTCAATTCGTGTTGGCCTATCGCAAGGACGATTTCGCCCTGACCCTGGAGATGATGGCCAGCGGCCGGATCGATCCCTGGCCCATGGTCACGGACGAGGTGGGCCTGGCCGAGTTGCCCGAGGCTTTCGAAGGGCTCAAGAAGCCCGCGGCCCAATGCAAAGTCCTGGTGGAGCCCTGATCCGTCGTGGATACGCGGCGCTGGCCCGGGACAGAGTATGGGGAGCCGCACCGTGGCGGACCTTGATCTCGAGGTGAGCTCCGGCCTGAGCATTCCCGCCGGCGAATTGCGCCAGGCGGCGAGTCGCTCGAGCGGTCCGGGCGGCCAGCATGTCAACAAGAGCGCCACCCGGGTGAGCTTGCGCTGGAATATCCGCAGCAGCGCCGTGCTCAATGAGCGCCAACGCGGCCGGCTACTGGATCGCCTGAGTTCGCGGCTGACGCGCTCGGGGGAACTGCTGGTTCACGCCGAGGCGTCCCGAAGCCGCGCGCGCAACCTCGAGGAAGCCCGGTCTCGGCTGGGGGATATCGTGGCCGAAGCCCTGGCAGTTCCGCGTACGCGGCGACCGACCCGGCCCACTACTGCTTCCCGGGCGCGTCAACGCGAAGCCAAGCGTCAGCACTCGAATTTGAAACGGTCCCGACGCGTGCGCGGCGATCCCGACGACTCCCACTGAAGCGCGGGTGGAGGTCGCACCGAACCTGGGGGATGCTCCGATCTGTCCCCCGCGCCCGAGTGGCGATCGAAACAGCCGACCCAGGAGAACACCCATGCCCCGCTTGAAGCAAGTGCCCCGATCCGAAGCGCCCGACGACATCCTGAAACTCTACGACATGCTCTTCGGCGACCGCGACCCGGTGGCGGAGCCCGGAACCGAGACGGGAACCCCGGGCAATTGGTGGACGGTCTTCGCTGTCGTGCCCGATGTCTTTCGCCACGCGGTGGCGGGCTTTGCGCTCTATCGAAGCCCGAAGCGAAAAATCGATCCGAAGCTGCGCGAACTCGGCCAAACCCGCGCCGGGTACCTGCGCGGAAGCCAATTCGTTTTTTCCCAGCATTGCAAGGCGATGCGTTCGGTGGGTTTTGGCGAAGCCCAGGTCGAGGCGATCCCCGCCTGGCAAACCGCGGATTGCTTCAGCGATTTGGAGCGCGCGGTGCTCGCCTACACCGACGCCCTGGTACTCGACGGCGGCCGGGTGGCAGACGCGACCTTCGAGCGGCTTCGCGAGGGACTTTCGGATGAGGAGATTCTTGAATTCACCTACATCACGTGCACCTACGAACTGCACGCCACCATGAGCCGGGCCCTGCGCCTGGAATACGACGATGTGGACGAGCGCGTGGTGGAGATTCCCGCACCGGGCGATGGCGCGGCGCTCGATGTCATGCGCGGCGTCGACGAGGCCGGTCCCGAGAGTTAGTTGCGCCGATGAGGGAGCCGCGTCTCAGTCCGAGTGCGTGATCTCACCATTCATCAGGGTCAGGCGTACTTTTGCCTTGAGGAGTGAATCGGGCCCCTCGGCGATGGGGTCGCCGTCCAGGATCACCAGGTCGGCGGCGAATCCCGGCCGCAGCATGCCGGTGGTGTGTTCCAAGAAGGCCGCCCGGGCGGATTCCCGGGTGCCGTGTAGGAAGGCGTCCGCCAGGGGGAGCGCCCAGTCGGGTCGGTGGGCGGGAATGGAGGCGTCGGCGGGAGATTTTCGCGAGGCCGCAACGAACATATTCGTCAGGGCTTCGTGGGATGCGGTGGGGCTATCGGTTCCGAAGGCCAGGGTGGCGCCTGCCTCCAGATAGAGGGGCCACGCGAAACCCTGCTCGGCGCGCTGCTCGCCCAGCATGGCGGCCCAATTGGAAAGGAAGCCCGGGTCGGCGTGGATGGGCTGCATGGACGCGGTGACGCCCAATTTTCCCAGTCGCTCGATGTCCTGGGGGTCGGCGTATTCAAGGTGCTCGATGCGGTGCCGAAGGCCCGACGTTCCGTTCACCTGGGCCGCGTGTTCCAGGGCGTCGAGGGCCGAGCGGATCGCTTTGTCCCCAATCGCGTGGATGGCGATCTGCAAGCCCGCCTTGTCGGCTGCGACCACCACGCGGTCGAGTGATTCGCTATCCCAGATGGGGTCGGCATTCTGGCCATTCGTATAGGGCTCGGTCAGGGCAGCGGTGCAGCCGTCGATGGTGCCATCGCTGATGAGCTTGATGCCCGCCACGCGAAGATGATCACCGCGATGGGCCTGGGTCAGCCGAGTGGCGGCTTCCACCTGGGCGAGTTCGCTCGCGGCTTCGCCGGTGCGGTGGATGATCGCGTGGGCGACGACGCGCGCCGTCAATTGACCGGCCTCGGCGGCGCGCAGCATTGCGCGTAGGGCGGATTCTTCCAACGCCATTTCGACGATACTCGTCACCCCGGATTCGGCGTAGGTCTTCAGGGCCGCGGCAAGATGGCGGTCGGTCTCCTCATCACTCACCCGGTTGAGCAGCGGCCAGATCCTTTCGGTGACTACGGTTTCCAGCAGGTACCCGGTGGCTTCTCCCGTGTCCGGGTCTCGGACGATGCGCCCGCCAACCGGATCCGGGGTGTCCCGATCGATGCCGAGTTCCGCGAGCGCTGCGGAATTGGCCCAACAGGAGTGGTAGTCGTAGGACTCGATATAGGCCGGGCGATCAGGCACCACGGCGTCGAGCATGGCGCGAGTCGGCTCTCCTCCGGGAATCGCGGCGTGGACCCAACCCCTGCCCAGGACACGGGTCGCGTCCGGATGCGCCTCGGCCCAATCGCCGATGCGGCGCTGGATTTCGCCGAGGTCGGGCGCGTCGCGAAGCTGGGCCTTCAAGAGCCCCGCTCCGGTCATCACCAGGTGAGCATGGCCATCGATGAAGCCCGGCAGGACGAGCCCGCCCTGGGCATCGATGCGTCGGGCGCCGGCGCCCGCGGCTTGTTCGGCTTCTGCGGCGTCGCCCACGAAGACGATGCGGTTTGCCTCTACCGCAACGGCCTCGGCCCAAGGTCGATCGGGATCACCCGTGAATACCCGGCCGCCGGAAATAAGGCTCCGTTCAGAATCCTGCATCTTGATCCCTCTCTGATTCACAAATCTGGGGCAGGGAGCGTGCGTCCAGGGAACGGGTGCATTGTCCCCGGTGGACTCTTCTCTCCGCGATCGGGGCGCTCCGGTTTCGGCGCGCTATTTCGGGGGCATGCGAATGCCGCCATCCACCCGGATGACCTCGCCGTTCATGTAATCGTTGGTGATGCACTCGGCTACCATCGAAGCGAGTTCGCTGCCGACGCCAAGGCGCTTGGGGAAAAGCACGTTCTGACCCAGGTTCGCCTTGAACTTATCCGAGGCTTCTCCGGAACCATAGATCGGCGTATCGATCAGGCCGGGGGCAATCGTGTTGACCCGGATCCCCACCGCGGCCAGGTCCCGCGCGATGGGAAGGGTCATGCCCACCACGCCGCCCTTGGAGGCCGAGTAGGCCGCTTGGCCGATTTGGCCGTCGAAGGCCGCCACCGATGCGATGTTGACTACGGCTCCGCGTTGCCCTTCGCCGTCACACGGGTCCTGCTGGCTCATGGCCGATGCGGCCAGGCGAAGGGAATTGAAGGTTCCGATGAGATTGATGCGGATGACGAACTCGAATTGGTCGAGGGGAAAGGGCTTGCCCTCCCGGTTGACCGTTCGGTTGGCGTTGCCGAGGCCCGCGGCGTTCACCACTGCGCGCAAGGGGCCGAGTTCGAGCGCCGCGTCTACGGCGGCCTGGACCTGATCGCTATCCGAGACGTCCGTCTTGACGAAGGTGCCCTTGAGTTCTTCCGCGACGGCCTTGCCCTTTTCTTCATTCAGATCGGCGATCACGGGCCGGGCGCCGAGAACCGAGAGGTGACGGGCGCTGGCTTCGCCGATGCCCGAGGCGCCCCCTGTTACGAGAGCCGATGCTCCTTCGAGTTCCATGGATTGATTTCCTTTTTGTCCGTCGATGCTGTGGTGGGCGGCTGGGATGCTTTGAACGCGCGGCTTCCCGCGCGGCCCTCGGCCCGCAGATGAATCACATATGGGCCGGTCAGACTAGCCCAGGTCTGCGAGATTTCTCGCTCTCGGCCGAGGTCTATGAGGCGCCCGAATCAGAGTTGGGAAAGAATGGGGACGGTGGGGACAACCAGGGTATCGCCCAGTTGTTTGTCTCCGACGATGCCGAGGAAGAAGCTGCTTTGCATCAAGTCGGCGAAGTACTCGGGCCCAGGGTAGTAGACGATGACGACGTCGTTGAAGTCGACATCTCCGTCCAATGCGACGGCTTTGCCGATATGCACCGGGCCGTGGGCCAGGGCCGCCATGCGGCTCATCATCTTGCTTCCATAGTCGCTGTTGGCTGCCTGCTGGGAGGAGTCGCCCGGCTTCATCAGGTTGAAGATCACGATGGCATCGGCGTTCACCGCGGCGAGCCCGCGAAGGGTTGCCACGCGTTCCAACAACATGTCGTATTCCACCGGGGCATCCGCCGGTCGGGCCAAAGGTTCGAGGGGCGTGGCACTGAAATTCCCCTTGGCGATATCCACCAGGCGAACGGCGAGAAGCGCTTGGGGAAGGGCGAGATTGACGAGCGGGTTCCTCTTCATGCCATGGGAATAGGAACGAGCGAACGGGGCCAGTGCATCTCGATAGGCGGAAGTTTGAGCCGCCTTTTCGTAGGCATCCCGTGAGGGGTACTCCACCAGGATCGTGGCGTCCCACTGCGCGGGCCCGAGACGGGCCGAATCGACGGTAAACGCGGCCTGCCCCGCGTAGATCAACTTGCCGCTCCCATCGTTCTCGATCGCCTTCGCGAGTCGACCGACCTCGGGGATGATCTCGGTATTTTCGGCGACCTCGAGATAGGTGATGACATGAAAGTTGGAGGTGGAATGCAGGAGTGCTTGCTGGTCCTGGACGAAACTTCGCCGGGCGTCGAGATAGCGCAGGTGCTGCCACGCCATCACGCAGGCCAGCAATCCGAGTGCGACGAGGAAGAATTTCATGGTCGAGGGTTTCCTATGGGTGGCACGCGACGCCCGCCGGGGCTAGGCGGGGGGGAGGCGGGTCAGCAGGTGACGATCGCCCCAGGCGTTGTCTACGCGTCCGACCGGAGGCCAGTATTTGTGCTCATGGAGCCAAGGCGCGGGCCAGGCGG
>JAAZXM010000081.1 GCA_014240165.1 Myxococcales bacterium | reverse complement strand
CCGGTCGCATGGAGGTGGTTTCCGACACCTCGGCAGACAACCCTACTGTCATCGTCGACTACGCCCACACGCCGGACGCGGTAGAAAAACTCATCAAGGCGGTCCGGCCGCTGTCCAACGGAAGGGTGATCACAGTCTTCGGCTGTGGAGGTGACCGCGATCGCGGCAAGCGCCGACTGATGGCAGAGGCGGTGGCGGGCAATAGCGACCTGACCATCGCGACGAGCGACAATCCTCGCACCGAGGACCCGGAACAAATCCTGCGCGATGTAGAGGTCGGGCTGGGCACCTTGGAACTCTGCAGACCCGAGGACCTCGGAGACCACCACGGGCGCTATTCCATCATCAGCGACCGCCGTGAAGCCATCGAATGCGCGGTGCGGATCGCTGAAGCCCAGGACACGGTTGTACTCGCGGGAAAGGGGCACGAGGACTACCAGATCGTGGGAAGCCAGAAACTGCCCTTCGATGATCGTGACGAAGCGCGCAAGGCGCTCGCCCTCCGGAGTCCCCGATGAGCGCTCCCTTTTCTGCAGCCGAAGCCGTGGCATGGACCGGAGGCCGCCTGGCTTCGGGTGCGTCCACGGAGCGATTCAATGGGGCCGGGATTGACACGCGCACCATCGAGCCCGGACGACTCTTCATCGCGATCCGAGGCGAACGCCACGACGGTCACTCTTTCGTGGATCCGGCTCTCGAGCGAGGCGCCGGAGGGCTCGTGGTAGAGGAGTCCTGGCTCAGCCAGCAAGCCAGTCTCCCAAGCACATGCATTATCGGCGTAGCCGATTCGACGACAGCATTGGGCGCGCTTGCCAAAGGCCATCGAAACAACTTCGAAGGACCCGTCATTGCGGTTACCGGCAGCAACGGAAAGACCACGACCAAGGAATTGATTCACGCCATCCTCTCCACCTCCGGGCCCTGCCTCAAGAACCCCGGCAACCTCAACAACGAATTCGGCTTGCCCCTCAGCCTGCTCGGCCGCAACGACGAAGACCGGAAAGCGGTCGTCGAACTCGGAATGAACCATCGAGGCGAAATCGCCCGACTGGCTGCCATCGCGGATCCCGATATCGGGGTGATCACGAATATCGGCACTGCGCACATCGAATTCCTGGGCAGCCAGGAGGAGATCGCCAAAGAAAAAGGCGACCTCCTTGCTGGACTCCGCCCCGAAGGCATCGCGATCGTGAATCACGACGATGCCCTGGCGATGACCCAAGCCAGCCGAGCACCCGGCAGCATCCGCACTTTCGGCCGAGATCCGGGAGCCGATGTCGGCGCAGAGGATGTCAAGGCGGAGCCCGAAGGTCACCACTCTTTCAGACTCGTGGCACCCGAAGGCAGCACTCAAGTTTGTGTTCGCGGTCTGGGCGAGACCACGGTAATCAATTCATTGGCGGCCTCGGCAGCGGCCCTCGCCGCCGGGACGAAACTCCACGAGGTGACCGAAGGCCTTGCCAATTTCAGGGGAGTCCAGGGGCGCATGGCCAGCCTGCGCCTGGCCGGAGGCGGGCATCTCATCGATGACAGCTACAACGCCAATCCTCAATCCATGCGAAATGCCCTGGAGAGCCTGATAAGCCTGGAGGGCGATGGCCAAACCATCGCGGTTCTCGGTGAAATGGGAGAACTCGGCGCAGGCAGTCGCGCAGCGCATCGGGAAATCGGCCGACTCGCTTCGGAACTCGGCATCGATCGACTCTTCGCGATGGGCGAAAACGCGCAGTGGATTGCAGACGGGGCAATGGAGGCGGGAATGAGCGAAGAGGTCGTCCTTGTCGGAACAGATCATGAACAAATGACGCAATCGATCCGCCGCTTCATGAAGACCGGAGACCGAGTACTCGTCAAAGGGTCACGAGCGATGCGCATGGAGCGAATCGTAGAGAGCCTTGCGGCAGAGGAGAAACACTGATGCTCTACCACTTGCTCTACCCTCTCGAGAGTACGTTCGGCGGCTTCAACGTCATCCGTTACATCACCTTTCGGACCGCCGCCGCTGCCCTGACCGCACTGTTCATCGCGTTCGTGGTGGGGCCATGGCTGATCAGGAAGCTCCACGCACTCCGCGTCGGGCAACCCATTCGTGAAATCGGACCCGACCATCAGGCCAAGGCCGGCACGCCCACCATGGGCGGGCTGCTCATCCTTCTCTCCCTCAGCGTCTCCGTTCTGCTCTGGGCCGATCTGACCAATCACTTTGTGTGGATCGTACTCGGCCTGACGGCGGGCTACGGGGTCCTCGGCTTCGTCGACGACTACAGGAAGGTCAAACGCGGAAACAGCGACGGGGTATCGGCCCGCACCAAACTCTTCTGGCAGACCATCATGGCTCTGGGCGTGGCCTTCGCGATCTATACGAGTCCCGCTTTCGACCAGGAACTCGCCGTTCCCTTCTTCAAGAACTTTACGCCCAACATTGGCTGGCTCTATATCCCCCTGGCCACCTTCGTCATCGTGGCCTTCAGCAATGGAGTCAACCTCACGGACGGCCTGGACGGGCTTGCCATCGGACCAGTCATGATCGCCGCAGCCACCTTCGCGGGCCTCGCCTATGCGGCGGGTCACGCGAATATCGCGGATTACCTCGCGATCAAGCACGTCCCCGGGGCCGGCCAATTGGCGATCTTCTGCGCTGCCCTGGTGGGCGGCAGCCTGGGCTTCCTGTGGTTCAACGCCTCACCCGCCGATCTCTTCATGGGCGATGTGGGCGCATTGGCCATTGGCGGCGCCCTGGGAACCGTTTCGGTCCTGATTCGACAAGAAGTCCTGCTCGCCGTCGTGGGCGGAATCTTCGTCGTGGAAGCCGCTTCGGTCGTAATCCAGGTGACTTGGTTCAAGATGACCGGCAAGCGCGTCTTCTTGATGGCCCCGATCCACCATCATTTCGAAAAACTCGGCTGGGCCGAGCAAAAGATCGTTGTTCGTTTTTGGATCATTTCGATCATTCTCGGATTGATCGCGTTTTCGTCACTGAAATTGCGCTGAAACATCAAGGGAAGAAAGAGTGCAACAGGTGCCGTCCTTAGACTTGGAGGGAATGGACGTCCTCGTCCTCGGCTTGGGGATGTCTGGACGCAGTGCGGCCCGCTTCTGCGCCGAAAGAGGCGCAAGGGTGACCGCCGCCGACGAGGGCGAAGCCAGCCAACTCGCGGATGCTGGGGAACTCGACGATCTCGGCCCGAATGTCCGCGTACTTTGCGGTCAACCCTTCCCCGACCCGTCGTCCTTTTCACTGACGGTCCCGAGCCCCGGCATTCCGGCAGAGCGCTATCGGGGCGCGGCTCGGCGAGTCTGGGGCGATATCGAATTGGCTGGACGGGCTCTATCCATCCCGATCATCGCGGTCACGGGCACGAACGGAAAATCCACGACCGTGCGCTTGATCGAGGCGATGCTCAATGCCGCGGGGCTCAGAGCCGAAGCCGCGGGCAATGTCGGCACGCCAGCGCTCTCCCTGATCGGGAAAGCCCTGGACGCCGCAGTGCTCGAGGTGTCCTCCTTTCAATTGGAAGCCGTCGAGAGTTTTCGCCCCCGGGTGGCGGTGGTGCTGAATATCACCCCGGATCACCTGGATCGGCACGGCGACCTCGCAGGCTACGCCCGGGCCAAGAGACGCATCCTGGAACAACAGCGAGACGACGATGTGGCCGTTCTCGATTTCGAGAACGAGTGGGTGCGTGACTTCGCGGATCACGCGCCCGGAGAGATCATTCCCTTCAGCGCGCACGGCCCCCGTCCGGCAGCCGGGAGTTCCCGGGCAAGCTGGCTCGATGCCGGAGCCGCCGTATTCTCCTCGGCACAGGGAATCGAGCGGGTCCCGCTGGATTCCGCGCAGGGCTTGCCCGCACCGGATCGCGACAACGCCCTGGCTGCTCTCACCGCGGTCTGGGCCCTGGGCGTCGAACCTCTCGAAGCCGCCACCGCGCTACTTGATTTCCGCGCCCTGCCCCATCGCTGCGAAGTGATCTCCACTGCGCATGATGTGACCTGGCTGAATGATTCCAAAGCCACGAACCCGGGCGCAGCCCAGCGTGCCCTCAAGAGTACGACCGGTCCCATCATCTGGATTGCCGGCGGGCGGGGAAAGGGCCTGTCCTTTGCCGACCTGGCCGAGACCGCCCGCGGCCGAGTTCGCCGGGCACTGCTTATCGGCGAAGCCGCGGAAGAGATCCAGGCGGCCTTGGCGGGCCAGGTGGACTGCGAACGATTGGAGAATCTCGAAGCCGCCGTGGAAAGTGCCGCCCGACTCTGCCAACCCGGAGACGCCGTCCTGCTGGCTCCCGCCTGCGCGAGTTTCGACCAATTCAAGAGCTTCGAGGAGCGGGGAGACCGCTTCCGCGCAGCAGTCCTTCGCCTCATGGGAAAGAGCGATACGTGAGCAAAGACAAAGCGAAGAAAAGCCGACAAGGTCAGGGCCGAAATCCCGCGTCGACGGGCGCCCTCTCCACCCCGCCCGATGCGGGGATCGTCATCTCGGTTTTGCTCCTGGCGTCCATCGGAACCGTCATGAGTTACAGCACGACGGCCACCATGGCCCTGGATCACTCGATTCCGCCGCTTTTCCTTGCCCATGTGGGCGCGCTGGGATTGGGGCTGGTGATCGCTGCCGCCATCATGTGGACCCCGATTGAGGGTTGGCGCCGCGCCGCCCTTCCGCTCTGGATCGTCTCATTGGCCTTGATGGTCGCCGTCGAGTTCTTTGGCACCACGGTGAACGGCGCCCAGCGCTGGCTGGAAGTTCCGGGAATGGGCTTTCGCTTTCAGCCCGTCGAACTCTGCAAACTCACCACCCTTCTCTTGGTCGCCGCCATCGTCGCCCATCGAAGCGGACACGAGGAACTCTCAGCAAGCCGAACCGGAGTCGCTGCCCTCCTGACCCTCTTCCCCGTCGCATTGCTCCTGCTTCAGCCCGACCTGGGCAACGCGGTTCTGCTCGCCTCCCTCGTCGCCCTGCTACTGATCGCCGCGGGGACGCGACTCTCCCGCCTGGTGGCGCCCGGGCTGATTGGGGTCATCGGGATCGCACTCTACGTTTCACACAACGCCTACGCCTGGCGACGCATCACCGGCTTCCTGAACCCGTGGGCCACTTCTCGCGCCGAAGGGTTTCAGCTGGTCCAGTCCTTTGTCGCCTTTGGGCGCGGAGGGATCTTTGGAATCGGCCTGGGTAATGGGCAACAGAAACTCGCCTACCTACCCGAAGCACACACGGATTTCGTGCTCTCCCTCGTCGCCGAGGAACTCGGCCTGGTGGGCGTGCTCATCGTTCTCGCCGCATTCGTGGGCCTGTTGGTTGCCGGCTGTCGCATCGCCGCCCGCGCCCGAGACCGCTTTACCCTGCTGGTCGCCTTCGGGATGACGACCCTCCTCACCGTGCCCGCCATCGTCAACGCCGCCGTGGTCATGGGCATGATTCCCACCAAGGGATTGACCCTGCCCTTCCTCTCCTACGGAAGGACCTCCCTCGTCATGTGCTGCGTGGCCCTGGGCCTGCTTCTCAGCTGTGCGAAAGACGCGGGCGCGCGCCGTCGCGTCGGCCGGAGTTCTCGATGACGTTGAACTGGATCGTCGCCGGAGGCGGAACCGGGGGCCATGTGACGCCGGCCCTCGCGCTGGGAGAAGTCATCGCCCAGCGGGGCGACAACGCGCTCTTCATGGGCTCCGAGCGTGGGCTGGAAGCGCGACTGGTACCCGAAGCCGGCTTCGAACTCATTGCGCTGCCCAGCCAGCAGGTGATGGGGCGGCGACTGCTGGGGCGAATCACCGGCCTCTTCAGCACCCTGGCCCAGGTGATACCCGCGCGCGCAGCGCTGCGTGCACACGATGCCGACATCGTCATTTCGGTGGGCGGGTTCGCTGCGATCCCCGCCACCCTGGCCGCTCTGATCACCCGCTGCCCCCTGGCTCTGGTGGAACCCAATGCCATTCCGGGCCGCGCCAACCGGCTGACGGCCCGCTTCGCGCGCAAGATCTTCGTGGGTTTCGCTTCCACGGCGAATCACCTGGGCAGGCAGGGCCAGGTGCACCAATTCGGGATCCCCCTACGAAGCCAACTGCTCCGCGCTTTTGAGGAGAAGGGGTCCAGAAGCGGCCCCTCCTCCCCCATTCATCTGCTGGTCTTCGGCGGGAGCCAGGGCGCTCGCCAGATCAACGAAGCGATGATGGAATTGGCGCCGCGTCTGGCGGGGCAACCCGTCGAGATCTTTCACCAGGCAGGCAGCGCGGATAGGGAACGCGTACAACGCGCCTATGAGGATGCGGGCGTCGAGGCCCAGGTGGTGGACTTCGAGCCCGCCATGCCCAAGCGCTACGGCTGGGCCGATCTGGCCCTCTGCCGAGCGGGCGCGTTGACCGTCGCGGAACTCGCCCTGGCCGGGCTGCCCGCCCTGCTCATCCCCTATCCCTTCGCGGCGGATGATCACCAGGCCGCCAATGCCGCCGCCCTTGCTGATGCTGGCGCGGGCATTCGATTGAACTCCCGCCCCCTGGACCCCGAGGCCCTCGAAGCCGAACTCCTGGGGCTGATTCGTGAACCCCATCGCTTGATTGCGATGAGCCAGGCGGCAAGCGCCCTGGCGAAGCCCGACGCCGCTCGGCGCATCATCGACACCTGTGCGGCCCTGGTGGAGGAGAAGCCAGCGTGAAGCGGAAAATCCGGAACATCCACTTCGTAGGCATTGGGGGCGTTGGCATGTCCGGCCTGGCGGAGTTTCTCCAGAGCCAGGGCTACTCCGTTTCCGGCTCGGACCTGGCCGAAAACGCCACGACCCGGCGCCTGGCCCGGCTCGGGGTCGAGGTCTCCCAGGGGCACGACTCGCGCAATTTGGGGCTGGCCCACGTGGTGGTGGTTTCCTCGGCGATTCGCGAGGACAACCCCGAAATCCAGGAAGCCCGAAGCCGCCAAGTGCCGATCATTCAGCGAGCGGAAATGCTCGCCGAGATCATGCGACTCAAAGATGGCATCGCGGTCGGGGGCAGCCATGGCAAGACCACCACGACATCGCTGATCGGTCATGTCCTTGACGTTGCCGGGCTCGACCCGACCGCGATCATCGGCGGGCGCGTCATGGGCGCCGGCACTGACCCCAGCGGAACCCGGGTTGGCCAGGGAAGTCTCCTGGTCGCCGAAGCGGACGAAAGTGACGGCTCCTTTCTCCGCCTGAGCCCCGTGATGACCATCGTCACCAATATCGACCCCGAGCATCTCGATCATTACGGCGACTACGCCGGTCTCGAAACTGCTTTCGTCGACTTCGCCAACGGAATTCCCTTCTGGGGGCTGGCGGTGCTCTGCATCGACCACCCGGGCGTCCAAGCCATCGTGCCCCGGCTCACCCGGCGCTTCACCACCTACGGTTTCTCATCCCAGGCCGACCTCGTCGCCGGCGACCTGCGCGCCCAAGCCAGCGGGATGCGTTTCAGCGTCCACCAACACGGGGCGCTTCTGGGAGAAGCGTCTCTTCCGCTTCCCGGACGCCACAACGTGCTGAACGCCCTGGCCTCCATTGCAGTGGCGCTCGAACTCGAGATTCCCTTCGAATCCGCCGCCGAGGCCCTGGCGAGTTTCGGCGGGGTTGAGCGGCGCTACCAAGCCCTGGGCAGCGCTGCCGACGTTCATGTCGTCGATGACTACGCCCACCACCACGCGGAATTGCGCGCGACCCTGGCAGCCGCCCGGAGCGTCCACGCCGGGCGGATCGTCAGCGTATTCCAGCCCCATCGCTATACGCGAACGCGCGATTGCATGCAGGAATTCGCCACCGCGTTCAACGACAGCGACCTGGTGATCATCAGCGACATCTACCCGGCCGGCGACGCGCCGATTCCGGGCATAACGGGTCAGGCCCTGGCAGAGGCCATCGCTGCCCATGGACACAAAGGCGTACGCTTCATCGGAGAACTCGATGCCATCGCCGACCAACTTCCCAAGCAATTGAGCCCCGGCGATCTCCTCCTGACCCTCGGTGCCGGGGATATCTCCACCCTCGGCAAACGGGTACTCGAGAAGCTTTCAGAACATGCTTCCAGCGCCTCCGGGGGCGACGCATGATCGGCGAAGAAGCCCGCAAAGACCTGCTCGATGCCCTGGGCGACCGCGTTCAATTCGAAGCCCCCATGTCGCGCCAGACATCGCTGCGCATCGGTGGGCCCGCGGACGCGCTCGCCAAACCCGCGACTCGGGACGAACTCCAAGCTGTACTTCGAATTTGCCGCAGATACGCCCTGCCTCAAACGCTCATCGGGTCCGGCTTCAACTGCCTGGTGGCGGATAAGGGCATAGACGGGGTCGTGATCAACTTGCGGAAATTTCGCGAGTTGCAGGAACGACCCGGCCCGGCCATCTACGCCGAAGCCGGCGTGTCGCATTCGGCCATCACTCGCTTCTGCACGGATCGGGGCTTCACGGGCATGGAATTCGCGGCGGGCATTCCGGGAACCGTGGGCGGATGGATCATGATGAACGCGGGCATCGGCGTACGGGAACAAAAGGATGTCGCCCTCGAGGTGGGAATTGTCAGCCCGGACGGAACAGGGGAAGAAAGCATTGGCCGATCCGCCCTCGACTTCCGCTACCGCGAACTCCGCGGACTTCCCGACGGCGCGGTGGTGATTTCTGCGCTCTTTGGCGTAGAGAAATCCTCGAAAGAGGCGGTGAAAGCCGAGGTCGATCGTTTGCTCGCTCACCGAAGCTCGACACAACCCCTGGATGTTCCGTCTTGCGGATCTGTATTCCGGAATCCCGAGGGCGATTTCGCCGGCCGGCTCATCGAGCAGGCGGGCCTTTGCGGTGAGCGTGTCGGGGGCGCGGAAATTTCCACAGTCCACGCGAATTTCATCGCCAATCGAGGGGGCGCTACGGCTGCAGACGTTCTTGCGCTGATCGGACGTGCCCAGAGCCAGGTTCAAGAACGCTTCGGGATCACATTGCAAAGGGAAGTCCACGTCATGGGGAGAACCGAATGACGCGATCGAGAACGGGACGACGAAAGCCTTCGCGCCGGCAGTCGAGCCGTAGCAACCGCAACGTGGGCAAGAGCGCCGGGACTCGCCGCGCGGGGAGTCGGCTTCGATTGGGCGCTGCCGCTGCGAGTCGGACGCGTCTGCGCTTGACCCTTCTCTTCGTGCTCTCGTTGGTGGCGGGCATCGCCCTGGCCGCACCGGTGGAGAAGCAGATCGCCGAGTGGACCGAGAACGAGTTCGGCACTCTCGAGCGCATGGCGATCCAGGGCAATCACCGCCTCTCTTTCGCCGAAATCGCCGCCACCACTGGAATCCAACGCGGCACTTCCCTGGCCGGGATAGAGACTTCGGTGGTCGCGGAAAGGCTGGTCCGGGAGGCCTGGATCCGGGAAGCCGACGTCTTGAGGCTCCCGCCGTCCACGTTGTTGATTCGCGTGGAAGAGCGGGAGCCCCGGGCCCTGCTTCTACCTCGCCAGGGCACGGCCGGGAATCCCGGTTCCCGGCTGGTGGATGCCAGCGGGCACGTCTTCATCGCTTCGGCGGGGGATGAGGCCCTGCCCCGGCTGGTGGGTGGGGAATGGTTGGATACCAACGGCAAGCACCCTGTACTCGTCAAGGCCCTGGCCCTCTTCGAGCAATTGCAAACGCCTGAGTTGGCCCGACTCGGGGATTTTGGCGAGGAGCTTCTGATCTACCTGCCCGTACCCGGCTCTTCCGAGGGCTGGAAACTCCGGGGGCGCGTGGACGTCGTGCTCGGGCAGAAGGATCTCATTCCCCGCATCCAGCGTTTGACCCAACTGATGGGAACCGAGGAGGTCCTCTCGGCGCGGGGAAATCAGCGCCTGCTCATTGACCTGCGTTTCGCAGAGCAGGCCGTGCTCCGGGAAGGACAGAAGAACCCCAACAAGGGGCCAGCGGAATCCTGACCTCGGCGCGTGAGGGCATGGGAAACGGCGAAGGACAAGGGGGAAATCAGAAGACCAGAAAAAAATGCGCAAAGACCGCGAAAAATTTTCGCTCCGAGTAGGAGCGCAAAAAAGCGGCGGGAAGATGCGGACGCATCGCTCGTCCAAACCGGGTCGACCGAGGATTCGGCCGGCCCAATGGGGGGAAGACAATGTCACGCAATAGCGAGTTGATCGTGGGACTCGATATCGGCACCACGAAAATTTGTGCAGTGGTTGCAGAGGAAACCGAGAACGGCATAGACGTGGTGGGAATCGGCACCCATCCGTCCAGCGGTCTCAGAAAGGGCGTGGTCATCGATATCGATGCCACGGTGGCATCCATCAAGAACGCCGTGGAAGAGGCGGAATTGATGGCGGACTGTGAGATCACCTCGGTCTACGCGGGGATCGCCGGAGGCCATATCCGCGCCTTCAACAGCCATGGTGTCGTTGCGGTCAAGGACCGGGAGGTCCGGGAGATCGACATCAAGCGGGTCATCGATGCCGCGAAAGCCGTGGCGATCCCCATGGATCGCGAGGTCATCCACGTGATTCCCCAGGAATTCATCATCGACGAGCAGGATGGGATCCGGGAACCCCTTGGGATGAGCGGCGTGCGCCTCGAAGCCAAGATCCACATCGTCACCGCTGCGGTCACCAGCGCCCAGAATATCGTCAAATGCTGCAACAAGGCGGGACTCAACGTGGTCGATATCGTGCTCGAACCCCTGGCTTCGGCCGAGGCGGTTCTGGCCGGCGACGAGCGCGATCTGGGGGTCTGCATGGTGGATATCGGGGGCGGCACGACGGATATCGCGGTCTTCGAAGGGGGCTCCATCAAGCAAACCTCAGTCCTGGGTCTCGGTGGCTACCACCTTTCCAACGACATCGCGGTGGGTCTGCGCACCCCCTTCGACGAGGCGGAGAGGATCAAGAAGAAGTTCGGGCTTGCGGCGGCGCGCTACCTGCCCGGGGACGATGTCATCACGGTTCCCAGTGTAGGGGGCAGAAGGCCCCGGGAAGTCTCCCGCAAGATCCTCTGCGAGATCATCGAGCCGCGCGTTGAAGAGGTGCTGACCCTGGCACACCAGGAAGTGGTGCGCTCAGGCCTCGAAGACCGAATTCCTTCGGGCGTTGTGCTCACCGGCGGAGCCTCCTCGCTCGGCGGGTTGATTGAACTGGCCGAGGAAATCTTCGAAACCCCGGTGCGTCTCGGGGTGCCGTCGCATATCGGCGGCCTGCAGGACGTGGTCCGGAGCCCGATGTACGCCACGGGGGTTGGGCTTGTTCTCTTCGGGCTGTCCCAGAGTCGGGCGCATAACCAGAGTCGATTCCGCATTCGAGACGAGTCGATCTTTGGCCGGGTAAAACAGCGCATGCGGGACTGGTTCTACTCAGAATTTTCCTAGCCGAGCAAAAGCAGGCCGAAGCGGGCCGAGGTCTGAGTGATTTCATCCAGATCGACGGCTGAATAGGTACAAAACCGTAGCATCGTGTTACATTCAGACCGCCTGCCGGAGGCAGGCGCACCTTGGGGGGGGGCGAACCACATGGCCAAACGTGGCAAGAATGATCGGGGACGCGGGGACCGGACCAAATCGGAATCCGTAGACCTGCTGGAAATTGGACCCAACGACGGCGACCCGCTGCTCGAATTCGAAGGCGCTTCGGGGCAGAAAGCAAGGATCAAGGTCATCGGTGTAGGCGGCGGCGGCGGTAACGCGCTGAACACCATGATCCGCTCGGGCTTGTCCGGCGTGGAATTCATCGCGACCAATACCGACGCCCAGGCGTTGGAGCACAACAAGGCCCCGGTGCGGGTCCAACTCGGCGCCGAGGTCACCCGGGGCCTGGGCTGCGGGGCCAATCCGGACCGCGGAAGGGCCTCGGCACTGGAAGCCCGTGAGCGTCTTCGGGAAATCCTCGAAGGCGCAGACATGGTCTTCGTCACCGCTGGCATGGGGGGCGGCACGGGAACCGGTGCGGCGCCCATCGTGGCGGAGGTGGCCCGGGAAGTCGGCGCCCTGACAGTCGGCGTGGTGACCAAGCCCTTTCCCTTCGAGGGAAAGGTTCGAATGAAGCATGGTGAGGCGGGCCTCGAGCAATTGCACGGGGTCGTGGACACCCTCATCACCATTCCGAACCAGCGCCTGCTCACCCTCGCGGGTAAGCAGACCGGGATCCAGGATGCCTTCAAGCTCGCCGACGAGGTGCTCTTGAACGCGGTGCGGGGCATCTCGGACCTGATCACGGTGCACGGCCTGATCAACCTCGACTTCGCCGACGTACGCACGGTGATGAACGAAGCGGGTGTGGCGATGATGGGCACCGGAATCGGCCGCGGCGACAACCGGGCGGTGGATGCGTCCCAACTCGCCATCGCGAGCCCGCTGCTCGGCGATGTTTCCATCGACGGCGCGCGCGGGGTGCTGATCAACATCACGGGCGGAAGCGACATGACGCTCTTTGAGGTCAACGAAGCTTCCATGCTGGTTCAGGAGGCCGCGCACGAAGAGGCCAATATCATCTTCGGCGCTGTCATCGACGACGAGGTGCCCGAGGGTGAGCTTCGGGTCACGGTGATCGCCACCGGCCTCGAGAGCGAAGCCAGGCGCAGGCGCCCGGCGGGCACCGCCGACGCGGGCGTTCTGGACTCGGAACCGCTGGAGATCCAGCATGTCTCGAGTGCGACGGACGTTGCCGCGGTTACGCTCGATTCCCTGAGCAGCCCGGAGCCCGCCGCCGCGGCGGACCCGGGGCAGAGCATCGAGGGCGAGTTCGCCTCACCCTTCGATGACGAACTCGACACCCCGGCCTTCCTGCGCCGGGCCCACGACTGAGCCAGGCGAAAGCCCGCCCGAGACGCGGGAATCGCAGAACGAGCAGAACGAAACGACGGGCGAGGTGGCCAGCCACCTCGCCCGTCCTCTTTTCGGCCCCCATTTTTCGTCCGGAGCCCACCGGGCGGGCCGAGCTTGGCTATATCAATCCGCCAGCGCCATCCCCAACCCCCGTGCGCCCCGCCGCGCCCGGGAAGCGAAAGGACCCGATGCCCGAGACCGCGGAACATATCCTCGAGGAACGAAGCCAAGACGTCGTCACCCTCCGCTTTCATGATCCCGAACGCCGCAACGCCATGACGGCCGCCATGGGCGAGGCCTTCGCATCGCATATCGCACGCCTCGCCGGAGACAGCAGTCTCCGGGCAGTGGTCCTGACCGGGAGCGGCCGAGCCTTCTCCGCGGGCGGGGATCTCGAGATGCTCGACGAACGCGCCCGCCAAGGGCGGAGCGACCCGGGCGTGGCCCGCTACCCGATCCGAGACGCCATGCGGGCGTTCTACAAACTCTTCCTCTCGGTGCGCGATCTGCCCTGCCCCACCGTCGCGGCCATCAACGGCCACGCCATCGGAGCCGGCCTCTGCGTCGCCCTGGGCTGCGATATCCGGATTGTCGCCCAGGAGGCCAAGCTCGGGCTCAACTTCACGCGTCTCGGGCTGCATCCCGGCATGGCGGCCACCTGGAACCTGCCCCGCCTGGTGGGGCCGGGGATGGCGGCCGAACTCCTCTACTCGAGCCGGCTCTTCTCGGGCGAGGAGGCCGCGCGGATCGGCCTGGCCAACCGAGCCCTTCCCGCCGAGGAGGTGCTCGAATCCGGCTTGTCCCTGGCGCGAGAAATCGCCGGCTGCGCCCCCCTGGCGGTGCGGGGCGTCAAGCGAGCCCTTGCCCAGAGCGAGGTTTCAGGGATCGAGGACCAGCTCACCTTCGAGGCCTCGGAGCAGGCCGTCTGCTTCGAGAGCGAGGACGTCCAGGAGGGCATCGCAGCCGCAAAGGAGCGCAAGGAGCCCGCATTCAGCGGACGATGAGCAAACGCCCCTACAGATCCCCGTGGACCCGCCGATAGAGGGGAAGCAAGGGTGCATCGTTTGGGCAGGGAGAAGACCCCATCGCCCGGAGAGCGAGACCCTTCGCCGAAACCTCAACCCCCTGAAATCCCGGAGAAACCCATGACCCGCGTCCTGCGAAGTCACCCCTTCTGGCTCACCGCTGGCTACCTCGCCAGCCTGCTCCTGATCGCCCGGGGCTACGCATAGAGTCAGAGCCGATCCGGGCGAGCCCCGCTCTAGCCGAGGGTTTGCCGGATGAATATCTGCCCTGCCTTCAGGGCAGCGCTTCTACCAGCGCCTGGATCTCACCGGCGTTGAACCAGTACGAAATCTCGAGCTTGGCGGTTTCCGGCGCATCGGAGCCGTGCACCGCGTTGCGCTCGATGTCCGTGCCGAAGTCGCCGCGCAGGGTACCCGCCGGTGCTTCGTTGGAATTCGTCGGGCCCATCAGGTCGCGCCAGCGCGCGATGGCGTTCTCGCCTTCGAGCACCATGGCGACCACCGGCCCCGAGGTCATGAACTTCACCAGGTCGCCGAAGAAGGGGCGCTCCTTGTGGACGGCGTAGAAACCCTTGGCCATGTCGTCGTCGAGTTGCAGGCGCTTGAGGGCGATGATGTCGAGACCGGATTCCTCGATGCGGGCGATGATCTGCCCCGCCGTCTTCTTCGCCACGGCGTCGGGCTTGATGATCGCAAAGGTGCGCTGGGTTTCGGCCATGAGTTTCTTCCTTTTCTGTCGGGTTCGGTGCTGTGACCGAGTGTTGTTTCCGGGTGTTGTTTCCGGGCGAAAGCAAAACCCGGCCAAGTCGGTTGGATGAGTTCCCTGGCCCAGAGACCGGCCTGCGGGCGGCGTAACGTAGCCGATCAGTGGGGCTTTGCTGCTCCCCGCCGCGGCCTCAGCCCACCTTCAGCAGGATCTTCCCGAAGTGTTCGCTGGCCTTCATGCGCCGGTGGCCCTCGGCGGCCTCCGCCAGGGGGAG
>JAAZXM010000080.1 GCA_014240165.1 Myxococcales bacterium | reverse complement strand
CGAGCACCTCATCCTGTGGGTGGTCGCCGCGGTGTCGCTCCCCCTATCCGCCGGGAGCCTGGCCTGGCTCTGGCGCACGGGTGCTGCTCGACCGCCTGGGGAGGCTACCCCCGCTCCGCGCTGATTCAGAGGCGTCCGCGCGCTGCTGAGATCACTCGACCGCTCTGCCCAGGATCAGCCCAGAAGTTTGAGCACGTTCTCCGGGGGACGGCCGATCACCGCGCGGTCTCCGACCACGGCCACCGGTCGCTCCATCAGCCGAGGATGCTGCACGAGAATCGCCACCACCGCGGCGGGATCCACGCCCTCCCCATAAGCGGATGGCTCCAGCCCCAATTCCTTGAAATGCTTGTCCTTACGCACCAGAGCAGCGGGCGACGTGTCCAGGCGCTTCAGCAGCGCTCCCAGGTCGGTCTCGGAGAGCGGCGCCTTCAGGTACTCCACGATTTCCAAGGCTTCGCCCCGGGCCTCGAGAATCTCGAGCGCCCCTCGCGACTTGCTGCACGCCGGGTTGTGATACAGAAGCACCTTGGCCATTGTCCCCTCTCTTCGCTCTCTCGAAGGCAGTGAGCGCCGGCACACTACCCAATTCAATTCCTCGACTCCAGGCGATTTCCGATGAACGTTCACCTCATCGACGGCACCTTCGAACTCTATCGGGCCTATTACGGCGCGCCCCCCGCCACGGCACCCGATGGGCGCGAGGTGGGCGGAACCCGCGGACTGCTGCGCTCCCTCGCGGCCCTGCTCCGCAGCGATGAATGCACCCATGTCGCCATCGCCTTCGATCATGTAATCGAATCCTTCCGCAACGATCTTTTCGACGGCTACAAGACCGGCGAAGGCATCGAACCCGAACTCCATGCCCAATTTCCCCTGGCCGAAGCCGCCGCCGAGGCCCTGGGGTTGGTGGTGTGGCCCATGATCGATTTCGAAGCAGACGATGCCCTCGCCACAGGGGCCGCACGCTGGAGCGCGGCCCGCTCGGTGGATCGCGTCATAATCTGCTCCCCCGACAAGGATTTCGCCCAATGCGTCGAGAGCGATCGCGTAGTGCTCTGGGATCGGATTCGCGACCGGGTCATCGATGAAGACGGGGTCGGCGAGAAATGGGGAGTATCCCCAAGTTCAATCCCCGACCTCCTGGCCCTCATGGGCGACAGCGCGGACGGCATCCCGGGCATTCCGCGTTGGGGCCAGAAATCCTCTTCGACGGTATTGGCCCATTACGGGAGTATCGAGAAGATCCCGACGGACAGCGATGCCTGGTCGGTTGCCGTCCGGGGAGCAGCGGGCCTCTCCGCCCAACTCGAAGATGCACGCGACGATGCACTTCTCTATAAGCGCCTTGCCACGCTGCGACGCGACGTTCCGCTGGACGAAAAGCTTTCCGACCTGCGCTGGCGGGGCGCCCGGCGCAAGAAACTCCGGGCCCTGACCGAGTCCATCGGCGAAACGGGTCTCTTCGACCGCATTTCCACCTGGCGAGACGACGACTGAAGGGGCGTTCGCTCAGGCTCCCATGAACTGAAGGAACATATCCAGGTTCGCCACGCGCAAAAAGGGATTCGTGGCCTTCTGTTCCCCCATCGTGGAGTGAGCTTCCTCGGAGTAGAGATGCCCGGGGAAAACCAGAGTTTCGTCGGGGAGCTTGCGAAGCGTACCGTTGAGGCTCTCATACATCTGCTCGGGGTCGCTCCCAGGCAGATCCACTCGGCCGCAACTGCCCAGGAAGAGCGTGTCTCCCGAAACCAGTTGGGAGGGTTGGCCTTCCTCTTCCACGAGAAAACATTGTGAACCGGGCGTATGACCCGGGGTATGCAAGAGGCGAATCTTCACACCCCCGAGTTCGATGGTGTCGCCGCCCGAATGTTCGCGAAATTCTCCGCGCGGAATGCCCGAAACCTTGGCGACCCCCTCGGCCTCGAGCTTCTGGACATGGATCGGCCCCGGGCAGCGTTCCATGAAGCGCTCGAGCCCCTCGATCTCCATCCCAAAAATACTTCCACCAATATGGTCCTGGTGATAATGGGTCACCAGCGCACCCACGATCTTCATCTCGTCCGCTTCGGCCTGATCCGCCAATGCGTCCACGCTCCACGCGGGATCCACCACCAGGGCCTCACCCGTGGATCGGCTTCCCACGAGATAGACGAGGTTGGCCATCTCGCCCACGGCGATCTGCCTGAAATAAAGATCCGATTCCTCACTCATGATCTCCCCTTTTCCCCATGGGATCGCGGATTGCCGAACTCGGCCGAGAAGTGTACCTCTTCAAGGTCGGCCCATCACGGAACTCGACCTTCTTGGGCAGGCGGCGCGTTTTCGATTCATTGTCCCATCGAGTGATCAAGTCAGTAGGAGCGTCCATGGCAGCCCCGACCCGCGATTTCGGAGATTTCAACCTCGTTCACCCGAAGGACTATGCGGAGCACGGATACCCCCACGATATTTGGAAGTGGATGCGCACCAACGACCCCGTCTACTGGTGGGATAACACCGAGGGAGATCCCTTCTGGGCCATCACGAAGCACGCAGACATCACCGCCATTGGGAAACAGCCCGAAAAATTCCTCAGCGGGCCGCTGCTTGTCCACTCCCATATGCCGATTCCCGCCGGGCGAATGGAATTCCCGCCCACCCTGATTCAACTGGACCCCCCCAAGCACGGGGTCTACCGACGATTGATCAGCAAGCGCTTCACTCCGAGAGCCCTGACCCGCTTCCATGCCGATATCGAGGACATCGGCAAAGAGATCGTGGACAACCTGCTTGAAAGAGGGCGCGAGGGCGAATGTGATTTCGTCGAAGCCGTTTCGGCTCCTCTCCCGATTGCGGTGATCGCCTGGATGCTTGGGCTGCCCAAGGAGGATTGGAATCGCCTTTTCGACTGGACCAACCGAATCATCGGAGCCCAGGACCCGGCCTTCCAACTCGAAGGGAAAACGCCCGACGAGGCCGCCCGGGAAACCATGATCGAACTCTTCAGCTATTTCACCGAACTCGCCGAGGAGAAGCGCAAGAACCCCGCGGACGATCTTGTCACGCTCTTTACCCAGATGGAAGTCGACGGCGAACCCCTGCCCGTGATGGACATCATGACCTGGTGCCTGATCATCGTGGTCGCGGGCAACGAAACCACCCGCAATGCCACCACGGGTGGCATGCTGGCCTTCGTGGAAAACCCGGATCAACTTCGCCGCCTGCAAGCCGACCCCAACCTGCTGGCTCCTGCCGTGGAGGAGGTGGTTCGCTGGACGGCGCCCATCATCCACTTCGCGCGCACCGCCACCGAGGATTTTGAACTCCGGGGCAAGACGATCCGCAAGGGAGAAACGGTGGCTCTCTTCTACCCCTCGGCCAATCGCGACGAGGATGTCTTCGAAGACCCGAACGTCTTTCGCATCGATCGCAACCCGAATCGCCATCTGGGCTTTGGGGTCGGTGAGCATTTTTGCCTGGGCGCCCACCTGGCCCGGCTCGAAATGGAGGTGGCCTACAAACACTGGCTGCCCCGCATCGAGGAAGTCGAGCTCGCCGGACCCGTGGATCGACTCCATTCGAGCCTGGTGGGGGGCATCAAGCACCTGCCCATCCGGTACAAATTGCGCGACGCCTGAGCCGCCGTCCTATTCGGGTCGGCGCCCGTCCGGGGGCCAGGGCTCCACGCCCTCCTCCAGCGGAATCTCCAGGCTTCGCGTAAATTGAGAAATCCACCGCCAGGTGGAGATGGCCGCCACGAGTTCCATGCAGGCCGTCTCGTCCCCCACGTGGGCTCGGCAGCGATCCCAGGTCTCTGGAGACAGGGTTCCCGTCGCAAGGGTTTCGTCCGTGGCCGCGAGCACCGCTCTCTCGGCTTCGCCGAAATGGGCCGCGTTCTCCCAATCACGCAGCGCCAGCAGGTCTTCCTCGCTGCAGCCGAACTGGTCCAGGGCAATGCGCCAATGCTGGGTCCACTCATAACTCGCCGCCGTCGCCCAACCCAGGCGCATGATGACGAGTTCTCTGAGGCGGTGATCCAGGGAACTGCGGAAGAGCAACCCCAGCAACAGGTCGGCCGTAGCCTTGGCAACCGGCGGGTTGTGGAGCAGCGCCCGAAAAATATTCAGCTCGGCCAAAGCCGCCGGCAGCCCCAACTCCTCGGCTCGCCGAACAGCCTCCTCGGTCTTCAACAGCTCGATGCGTGCGTCGCCCATGGACTCCTCTCCTCTCCAGGCCGGGATGTTCGGCCCGCCCAGCGATGCTATTACACTCGGCCCGCTCAGAACACGAGCCCCGGGAAGAGCGGCCCGGCGGAGGTCAAGCATGGAAAGCATTCGCAACTGGGTCGAAAACTCGCCCTATACCCGCACCCTGGGCGCAAAACTCGAAGCCGTCGACGAAAGCTCCGCCCATATCCTGCTGCCCTTCAGGGACGAGAACTCGAACCCAGGAAAAGCCCTTCATGGGGGCTGCGCGGCCTCCCTGGCCGCCCTGGGCGGGCAATGCGTGGCCCGAGCCGCCATGGGGGAAGACGCGGGCCCCTGGCATACGGCCTCGGCCCAAGTCAACTACCTGGCCGCAGCCATCGGCGAAGACGTGCAAGCCGAGGCGCGCCTGCTGCGGCGCGGCAAGGATATGTGTTTCGTTGAGACCGAGGTCTCCACCCTGGAAGGCAAGGCCATCGCCCATGCCACGGCCATGGTCCGCGCCCGTCACGGGGCAGAGCCCTCGGATCGTCACCGGCCCGAAGGCGATGACGGCGGAACCGACCCCGGCCCCATGGGGCCCCACGTGTCCAAAACGCCCTATATGGGCGAGCGCCAGATGAAGATCGAACACATGACCGACTCCCACGCGCGCATCGTGCTGCCCTTCATCGAGGCCAACGCCGATCTCGAGGAGGGTATCCACGAAGGCGCCATCCTGGCCCTGCTCGACACCACCGGCGCGATGGCCTCCTGGGCCGAGACCGGGCCGGGAGCCTTCAAGGCGTCCACGCCTTCGCTCCAGGCCCAAATCCTCTGCCCCTCTCCCAAGCAGGATCTCGTCGCGTACGGCCACGTGGTCCAGCGCGACGGAGCCGTTTTCTGGGCCGATGCGGTGGTGGCCGGGGCCAGCGACGGGCTCGCCGTGGCCCGGGGTACCGTGATCTACCGCATCGTGACCTGAGCCCCCGCCCGGGGACATCCCCCACCCAACCGCACTCGAGGTCTAGCTTCCAGCGCATGCCCCCAACGACTCCGGAACTTCCCGAACTCGAAGCCATCGACCACATCCTTCGGACCACCCGCTCGGTGCGGCGAAGAATCGATTTCGAGCGCCCGGTGGAACCCGAGATCCTCGAGCAATGCATCGAGATCGCGACCCAGGCGCCCACGGGCCTTCCCCCCGAAACCTGGCGCTTCCTGGTGCTGACGGACCCCGCGCCCAAGCGGGCTCTGGCCGATCTCTATCGCCAAGCCTTGGCCACCCTCGCCGAGGCCCGAGGTGGAGAGGTCAAGGCAACCCAACAACAATTGGCCGACCATCTCCACACCCTGCCCGCATTGATCCTTGTCTGCGCCCAGGGGCGTCCGGCTCCCGATTCGGTTCCGCTCCAGGTCGCGTTCTATGGCTCGGTGCTCCCCGCAGCGTGGTCGCTGATGCTGGCCCTGCGTGCACGGGGGCTCGGAGCCACCTGGACCACCCTTCACCTGCTCCACGAGCGCGAGGCGGCCCGCGAACTCGGCATCCCGGAGGATGTCACCCAGACTGTCCTGCTCCCGGTGGGCTACACGAAAAACGCAGTTCTGAGGCCCGCCGCGCGCCGAGGCGCCGCCGAGGTCACCTATTGGAACCGCTGGGGGGGCGAAAAACCCGACTGAGCGTCACGAACGCCCCGGGTTGGGCGCGCTCGCGGGGTCATTCTCCCATTGGTATGCTGATCCGCTCGCCCGGAGCCAGAGGGCCCTGCGCAGCGAGCCAATCGATTCCCACTCAGAGATCACCCATCGGAGGGCGAAATGAAAGCCGCCATTCTCACTGAACTGAACACCGACCTCGTCGTACGCGACGACGTGGGACTCGGGGACCTCGGTCCCGGCGACGTCCATGTCAAGATTGTCTCCAGCGGCGTTTGCCACTCCGACGTCTCGGCCCAAAACGGCACGATCCCCTGCGGTACGCCCTGCGTGCTCGGCCACGAAGGGGCCGGCATTGTCCAGGAAGTCGGCGCCGGGGTGACGGATATCGCGGCCGGAGACCACGTGATCCTGAGCTTCGTCCCCGCCTGCAACCAATGCGGGCCCTGCCTGAGGGGCCAGTCCTACCTCTGCGCGACCAGCATGGCGGTGGCCACCAGCCCCCATTTCGTCATCGACGGAAACCCGGTTACGGGCTTCACCGGTGTCGGCACCTTCGCCGAAGAATTGATCATCTCGGAGCATTGCCTCGTGAAGGTCGACGCGGATGTCCCCCTCGATATCGTCTCGCTGATCGGCTGCGGAGTCACCACCGGCGTCGGGGCCTCGATCAATACCGCCCAGGTTTCGCCCGGCAGTTCCGTGGTGGTCTTCGGCTGCGGCGGTGTCGGGATCAGCGCGATCCAGGGCGCACGCATCGCAGGCGCCGCGGAGATCCTCGCCGTGGACATGGTCGAGGGCAAGCTCGAGCAGGCGAAGCATTTCGGTGCCACCCATGTCTGTACTCCGGATGCTTTCGAGCAGATGAAGGGCGAGATCACCGCCGGCGAGGGTTTCGACTACGCGCTCGAGTGCATTGGCAACCCGGTGACGATTCGCGCCACCTTCGACGCAGCCCGGCGCGGTGGCACCGCGGTCATCGTCGGCGTGGGCCGGCTCGACGAGAAGGTCGAGTTCACCGCCTTCGAACTCTTCTACATGGACAAGATCCTGCGCGGATCGATGTACGGGAGTGCCAACGTGCGGACCTTCATGCCCAAACTGCTGCGACTCTGGAAGGCCGGCAAACTCGACCTGGAGAGCATGATCTCGCGCCGCATCCAGATCGAGGAGGTCAACGATGCCTTCCAGGCGATGCAGGAGGGCAAGGTCATCCGCTCGGTCATTGAATTCGGCTGAGGCTCCGCCGCGGAGGTAAGCAACGCGCGGCCCCCGATCCAATTGGGGGCCGCTTTCATTTTCAGCAGGCCCCTGGAACGGGGGAGCGAGAGGCGAGGATGGACCTGGGGTTGGAGGGCAAGGTTGCCCTGGTCACAGGCAGTTGGCGCGGAACCGGGGCGGGCATTGCCGAGGTCCTCGGGCGCGAGGGCTGCCGGGTGCTGGTCCACGGTCTCGAGAAGGGCCAACCCGACGAAGTGGTCGAGCGCCTTCGGGGAGCCGGGCTCGAGGTCAGCCCGGTGCACGGGGATATCACCACCGACGCCGGAGCCGACGCCCTGGCGGACGAAGCGCTGGCCCTGACGGGACAGGTCGACATCCTGGTCAACAATTATGGCGTGGCCGAAGCCGGGGATTGGAACTCCACGGGAACTGCCGAGTGGGTGGGCATCTATCAAAAGAACGTGCTCTCCGGGGTCCGTCTGGTTCACGCCCTGGCACCGCCCATGAAATCGCGCGGATGGGGCCGGATCGTTTTCGTGGGCACCATCGGTTCCCTGCGCCCGGCCGCGCGCATGCCCCACTACTACGCCTCCAAGGCCGTGCTTCCCAACCTCTGCGTCAGCCTCGCCAAGGAACTCGGCGGGAGCGGAGTGACGGTGAATCTCGTCAGCCCGGGCATCATCGCCACCCGGGAAGTGCGGGAAAGCCTCGAGCGACGCGGAGCGAAAAAAGGCTGGGGAAGCGATTGGGACACGATCCAACGCGAAGCCAGCCGGGATCTCTTCCCCAACCCCACCGGCCGGATCGCCGAGATCGAAGAGGTGGCGAGCCTGGTCGCCTTCGTTGCGGGCAAGCCCGCCAGCTATATCAACGGAGCCAATCTCCGCGTGGACGGAGGCGCTGCGGACAGCGCCGTCTAGCCCATCTCCCACAGGAATTCGGAATCATCCAATGAGTTCAGCCGACCACTCCAAGCTCGAACGCATACGCTCGGCGCTTCCGCACCCCGTGATCGACGCCGACGGTCATCTCGTCGAATTTCTGCCCGCAGTCCGGGATCAGTTGGTCGACCTGGCCGGGGAGGATTTGGCGAAGGATCTCGATACGGTCTTCAATGCCGCGCGCCTGACGCGAGATCTCGACGCCGACACCCGGAGAGGGCTCGGCCTCTTTCGCATGAGTTGGTGGGCCTTCCCCACCGCGAACACGATGGACCGGGCTGCGGCCCTGATGCCGGGATTGATGGCTGAACGTCTGCCCGAGATTGGCATCGACTTCGCCATCCTCTACCCCACCTTCGGACTCACGGTGCCCCACATCGATGATCCCGCCTTGCGCCAGGCCGCTTGCCGAGCCTTCAACCGCTACTACGCCGAGACCTGCGCGCCCCATGCCCACCGACTCACCCCGGCCGCTGTGATTCCCATGCATTCGCCCGAGGAGGCCATCGAGGAGCTCGATTACGCGGTCAAAACCCTGGGCCTGCGCGCTGCCACCCTGGCGGGCTACGTCGCCCGCCCGCTGCCCGGGGCCGGAGAACTTCGCGCCGCGCGCTGGATCGACAGTTTCGGCCCCGATGACCCCAAGGCCTATGACGCGGTCTGGGCGCATTGCCAGGCCCTGGGCATCACGCCCACCTTTCACTCCAGCGCCATGGGCTGGGGCAGCCGCGTCTCCCAATCGAGCTACGTCTTCAACCATATCGGCAACTTCGCCACCGCGGGCGAAGCCACCTGCCGCTCGCTTTTTCTGGCGGGTGTGCCCCAGCGCTTTCCCGATCTCGGCTTCGCCTTTCTCGAGGGCGGGGTGGGCTGGGGGGCAAACCTCTACGCGGACCTCGTCGGCCATTACGAAAAACGGGGCGGCGGATCGGTCAGCCAATTCGATCCCGCCAACGTCGACCGAGCGAAGCTGAGCGAACTGCTGGCGAAATACGGCTCGCCGGGGCTGGTCCGGCGTCAGGATCGCCTCGACGACGCCCTCAGGCTCCTTTCGGACCCCGACGAGGACCCCGCCACCCTGGACGAGTTTCGCCACTGCGACCTCAGTGGGCCCGAGGATATTCGCCGGATCTTTGCCGAGCAATTCTTCTTCGGCTGCGAGGCCGACGACCCCATGAACGCCGTGGCGTTCGATACCGGGCTCAATCCCATGGGTGCTCGCCTGCGTGCACTCTTCAGCTCCGATATCGGGCATTGGGATGTGCCCGATATGCGCGGCGTTCTCCTCGAAGCGTGGGAACTCGTGGAACGAGATCAGCTCAGCGAAGAGGACTTTCGCGCTTTCACGTTCACCAATGCGGCCGCTCTCTTCAGCCGCAACAACCCCGAATTCTTTGCCGACACCGCAGTGGAAGCGGCTGTCCGGGCGGAAGCCGACCCTCCTTCTTCGACCTGACTTCATTTCATTCCCGCCTTCCGCCGCGCCTCTAAAGGAAGCGGCCGAAAGGAACCCATGCCCGACTCTCCCGCATCCCCCGCCGTCGCCGATTGGATGGGCGATATCCATCCCGATCAACTGGGCTTTCCCCTGGAGATCGACCGATCGCTCTACACCAAGGACACCGGACTCACCTTCAAGCAGACCCCGTCGGGCCCTCTGAAACTCGACGCCTATCGCCCCACGAATGTCGGTGGCGCAGCCGTTCCCCTGGTGGTCATGATGCATGGCGGCGGCTGGCACCAGGGCGGGCGTTACCAGATGGGACTCTCGCGCTGGGCGGGTTATCTGGCTTCGAGTGGCCTCGCCGTGGTGTCCATCGACTATCGCCTGGCGCCCGATACCCAATACCCGGACTCGTTCTGCGATTGTCTGGACGCCATCGACTGGGCGGTGGATCACGCCAGCGACCTGGGCGCTGACCCCGAGCGCGTGGGGCTCTGGGGAGACTCGGCCGGGGGACATCTGGTTTTGCTCACCGCAACGTCACAGACCCGGCCCGATTTCAGCGGTCCGCGCTTGCGCAATGGCGCCGAGCGACTGCGCGCGGTTGTTGCCTGGTACCCCCCCACGGACATGGTGGACATTCACGCGTCCGAGCGCCGCTCTCACGACGGGCCCTCCACCACCGCGGAACGTTTCATCGGCTGCCTGCCCGAAGCGGATCCCGCGCGCTGGGCCGAGGCCTCTCCCCTGGAACAGGCCCACGCCGCGATGCCGCCCAGCCTTGTGCTCCAGGGCACCCGGGACCTGCTCGTCCCCCACCGCCATGCCGTGCGTTTCGCCGAACGACTCGATGCGCTGGGCGCCCGCCACGAATCCCACATCGTCGACGGCGCCCCCCACGGCTTCGATCGCGTGGCACCCGGCGAGGAGGCCCGGCGCCTCATCGAACGCAGCCGAACGTTTCTCCTTGACGCACTTCGCGACCCCGAAAGTTGAACCCGCCCCCCCTGCATCGCCCCAAGGAGAGGTCATGAAGACGATCCGGCCATTCATCCGTGAAGGCCGCCGGTGGCGTTGGCTGCGGGCGGGTTGCGCGGCTTTCCTATGGGGGGCGGCCACCGCCTGTGCGCCCAGCCATCCCCAGATCGTGGAATGTCGCGATGCCGAGCAGATCCGCGCGCTTTGCGGGTTTCAAAATCCCGAGGATCTGGCGCTGCTGCCCGGCGGCCAGGAAGTGGTGATCAGTCAATTCGGTTCCATGGATGGAACACGCGCGGGCAACCTCGCCATCTTCGACGCCCAGAGCGAAGACAGCGCAATCGCCTATGTGGGGAGCGCTTCGTCCACGGGCGGCGGTGAGGGCGGCGGTGAGGGCGGCGTCTGGGGAGACCCCACCTGCCCTGGCCCCCCGAGTGCCCTTTTCAGCCCCCACGGCATCGACCTGGATGCCCTGCCCGGCTCCAGCCTGCGACTGCTCGTGGTCAATCACGGGAGCCGCGAAGCCGTGGAATTCTTCGAAGTTCGTCCGGGAACCCCTTTCTCGACAATTCGCTGGCGGGGATGTGCCCCTGCCCCGAAAGACGCCTTCTTCAACGACGTAGTCCATCTTCCGGGTGGCGGCTTTCTCGTCACGCACATGATGCCGCGGGGGAGCGGTGCTTGGGGGCTCCTCAAAGCAGCCGCGGGCGTCGACACCGGGAATGTCTACGCGTGGCAACCCGGCGGCGGTTATACCGTGGTCCAAGGCACTTCCGCGCCCTTCCCCAATGGCATCGAACTGTCCCCCGATGGCCGCCATATCTATCTCAATGCCTACAGCTCGGGGGAAGTCCTGAAGATCGACCGGGCCAGCGGCGAATTGCTCGGCAGCGCCCAGGTCGAGAGCCCGGATAACGTCACCTGGGGGAGCGACGGAAGGCTGCTCGTTGCTTCGCATCGGGGCGGCCTATCGGATCAACTCGGCTGCATGGAACTCGAGCACGGCGCTTGCGGGATGGAATTCGCCATCGTCGCGGTGGACCCCTTGACGATGGAGACCGAAACCCTGCTTCTCCAGGCGGGGCCGCCCATGGGCGCGGGCACCGTGGCCCTGGACCTGGGCGGCGGGGACCTGCTGATCGGCTCGTTCGCTTCGGATCGAATGCTGCGAACCCGGGTGCCGCGTTGATACCCTGGCCGCACACCCCGGGCCTGTGCCCCGACGAGGACAACTCCGCAACCCCGGGCCGCGCCCGGATAGGGATCTCCCTCAGACACGGCGAGAAACCTTGACGCCGCTGCTCCGCCGCTTCGTCTTCGCCTGCTTCGTGCTCTCGGGTTTTGCGGGATTGGTCTACCAGATCGTCTGGGTGCGGATGGCCCTGGCGTCTTTCGGAGTCATCACCCCCTTCGCGTCCGCGGTGGTCTCCATCTTCATGCTCGGGCTGGCCCTGGGCACATGGGGCGGTGGCCACTGGATCAGGCACGTATCCGGGCGTCTCGGGACTTCACCCCTCATGCTCTACGGGGTGATCGAGGCCGGGGTGGGCCTGGGCGCCTTCGTGTTGCCCCCCCTGCTCTCGGCCGCACGCCAGGCGCTGCTTCCCCTCGGTGGCATGGAGAGCGGGCTCTACCTGGCCGCGTCCTCCGCGCTCCTGGCCGGCGCCATGCTGCCCTTCTGTATCGCCATGGGGGCCACCTTCCCAGCCATGATGGCCTTCATCGAGGATCACGAACCCGAGCCCGGGGGCAGTTTCAGTTTTCTCTACCTCGCCAATGTGATCGGCGCCTTCCTGGGTGCTGTGGCCACGCCGATTCTCCTCATCGAATGGCTGGGTTTCTCCGGCAGCTTGCAGGTCGCTGCCCTCGCCAACTTCATCGTCGCCGCTGCGTGTCTCGCCCTTGCGAAGCGCCTTGGGTCCCCAGCCAACTCGGCCACCGGCCCCGCCCGCTCCGCGCCCGCCCCAAAACGTCTTCCGGCGACGCTGCCTCGAGGCCTCACCCGCGGCGTTCTCTTCCTCACGGGTTTCACCGCCATGGCGCTCGAAATCGTCTGGATGCGCGCCTTCACACCGATCATGGGAACCCTGGTGTATGCCTTTTCGGGCCTGCTCGCGGTCTACCTGGTCGCCACCTTCCTGGGCTCGGCACTCTACCGTGGCCACCGCGCCCGGGGCCGGGTCTGGGCTCTCCGCGGCCTGCTTCTGGGATTGCCCCTGGCGGCGCTTCTCCCCGTCACCCTGACCATTCCCCGAATCCTCTCACCCTTGGGCCGGGCCTTCCTGCCCATCGCCGAAGCGCTGCATCCGGACCCCACGATCTGGATGCCCATGGGCGCCGTCGCTCTTCTCTCCATCGCCCCCGTCTGCGCCCTGCTCGGCTACCTGACCCCCATGCTCGTGGATCAAGACGCCCAGGGTGTCCCTGAGCGCGCGGGCCGCGCGTATGCGATCAACATCGCAGGGTCCATCCTCGGCCCCTTGGCGGCCGCCTATGCGCTGCTTCCCCTCTTTGGCTCCCGGGTCGCCATGCTGGCCCTTGCCCTCCCTTTGGTCGCCCTCTTGATCGCCGCTCTGCGCGGTCCCCAGGCCAGGCCCTACCGAGTCTGGGCCGCCCTGTGCGCACTTCTGGTCGGGGCCGCATTCGTGCAAGCCGGTCTCTACGGAAGAAGCTTCGAAGAGGGGAGCCATATCCAGGGCGCCAAGGTCCGCCGCGACCACACCGCGACGGTCATTTCCTTCGGACAGGGCTTCGGCCGGCATCTCCTGGTGAACGGTTACGGAATGACGGTGCTCACCCCGCTCACCAAGGTGATGGCTCACCTTCCCCTGGCGAGCCTCGAGGAGCCGCCCCGGCGCGCGCTGGTGATCGCTTTCGGCATGGGGACCACCTTTCGATCCATGTTGAGTTGGGGCATCGAAGCCGTCGCGGTGGAACTCGTCCCCAGCGTGCTCGACGCATTTGGCGAATACCACGCCGACGCCGATGCCACCCGGCGCAATCCACGGGCGACCCTGGTGGTGGACGACGGGCGGCGTTTCCTTGCGCGCACGGATCTCCTCTTCGATGTGATCACCCTCGATCCGCCTCCCCCGGTGGAGACCGCGGGATCGAGCCTGCTCTACGCCGAGGAGTTCTATGCCCTGGCCCTCGGAAAGCTCACGCCCGGCGGCATCGTCCACCAATGGTTTCCGGACGGCGTCGCCGTCGAGCCCGCCATTCGCGAGGCCGTGTTGCGTTCGGCGGCCCGGGCGTTTCCCCATATGCGGATCTACCGCTCCCGCCACGGATTCGGCCTGCATATCCTGCTCTCGCGTCAGCCGATCCGGGTTCCCGACGCGGCGACCTTTATCGAGCGCCTTCCCCCCGCAGCCCGGGCGGACCTGCTGGAGTGGAGCCCGCCCGGAACCGATCCGGCGGCGTTCATCGAGGACCAGGTGCTCGGGCGGGAACTCGCGACCGAAGGCCTGATGGGACCCGCCGAAGGCCCCCGAATTACCGATGATCGGCCCTTCAACGAGTATTTCGTCATGCGCCGATGGGTGGGCCCCGATACTCGAAACGGAAATCCCGAGCCCTGACCCCCGTCCAACCCCGAGCGGGGCGGGTCAGTCCTCGGGCTGCGTATCCGAGACGAACTCGTTTTCCACCTGGACAAAGGTGTCCGGGAAGAAACCGTTGAAGGCCGTTCGGCAGGCGGCGCCATAGGCCCCCATCCCGCCGAATTCGATCCAATCGCCCTCACGGATATCCGCGGGCAAAGCCACGGGATCGGGGAGCACATCCACCGAGTCGCAGGTGGGGCCGTAGACCGTGAACCCGGTGGTCTCCTCCGAGAAGGATCGGGTCGCCACCATGCGATAAGGCCGGCGCAAGCCGGTTTGTTCCTCGTTCATGCTGCCGTAGATCCCGTCGTTGAGATAGATCGCCGAGCCCTTGCGCAATTGAACCTGGGCGATCAGGGATTCGCCGCCTTCGCTCAGGCCGCGGCCGGGCTCGCAGAACAGGCGGCTGCTCTCGGGCAGGTCCAGGCCCCGGGTGGCTTCGACGATGGCGCCGATATAGGAGGCCAGGTCGTCCACCCGATGATTGAGATAACGCCCGGGAAAGCCGCCCCCCACGTCGATGCATTCGAGGGGCACCGTTGAGCGTTCGATCACATCGCGCACGCTTTGCATGCCGACGGCGTACGCCTCGGCATCCAGGCATTGGGAACCCACGTGAAAGCAGAGGCCGGCGGAGAAACCCAGGCGATCAATCTCGGCCAGCAAACTCAGGGCCGCATCCACCGAAGTGCCGAATTTGGTCGACAGGTCGTACACCACCGCCTGGTGGTGGACTGCCAGCCGAACCAGGATCACCACGTCCTTCCGGGCCGGAATCACTTCGGAGATCTTCTTCAACTCGTCGGCATGATCCACCACGTGATGCCGGACGCCGTAACGCTGGTGGGCCTCGCGAATCGCGTCCCGAGCCTTCACGGGATGCATGAAATAACAGATCGACTCGGGAAAGAGCTGCGACACGAGCGCAATCTCGGAGAGAGAGGCCGTATCGAAATGCCGGATACCCGCCTTGTAGAGCGAGTCGAGCATGTGAGGCATCGGATTGCACTTCACCGCGTAGAGGGTGTCGCCGGGAAATTTCTCCAGGAAGACCCGGGCCGCGCGCGCGATGGCGTGCGGACGCACGCAGAAAATCGGGTAATCCGGGGCGAGATCCGCCACGACGTCTTCCGGCGTCGCGTAGGCAGGCAGTTCGCTGGTGTCACTCAGGGCTTCCGGCAGCACTTCCTTCAATTGAGTCTCCCCGCTTCGTCCCCGTTCCTATCGGCAACTCCCCCGCCGGGCTGAACCCCCGGGGCAGCCTCCCTCGAAACTCTTTTGGCGCCCCCGGCACGACTCGCTGGCCGAGCTTTGCTCGGCTTGCTTCGTCCAGTTGGCCTCCCCCTGCTCGGGGGGCGATCTCCTTGCCTCCCTCGAAACTCTTTTGGCGCCCCCGGCACGACTCGCCGGCCGAGCTTTGC
>JAAZXM010000007.1 GCA_014240165.1 Myxococcales bacterium | reverse complement strand
TTGACCCGGGGAGCCGATATCCAGCTTCAGACGAAACCCATCGCCGGGGTCGTGGAAGCGCGGACGCGCGGCGTCTTCGGTCTTGAGCAGACCCCCCTGCCAGAGATCGGGACAGTAGACGATGGGATATTGCAGCCCCTTGCTGCGATGAATGGTCAGCAATTGCACCGCCTGGGCGTCGCTCTCCAGGCGAACCAGAGCGTCCTCGGTGGGCTCCTCGCTCCGCGCCCGCGCATCGATGCGCATTCGGCCCAGCCAGGCGTGCAGGGCCCGGGGACCCATCCCTCCTCTCTGGGCGGCTTGCTGAACCAGTTCCGCCAGGTGAAGAAAATTCGTCAGCCGCCGTTCACCGCCGGGCGCAGCGAGCAGCCTTTCCTGGGAACCGTGGTCGAGCAGAATCCGCTCGAGGAGCGCGATGGCCCCGCCCGCCTGCCAGCAGGCCTGCCATTGCCGGGCCGCACCCAGCCATTCCTCCCAGGCCTCGGGGCGCTCGCCCAGGGCCTCCACCTCCAGTGCATTGAGCCCGATCAAGTCCGTGACCAGCGCGGCCCGGAGCGATCGGGCATGACTCGGATTCGACGCCGCGTCCATCACCGCCTGGAGTTCGGCAGCCTCGGGACTGTCGAAAACGCTGTCATCCACCCGCAGCACGCTGGCGACCCCAAAACCAGAAAGGGCCTTGGCGATGGCACGCGCCCAGGTCTTGGTTCTGCACAGCACCGCGATATCCCCCGCCTCCACCCGGTGATGAGAAGGCGATGCATTCCCGGACTCGCCATCGGCGGCCTGGGAGGCGCGAATCGTCGCGCCCGACGCCAGCAGCCGGGCGATATCCGCCGCGATGGCCTGAGGGATCTGCTTTTGTGCCGATTGCACCTGGCTGCGTTTTGGCTCGTGGTCCCGCTCGAGCATTAAGAGGCGCAGGGGAGCACCCGCGCCTTCTTCCGGCCGCATGCGTTCGCTGGCCCCCGGCGCATGCCGCGCGGTGTGGAAGGGAATCTCATCGAAGACGAAGGGGGAAGCCGCGCGCTCGAAAAGACAATTCACCGCGCGAATCAGTTGCGGGTCGGAACGCCAATTGCGATCCAGGGTGCACACGTTGTCCCCGGCGGCGCGCTTGGCTTCGATATAGGCAAAGATATCCGCGCCTCGAAAAGCATAGATGGCCTGCTTGGGGTCGCCGATCATGAAGAGCGCCGACGGCGGCGCACCCCAGATGCGCTCGAAGATGCGGTATTGGATGGGGTCCGTGTCCTGGAATTCGTCGATCAGCGCAACGGGATGCCGCTTGCGGACATTTTCCGCCAGGGCGTCACCGGTGGGGCCGTCCAGCGCATCGGCCAAATCCGTCAAGAGGCGATCGAAGCTGCGGGTTCGGCGCTCGGTCTGACGGCGGGCGAGTTCCGCGCGGACGTACACGACCAACTCGATCTGGGTGTTGAGCCATTGGGTTTCGAGGGCCTGGGCGTAGGCGATATCGGCATCGGCCAAACGTTGAAAGACATCGAAGAGCGGGTGTTCCGGGCTGTTTTCGTTTTTGCGCGTACCCGCGACGACACGCTCCCGCGCAAGCCGCATGAACTTCGCCTTGAAGGCGCCCTTATTGTCCGCGGGTTCGGTGACCCTGCCGGGGAGCGGGCGCGCCAGATCGCGATCAATGGCCTCGCCCCAACTTTCGTCCAAGTTTTCGGGGTAGCTCGTCTTCTTGAGAACCGAATCCTCGGCGGCCTTGCTGAGCAGGGCCAGAACCGCCCTTCCCTCCGCGCGCCAGGCCGTGCGCGCGGCCTCGAAGGCTTCGTGCCAGCGAGTCGCCAGAGCAGCGAGTTCGCCGTCGATGGGCAGGGGAGCGGCGGGGAGCACCTCGATGCCCGGCGGAGAAATCCCAGCGGCGGCGAGCTTCGCCAGGGCCCGAGCCGATCGCGAGGGTTTGACACACAACCAGCGAACGAAATCGGGCTCGGCGTCATAGAGCGCCCGGGTCCAATAATCCTGGGCCACTTCGTCCACCAGCAGCGTCTCGTTGGGGGTGAGTTCGGTGCCGAAAGCCACGCCGCTCTCGAAGGCATTCTCCTCGAGAACGCCGTCGCAAAAGCCATGAATCGTCGAAATCGCCGCTTCGTCGAAGCTCCGCAACCCGTCCACCAGGCGGGCAAGATCCGCATCGAGGTCACCCCGGGCCACGCTGGCATCCACCAGTTGCTCCAACACAGAGCCCTCCTCGCGCTGCCCTTGAAGATCCCCATCCCTGCGCGCCTCGAAGGCCGCGCACGCCTCGCGCAGCCGGTCGCGAATGCGTTGCCGAAGTTCCGCCGCTGCGGCCTTGGTGAAGGTCACCACGAGAATTTCGCTCACGGGGTGGCGGGCCTCGATGAGCAGGCGCAGGAAGAGCGTGGTGATGTTGAAGGTCTTGCCCGTCCCGGCACTGGCCTCGATGAGCCGAACGCCGTCGAGTTCCACCTGGGTCGCGTCGAGTTCTTCCATCAGGTGCTGCCCTCGCGATGCTCGAGCAAAGGACCGAAGACCTGGCGGGCCAGACCACGGAACCCGTCCCCGTCCTCCCCGGGCACGGGCCGCCAATTCGCCGCCAGGGGATCCTGTCCCCCAAAGGCTCGGGCGAAATAGACGTCCTCGCATTCGCCCGTGAGCCGGGTTCCGGGCGGTCCGGGGTTTCCCCGCTCCGGGCGCCAGAAGCGGTAGGCATCCAGAATGGCCTTTTCCTCGGGGTCTCCCTTGCCTCCGCCCAGCAAGGTCTGGACATATTTACGCGACGTCTTGGGAAAGAAGGGCAGCGCGGCACGCTGGCCGCGCAGGAAGATCGCGACGAGTGCCTCCAACTGGGCCCGGGCATCCTTCACTGCGCCAAAACTGGCTTGGATCACATCGCCCTTGCCAGGCTGACCCACGATATGACTCGAAGCCTCGCAGCCTTCCGGAAGCTGGGCGCAGAAAGCCAGGTGCCGAATCCATTCCTCGAGTTCCCATGGCCCCTCGAGTTTTGAAAAGCGCGCCTGGACCCGGCCACTTTCCCAAATGCCCGCAAGTGGCCCCACCAGGCGAACCGGCCCGACCTGGAGATCGAGATCGATGGCGGGATGCGGCGTGCCTTGGCTCAACGCCTGGGCGCGTTCCACCAGGCGCGCGGCATCGAACTCCACTTCCTCGTAGGTCGCCTCTCCGAGTTCGCCCAGGGGCAGCAGGCCGAGACCGCGAACCCTTTCCCGGGCCCAGTCGGCGGCGACCCCCGCGCCCAAACGACCCACGAGTTCATCGCCCACCCTCCACCGATCCAAGCCGACGAACTCCATGGGCTCGCGATCCGACGGGGCTTCATCATCGCCCGGAAGAAAGAGGCCCAGGCGTCCGCGCAGGAGCGCCCGCGCGGGGTTGCGAAAGAAATCCGTGAGTGCATCGATTTCCAGGCTGGCCTCCGCGTCACCGGGCGCGGATAGCGGGGCGGGAAAGAACCTTTCGGGCTGCTCGGGGGGAGTCCAGAGCGCCTGGGCTCCCGCATAGGCCGTGGCCGAATAACTGAAGAGCCGGTCATCCGCCGGGGGCTCGGCGAAATAGCGCTGGCTAAAGGGTTGCAGGGGATGAACCCGCTGTACCCGATCCCGAACCTGCTCGTCCCCGTCCTCCCCCGCTTCCTCCAGAAAGAAGCCCCGGTCCAGGTGATCGAGCAATTCGCCCACCACCACCGAGGGCGGGAGCGGCTCATTATCCCGCTGGCTCTGCCCCCGGTAGGTGACGAGAAAATGATCCCGAGCCGAGAGCAACGCTTCGAGGAAGAGATAGCGATCGTCCTCGCGCGAAGTGCGATCCCCGGGACGGGATCGTTGCCCCATGAGGTCGAAGGCGAGGCGACGCCGGACCCGGGGAAAGTCGTGATCGCTGAGCCCCATCAGGCAGACCACGCGAAAGGGAACCGTTCGCATGGGGACCAATTCGCAGAAGGTCACGCCCCCCGAGAGAAAACCGCCCACCGGCGGAGTGCGGGCAAGCCACGCATCGAGATGATCACTCAGCGCGGATAGGGTCAAGCGACCGGAGAAGTCGGCGCCCTCGCCCGCCTCGGCAAGGGCCCGCAAGGCGTCCCGGATCATTTGACGTTGATGCACCGTCTCGCTGTCGGTCTCGATCATTCGGTCGAGGATTTCGGCGAGCAGTGCGCGCCAGCCCGGGAGATCCAACGCCTGCTGGGCGCGGGCATGGAAATCAAAAAGGGCTTCGGTGAAATCGGCCAATTTGCCCAGGAGCGCGGCCTCGGCCCCCACCGCACCCTCCAGCGGGCGCACGCCGCCGAAGAGGCGATCGTCGCGGTCCGCCATGGCGTAGCCCAGCAGGAGCCGGTCGAGTCCGAAGCGCCAGGTATTGTCCTCGGCAGGGGGTTGGCCTTCCTGGGCGCGGTGTTGGGCGTCGATGCCCCAGCGCACCCCCGCCTCGAAAACCCATTCCCGGAGACGCGCTTCGTCGGCCTCGTCCATCCCAAAGCGTTTGCGGATGCAGGGCAGGCCCACCAGGTCGAGAACCGCGCTGGCCCCGAGGCGACCGGAAAGCACATCGAGCAAGCGAAAGAAGGCTTCCACCACCTCGCAGACCGAACGCGCACCGCGATCGGCAAGCTTGCAGGGGATGGCCCCGGCACCACCGGCGCGATCCTCCCCCACGGCACCGAACGCCGCTTCGATGAAGGGCGCATAGATCTCGACACTCGGGGTCATGACGATCACGTCCCGGGGCTCGAGGCTGGGATCGCGCTCGAAGAGTTCGAGCAGTTGATCGCGCAACACCTCCGCCTCGCGCATGGGGCCATGACATGCATGGAGTTGGATGGAGTCGTCCCCGGACGCCACGCCGAAGCGGGCTGGCCCGCCCTGCCCCGGGCCCCGGTCAACCAGATGAAGAATGTCGGATTGCAGAACCCGAAGCAGTGAAGCGCTCTCCGCCCCCTCGTCCAGGGGATCGCGGTAGAGATCTTCGTCGCCTTCCTGGTAGTCGACACTGGCCTCGAGCAAGCTCTGGAAATCGCGACCCACCCGGCCGAGGGACGCCAGCAGGGGATGGCCCTCCTCGAAATGGAGCGCATCGGGATCCGCGTCCTCGGCCCCGGGCGAAGCCAGGCGGCGGCGAATCAACTCCCGGGCGCTGCGAATCTCGGCCCAATACTCCTGGGAAGGGCTGAGTACGAAGAGGTGCAACTCCGTGACCCGGGCCAGGGACGCCAGGGCGGCGAGGAAGAGCGGCGGAAGCGTCGAAAGCCCGAACACGCTGACCCGGGCGGGCCACTCCACCCCGGCGGGCGTCCCCGCTTCGAGCACCTGGATGAAACGGGTGATGCGCGCGGCCAGATGACACGAACCGTGCCGCGCCACCAGGGCACGCCAGAGTTCCGACTGCCAGGCCTCGTCCCTTCCGGCCAGACCCGAGTCCGCGGCCGAACGCCCCTCCTCCCAGGCGAGTACCCAATCCGGCCGGTAGACCACGTAATGATCCAGGGTTTCAGCGATGCGCCGCGCCAGTTGCAGGGCTTTCTCGCCTTGGGCGTCCCCATCGAGGTAGTGGATCACCGGCGCGAAGCGCCGGTCGCCTGCGAAGCCGGGAAGCAACTCGGCGATGGACCACATCAAGGCCGCGGGTTCAAAGGCCGCATCCACCGCGGCCCCGCCCGGCGCCCCGTCCTCGTCCCCCAGCACCCGGTCCAGGGTGCGCTGGAGAAAAGCCCGGGGAAAGGGAAATTCGGGATGGGCGAAGACCCCGAGCCGATCGGCGAGTTCGAGGGAGAGCCAACGCTCCATCCCGCGTCCCTGGACCACGATGCACTCGGGGGCCAGCGGATCGGCCTGGGGCCGGGCCACCACCCGGGAGAGCCCGGCCAGAAGTTCCTCGACCCGGTTGCTCCGATGGATGTGCATCGGCGCACGATAAGCGCATCGCCCCGGGCATTCAATCAGGGAGTGCGATTTCCCGCCATGCCCCATCGGAATCCGGAGCCGACTGGAGCCCCGCGCGCTTCTCGGTCATCCTGCCGGGGTGCGCGAACTCTATTTCGCCTACGGGTCCAACATGAGCCGCCGACGGCTGGCCGAGCGGATCGGCGCGCCCGAAGCGCTGGGCCCCGCCTCCCTCGACGGTCACCGCCTGCGCTTCAACAAGCCTTCGAAGGACGGTTCGGGCAAGGCCAATCTGGTGCCCCACCCGGACCACACCGCCTGGGGGGTCCTCTGGTGGATCCACCCCGACTCGTGGCCCATCTTGGATGGCTTCGAGCCCGGCTATACCCGCAGCGCGTGCCGGGTGCGGGACACTTCTGGCGACTGGCATGCGGCCCAGGTCTATCTCTGGTCTTCCCCAGGGCCGGAGCAGAAACCCTTCGCGGGTTACCTCGCCCATATCCTCGAGGGCGCGCGGGAACACCACCTGCCCCCGGACTTCATCCGCCAGCTCGCCGCCGTGCCCAGCCGGCCGGATCCCGACTGAGGGCGGCGAATTCAGCGGCCGAGGAGCCGGGCCAGATGCCCGACGCCCTCGAGGGTGGGCTCCGGAGGCATCACGGTGTAACAGACCCGAACCCAATGCGGATAATCACTGCCCGATGAAGATCCCGGTGCCACCAGAACCCCCGCCTCGAAGCAGTCCTCCAGCAGCCCATCCAAGCCGCGCCCATCCAGCGCCGACTCGACGTCGACAAAAAGAAAAGTCGAGCCATCCGGGGGGCGAACGCCCAGCAGCGAAGCGCAGCCGGCGCCCACGCTGCGGTATTGCTCGCGAGCGGCGCGTTGCCATTCGGCTCCGCCCTCCAAGGCGCGCAGCGCCGCCACCTGGCTCGGAACCGGCGCGTTGTAGAAGCTGTGGGTGCCTAGTTTTTGCGCCTGGTCGATCCACGGGGCGGGCCCGACCAGGTAGCCCACCCGGTTGCCCGCCATCCCATACGCCTTCGAAAAGGAGTGGGCGGAAAGCGTCCGCTCGGGAGCCATGGGCGCCAGGGGAACGTGATCTTCGGCGTAGACGAAGTCCTCGTAGACCTCGTCGGAGATCAGCCACCAATCCTCGCTCCGGGCCAACTCGGCCAGGGCTTCCAGCCAGGCCCCAGGCAGCACGCGGCCGGTGGGGTTGGATGGGCTCGACACGTAGAGCGCCACTGTGTTCGCACTGGCCCGGGCGCGCACCGCCGCCACCGCGTCTTCGGCCGAGGCCACGCGATCGTAGAAGGGGACCTCCACGGGACTCGCCCCTGTCGCCTGGACGATGCCCCGGATCAGCGGCCAGAAAGGCGCCAGGATCAGCACCTCATCGCCCGGGGAAGCCACCGCCCCCAACGCGCAGCCCAGGCCCGCCGTCGCGCCGGCGCTGACGAGCACCGACTCACGCTCCCAGGGCAAACCGCTCCGGCCGCGCGCCCTCTCCACGAGCGCGTCGACGAGTTCGGGCAAGCCCCGAGTATCGCAATATTGATGCAGCCCGGGGTGATCCTCGGATGCGATGTCCTGCATGCGCATGCCCTCGGCCGGCTCGAGCCAGGTATCCCCGACATGAAGCGGATAGAGCGGGCCCGGGTGATCGCGCATCCGATCCGCGAAGGGGGAATAAACGGCCCCCGGCATGGCGGTCACCGAGGGGCGATAGTGTGGCGGTCGGGGCATGGGAACCTCTCGCTCGGTCGAAGCCGGCAATCGAAACGGGTTTGCGGGTTTGCGGGTTTGCTGAAGGTCGAAGGGAAAAGCGAAGCCCCGTGAACCGGCCGCGGGCCCGGAGAGAAAACCTCAGCCGCCCCCCGGCGTCGAGGACCGCCGCCCGCGAAACCCGGGCGCAACCCATTCCAGGCCGTGCCAGGCCGAGAGCGTGGCCTCCACCTCCCCCACCATGTCCTCGACCACGTAGCCGTAGAGAAGCCGCGAGGGATGGGGCCCGGCGCGCTGGTCGATCAGCGCCGCGGGCCCATGGCCCGCGTTGACTGCCCGCTGCAGGGACTCGGTCGTGTCGATCACCGCCACCCCCATGCGGCCGGCCACCCTTTCGATGGCCTGGTTGATCTCCACGGCGCCCGGTAGGGGGTAGGCGACAAAGAGGATCGGGGTATCGAGACCGTGTGCCAGGCGGACCATGCGCTCGAGATCCGTGGCCAGGTTGCCGCTGCGATCCTTCAGCCGCTTGCCGGGCTCGAGGAAGCCCGCCGGCGGCAATTCGCCCTCGAACCAGCCACCCCGGGCGTCCGGGTCGTATTGGTGCCCGGTCTGGCTGAACCACGCGATGGACACCAGGCGAAAGAGGCGCAGGTTCTGCAGCGCCCGGCGCAGGGGCCGCCAAGGGTCTGGGCGCTCCCACCCCAGAGTCTCGGCGACATTCCACATATTGTTGACACCCACCCAGACGATGACCAACTCGGGCCTCAACTGGAACATTTGCCGTTCGAGACGGTTGGCGACGAAGGTGCTGTTGAGCCCCGGCGTGCCCAGGTTGATCACACGAAAATTCGTGTTGGGGTGACGAGCCGTGAGCGCGGCCTCCAATTGAGCCGGGTAGGCGTCTTCTCGGGGAAGGGGAAGGCCGTAGGTATGGGAGTCCCCGACGCTGAGAATCGTGACGGCCTCTTGATCCGGCGAAGCCTGGGCCTCTCGCTGGGCAAGTGGGCTCGCCACGGCAGCGGCCAGTTGCAGGACCAACTCGGCGAGTACCAGGCTGGCCAGGAGCCCGACCACGACCGCCAACCATTTGAACCCGGCGCGGCGCGGAGGCGGACCCGGCGCGGCCGAACTCAAGCCGCCCCCTCCGCAACCGCCTCCATCAATGCCCCATAGCCCTCCCGGAAGCTGGGGTAGGCGAAGTGAAACCCCGAGGCGAGCAGCGCCGCATTCCGGCAACGCCGGCTGCCCCCGGCCAACGCCTGGGAAGCCTCGGCCTCCACCAGCGCAACCCCCTGGCGTTCGGCGATCCAGCGCATGACCTCGCCCAAATCCGCCGGGTCCTCGTCGACCCCCACGTAGGTCGCGTCGGGCTCGGGCAGAGCCAGCAGGTGCGCAATGGCGGCCGCGGCGTCGTCCCGATGGATGCGGTTCGTGTACGCGGGCTCCGCCGATCGCGCCAGGGGCTCGCCCCGGCGAACGCGGTCGATCAGGCGGGTACGACCCGGCCCGTAGATGCCTCCCAAGCGGAGGACCGTGCTCGGAAAACGACTGCCCTGGAGCAGCCGCTCGGCGCTGAGCATGATTTCGCCGGCGAAACTCCGGGGATGGGTGGGCGAGCTTTCGTCCACCCACTCACCGCGCATCTGCCCATAGACCGAGGTGCTCGACGTAAAGAGAATGCGCGAAGGACTCTGCCCTTCGTCCACCAGCGCCTGAATGACCTGGCCGAGACCATCGAGATAAGCGGCCCGGTAGGCCGCCTCGTCCCGCTTCTTCGCCCCCACGCAATAGACCACCGAGTCGAGGCCCGTTGGCAGGGCACCCAGCCCGCCCGGGACGCTGACGTCCCCCTTCAGGCCCACGACCCCGGCGGGCAAATCCGCCGCCGTTCGCCGCAGGCCAAAGACCTCGTGCCCCTGGCCGACGAGTCGGCTCGCCAGCGCCTCGCCCACGTACCCGCAACCCACGATGAGTGTTCTGGTCATTGGGGCAAGAGAATGCCAGAACCGCGACGACGGTCCACCCGCCTATACTCCGCCCATGCCTCCGGTCATCGGCATCTCAACCTGTCTCGACCACCGCGAGCGCTGGCGCGCGGGCCGGGAATACCTCTATCTCGACCAGCGCTACAGCCAGGCGGTGGAGCAGGCCGGCGGCACCCCGATTCTCCTGCCCGTGGGCGACGATGCCGCCGGGGCCGCGAGCCGGATCGACGGCCTGCTTCTGCCCGGTGGTGACGATTTCGAGCCCGCGCGCCCCTACCCGGCCGATGTCGTCTTCGAACCCGTGGCCCCGCGTCAACTCGCCTTCGACCGTGCCCTGCTGGCGGCGGCCCGCACCCGCGGCCTCCCGGTCCTCGGCATCTGCTACGGGGCGCAGTTGATGGCCCTGGAAGGGGGCGGAAGCCTTCACCATCACCTGCCGCTGGATCTCCCGGACGCGGCCCCCCACCAACTGCCCGAGCCGGAAGGCCGACACCCGCTCGAATTGGAACCCGGCTCCCGCCTGGCGGCGCTACTCGACGACGAGGCCCACGAGGTCAACAGCCTCCATCACCAGGCCATCGCCGAGCCCGGTCGGGGAATGCGGGTGTGCGCCCGGGCTCCCGACGGCGTCATCGAAGCCATCGAGGCCCCGGGATCCGGGTTTGAGTTGGGCGTACAGTGGCATCCCGAGAAGCTGGGCGATGCCGGGGGCCCCTTGTTTCGGGCCCTGGTCGAAGCGAGTGCCTCCACCACCCGAGGCTGAGAAACCAACAGTGGCACACCCGGAATCCCTTGCCGGGTCACACGAAGGCGAAGCCGCTAGACTGCGCGCCCCCCGGCGAGGCGCCTTTCCGCCAGCCTCGGACCGGAGCGCAAGCCCACCCGATCGCTTTCTTATGGAAGGTCCCATGCAGGTTTACACCACGGCCCCACTCGAGGATCCGCGCGACGCCCGCACCCTCTATCCGCAACTCGAGGAGATCGGCTACGACGGCGCCTTCAGCTTCGAGGCCAAACACGATCCCTTCCTTCCGCTCGCGGTGGCCTCGGAACACACCCGCTCGCTTCGCCTGGGCACCGCCATCGCCATCGCGTTCGCGCGCAACCCCATGAACCTGGCCAACCTCGCCTACGGGACCCAGAACATCACGGGGGGTCGCTTCTTCCTCGGCCTGGGCTCCCAGGTCCGGCCCCATATCCAGCATCGCTTCAGCATGCCCTGGTCCAAGCCCGCCGCGCGCATGCGCGAAATCGTGCTCGCCATCAAGGCCATCTTCGATTGCTGGGAGGGCAAGGCCGAACTCGACTTTCGTGGCGAGTTCTACCGCCACACCCTGATGATTCCCGCCTTCAACCCCGGGCCCAATCCATTTGGCCCTCCGCCGATTCTCACCGGTGGTTTCGGACCGCTCATGACCGAGTTGGCGGGCGAAGTGGCGGACGGGTTCATCGCGCACCCCTTCAACAGCCGCGAGTCCCTGCTCGCCAACACCCTCCCCGCCCTGGAGAAGGGCCTTGCCAAGAGCGATCGCCAGCGGGCGGATCTCGAAATCATCTGCGCCACCCTGGTGGTCACCGCCGACGGGGAAGAGGAATTCGCGCGGGTCAAGGACGCCGCCCGCAAGCAGTTGGCCTTCTACGGTTCGACCCCGGCCTATCGCCCCACCCTGGACGCCCACGGTTGGGGGGAGATCCACGTCGAATTGAACCAGATGTCCAAGCGCGGGCGCTGGGACGATATGGCCGACCTGATCAGCGATGAGATCCTCGAAGCCATCGCGGTGGTGGGTCCCCGCAACGAGATCGCGGGCAAATTGCGCGCACGCCTGGACGGCATCGCGAATGGCGTGAGCCTGACCCATAACCGCGCCCCGGATCCGGGACATTGGGCGGATGTGGTGTCGGACTTGAAAGCCCCCTAGGCCGGCTCGCTCCCCGAGGAGCCGCGCAATTCCCGGCGCAGCACTTTTCCTGCGCTGTTGCGCGGCAGCGCCTCCATGCGAGCGAAGCGCCGAGGAACCTTGTAGCCCGCGAGTCGTTCGCGACAGTAGGCCCGAAGATCCGTTTCCTCGGCGCCCGGCGCCGCCACCCAATACGCCACCGGGCGAGCCCCGAATTCCTCGTCGGGCTCCCCCACCACCGCGGCTTCGGCCACCGCAGGGTGCTGGGCCAGCACCGCCTCGATCTCGGCGGGGTAGATATTTTCGCCCCCGGAGACGATGAGATCCTCCCGGCGATCGAGCACCCGCAAGGACCCGCGAAGATCCAGAACGCCGATATCGCCGCTCCGAAGCCAGCCCTTCTGAAACACCCGCTCAGTCGCCTCGGGTTGGCCGAGATAACCACTCATCAGGGTTCCTCCGCGGATATAGATTTCCCCCGCCTGGCCGGCGGGGAGCGTCCGGCCCTCTTCATCCAGCACCTTGAGCGCCGTCCCGGGCAGCGGGCGAAGATGCCCGTCCAGGGGAAGGGCATCCTCTGCGGGAAGCCGAGTGGCCACCTGGGAAGCGGCCTCGGTGAGCCCGTAGGTCGGAGCCAGGGGGTACCCGAGTTGACGGGCCCGAACCAACAAGGCCTCGGGCGCGGGCCCCCCACCCAGGAGAAGCCAGCGCAGGGAGGCGGGGGGCGGGCGATCTCCGCGAACTTCGAGCAGGCGCTGAAGCATGGCGGCGACGAGGGAAACCCCGCTGATCGCCTCGTCGTCCAGTGCCCGGCTCACGGCACCGGCGTCGAAACCCGGCTGGACCACCACCGACGAACCCGCCAGGCAAGCGCGCAGAAGGATCGACAACCCGCCCACGTGAAAGAGCGGCATGCAGACGAGCCAGCGTTCGTCCGGGCCCGTGCCCAGGAGTTCGGCGGCGCCCCGGGCGCTCGCCTGGAAGGCCGCGGCGGAAAGCATCGCGCCCTTGGGTCGCCCGGTTGTCCCGGACGTGTAGAGAACCGCGAGGATATCCTCTTCGTCGCCGCCCGAGCGGGGATGCCCGAATTCGGCGAGCCGCGTCTCACTCCGCCCTTCACTGCTCCCCTCACCCTGCCTCTCGAGTTGGCCCTGCTGAAGAACCGCCCGGGCCACGCCGCCCGCCCGCTGCGCCGCCGCTTCGGCCCGGCCTGAGCCATCGTCCACCAGCAAGCACGCGCGGGAATCCGCCAGGACATGGCCCGCTTCTTCGGCGACCCAACGCGGGTTGATGGGCAGCACCGCGGCGCGAATTTCGCGCAGCGCCCACAACAGACGGGCAAAGTCGACCCCGTCTTCCAGGCGGGCCGCGACGACATCCCCGGACCCGACGCCCGCCGCCCTCAGCCCATCGGCCAGGCTCCGCGCCTCTTCGTCAAGTTGCCCGTAGCTGAGGGTCGAAGCGCCGACCACCAGCGCCACGCGATCCGGCGACTGCTTGGCCCGTTGGGCCAGCCAGGTGTCGTTCCCTTCGATGGCCTCGATGTGCGCCTTCATGCCCCGACCTCGATCGCCGCACCGGCCCTGGCCCGATCCGTTGCGGCCGAATCGGCCTCGAGGCCCCAACCCGGGGCCGTGGAAAGCGAGAGCCAGCCCCCATTCGGGAGCGGGGCCCGGGCGAGGTCGAAAGAAAAGAGGGCCGCCGTGGCGAGACCGTGGGCAAGGGCGCTGCCCGGAAGCGCCGCCGCCAGGTGGGTCGCCGCCGCAACCCCATAGGCGGAATCCAGCAAGCTGGTGACATAGAAAGCCATGCCCGCCCGGGCGGCCTCGGCGGCCAGGGCCTGGGCACGGCGAAGGCCGCCCAGGGCCGCCGGCTTGAGGACCAACACGTCGGCGGCGCGGGTTGCGATGATCCGCTCCGCCGCCGCCCGGTCGACCAGGGCTTCGTCCGCAGCAATGGGGACCGGGCTCTCGGCCCGCACCCGGGCGAGGCCCTCCACGTCGCCGGCGGCCACGGGCTGCTCCACCAATTCGATATCCAGGCCTTCGAGTGCGGCCAAGAGGGCGGAAGCGTCCCCGGGTGAGAAAGCCGCGTTGGCATCCAACCGAAGCTTCGCCTCGGGGCCCAGGGCCTCGCGCAGCGCCTTCACCCGTGCGAGATCCTCATCCAACGGGCGCCCGCCGAGTTTGAGCTTGAAGGTTTGGAAACCCGCGCGTTGAAGCGCAGCGGCTTCGCCCACGATGGTCTCCTCGCACCCGCCCGAGACCAGGGCGCTCACTGCAAGACGGGCCCGGGGCTCACGGCCCTGCGATTCGGCGAGCCAGGTCGCCACCGAACAGGCCCTGGACCGGGCGGCGAGTTCGCTCACGGCGCAATCCAGGGCGAAGCGCGCCGCCGGAGCATCCGGGGCCGAACCCTCGGGCGAATCGAGAAAAGCCTGGGCCTCGGAAAGGCCGCGCCCCATCAACCCGGCCGCAAGCACTTCCAACCGCTCACCGCATGCGGGCCAGGACTCCATGCCGAAGCCGTCCCGGGGAAGCGCCGGTTCGTCATCACCCGGGTAGGGGCAGGCATCCCCGCGACCCACTTCACCCGAATCGGCTTGCAACTCGAGCAGCCATCCCCGGCGCCCCCGCACCTCGCCTCGGGCCGTGGACAAGCCGCGAACCAGGGGCAACCGGTAGGGAAAGAGGGTCGCCCGGCAAATCTTCACAGAAGCCATCCCGCCGCAAACAGCCCGCAAAAGAGAAAACCGAGTTGGGCGGTGCCCGCCAGCGCCGCGTTGAGCGCCGGGCCCGAGGTCTCATCGCGCACGGTACGGTAAAGGGAAAGCGCGCGCGGCAAGGTCAGCAGCGGAAGCAGCACCCAAGCCGAGCGCTCGGCCGCGACGAGCAGGAAGGGCAGGAGCCCGTAGGAAAAAACCAGGAGCCCGGCGTACTCGGCCACGCCGCCGCGCCTGCCCAGGCGAACCGCCAGGGTGCGCTTGCCCGCTCGGGTGTCGCTCTCGATATCGCGCACGTTGTTGACCACCAGGATCGCCGTCGCCAGGGCGCCCACAGGTAGCGAGGCCAAAAGCGCTTGCTGGGAAAAGTGCAGCGCCTGGACGTAATGGGTCCCCACCACCGCCACCACGCCGAAAAAGAGGAAGACCGCCGGATCTCCCCAGCCGCGATAACCAAATGGCCAAGGCCCGCCCGTATAGGCCAGGGCGGCCGCCATGGACACGGCCCCCACCACCAGCAGCGGCCAACCCGCAACCGAAACCAGGAAGAGGCCGGCCAGGCCCGCAAACGCCAGCGCTACTCCTATTCCGATGCGCATGGCCCCGGGCGCAATCCAGCCCGATTGGCTGGCCCGGGCCGGGCCGATGCGATCATCGGCGTCCGCCCCCTTCTCGAAATCGAAGAGATCGTTGGCCAGATTCGAAGCCACCTGGAGCCCGAGCGCCACGGCCAGGGCCGCCCAGGCCGGGAGAGCGTGGGCCTCGCCCTGCCCCGCCGCCACCGCGGTCCCCACGGCGACGGGTCCCACCGCCACCGGCAAGGTGCGCGGGCGGATGGCAAGCCACCACGCCCGGGCGGCCGAGGGGGAAGGCGCTGCTTCGGCAACGGGATCCGAAGCGGGGGTCATGGCCGCCAGGGAAAACGCGAGAAGTCCGGGCTGCGTTTCTCGTTGAAGGCGTTCCGGCCCTCCTGGGCTTCTTCGTTCATGTAGAAAAGCATGGTGGCGTCGCCGGCGAGTTCCTGGAGACCGATCTGGCCGTCGCAATCGGCGTTCATCGAGCGCTTGATGAGCCGGATCGCCAGGGGACTGTGCTGAAGGATCTCCCGCGCCCAGGCCACGCCGGCTTCCTGGAGTTCGTCCGTGGGCACCACGGCGTTGACCAGCCCCATATTCTCGGCCTGATGGGCGTCGTATTGGCGGCACATGAACCAGATCTCCCGCGCTTTCTTCTGGCCCACGATCCGCGCCATGTAGGAGGAGCCGAGCCCACCATCGAAACTTCCGACCTTGGGACCCGTCTGTCCGAAACGCGCGTTCTCCGCCGCAATGGTGAGATCGCAAACCAGGTGGAGCACGTGCCCGCCCCCGATGGCGTAGCCCGCCACCAGGGCGATCACCGGTTTGGGGAGAAAGCGGATCAGCTTTTGGAGATCGAGCACGTTGAGCCGGGGAACGCCGTCCATGCCGACATAGCCCGCATCTCCGCGCACCCCCTGATCGCCCCCGGAGCAGAAGGCCTCGTCGCCTTCGCCGGTGAAGAGAACCACCCCGATATCCGACCGGTCACGCACCCGCGTAAACGCGTCGACGAGTTCCGCTGTCGTCTCGGGACGAAATGCGTTGCGCTTCTCGGGCCGGCAGATCGTGACTTTCGCGATGCCGTCGCCGCTCTCCTCGAAGCGGATGTCCTCGTATTCATGGATCGTCTTCCAGTCGACACTACTCATGAGAGCCTCTTCTCGCCCGGCCCAGGCCGGACGTCAGTTGGGGTTGAGATGGAGGTTGAACTTGAGGTGGAGGTTGAACTTGAGATGGAGGTTGAACTTGAGATCGAGGTTGAACTTGAGATGGAGGTTGAACTTGGGATGGAGGTTGAACTTGGGATGGAGGTTGAACTTGAGATAGAGGCGGGGGCGGGGCGCGCGATGGCCTCGGCTTCGGCCGCGCCCAGAAAGGCGAGACACCGCGCGGCAAACGCCGCGGGTTGCTCGAGGTGAGCGGCGTGGCCCGCCTCGGGAATCACCCGCACCTCGGCCCGGGGAAGCGCTTCGCGAAGCGTCTCGGCCAGGGCGCAAAACTTCGCATCCTCGGCCCCTGCCACCAGAAGCACCGGCACGTCGAGTTCAGCGAGTCGCCCATGCAGGGGGGGCATGGCGCCGCTCCCCATGCCGCGAAGACTGCGGGCCAGGCCGCCGGGCCGGCACTTCAGGCGCTGGCTCCGGGCGATCGCCAGGGCCTGCTTGCCCAACCGGCTTTGGCTCGCAAAAAGAGGCAGCGCCATCCAGCGGTCGACGAAGGCCTCGATCCCGTCGTCGAGAATCGCCTGGGCGAGATTCTCGTCGGCCTCCACCCGAGCTGCACGGGCCACGGGATCGCCCTCACCCGGGGATACGCCCACCAGAACCAGGGAAGCCACCCGGGTCGGCTGAGCCACGGCCAGGGAAAGCGCGACCCTTCCCCCCATGGAGTAGCCAACGAAATGAGCCCGGCGAATGCCCAGGGCATCCAGAACGCCGAGCACCTGGCTCACGCAATTCGCCATGCTGTAGAGCGACGGATCGCCAGGCGCATCACTCTCGCCATGGCCCAGCAAATCAAGGGCCACGACACGGTAGGCCTCTGCCAGCATTGCGTTCACGCCCTGCATGGCGGCGGCCGAACCCGTGAAGCCATGAAGAACCACCACGGGCGGGGCTTCGGCCGGGCCGAGGGAAGTGACGGCGAGAGCGACGCCGCTGGCGTCCACCCGAATCGGGCCCCGATCCTGCGCGGATCCATCGCCGGCCTTCACGAGGCCTCTCCCCGGGCCGCGGCAATGGCGAGGCCCGTCAACTCTCGAAAGCGTTTCACGTTGGCATCGCGATCCACCGGGACTTCGATCAGGCGAAGGACCGGCGTATCGGAAATCCGACCCAGGGCCTCGCGGAACTCGCCAGCATTTCCCGCCCGCACGAACTCGGCGCCATGGAGCGGAGCGAGATCGGCGAGGTCCAGGCCGTGGGGCGTACGAAAGAGGCGCTCGAAATCCACCGCTTCGCCGTGATCCGCCACGGGAAGGAATGAGAAAATGCCGCCGCCATCGTTATCCAAGACCACGAGGGTGAGGCCCCGGGGCAGATCCCGCGCCAGGCGCAGCCCGCCGACGTCGTGGAGCAGGGCCAGGTCTCCGGTGAGGAGAACCACCGGGCCGCGATCCGCCGCCGCCGCGCCCGCCGCCGCGGAAACCAGCCCATCGATGCCGCTGGCCCCCCGATGGCCGAGCACACGCAGCGGCTGCATTGAAGTGGGCAGGAAAGCATCGAGGTCGCGGATCGGCATGCTGTTGGAGACATAGAGCGTCGCGTCTTCGGGAAGCGCCGCGGCGAGGTGGTGAATCGCACCGGGCTCGAGCAGCGCCGAGTCCTGGGCCAGGGCCGCGTCCAGGGCTTCTTGCGCACGCCGGTCATCGCCCACGCATTGCCGGGTGTAGTCGCTTTCCCGGGCGGCCTCCCCCGACGCCTGCCAGGCCTCGGCCCAGGCTTCGCAGAGCGCGGCGGGATCGGCCACCACCACCCGGGAGGCGAGATGACTCGGGTCGTGCCAGACCCGGTCGGGATCCACGAGCACGAAGTGCTCGGGCGGGCGGGCCTCCAAGGCCAGGCGCAAGGCCTTGCCCACGGGCGCGTCGCCGATGCGCACCACCACATCGGGTCGCCAGCGCTCGGCGATCTGCGCATCGCGAAGCAGCAGGTCGGCGTGGGCAAGAATCGGCGCCCCATCCACATGGGGCCCGCGGCGCATTTGGGAAGTGGGGTCGGCCACCACCGGCCAACCCGTCTGCTTCGCCAGCCGCGCAATGGCCTCGCTGCGGCGGGAATCGGGTGCCAGGGGGCCGCAAACCAGGAGCCCCCGCTCCCAGCCACGCGAAATCGCCCGCAATGCCTCGACTTCCTCGGATGAGGGAACGGCCAGGCCCGGAGTCACCCTGGCCCAGGCCTGCTCGGATCGCGCTCCGCCCTCGGCGTCTCCGCCTGCGCGGGATGCCGGCTGGACCTCCCCGGGTTCCAGGGGTTCGCGCAGAGGCCAATTCAGATGCACCGGGCCCGCGGGTCCGCCCCGGGCATCCGCCACCGCGCGGCAGGCGATGGTCCGGGCGTAACGAAGTGCGCGCGCGCCGCCCGTGGGCAGAGGCAATTCGACGAATCGGCGCACGAAAGTGCCGTAGATCCCGACCTGGTCGATGGTCTGGCCGGCGCCCCATTCCCGCAACTCCGGCGGGCGGTCCGCGGTGAGCACGACGAGTGGCACCCGGGCGGCATGGGCCTCCACCACCGCGGGCAGGTAGTTGGCCGCCGCCGTTCCCGACGTACAAATCAGCGCCACGGGCGCGCCGGATTGACGGGCCAGGCCCAGGGCAAAGAAACCCGCCGAGCGCTCGTCGAGAATCGGCCGGCAACGCAGCCCGGGCTGGGCATGGGCCGCAGCGACCAGGGGCGTCGATCGCGAACCGGGAGAGATGCACACGTCCCCGACCCCGCTGCGCACCAATTCCTCGAAAAAGGCGCCCACGAAGGCTTGGACATCCTCCGGCACGGCCTCGAAGCCGTCGCGCGATGCGCGGGAAACGGCCATGACCTAGATCTCCGTCAGGGGCGCCAGCAGTGCACGCAATTTGAGGCGGGTCTCGCGAAGTTCGGCGTCGGGCCGGGAACCCTGGACCAGGCCCGCACCGGCGAAGAGCCGGGCCCGGGAGTGGGCCGAACTGCCCGGCTCGGCGTTGCGCACCAGGGCCGAGCGCAGGGCGAGCCAGAACTCGCCGCCCCCGCTGGCATCCACCCAGCCCACGGGCCCGGCATACCAGCCCCGATCCAGCGCCTCGTGGTCGCGAATCCAATCCAATGCGGCGGCGCGCGGCAGACCCGCCACCGCCGGAGTCGGGTGCAGGCTGGCCACCAGGTCGAGCACCCGGGCATCGGGGTGCTCGGCTCGGAGTTTGCCCCGAAGCCGGGTGGAGAGATGCTGAATGCCGAGCACCTGCATGAGTTCAGGCGCTTCGGGACCCTGAAGTTCGCCGGTCCACGGCGCCAGCCCCGAGCGAATGGCACGGACCACCGCCTCGTGCTCGGCCTGCTCCTTCTTGCTCTCCCGGAGCGCCTGGCCCAGGGCCGCATCCTCTTCGGGGCTGCGACCTCGCGCCGCGGAACCCGCCAGGGCGCAGCTCTCCACGTTGCCCGCATCGAGGGAAACCAGCAATTCGGGCGAGGCCGCCACCAGGGTGTCCTCGCCCCGGCCGCAAGCCAGGACCGTGCAATGCGGATAGAGCACCCGAAGTTCGTGGAGGAAACTCGCCAGATCGAAGCGGCCCGGGTGAACGACTTCCAGGGAGCGGGCGAGTACGACCTTCTCGAGATCCGCCGCTTGAATGGAAGTCAACGCGGCTTCGACTTGACTCCAGAAGGTCGCGTGATCCCGGTCGGCCACCACCCGGTACTCGGCGCCCTGCCCCGTTGCGGGGGGACATGCCGGCGCTCGGAAGTCGGCGGACGCGGCATCCGCCGCCTCGAAGCCGCGTACACTTTCGATCCGCTGTTGGAGTTTCTGAAAGAGAAGTTCCCGGTCCGCGCCGGCTTCGACTTCGATGCAAACGGTGGCGACCGAGTGTCCGGCCTCTCGGCGCAACAACACTTCGGGCAAGACCATGCGGCCGGCGGGAAAGCGCTCCCAATCACCTACAGCCCCGCCCTGGGCCTCGAAGGCAAAGCCGCCCACGAAGAGCGGCGCGGCATCGCCCAGACAATCGATGCGGCGGAAAGCCTCGGCGATGGCGGCCCCGGTTGAAGCGGCGTGGGCCGCGGGCTGCCCGGGGCCTGCCTCTTCGGCCCGGGCCTCGTGGACGAGAACCGCACCACTGCCCGCCAGGGCCAACCCCCGGGCGGCCTGCTCCCAATAGAAGCGATCCTCGCAAGCGAAACGCGCGAAGCCTGCCAACGGATCGCACTCCGCCAGGGGAACCGCCACCGCCAGAACACGGGAACCGCCGTCAGCCCCGGCGAGGCGGGCGCTGATTTCGACGGCCTCGCGCAAGCGGACCTCGCTGAGCCCTGCGCTCGCGGTCAACGCCATTCGACCTCCAGGCGGCTGGCGCGCGTGGCCTCCAGGGCGCGCTCGAGATTGACCTTATCCTCGCCTTCGCTGGTGGACAGACGCTCCAGCGCACGGTTGACCAGAGTCCGCTGGAAATGCAGGGCCACCAGGCGAGTGATCTGGGGAAGCAGGCTGCGAAAAGCCTGGGCGATCACTTCGCCCCCGGCCGCATCCTTGCGGATATGATCGTCGAAGAGATCGATGGCCTCGTCCGCGACCGCGCGCACATGGTTCGCGTGACGCGTCGACAAAGCCAGCAGCGCATCCAAGGGAAAGCCGGCGCCGAGGACCGCCAATGCGGCCTTGGCCATCGCGAGATCCGCTTCGGCAAAGCGCGGCTCGCCGCCGATCTCCAGGGGTTCGCCCAGGCCCGCGGCCTCCACGGCCTGGATCAAGGCTTCGGGGATGCCCACCTCGGCGGCCAATTCCGCCCGGCTGAAGGTGCGGGCAGCGGGGCCGTCATCGGTCAGGGCGACCAGCACCGGATCGGCCGAGCCCCCGGGCTCTCCGCCCTCCATGACCCGCCCGATCTGGGCCAGGCTGAAGCCCTGTTCGAGGAGCGAGCGGATGCGGCGAAGCCGTTGCAGATGGTCCGCATCGTAGATCGCCAGCCGTCCCCGGCGTCCGGGCTTGGGCAAGAGCCCTCGGGATTGATAGAAGCGGACCGTATCCACCCGGACCCCTGCCGCCGCCGCCAGCGCTTCCACACGATATTCCATGCGGGTATTCTAAGAGTAGTTACTCTCAACGTCGAGGCTCAAAAGACGCCCTGCCCCGGCGGCCCATCGCCCTCAGGCGGGGCCTCGAACCCCCTCGGCCTGCTCCACCAGCGCGCCGAACCGGCCCAGGAGGGTGCGGCCATGAGAGGAATCTCGGCAGCGGGCCAAAAGGGCATCCGGGTCGCCCCCTTCCCCGGCGATCAGGTCCCTGCGGCCCTCGATATAGCCGCGCATGATGTCGGCATCGAACTCGGGATGGAATTGGACCCCCCACGTGGACTCGCCCAGGCGAAAACCCGCGTGGGCATCCATGACGTTCTTCGCCAGGGGCACCGCTGCATCGGGGAACTCGAGCACCACTTCGACGTGGGTGGCCTGGACGACCAACTCGCGCGGCAGCGCACCCAGCAACGCGTCGCCCGGAGCGTCGAGTTCCACCTCGATGGTGCCGATCTGGCGGCCCTTGGGGTTCGGGCCGGCACGCCCGCCCAGCGCATGGGCGAGCAATTGGTGGCCGTAGCAAATGCCCAGGATGAGTGTTCCCGAAGCCACCGCTTCGGCCAACCACGCCGCGGTCCGCTCGCTCCACGCTTCTCGGTGGGAGACCATGGCGGGTGAACCCGTGACCACGACCCCCGCCACGGCGTCCGCGGGCGGAAGGACTTCGTCGCGGTGAACGCAGACCGTATCCACCGGAAGGGCTCCGAGCCCGAGCCCGTCGCGAATCCAGATGTCGTAGTCGCCACGCCGGGCCGCGATCTCGGGCAGGGTATCGCCGGCCTTGATGATCAGGAGGGGCCGCATGGCGACAAGGCCTCCCGAAAATGATGCAATGCGATGCCCGATGCGGTGGCGACGTTGAGGGAATCCATTCCCGGCGCCATCTCGATCTTGAGTCGCAGATCGGTCTGCTCCAGCGCCTCGGCGCTGAGGCCGGCACCCTCGGTGCCCAGGATCAGGGCCGCGCGCCGGGGGAGCCCCTGGCGAGCCGCACTGGCGATGGACTCGCCCGAGGGATCGAGCGCCACCAGCTGGTAGCCCGCCTCACGCAGGCGGCCGAGGCCCCCGGGCCAGTTCTCCACCCGGGCAAAGGGAACGCAGAGGGCGCCCCCCAGCGAAGTGCGGATCGCCTTGCGGTAGAGGGGGTCGCAACAACGCGGACAGAGCAGCACGGCATCGGCCCCCAGCGCCATGGCGTTGCGAAAGATGCCCCCCACGTTGTCATGATTCGTGAGCCCCTCGAGCACCACCACCAGCGAGGACCCGTCCGGGCGCTGGGCGCGCACGAGCAACTCGTCGAGGGCGGAATCGTCGGGTCGTCGGCCCAGGGCCAGGCAACCCCGGTGAAGATGAAAACCCGCGAGTTCGCGGAGCACCTCGTTGGGCGCTTCGTAGATGGGCGTCGCGCCGTCGAGACCCTCGAGGACATCCTGCAGCGCACGCCGGGCGGGCGGGCTGGCGAGCACCGAGATCGGATCGTGGGGCGAATCTTCGATCAAGCAGCGCAGGGTGAAGCGACCCTCCACGACGAAGAGCCCCTCCCGGCGGCGCATATGGGGATCCTTGATATCCCGGTACAGGGCCAGGCGCGGATCGTCGAGGGCGTCGATCTCGATCAGGCCCACGTCAGGATTTCTCAGAGGTCCGCGAAGAAGTCATTGCCCTTATCGTCCACGATCACGAAGGCCGGAAAGTTCTCCACCTCGATCTTCCACACGGCCTCCATGCCCAATTCCTCGTACTCCAGGACCTCGACCTTCTTGATGCAATCCTGGGCCAGGATCGCCGCAGGACCGCCCACCGAGCCCAGGTAGAAACCGCCGTGTTTTTTGCACGCCTCGGTGACCACCTTCGAGCGATTGCCCTTGGCGAGGGTCACGAAGCTGCCGCCGTTTTCCATGAAGAGATCGACATAGGAATCCATGCGGCCCGCCGTCGTGGGCCCGAAGGAACCCGACGCATAGCCCTCGGGCGTCTTGGCGGGCCCGGCGTAGTAGACGATGTGCTTCTTGAGGTAATCGGGCAGGCCCTCGCCGGCATCCAGGCGCTCCTTGAGCTTCGCGTGGGCGGTATCGCGCGCCACCACGAGCGTGCCGCTCAGGCTCAGGGGCGTCGTGACGGGATGACGCGAGAGTTCGGCCCGGATTGCGTCCATGGGCTGATTGAGATCGATGGCCACGGACTCGTTGCCGAGGTCGATCCCCGAGAGATCGGGCATGAAGCGCGCGGGATCCGTCTCGAGTTGTTCGAGAAAGATGCCCTCGGCGGAAATCCGGCCCAGGATCTGACGATCCGCCGAGCAGGAAACCCCGATACCCACCGGGCAGGAGGCGCCGTGGCGGGGAAGCCGAATCGCCCGGACATCGTGGCAGAAATACTTTCCGCCGAATTGGGCGCCGATGCCCACCTCCCGGGTCAAGGCCAGCAGGTCCTCTTCCAGGGCGGGATCGCGAAAGGCTCGGCCATGCTCATTGCCCTCGGTGGGCAGGTCATCGAGGTAATGACAGCTGGCGAGCTTGACGGCCTTCAGGGTCGCCTCGGCCGAAGTTCCGCCGATCACGATGGCCAGGTGATAGGGCGGGCAAGCCGCGGTTCCCAGCAGCTTGATCTTCTCGGAGAAAAAACTCCGTAGGGAAGCCGGATTGAGCAGCGCCTTGGTTTCCTGAAAGAGAAAGGTCTTGTTCGCCGAGCCGCCGCCCTTGGTGATGAAAAGGAATTCGTACTCGTCGCCATCCGTCGCCGCGATATCGATCTGGGCCGGGAGATTCGAACCCGTATTTTTTTCCTCGAACATGCTGAGCGGCGCGTTCTGGGAATAGCGAAGGTTCTCCTTCGCGAAAGTTTCGTGGATACCCCGGGCCAGGGCTTCGGCATCCCCGCCACCGGTAAAGACGTTCTGCCCTTTCTTGGCCACCACGATGGCGGTCCCCGTATCCTGGCACGAGGGCAGCACCATGCCGGCCGCCACGTTGGCGTTCTTCAGGAGTTCCAAGGCGACGAAGCGGTCGTTGTCCGAGGCCTCGGGGTCGCCAAGAATCCCCGACAGCTGCTCGAGATGCCGCGGACGCAAGAGGAATGAAACGTCGCGCATCGCCTCTCGGGCCAGGAGGGTCAGGGCCTCCGGGTCCACCTTGAGGATGGTCCTGCCTTCGAACTCGGTGGTGGACACATACTCGGAGGTCAATTGACGAAACGGGGTCTCGCCCTTTCCGTATTCGAAAATGGGCTGGTAGTGGAATTCGGACACGACTGGCCTCTTCTCCGCCTTGATTGCTCAATAGGGCTGATTGGATTCGCCCGCCGGCTCCAGGGAGGAACGCGAGAGCTTCAGCCAACGGGGGGCGAGAATAGCGGAAGCCCCGGTTTTCGGGACGCAGCCGGCGTTCTGGCGGCGCCGCCCCAGGAAAAGGGCACCCCTCCAGCGCCTGGAATGGACTTCCCAATACCCCGTTTTTCCGCCAAGCTCTTGTGGAAGAGGGGCCCCGGCGCGATGCGCGGCGCCCCGCGATCCCACCCCCACCGAGATGGAGCCCGTTATGAGCAATGCCCTGCATTTTGGCGTCACCCTTCCCCAGATCAAGCGTGATTGGAACGAGTGCCGGGACTGCGCCCTGGAACTCGACGGGCTCGGTTTCGATTCCGCCTGGGTCTGCGACCACGTCTACGGCGTACCCAACCCGCGCATCCCGATCATGGAGGCCTGGAGCCTGCTCACCGCCGTGGGTGCCATCACGGAAAAGCTCGAACTCGGAACCCTGGTCACCCCGCCCTTCTTCCGAAACCCCGCCATGCTCGCCAAGCAGGTAGCCACCATCGACCAGATCGCCGGGGGGCGAGTCATCATGGGGCTGGGTGCCGGCTGGTTTCAGCCCGAGTTCGAAGCCTACGGGAACCCCTTTCCTCCCCTGGGCGCCCGGATGCGCGGACTCGAAGAGTACATCCAAATCTTGAGAGGCCTCTGGCAGGAAGAAACCACGACCTTCGACGGAGAACACTTCCAGGTCAAGGAGGCCCTGTGTGAACCCAAACCGCCCCGCCGCGTCCCCATCCTGGTCGGGGGCACGGGCGAGAAGGTCCTGATGGGGATCGTGGCTCGGCACGCGGATATCTGGAACAACATGGCCATCGCCCAATCCCAACTCGGGCAGAAGATCGAGGCGCTTCATAAGCGCTGTGACGAAGTCGGCCGCGACCCCGCGGAAATCCGTATCTCACAACAATGCGTGGTCATCATCGAGGAAACCGAAGAAGCCGCCAAGGCGTCTTTGGCCAAGGCCGGCAAGGTCTACGGCGGCCACATGGGGGCCGACCTCGAGGAGCACGGGATCTGGGGCACACCGGAAAGGGTGGCGGAATGTATCGAGCGTCACCGGGCGCTGGGCTGCACGGGCTTCCTGATGGAATTCTTCGGCCGGGATACCCGGGTCCCGGCCCGCATTTTCGCCGAGCAGGTGATCCCCCTGCTGGGGAGCTGAAAGCCGGAAAAGCAGAAAAACTTCAGTCCGCTGGCCCATCATCCGAATCTGAGTAAAGGCTCAGATCCATCAAATCCGCGAAAAGGCACAGGGCGACGGGCCAGCGTCCTGTTATCATTGATGTTTATGAATTCACGTATGAAAATCCGCCGTTTTCTGCCCGGACTGCTGCTCATTTCCGCAGTGGCTCTCACCCACGGGCCCGCCGAGGCGAAAAGCAGCGAACCCGAGCTGAATTGCTCGCGGATCCCCGAACTCAGTCGGACGCTGTTGCATAAACACATCAGCTTTCATTACGTGAACGATGAACTCCGGCAGCGGGTCATCGACACCTATGTCAAGCGCCTGGACGCATCCAAGAGCCTCTACCTCGCCGGCGAAGTCGAAGTCCTCAAGAAGAAACTTCGCAGCGTGATCCAACAGATCCGCAACGATGACTGTTCCGCCCTGCTCTCGATCCAGAAAGACCAGATCCGCCGCTACGAGGCCCTGGAAAAATTTGCCGCCGGGGTTCTCGCCGACGAGGACTATGAACTCGATACCGATGCGGTTCTGATCATCGATCCGGATAAACGCTTCTATGCGCCTACGCCGCTGCTGCGCGATGAGCTCGTCACGAAGCTGATCCATTTTCAAATGTCCAACTACCTGAGCTCGGATATGGAACTCCCCGAAGCCAAGGAAAAGTTGACCCACCGCTACGAACTGATGACGCGCAGGGCGAGCGAAAAGACCAACGAAGATCTCTACGCCGAGTATCTGGACGCCTTTGCCACGGCGCTCGACCCGCACTCGAACTATCTCTCCCAGGAAGTTCTGGAGGATTTCCAGATCAGCATGGGGCTCTCCCTGGAAGGCATCGGGGTCGCCCTTTCGACGCGCGATGGTTATTCGGTGGTCGAAAAAATCATTCCCGGCGGAGCGGCGGACGGACTCAATGTTCTCGAGCCCCAGGACAAAATCATCGCCGTCGCGCAAGATGGCGAGGAGCCCGTCGACATCATCGACATGGACCTGCGCGACGTTGTTCGCTTGATTCGTGGCAAACGGGGAACGACGGTCCATCTGACAGTTCTTCGTCAGGGGGATACGGCGGAACGCTTCCAGGTGAGCATCGTTCGAGACAAGATCAACCTCGAGGAGCAGGCCGCCAAAATTCGCTTCGAAAACGTCGACATCGAGGGCAAACCCCAGAAAATCGCGGTGTTGGAGTTGCCCTCCTTCTATGGCGGAAACGAGCCCGGTGGACGCCAGAGCTCGACGGATGTCTCCGCGCTCCTCAAGCAGGCCCGGGAGGAGAAAGCCGTAGGCCTCGTCCTCGACCTCTCGCGCAACGGGGGCGGGTTGCTGGATACCTCGGTGGATATCGCCGGCCTCTTTATCGAGGAGGGCGGCATCGTGGCCGTTCGCGACACCTTCTCCCAGGTTCAGGTGTTGCGCGATCCCAATTCGCGAATCGCCTGGGATGGGCCCTTGGTGGTTTTGATCTCCCGGGTCAGCGCATCGGCTTCGGAAATCGTGGCGGGCGCGTTGAAGGATTATCGCCGAGCGGTCATCGTGGGTGATGATCACAGTTTCGGCAAGGGAACCGTCCAGAGCATGGTGCCCCTGCCCGAGGGCCTGGGCGCCCTCAAGGTCACGACCGCACTCTTCTTCAGGCCCGGCGGACAATCAACTCAACATTCGGGCGTCGCTTCGGATGTCGTCATCCCGTCGATCTTCGGAACCGATGAGTTCGGCGAGGCGCACCAGACCTACTCGCTCCCGACCCAATCGATTACCGCTTTCATCGATGCGAAGAGCCTGCCCAGCGCGGATGCGAGCGACCAATCGCTCTCCTGGACACCCATCACTCCCGACCTCGTCCAGGAACTCGCCCTGCGCTCCCAGAAGCGGGTGGAGAGCAACGAGGAACTGATCAAGGTGCGCGAGCGCATCGCCAAGACCGAGGCACGCAACGGGGTAGTTCACCTGGCTGAACTCATGAAGGAAAAAGAGGAAGAGGCCGCCGAGAAGAAAGCGGAAGAAGAAGGCTCAGCCTCGGAGAAGTCCGAGGATGAGACAGCGGAAACTGCGGCCACGGACAACGACGCCCCTACTGGCCCCGATTCGGAAGCCGAAGGCGACGCTTCCTCGCTGGCGAAAGCCGACGCTCCCGAGAGCCCCGATGACGAGGACGACGAGGACGAACCCTCGCCTCAGCAACTTGAGGCTGTGCTGATCCTCGCAGACCTGATCCAGCTGACCAGCTGAGACGCGCTGCCGGCCCATTTCCAGTCTTCCGGCCTCCTGCTACTTTCTGCCTCCGGCCGAGCCCCTTCACCGGCGCCCACTGGGCCCTCGGCTGTCCAAGTTCCTCTTAGGAGTCCCTAGCCATGAATCTTGACGAAGCTACGCGCGGACGAATCGACGAGTTGATCCAAGGCAGCCCTGTAACGCTCTTCATGAAGGGCAACCGCGAAGCACCCCAATGTGGGTTCTCCGCGAAGGTTATATCGATCCTCGACGACTACCTCGGGGATTACCAAACCGTGGATGTCCTCTCCGACGGAGAGATCCGTGAGGGGATCAAGATCTACTCATCGTGGCCGACGATTCCCCAACTCTATGTCAAGGGAGAGTTCCTCGGAGGATGCGACATCATCACCGAGATGGCGGGTTCGGGTGAACTCTTCGAGGCCCTGGGCGTCGATCCGCCCGAAGCCATCGTCCCCGAAATTCATGTGCAGGATGACGCCGCCGAAGCGCTTCGCCAGGCGGCTGCGCAGAATGCCGAGCCCGGCCAATTCCTTCATCTGGATGTCAGCCGCGACTGGCAAACCAGCCTTTCCATGGCGGCGCAAACCTCGATGGATATTCCCGTGGAGGCCAATGGCGTCACCTTGATGGTGAGCCGCCTGAGCGCCGCGCGTGCGAATGGAATCAATATCAGCCTGGTCGAGACCACCAACGGGAAGGGATTCAAGGTCGACAATCCCAACGCGCCTACGCTCTCTGAAATGAGTGTTCAAGAACTCAAGGCCCTGCTCGACGCCAAAGAAGACTTCGAGTTCATCGATGTCAGGACCCCGAGTGAATTTGAAACGGCCCGGATTTCTGCCGCCGTTCTCCTCGATGAATCCGAGTATCAGCGTTTGTCACAATTGCCGAAGGAGACGAAGATTGTCTTCATTTGTCACCACGGGCCACGTGGGGTCAATGCGGCGGAGCAATTTATCAGCCAGGGCTTCACCAATGTCCACAACGTAACGGGCGGGCTGGACGCCTGGTCGGCAGAGATCGACGAGAGCGTACCGCGCTACTAGTAGCCCTCGAGACCTGTGCATCGAAAGGCCTGCCGGGATGCCCATTGAAATTCAGCAAGAGGACGGCCCCTCCGCGATTGCGGAGGCTTTACGAACGGCGATCCTGGAAGCCATCCCGGAAGCCCGCGTAGAGGTCTCCCCGGGTGGAACCGCCCATTTCGAAATTCGCGTCGAAGCGGCGGTCTTCGAGGGCATGGGGCGAGTCGCGCAGCAGCAACTCGTATATGGCGCGATTGCTCCGCTGATGAGCGGCAATCAGCCGCCGGTGCACGCCATCGACCGACTGGAATGTGTCGTCGGCTGATCGGAGACCTCGGCGCCTGGGCCCAAGGGGCCAGCGCCGAGAATCTAGAGGAGCTTACCCTGGCCGTTGGACTCCATGGGCGGAGTGCCGGATGAGGGTTTCTTCCCCTTAGCCGGCTTCGCCGCGGCCTTGTCGAGTTTCATCTTCGCAACCGCCTTGGGGGCCAGCCGCGCCCCCCGAGCGGCGGGGCTCACAAAGGTCAATTCGCCGATATCAAAGGTCGCGTGTTTGACACGCTGGCGTTTCGCGGGGACGAAATCCATCTTGAGCGTGCCCTGGGCATCGGACCCCAGGAGCAAATCGACTTTCCCCGCTTTTCCCTTGATCAACTGGTATTCGCGATTTCGAATGAATTTCTCGATTCGGACTCGCTTGCCATAGGCGATCTTCTGCTTATCGCGGTACACCACCGTAAACTCTGCGCCCTTATCGGGATCGAAGGGTTCGCAGTGAAGAAGCTTGCCGCTGAGGAGAACCTTCTCCGGCGGCGGCATGATGCGATAGGTGCCGTCCGAGGAGATCCCCAGGACCAGATCGAATTCCGACACGGTCATCTTGAAATGCTGACCGCGAACATCGCTGCCAAAGAAGCCGGACTCCTTGTCGTAGCTCAGCTTGATGTTCTGTCGCGCCACCGCCTTCTTGTCGACGGCCTTGATCCGGGTGATCTCAGTTCGCCGGGGGTAACGATCTGCGTATTTTTCGATCAATCCTCGGACATACTCGATGGTTGTCCGCTTCATGTTCTTCAGCTTCTTTTCGACCGCCTTGATCTGCGTCGCAACCTCTTCGATATCCTTTCGATTCTTCTCAATATCGTAAGCCGATATCCGACGAATCCGAACTTCGAGAAGCCTCTTGATGTCTTCATCGACCATGGGACGAACGAAGAGTTTTTTGTATTTCGCCATCCCCTTCTTGACTTCGTCCCGAACGGAATCCTCTGTCTCGGCTTCTTCGATTCGTTTATAGACGCGCTTCTCGACGAAGATCTGCTCCAGAGTGAGCCAATGCTGCTTGTCCAGCAATTGCTCCCGATCGAACTCGAGCTCTGCCTTCAGCTGGAGCTTCAACTGTTCGGTCAGAAGCGTGATGATATTCGTCACCGTCAACTGCACGGGTTTGCGATCGTTGATCACGGTGACATTCGAGGAGATCGAAACCGAGCAATCCGTATAGGCGTAGAGCTGCGGCACGACTTCCTTCGCGGCCACTCCCCTGGCCAGGGTCAGCTCGATCTCCACTTTATCCGTGGTGAAATCATTGATGGAAGCCACCTTGACTCGGCCCTTCTGGGCGGCGGCCTCGATGGAGGCGATGACGCTCTCCGTCGTCGTTCCGTAGGGAATTTCGCTGATGACCACATGCTTCTTGTCCTTGACGTTGACCCGGGCCCTCACCTCCACCTTGCCGCGGCCATCCTCATAGGCGTCCACATCCATCAATCCGCCCTGGGGAAAATCGGGGAATAGGCTGACGGGTTTCCCTTCGAGAATGGCGATTTGGGCCTCCCAGAGTTCGGTCAGGTTATGGGGCAACAATTTCGTTGCCATTCCCACTGCGATGCCCTCGGTGCCCAACATCAGGATCACGGGCAGTTTGGCGGGCAGCCTGACCGGCTCAGGGCTTCGGCCGTCATAGCTCGGAACGAACTCCGTGAGCGATTTATGAAAAAGCGTCTCGAGTGCCAAGTCCGTCAGCCGACACTCGATATAGCGCGAGGCCGCCGCGGGATGTCCTGTAGCGAGGTTCCCGAAATTGCCCTGCTTCTCGATGAAAAAGTCCTTGTTGGCGAGAACCACGAGCGCATCCCCGATCGAGGCATCACCGTGGGGGTGAAGTTTCATGGTTTCGCCGATGATGTTCGCCACCTTATGGAAACGACCATCGCTGATCGAGAAGAGCGTATGCAGGATGCGCCTCTGAACGGGCTTGAGACCGTCACGCAGTTCGGGAATCGCGCGATCGAGTACGAAATAGCTCGAGTACTCGAGAAAATTTCGCTGCATCAGGGCTTCAAGTTGGGCCACGCGAAACCTCCCTCAGGCCACGTCGGTTACGAGATTTTCGACGATAAAATCTCGCCGAGCCGGCGTATTCTTGCCCATGAAGAAGTCGAGTGTCTTGGCGACCTCGCTGATGCTCTTCACCGTCACGGGCAGAAGGCGTATCCCCTCGCCGATGAACTGGCCGAATTCCTTGGGGCTGATTTCTCCAAGCCCCTTGAAGCGTGTGACCTCCGCGCTGGAAATGCTCCCCATGGCGGTGTCCCGCTCGGTCTCGCTATAGCAGTACTCCGTCTTCTTCTTATTACGAACCCGGAAAAGGGGTGTTTCGAGGATATAGACGTGGCCCTTGAGAACCAGCTCCTCGAAATAATGAAGAAAGAACGTGAGCAGGAGGTTCCGGATATGCATCCCGTCGACATCCGCGTCCGTCGCGAGAACGACCTTGTTGTAGCGAAGGCCATCGATCCCGTCTTCGATCCCCAATGCCCGCATCAAGTTGTAGAGCTCTTCGTTTTTGTAGAGCGCATCCCGCTTGAGGCCATGGCAATTCAGCGGCTTCCCGCGCAATGAAAAGATCGCCTGGGTATATACATCCCGGCTGGGCACGATGACGCCTGCGGCCGAGTCGCCCTCGGAGAGAAAGATCGTGCTTTCGTCGCGCCGATCGCCCTTGGCGTCGTCGAAATGGATCTTGCAATCCGTCAGCTTCGGAATCCGTATCGCGACCTTCTTCGCGCGCTCACGGGCATCCTTCTTGATCGAGGCCAACTCTTTGCGGATACGCTCATTATTGGCCACTTTTTCCAGAAGCTGCTTGGCAGCGTCGGCATTCTCATGCAACCAGCGTACGACCTGTTCCTTGACCGCGGGAACAATCCAGGTTCGCACTTCGGTTGATCCGAGCTTGTTTTTCGTCTGACTCTCGAAGACCGGATCTTGAAGCTTGACCGAAATCGCTCCGACGATGCCATCCCGCACATCTTCGCCCGCAAAGCTCTTCTTGGCGAACTCGTTGACTCCCTTGAGGACGCCTTCCCGAAAGGCACTCTGATGGGTGCCCCCGTCGTTGGTGTACTGGCCGTTGACGAAGGAAAAATACGTTTCGCCGTAGGCGTTTCCGTGGGTGAACGCGAATTCGAATTTTGCTTCCTGGCAATGCACGATGTCGTAAAGCGGAGGCTCTTCGCCGATTTCATCGCCGAGAAGGTCGGCAAGGCCGTTCTTGCTGCGGTGCGTCTTGCCGTTATAGACCAGCCCCAGGCCGCTATTGAGATAGGCGTAATAGCGAAGCCGATGCGCGATGAACTCCTCGTTCCAGGCGTATTCCCCGAAGATCTCGGGATCGGGAGAGAAGCGGACGAATGTCCCGTTCGCCTCTTCGCCGCGGGCCTTGCCCTTCTTTTCCGACCCCAGGCGCCCGCGTTCGAACTCAGCGTGGACGAACTTCCCTTCGCGCCAACTTGTGACTTCGAATTGGCTGGACAGCGCGTTGACCGCCTTGGTTCCAACCCCGTTCAGCCCAACCGAGAATTGGAAGACATCGTCGTTGTACTTGCCTCCCGTGTTGATCTGGCTCACGCATTCCACGACCTTGCCCAGGGGAATGCCCCGCCCAAAATCTCGGACGCTCATCGTGTCGCCCTCGCGAACGATCTCGATGCGCCGCCCCTCACCCATGATGAACTCATCGACGGAGTTATCGATGACTTCCTTGAGCATCACGTAGATGCCATCATGAGGATGGTTTCCGTCCCCCAGGCGGCCGATATACATGCCGGTGCGAAGGCGGATATGCTCCAGGGCGTCGAGGGTCTGTATCGCCTTCTCGTCGTAGGCGACCTTCTGTTTCGCCATGAGCCTCCCCCAAAATACGTTCACCAGGGGGGTTCGCCCAAGATGGAGGATCCAGCCGAATAATCAAGAGATTCGGGCAGATCCGAATCATCTTCCCCGCGGGCTGCGAGCTTCGCCAACGCTTATTTCGGCAGGCCTGCCCCGAATACACTATCCAATCGGGCCGTGGACCCGAAATATATCGGCACGATCAATCGCGACGTTCGGCCCGCCGGGCCCGGAGAATTCCCTCCGGTTCGGATCGGACCCATCGATTTGAACTCCCCGGTCGTCCTCGCTCCCATGGCGGGGATCACCAACTATCCGTTCCGGTCCCTCTGCCGGCAATTCGGGGCGGGCCTCTACGTGAGCGAAATGATTACCGCTCGGGCGCTGGTGGAACGAAATGCAAAGACGCTCAAGCTGGCCGGCTTCAATCCGTCGGAATCGCCGCGTAGTCTGCAACTCTATGGGGTCGACCCCGAGTACGTGGGCAAGGCCGTGGCGCTGCTCGTGGGTGAAGACCGGGTCGACCATATCGACATGAATTTCGGTTGCCCCGTCCGCAAGGTCACCCGGAAGGGGGGCGGCGCAGCCATCCCGGTTCGCCCCCGCCTGCTGGCCAATATCGTGCGAGCTGCCGTCCGCGAAGCGGGCAAGATTCCGGTCACCATCAAATTCCGGATGGGAATCGATGACGACCTCCTCACCTATTTGGATTCGGGCCGCGTTGCCGAGGACGAAGGCTGCGTAGCCGTGGCACTCCACGCGAGAACCGCGGCGGCGCTCTATTCCGGGCAAGCGGATTGGGAAGCCATCACACGCCTCAAGGAAGCCGTGACGAGTATCCCGGTCTTTGGCAACGGCGATATCTGGGAAGCCTGGGATGCTCTCCGAATGATGCGCGAAACCGGCTGCGATGGCGTGGTGGTGGGACGCGGATGCCTCGGTCGCCCCTGGCTCTTTCGCGACCTCGCCGATGTCTTCTCCGGGCGCCAGCCAGAGAACCCGCCTCAATTCGGCGAAGTGCGAACCGTCATGCTCGATCACGCCCGGCGATTGGTGGACTGGTTCGGCGAGCGGCTCGGTTTGCTCTCGTTTCGGAAGCATGCCACCTGGTACACGAAGGGTTTTCCTGGCAGCGCGCGTTGGCGCTCATCGCTGATTCAGATCCAGACGATCGAAGATCTCGAGAAGGCCCTGGCCGCTGCCCCCGGCGATTTGCAATTCCCCCCCGAAGCGATGCGCGTCAAACGGGGAAAGAAGGGGGGCAGGCAACGGGTCGCCCTACCCGAGGGCTACCTCGACGATCGCGATGCCAGCACTCCGCCGGGGCCGGAGGCCGAGACCGCCGACTCGGGAGGCTGAAGAAAGATGCGGGGGCGCTGATTCTCGGGGCGCCCACGAACCCGCCTCAATGCGCTTCTCTCCAATTCGCCCCCACCCCGAAATCCACGACCAGGGGCACCTTCAAGTCGAGCGCGCTTTCCATGCGGTCGCGCAGCAATTCCTCGAGCTCGGAGACTTCGCTCTCCGGTGTTTCGAAGACCAACTCGTCGTGTACCTGAAGAATCATGCGAGCTGAGCTTTCCCGCTCCGCCAGGGCATCCTCCACCCAGATCATCGCGCGCTTGATCAAATCTGCGGCGGTCCCCTGGATCACGGTATTGACCGCCATGCGCTCAGCTGCTTGCCTCAGCACCCGGTTTCGACTGGAGAGATCCGGCAGGTAACGCCGGCGTCCGAGAAGCGTCGTGACATAACCTTCTTCACCCGCCTTTCCGATCGTTCCATCGATGAAGCGGCGAACACCCTGGTAGCGTTCGAAATAGGCGTTGATGGTCTCCTGGGCCTCGGCAGTGGCGATCCCCAATTGGTTGGCCAACCCGAAAGCCGACGAGCCGTAGATGATTCCGAAGTTCACGGCCTTGGCCCGCGCCCGCTGCTCCGTACTCACAGCCGCCAGGTCGACGCCCCAAACCTCGGACGCGGTCAGGCGATGGATATCCTCGCGGCTCCGAAAGGCCTCGATCAGGCTCTGATCGCCGGAATAGTGCGCCAATATTCGCAGCTCAACCTGGGAATAATCCGCGGCCAGAAGAACCCGGGATTCAGCGGGAACAAAAGCCTCGCGAATCCGCGCGCCCTCCTCCCCTCGGATGGGAATATTCTGGACATTGGGGTTGGAGGCGGACATGCGCCCGGTGGCGGCACCCAGTTGATGAAAACTCGGATGAATTCGGCCGGTCGTCTCGCAGACAAGAGGCGGAAGCGCATCCACGTAGGTGCTCATCAGCTTGGATAGCTTTCGATAGTCGAGAACATGACCGGGAAGCTCGTGATGAGAACGCAATTGCTCCAGTACCGACTCCGCCGTGGAATAGCCCGTCTTGGTTTTCTTGATGACCGGAAGTTTGAGCTTTTCGAAAAGAATGACTTGGAGTTGTTTGGTGGAACTGATCAGGAATTCCTCGCCCGCAAGCGAGTGGATCTCCGTCTGAAGTACATCGAGTTTCTGCTGGAACTCGGAATGAAGGGCCGCGAGGGTATCCTCGTCGACCCGGACCCCCGCGCGCTCCATCCGGCTCAATACACCCACCAGGGGTAATTCCACCTCGCGGTAGAGTTCGGCAAGCCCGTCGGAATCAATTCGCTTGCCCAACTCGGCCTGTAAACGATGAACCGCCACGGCCTGGCTTGCCGCCCAGGCGGCCAACTGCTCGACGGGGATGGCCTCCGCCGCGATTGCCTTGGCTCCCTTGCCCGCCAAATCCTCCCATGTCTTGATTTCGAGCCCGGCATGGGTCGATGCCAGGCTGCTGAGAGACCGGGGGCCGGCGGGATCCAGAAGCTGAGCCGCCAGGCCGATGTCGTCGGAAGGAAGAGGCATCTCGAGGCCGAGTTCACCCAGAACCGAGAGGGTCTGCTTCGCGTCCAGGGCACACCAACTCCGCTCGGGGGAAGAGCCCTTCTTCCAGGTTCCGGCCAAGGCATCGATCAGATCGCCTGGGGATAAACCCTCTGTTGCAACGAGACCCTCGCCCACCACGGGTGCGTAAAGAACGCTGTCCCCGCCATCGGCCAGCGCCAACCCCACGGCGCGGCTCGTCGCCGCCGAGCCTTGACTGCAAACGAGGTGCAGCGCTGGGCTGGCGGCTCCCTCATGGGAAAGCCCCTCCAAATGACGAAGCAGGTTGTCGAGGCTGGTCACGATTTCGACATCGGTCTCGGGCGGAGCCGAAGCCTTCGCCGGCGCTTGCCCAGGGGACTCTGAGCTGCCTTCGGTGCGAAGTCCCTGGAGCAGGTTGCTGAAGCCCATTCGTTCGTAGAAATCAGCCAACCGCGGGGAGTCCGGCTCCCGAACAACCAACTCATCCAGGGAAAGAGGAAGGGGCACGTCAAAGCGGAGAGTCGAGAGTTCCTTGGAGAGTTCGGCTTCTCGGCGCTGCTCCAGGAGCGCCTCTCGGGCCCTCTTGCCCGGAACTTTCTCGGCGTTGTCGAGCAGGGCCTCCAGAGTTTCCCACTCGCCGATGAGCTTCGCAGCGCCTTTTTCGCCGATCCCCTTTACGCCGGGGATGTTGTCGCTCGGGTCTCCGACCAGCGCACGGAGATCGAGCATCTTCTCGGGCGCCACTCCAAAACGGGCTTCGACCTCTTCGGGGCCATAGCGACGCTGCTTTCCCGTATCCACAAGCTGAACGCGATCCCCCACCAATTGCATCAGGTCCTTGTCGGTGGAAATGATACTCACGCTGGCGTCTTCGGGGACGGCCTTGACCAGGGTCGCGATCACATCATCCGCTTCGAAGTCCTTGACCTCAACGAGAGGAACTCGGATCGCTTCGAGAAATTCACGCATCAGGGGAATCTGGCGGGAGAGATCTTCGGGTTGGGCATCCCGATTCGCCTTGTAGCCTTCGTAGAGGCGGTGCCGAAAAGTCCCACCCCTCGGATCGAAGGCGACAACGGCCCAGGCGGGCTCTTCTTCCCGCAACAACTTCGTGAGCATATTGGCAAAGCCCAGGATCGCATTGGTGGGCGTGCCATCCGACGCGCGAAGGCTCGCAGGAAGCGCGAAAAACGAGCGGTAGATTGAATTCGCCCCGTCGATGACGACCAGGCGGCGACTGCTGGAGGGTTTGGAGGGTTCACTCACTCCGCGATGGTACCGATTCCGGTGCTGAAAGCATGATGGCGTTGACCGATGTCTTGCCGCCGCTTAGGTTTGGCGGGATGCCGCCCCCCGAAAACCCTGCCTCCGAAAGAAACCCTGGACGCAGACCGCCGCCTTTCCGGCCTCGGTTCTCCATCGGCATCTTCTACTTGATCCTCTTCTTCTTTGTCTTCTCGTTCCTGCAGGTATTGCCGGAACTGCTCGCCCTGCTGGAGATGCCCCCGGGTGCCGAGCAGGAGCAGGCTGCTCTCGAGGCTGCGAGAGAATCCAGCAGCCCGCTCACGGCTTTGCTGCTCTCCCTGGCCGCAACTTCCCTGGGAAGCTACTACCAGGTTCTCCCCGGCATGAAGGTGGGATAGGCCGCTCAAAACGATCGGACGGCTTCTTGTCTCCCGGGGCTCACGACCTCGGGCGCGCGAAAGCGGCGTTGCTCAAGGGTTTTCGAAGAGCCGAGAACCCGGCGCTGCGAGCCCGCGCAGGATGTAGCGAACCGCATCGTGGAAAACCTGCTCGAGGGGAAGCCGTCGCAATTCTCGTCGAGGGCCCGTCGCATCCGCTTGGATCAACGCGTTCGCCGTTGTCCAGAGGATCTGTGCAACCTCCCAAGCATCACACTCAACGAGGCTCCCCTCCGCCATCGCCCGTTTCAGCGCGGTGCTGAGAATCGAAAGGTTCCGCTCCCAGAGTTGAGAGACTGCACTCACCACCTCGGGCGGCAATTCCCCGATCACGGATTGGTTGTCGATCGCCCAGAAAATTTGAAAATATTGGGGATTTCGAATCCAATAATCGTGGTAGAAGCGAGCGATTCCCTCGACCTGCTCGATCCCCGATTCGGCCGACGCGATGGCTTCGTGCATTCGCTCGGTAAACGCATCGCCGTTGTCGGCGAGAACGGCAACGTAGAGATCCGCCTTGCTCTCGAAATACCGATAGAGCGTGCCCTTGGCCACTCCTGCAATCTCGGCGACTTCATCGAGGTTCGCAGCCATGAATCCGTCGCGAAAAAAAACATCCCGGGCCGCCTGGAGAATCTGCTGGCGGGATTGCGCCTTTCGCTCGGCCCGGCCGACCTTCTCCGACGACGAGACCATCTAGACAAACACCTTCGAGTGATTCGGACTCATCTTTCCTCGCTACGGGTCTGCCCGACGAAATGCGCAGCGGCATGTTCTTTCGCGGTCTCGACGTATCCGAGCGTACGCTCGGTCTGAAGTTCGATCTCGCCCGGGTCCAGCTTTCGCACCGGCTTCGCCGGAATACCCACTGCCAATTGGCCCGGAGGTATTCGCGTCCCCGGGGTCACAACGGCTCCTGCGGCGATCAAGGCGGCCTCGCCCACCTCTGCACCGTCGAGAACGATTGCACCGATTCCGATCAGCGCAGCGTCGCGAACCATACACCCGTGCACAACTGCACGGTGGCCGACGGTCACCTCGTCGCCAATCAGGCTGGGAAAACGATCTCGCGTGACATGGACCGTCGCTTGATCCTGGATATTCGTCCGAGCTCCGATTCGAATGTGGTGAACATCACCTCGCACCACGGCTCCGTACCAGATACTCGAATCGGCACCGATCACCACATCACCCACGACCACGGCACCCGGCGCTACCCACGCCGAAGCGTCTATTCGCGGTTCATGGTCGCCAAAGCTGCGAATGATCGGCTCACCGAACCCGGATTGCGGGAGCCCGGGGGGTCTCAAACCCGCCGCCGAGAGTTCTTCGGCACGCGATACCATGACGTTTCAGGCTCCAACCTGATCACTTCCTTCGTAACGCAGCGAATCGAAGAGAACGGTCTGCACATAGCGTTCCCCAAAATCGCAAACGATCGCCACAATCATCTTCCCCTGGTTCTCCTCCTTGGCGGCGTATTTCAAAGCAGCCGCCACGTTCGCACCGGATGAGATCCCGCAGAGAATGCCTTCTTCCCGGGCCAATCGAAGCGATGTCTGCACGGCTTCCTCGTTGGAGATCGCGATGATGTCGTCAACCTGGGATGCATCGAGCACATCCGGCACAAACCCGGCTCCGATCCCCTGGATCTTGTGTGGCCCGGGCGAACCGCCCGCCAGCACGGGGCTGTCCGCAGGCTCCACCGCAATGGCCTGAAAGCTCGGCTTCTTCGGCTTGATGAAGCGAGAAACGCCGGTGATCGTTCCGCCCGTCCCCACCCCGGCCACAAGGGCATCCACCCCACCGTCCGTATCGTCCCAAATCTCCGGCCCGGTGGTTTCGAGGTGGACTTGAGGATTCGCGGGATTACGAAATTGCTGGGGCATGAAGCAATTCGGAAGAGAATCGTGAACTTCCATCGCTTTCTCGATTGCGCCCTTCATCCCCTTGGCCCCCTCGGTCAGGATGAGCTTCGCCCCGAATGCACGCATGGTGACTCGGCGTTCCGGACTCATGGTATCGGGCATGACGATCACGCAATCGTAACCCTTGACCGCGGCAAGAAAGCAGAGAGCGATGCCGGTGTTGCCACTTGTCGGCTCGACAATGGTGGTTTCCCCGGGCTTGATCAAACCTTCCTTTTCGGCAGCTTCGATCATGGCCAGGCCGATTCTGTCCTTGACGCTATTGCAGGGATTCCGGCTCTCCAATTTGACGACGACGTCTGCGTTCAGTCCTTCGCCGAGCCGGTTCAACCGAACCAGCGCTGTGTTGCCGACGAGCTCGGCGAGACTGCCGTGAATAGGCATGGAAAATCCTCTCTAGTGGAAAGGGTGCAGAATCCTTGACTGACACCAGCCGAAAGAGAATAACCCCGTCGCCCAAGGCTACCACTCAAGCGAGGCATCACCCCTTGCCTTCCCGCAGGCCGGGAAAGAGTTGTGCGAGGAGCACCGTGGCATAGCTCCCGGAAGGAAGTCCGAATTCGAGCAACAAGCCGTCATCGTCGCGAATCATGGAAGGATCCTGCGGGCGAACGCGCAGCGGCCGGCGACCCCCGGGAAGACGGATTCCGCGGGGCGGCACGAGATCCTGGGCCGAGGGAATCCCCATGGCGGTCATCACTTCCGCCTCCCGGACCGCCACCGCACCGGCGGGTTCCACCATCTTCTTGCCGAAGATTGGCCCTGTCGCGCTGATCTCGAAATTTCGGGCGCGTTCGGCTTCCGCCTCGACATCTTCGACGATGAAGAGGCCCCCGGACTCGACGACCTGAGCCACGTCCCCCACTTCGACGGCTTCAAGCGGCAACGGTCTCTCGGAGAGAACTCGGTTGAATACCTCGGACTGCAGCGCTGAGAGAAGAAAACGAGCCTTGCGGCGATCTCGGGGTGCCCGCTTTCCCTCCAGCAATTGGCGCCCTTGATCGGCGTTCCTTCCCTTGTGACCGAAGCGCTGGGCGCCAAAGGGATTGGCCATCCCGACAGCGACCGCTCGCTCCAGGACTTCCCGGGCCTCGGCTTCCGCAGCATCGTCCACACTGCGAACCCGAATCGTGAAGCGATTACCCCTGAGCTGGCCCGTCCTCAATTTATGAGGATGAGCAACGGCCTCCAGGATCCGCACACCCTCGAGCTTCAGCCCGAGCGCTTTTTCGGGATCGAGACCGGGAACCGACATCCACTGGGTCGTGAGCGCGACGCGATCCTTCCGCCCGGCGTATCCCACATCCCGGGCGGGAACCCCTGCAATCGCCGCCAACTGGCGCGCGACCCCGTCGCTGGTCAGCAGACGCTTCTCGATCCGCACAAAAGTATGCCCGCCGCTGCCCGACGGCGGATAGAGAGCAATTTCGTCCACCCGAAAATCTTCGGGCTCCGCCCGGAATAGAGGTCCACCGCTCATTTCAACGCCCCAGAGTCGCTGCCACGGGTGCGAAGGATTGACGATGCGCGGGTGAAGCACCCAGGCGACCCAATGCCCCTACGTGTTCGGCCGTTCCATAGCCCATATTCCGCCCGAAACCGTAGCCGGGATATTCGATTTCGAGTTTCTGCATGATCCCGTCGCGGTAGACCTTGGCGACGATGGAAGCAGCAGCGATGGAACCGTCGATCGAATCCCCTCGAATCAGGGAAGTTTGGGGGATATCCAGGTCGGGAATGGTTCGGGCGTCCACCATCAGATGATCGAGTTCGAGACGGTCCGCCAATGCCGCCGCCGCCCGGCGCATGGCTTCTAGACCCGCCCGAAAGATATTCATGCGATCGATTTCCAGGGCTGAGACCTCGCCGATGGCAACGCCCAATGCCTGCTCGCGAATGGCCGTGGCCAAGCGCTCGCGATCGGAAGCGGACACCTTCTTCGAGTCGTTCAGGCCGGGCAAATCCACCTTCTCGGGAAGCGCAACCGCCGCCGCCACCACCGGGCCCGCCAGGGGTCCCACGCCAACCTCATCCACGCCCGCCACAGTACGGCAGCCTTGAAGCAGCAGGCGAGCCCTTCCCTCGAAGAGCGCTGCGATGCGCCGGCGATCGGCGCGCTTCGCCTCGATCTTCCTTAGGGTTCGATCGCCCAACGCGCGCGCTCCCGCGCGTGCATCTCCCTGCAAGGCTCGGGCGAGGCGCTCGGCTTCGTCTTCGCTTGCGAGCCGGGCAACGTGTTCGCGTAGTTTCGCCAGGGGGAGCTTGGATAAATCGAGCGATTCCTTACCGGGGCCATCGACTCGCTCATCCGCGGGCGACACGCCCTCCCCTATCGGGCGAGCAGAACGGCTACCGGCGCCGTGCGAACGACCGAGGCCGCATTGCTTCCCAGGAAGAAATCGGTGATTCGGTTGCGACCGAATGCGCCGATGACAATCAATCCCGCTCGAACCTCGCGAGCTGTGTCCACGAGTTTTACGTCGGGGCGGCCCAAGGTTGAGGACGTCTCCCGCATGGGGAGCGAAAGATCGCCGAGCAATTGGCGAGCCTCCTCGAAGCGTGCGACCGCCCTGCCCTTATCCTTGGAGTCGACGAAGACATGAACCGGTTCGCCGAGACCATTGGCCAATTTCACGGCCGTGGCCGCTGCGATCCGCGAGCCCGGGGAACCGTCGAAGCCCAGGACCAGCGGTCCCGAGAGAGATGCACCGAAGGGCACAACCACCGTGGATTTGGAGGTCTTCCGGATGATGGATTCGGCGTTCGATCCGATCAGGGCGCCCTTGGTATCCGAAGGCCGGCCATCCCGGCCGATCACCAGCATGTCGAAATTCTCCAACTTGCTGACCACCCGATCATCCACTCGACCCTGGACGATCTCGCAATTCGCCTCGACGCCATCGGCACGCGCACGCTCGGCAAAGCGGCTGGCAAGCGCATCCGCCCGCGCGCGGTAGAAACCAGTCAACTCGGCCTCCGGGAACGGGGGCAGCGTCAGCCCCGGGCTGTCTGGGGCCTGGCTCTTCGCTTCCTCGATCACGGTGATGCCGGCGACCCTCACCCGGAGGCGGGCGGCCAGAGTGATCCCCAGGCGTTCGGCAGAGTTTCCATCTGCGGATCCGTCCGTCGCTACCAGAATCGTCTCGGTCATGCTGGTCCTCACACTGGGCAGGGGTGCCCGTCAAAGCTTCAGGTTTGAAGGGTGGCAAGGCGAGGCGAGAAGCCTTCAGCCTTGCGTCTTTAGAAATCCCCCGCGGAATCAATCCCCAGGGAATGGATGCCCCGTAGGATACGGAACCCCGGAGGGACGCGCAATTTGACGCTCTTGCCCCGCTGAGAGCCGCCGAAGCTCGTGCTCCGGTGGCGGCAGTGGGGTTCGCTGCCCCTCGGGCGGGAGGGAACCGGCTTTTCTAGTGCCCCTCGGCAACCACCCGGAGAATATCGATCTCGGTGACGATCCCCAGCAGTCGACCCATATCATCCATCACGGGCAGGCAGCCGATCTTCTTTTCCGCCATCACGCGCGCGGCTTCGCGCACCGTCGCCTTGGCGTCGATCACGATGGCCGGGCTGGACATCACCCGGCTCACCGGCACGCTATTCAGGAAGCGCCGGTCCCCCTCCACCTCGACATCGCCGAGATGAGAAGGCAGCGCTCGCAAGAGATCACGTTCGGAGACCACACCCACCAATCTCCCCGACCTGACCACGGGCATGTGACGGACATCGCCCAAGCGCATGATGTCATGGGCCGTCAGCAGAAGATCACCAGCACCAATAGCAACGATCTGGGTGCTCATGATCCCGCGAACATCCTGCATGTCTCCACCTTACGCGAAGAACGAATGCTTTCCGAAGTAAATTCGAGAAAATTCGCCTTAATCAAGGACTGGAGCCGCTAGTCTTATACTGCGCAGTCGCCATATGGGGGTTCGTACCCCCAAGAATCCAAGGGGACTCCCCGGAACCCGAGGCAGCCGACGATCGAGTGAAACGCCCACCCGGAATACTCTCGCCTGACCCTCCCCCTTCTCGCTTGCCCCTGCTGGGCTGGGCGACGGCGCTGGCCATGGTGGCGTACGCGGCGTTTATCCATCACGGATTGGGCGGCACCGAGATGGGGCGAATCCACAGCCCCTGGCAGCCCACCGCTTTTCTCCGGGAAACGGAATGGGTGGACGAGAACCTGGAGAGTTGGATCCACGGTCTCGCCGTATTCGCTTCTCCCGCAATTCTCGGCTTGGCCCTGCTTGTCTACGCGACCCGCTCCGCGGTCGCACGTGCCATTGGGATCTGCAGCCTCAGCTGCGTGGTGATCATGATCTTCTACGGGCTCTCTTCAGCCCTCCAGGTTTGGGAATTCTTTCACTGGCGCGCTTCCGTGGTCATCCTGGTCACCGGGGTCGCCCTCGGGCTCACCCTCTCTTCGCCGCTCCTGGCGGAGCGAGGTCTGCGCCTGCGCGCACATTGGCAGGCTCTGCTCTACCTCCCGATTTTCTTCGCCATCGTTGCGGTGATTCGCAACTCGACGGGAAGCGACGAAAATCTCGCCTTCAACTTCTCACCTTGGCCCGCCATCCCCTTGGTCGGGTTGGAAATCGGCGCCTACGGCCTCTGCGGGCTGATGCTCGGCCTCTCCCTCGGCCTCGGCGGATCAGGCCTGACAAAGAGAAGGCCGTGGCTGCGCTGGCTCTGGCTCGCCGCGGGCTGTCTCTTCCCGATCTTCTGGGTCCGAGCCCGATTCCCTCAATTCGAGACCGAGTCGGCTATTGGGGTGGTCGTGGTCAGCGCGAGCATCACGGCGCTTCTCTTCCTCACGCGCTCCTCTGAACCCGAACAGGAACGAGTTCGGCGCGCCGGCCTGCTCCTCCTGGGAAGCTGCCTGGTTTTCTTGCCGCTCTTCGTGGGGAGAGCGCTTACAGACGCCGATTACGCGCTCACGCGCCATGTTCGCGCTCAAGCGATCATCGACGCTCTCGCACAATACTACGAAGATGAGAAAGCCTATCCCGAGAGCCTGACCGAGTTGATCGAGGGCGAATACATCGACAGCCTGCCCGACCCACGCATTGGATTCGAGATCTTCTCGGACCTGGGCTGGCTCGAGCCCCAGGCCTTCGAATACCGAAACCTGGGACCCAATTACGTACTCGAGTTCTCCGCAACCGCCTGGGCGATGTGTTCCTACAACCCTCCCTGGGACATCGACGAAGAAGAGGAAGAGGAAGAAGACTGGGAGGATCTCGGCGGCGCATGGAGTTGCCCGGCCGATCGCCCCGACCTCTGGTAGCGTCGCCTGACGGAGAGGGCGATGGCCAGTCGAAAGATCAGATCCTTGAGCGGGCGGGCCTACCGTGCGCGCCGCATCGCCGCGACTTTCGGCCGGGTGTACCTGGGCATCAAGGCCAATCAACTCCTCGACCGAGTTGGGGACAGAACGGGGAATCAGGCGCGTTGGCGCCGCTTCCATCAGACTTCGGCCGAGTCGATTTTCGCCGCAGCGATCGAACTCCGAGGGCTGATCCTGAAGGGTTGCCAGTTCATGGGGGCGCGCTCGGACCTCTTGCCTCCCGAATACGTCGAGGTCCTCTCGCGCCTCCAAGATCGCGTCCCGCCGCGACCTTTCTCCGAAATTCGCGCGGTTGTCGAGCACGAATTACAGATGCCCCTGGAGAAAGCATTCGCTGACTTCTCCCGAGAGCCATTGGCCTCGGCCTCCCTCGCCCAGGTCCACGAAGCGCATCTCCCCGACGGAAGAAGGGTCGCGGTCAAAGTTCAATATCCCGAGATACGCGAATTGGTTGCTTCGGACCTCTCCAATTTGGGGGCACTCTTTCGAGCGATCCGACTCTTCGAGCGGGATTTCGATCTGGTCCCCCTGATCGACGAATTTCGCGAGCAACTCCCTCGCGAACTGGATTTCTACAAGGAAGCGATGAACTCAGAGCGCATCGCCGAATTCTTCCAGCACCGCGAAGATCTCTGCGTTCCGAATATTCACTGGGAATTCACCACTTCCCGAGTTCTCGTCAGTGACTTCGTCGATGGCATCAAGATCAGCGATATCCGCGAACTCGAAGCAGCAGAGATCGAGCCCAAGAAGGTGATGCAATCCCTCCTGGAAGCCTATTGCGAACAAATACTCGTACACGGATTCTTCCACGCGGATCCGCATCCGGGAAATCTTCTGGTACTGCGCCCGAGCCCGGGCTGTGAAATTCCCCGAATCGTCTTTCTCGACTTTGGACTGTCAAAGCAGCTTCCCGATTCGTTTCGCCAGAGCACGGTCGAGTTCGCGGCGGCCCTTTTGCAGGGAAAAGCCGAGGAAATGGGCAAGGCGCTGGTCCGAATCGGGTTTGAAACCCGCGGCAATTCCCAGCAATCGCTTCACGCGATTTCCGTCATTCTGCTCGACGTAGCGAAACGATTGCGCGAGCAGACCTACCTCGATCCCGAGGTTGTTCGCGAGGCCGGCGCGGACTTGCCGCGATTGATCCGGGAAAACCCCATCATCCGAGTTCCCAGCCACCTCGTTCTCGTCGGCAGGGTGATGGGTCTACTCTCGGGCCTCGGGCATACTCTGGACGTCAAGCTCGATATGCTCAGAACGATTCTCCCCTATGCATCCGGCGTCTCGCCGAGACCTGGCATCGAGCGGGCACGCACATGAGTCAAGCCACCGGAGCATCAGCGAACGCGCAACGTGCCGCTCTCGATTATTGGGGCATCGATGGTCTCGCCCTGGCAATCTCGGTGGGCGGCGCCATGAACCATGGCGAATGGGTCAGGGCGCGGGAATGGGTCGAACGTGCCGACCGCAGCGGACTGCATTCGGTCTGGCTGCCCGAAATGCATTTCACACCGGGCGGGAGCACCTCTCCCCTGCTCTCCCTCGCAGCGCTGGCGACCCGCACCCAGCAGATTCGGCTGGCAACGACTTCGTTGTTGATTCCGATTCACAATCCACTCCGCATTGCCGAAGAAGTCGCCTCTCTCGACCACCTCTCCCAAGGCCGGCTGATCGTCGGGTTGGGCCGGGGCTTTCGAGCTCCCCTGTTCTCGGCGTTCGGGATCGACCCCTCGACGAAACGCACGCGCTTCGATGCGGCACTCGACCTGATGCTGGCGGCTTGGCGCGGAGAACCTGTCAGCCTCGAAGGTTCCCTCTTCGAAGATTCCCGCTTCCCGACTCTCCCAGAGCCGGCGATTCCCTTCCAGAAACCCCACCCGCCTCTCGCCGTCGCTGCCTTCGGCCAGAAAGGTCTCGCCCAGGCCTCCCGACGCGGGCTGCCCTACCTGGCATCGCCGATCGAAACCTTCGATCAGATCCGCGAAAACCTGGCTCTCCATCGTGGAGGAATCGAAGATCAGAGTCAGCCTGGTAGCTGGGTGACTCCTATCATGCGCACTGTCTTTATCTCGGAAGATTCGACCATCTGTACAAGAGTGATGGAAGCCCTTGCAGCAGAGGGCAGGGGCTCGGCTTCCGGTGCAAAGCTCCCCGCAGTGGTGGCCCGTGCGGTGGCGGCACCGGCCAGCGAACGCCTCATCGTCGGTGGCGTGGAAGAGGTCAAAGAACGCCTCGCGGAGTACCAGAAAAGCCTCGGAATGAACCTGCTCGTTATACGGCCCCAGATCGCGGGCGCCGATGAGGGCCAGCGGCTGGAATCCTTCGAGCGGCTTGCCGGAGATGTGATCCCTGCCTTGCGCTAGCAACGGCGCAAGCCAACCCATCGCCATGTCCCTCCCAGGCAAGAAGTGCAGCCTGTTGCTGCATCGAGCCCGCTTTCGTTGACGCTCCGATGACTTCCGGTAGACTGCGCCTCCCTGCCCCGTATCTGCCCGGATTCAGCCCACTTGGCGTATCTCAGCAAGACAATCCAGGCAGGAAGATCGATCTTCCAGCAAGTTCGGCCTTCCAACGAATTCGACCTTTCCAAGACCATCTGAATATTTATTCACGACCCCTCCGCCACGGAACCCGGCGAAGAATGCCGCGGATCCGGTTCGGGCGGGCACACTCGCTTCCATCGATGACCGGCGCGATTCAGCACCGGATTGTTCGAAGGTCCAGAAGTAACTCGCTTAATTCACTTTCCGAATTCACAGTCAACTTTCTGGTTCTTCTCCCAATCGATATCCAAACAGCGACCATTAAAAAGACCGAGGACAAAATGCCGAAAACTTATTCCGACAGACTATCAGCCCAGGACAATTCCTTTCTTCTGATGGAAACCCCCAATTGCCATATGCACGTCTCGTCCACGCTCATTTACGAAGCCGCCGAACTTCGAGGCGAAGGTGGTGGCATCGACTTCGACCGTATCAAGCGTGCAACCGAGAGCTATCTGCATCTCATTCCCCGCTATCGGCAGAAGCTGCATTTCATTCCTCTCGAGAACCACGCTGTCTGGGTCGACGACCGGCATTTCAGCCTCGAGTACCACGTTCGCCACACTGCGCTTCCGATGCCGGGGACTGAAGATCAGCTCAAGAGGCTCTCGGCACGGATCATGGCTCAGCCCCTCGACCGCACGCGGCCGCTCTGGGAGACCTGGATCGTCGAAGGACTCGAAGGCGACCGGTTCGCAGTCATTACAAAAATTCATCACTGCATGATCGACGGCTCATCGGGCGTCGATATCGCGCAGATCATGATGTCGACAGAAGCGGACACCGATATTCCCGAAGCGCCCAATTTCGCGCCTCGACCGGCACCGACCAATTCCGTCCTCCTTCGCGACGAAGTCTGGCGGCGCGCGAGTCTGCCCCTCCAAATTCTCAAGGGGATCAACGCCTTCGTTTCTGAGACCGAGGACCTAGCCACCGAAGTCACGGCCCGGGCGAAAATTCTCTGGCAGACTCTCGGCCAGGGGCTGAATGCCAGCGAAACACCCATGAACGGCCCGCCGAGCCCTCATCGCAAATTCGATTGGTACGAAATTCCCCTGGGCGACATCAAGGCTATGCGAAGAGGCCTCGACTGCTCGGTGAACGACGTGGTCCTGACCATCGTCACCGGAGCCGTGCGGCGATTTCTCAAAATGCGGGGTGCGCAACCCGAGGAACTCGAGTTCAAGATCTCCGCACCGGTGAGTATTCGCCGGGAAGAGGAGAAGGGCCAATTGGGCAACCGGGTCTCATCCTGGGTGCTCGCTCTGCCCATCGATGAAGAAGATCCGAAAAACCAACTCGAACGAATCAACGAGACCACCCAGGACCTGAAAAACACCAACCAGGCCCTCGGCGTAGAAATGATCATGAAGGCTGCCGAGATAGCTCCATCGAGCCTTCTCTCGTTGGGCGCACAATCCGTAAGCGGCCCCATCAACTCGATCGTCACCAACGTGCCGGGACCCCAGATGCCCCTCTACTTGCAGGGTGCCAAGCTCCTCTCCCTCTATCCCCAGGTTCCGCTCCTCGGCGAGATGGGCTTGGGAATTGCGCTGATGAGCTACAACGGCAAGGTCTGCTGGGGCTTCAACGCCAACCCGGACGTCATTCCGGATCTGGCAAAATTCGTCACGTTCATCAAGGACTCGGTGAATCATGTCGCCCACACCGCCGGTGTCACGCTCTCGAGCGAGCAGGGCATCACCCCCACGAAAAGCCGAAAAAAGCAGGCCGTGAAAAAGAGCAATAAGGGAGAAGCGGCTGGCGTGGGCGTAGAAGTCGCCGAAGGCGTACTTCCGGGAGGCGATAGGGTCGAGCCCACGAGCGCCTGAGGGCCGGAATGCTGGCCCATTTGCGGGCCAGCATCCGGGAGTGCAGCGACTCGGCGAAGCTTCTCGCCCTGGGCACAGGAGGCGAGGTGCTTCAGTCTTCGTCGCGATGCCGAGTGAAAGTCAGAAACGCCATGGCTGGGCGCTTGGACCCTTCGCTCATGGCAAAGTGCATACTCTCGAAGGCCCACCCCTGGACGGTCCACTCGTTCAGGGCCTCTTCGATCTCTTCTTCGCCCACGATGCCCAATTCAACGACTTTGTAGAAGACGCTCACCCTGCTCCCAGGTTCTCTCTGCCGAAAGGTTTCAACTCTCCAGGCGAGCAGCCAGATCCGCCGCAGCGTAGGTGAGAATCATGTCCGCCCCGGCGCGCTTGATCGAGAGCATGGCCTCGAGCATGGCTCGCTCTCCGTCGATCCAGCCACGTTCGGCCGCGGCCATAATCATCGAGTACTCCCCGGAAACGTGATAGGCGGCGATGGGGACGTCAAAATTCCTCCGCGCATCCGCGATGATGTCGAGGTAGGCCAACGCGGGTTTGACCATCAAGATGTCGGCGCCTTCCTCAAAGTCGGCCCGGAGTTCGCGCAACGCCTCCCTCCGATTGGCCGGGTCCATCTGGTAACCGCGCCGATCACCAAATTGCGGAGTGCTCTCGGCGGCATCCCTGAACGGCCCGTAGAACGCACTGGCGTATTTCGCTGCGTAGGAAAGAATCGGAATATTCTCGAAACCGTGTTCGTCGAGAACCGCGCGGATGGCCCCGACGCGTCCATCCATCATGTCGGATGGAGCCACCATGTCGGCGCCCGCCCGAGCATGGGAAAGAGCCGTCAAGGCGAGACGCTCCACCGAGGCATCGTTGACCACCTCTTCTCCCTCAACGATTCCGCAATGCCCGTGATCGGTGTATTCGCAGAGACATACATCCGTAATGACGCAAAGTTCGGGGGCGCCCTCCCGGATGGCGGAAACCGCTCGCTGAACGATGCCGTCCGATTGGTCAGCACCGCTCCCCCTGGCGTCCTTGGCTTCCGGGATGCCAAAGAGCATCACCCCGGGAACGCCCAGGTCGGCGACGCGCTTGGCTTCATCAACAACCTGATCCACCGAAAAACGATGGACACCCGGCATTGAAGCGATGGGCTCGCGGGTTCCGCTCCCCTCGACAACGAAAAGGGGAAGCAATAGATCGTCACGGGAAAGACTTGTTTCGGCGACCAAGCGGCGGAGCTTCCCGCTCCCGCGCAGGCGTCGAAGGCGATCTCGCGGAAAACTCATGCATCCTCCTCGCCCGGCCAACCGGGCAACTCACCATTCTGTCGTCGCTCGGCGACGAATTCCTCCAGAGCCTTCACCATCTCCCGAACACCGGGGCGACGGGGTAGAACTTGAGCAGGTAACCCGATCTCGGAGAGGGCGGCGGCGGTGGTTTTCCCAATGGCCGCGATGATACACCGCTTACTGGCCTCTCGGGATGCCGGGTCCAGGAGATCACCAAAGTGGCGAACCGCCGAGGGACTCGCGAAAGGGAGTAGCGGCAAAGCACCGGCAACCAGATCCTGCCGAAGGGTTTCGGCGTCCACCTCGGGACGCCGGTTGCGGTAAAAAGCCACTGAATCCACTTCTGCTCCCGCTTCGCGCAGACCTCCGGGTAGAACCTCCCGGGAAATATCGGATCCCGGAATCAAGAAAGACTGGCCTCGCGGCGAACTCGAGCGAAGGATTTCCTCCAGCATGGCCTGGGCGTCTCCCCCATCCGCCGACAATATGAACTGAACTCTCAGGCCTGCGTCCATCGCGGCACGCGCCGTCATCTCGCCAATGCACAGAACCCGTGCCGAGAACTCGGCCAATTTCCCCGTCAATCCGCATCGCTCGACATGCTCTATGAAGAAACGTACTGCGTTCGAGCTACTGAAGAGGACATGGTCGTAGCTCTCCAACTTTGCAAGGCTCGCGTCGATGGCGATCAATTCTTCGGCTCCATCGCTCGCAGAAAGATCGATCAGAGGTCGAATCGAGGGGATCGCACCCGCTGCGCGAAGAGCCGACGCGAGCTCGCTCGCCTGATGAGGGGCCCGGCTCACCAAGGCTCCCATACCGAAAAGAGGCGAGACCTCCCACCAAGAAAGAGTCTCTCGCAAGCTCGCTACCGCACCCACCACCACGACAGAGGGCGCTTTCAAACCGGCCGTCTCCACGGCATCGGCGAGACTTTCGACCGTGGCGACCCGTACCCGCTGCTCCGGCCGAGTCCCGTTCATCACAGCAGCCGCGGGCGTCTCCGGCGCGGTTCCGCCGTCCATGAGTTCCCCCAGAAGCGAGCGGAGATTTCGCATCCCCATCAAGATCACCAGGGTATCCACCGCGCTACCGAGCTCACGCCAGCGGATTCCCTTGGCGGCCTGTCCGGGATCATTATGCCCGGTGACCACCGCAAAGGACGCCGAATGGCGCCGATCAGTCAGGGGGATGCCCGCGTAGGCGGGCGCGGCGAGCGCGGAGGTCACTCCAGGAACGATCTCGTAGGGGATGCCCGCGGCCACACACGCCGATGCTTCTTCGCCTCCGCGGCCGAAGATGAATGGATCACCGCCCTTCAGCCGGACAACGACCTTCCCCGCCCGAGCTCCATCGATGATCAGCTGACTGATCTCGTCTTGGGATCGCGTGGGAGGATCATGACCCCGCTTTCCCACGTTGATTCGTTCGGCAGCGACCGAAGCCAAGCCCAACAGTTCTTCGCTGGCGAGTTCATCAAAAAGAACGATATCCGCTCGCCCCAATGCGGCCGCGCCCCGAAGAGTGATGAGATCGGGATCACCCGGGCCCGCACCCACCAGGATCAGTCGACCCATGGGGACCGAATCAGCACCCGTCACGGGCCAGACTCTCCATTGGCGCCTTCGCGAAGCGCATCGAGAATTGATTGGGCTCCGTCTTCGAGAACCGCCTCGGCCAGGGCTTCACCCAGCCGCGCAGAATCCGCTGTGTCTCCCTCCACCTCGGCCCTTGCGATCTCGCGACCATCAAGGCTGGCCACCAAACCTCGAATGCGAATCCGTTCGGGCGACAGGCTTTCGCAATGCGCGGCCAGGGGAACCGTGCAATCGCCGCCCAATCGCGTGAGAAAGCTCCGCTCTGCGGTGGCAGAGGTCACGTTTTCTGGCGCGCTGAGCCGAGCAAGGTCCTGGGTAAGCGGATCCCCAATGCGACTCTCCAGAGCCAGCATTCCCTGGCAGACCGCGGGCAGAAGAAGATCCGGGGATATCCGCTCGCTGATGACCTCGGAACGCCCCAAACGATCCAGCCCCGCACAAGCGAGCACCACCGCCGCCAACGCCTCGCTCTCCCGCTTCGCCAGGCGCGTAGGGACGTTGCCGCGCAGGGGAACGATTTCCAGGTCCGGACGGTGGGCCAGCAAGAGTGCCGCCCGCCGGGTACTGCCGGTCCCGACCCGGGCTCCCTCAGGCAAGTCGTCCAGGCATAGATCCGGCGAATGGCCCACGAGCGCGTCGCGGGGGTCTGCCCGCTCGGGGTAGGCAGCCAATTCGAGCCCAGGCGCGATCTGGGCCGGTAGATCCTTGGCGCTGTGGATGGCAACGTCCGCCCCACCCTCGAGAAGCACCTCTTCGATCTCCTTGATGAAGAGGCCTTTGCCCCCGATCTTCGCCAGCGAAACGTTTTGAATGCGGTCGCCCGCGGTACTGACGATCACGATCTCCGTCGGCCTCGAGAGTTCGTTCTCGATGCGGCCGGCAATATAGTTCGCCTGGGCCAGTGCGAGGTCACTCCCTCGAGTCGCGATTCGGACAGTACTCATCTCACCCTGCCCATCATTTGGACTCGCTACCTTCAGTACCCGTCGAAGAGCTGCCCTCCCCCTCGGCGGAGTCCTCGGAATCCACCTCGGAGTCGACCTCCGACCCGGGTGCATCTGAATCATCCAGACCAAAAAGAGCCCGCGCTTCCTCGAGGATCACGAGCCCCTCTTCGCGATCCGTCTGGGCGCCAAGACGCGCAAGCGGCCGATGAAGCAACTTATTGACGATGGAGCGGGTCAGCGCTTCCACGCGCTCGAACTGGGAGTCCGTAAGGTCCATCTTGCCCAGGGATTTCTCGAGTTCCGCCTGGCGAACGGCCTCGGCGCGCGCGCGCAAATGTCGAATCGTGGGCACCGCGCGAAGTGCAACCATCCAGCCCTCGAGGCGCTCTTGCTCCTCCAAGACGATTTTTTCGGCGCCCTGAGACTCCCTCCGACGCTCCTCCTCGTTCGCGAAAGCAATCTCCTGGAGATTGTCGATGTCGTAGAGGAAAGCGCTATCGAGATCGTCCACCGCCGGATCGATATTTCGAGGAACACCGATATCGATCAAAAAAATCGGGCGATTGTTGCGCCGAGCTCTTGTCGCCCTTTCAACGGCCTCGACCTCGAGCACATATCCCGAACCGCCGATGCACGAAAGTACGATATCGCTGTCTTTGAGCAGGGCGTCGAGATCCTCCAGGCCATGCGCCGAAGCTTCGAAGCGCTGGGCTAAATCCTCGGCGCGGGCGCGCGTACGATTCGCCACGCGTAATGAGTGAAGGCCCTCGCGGTGAAGAGCAAAGAGCGCGGCCTCGATCATCTCTCCCGCGCCGATCATCAGGGCCTTCTTGTCTCCCAGGTTTTCGAAGATCTGCCGAGCGAGTTCCACCGCGACTCGCGCGACCGAAACGGGACGCTGAGCGACGCGGGTTTCATTCTTGACGCGCTTGGCCGTGGCAAACGCTCTTTGGAAGAGCCTGGAAAGGATCGGTCCACAACTGCCGGCCTCCACGGAGGCGCGATAAGCGTCCTTCATCTGGCCGAGAATCTGGGGCTCGCCCACGACCATCGAATCCAAGGACGAAGCAACCCGAAATACGTGGGACACCGCGTTCTGGTCCGCATGGAAATAGAGGTGATCATCGAGATCCCCGCCCCCAGGTACGGGCGCGTTCCCTCCAAGCTCCGAACGGAAAAAATTCTCGAGGCGCAGCCGCGCCTCGGACGCATTTTGAGACGTCACGACGATCTCGACTCGATTGCAGGTCGAGATCAGAACGGCTTCGGTGATTTCCGGATGTCCGACAAGCTTACGAAGCGCTTCCTCGAAGGCATCGCCCTCCGCCGCAAAATGTTCGCGGACCTCCACCGGGGCACTCCGATGGCTCATCCCCAGAAGAAGAACCTTCATCGCAGGACTTCCACACCGATCACCGCAAAGAGCAGGAATGCGAAGCCACCCACGGCCGCCGCCGCCGCCTGGCGGGCGCCCTGGTGGCCTGCGAAGCGGGCCAAGCTCATGGCCGCGTAGATTCCCCAACCCACCAGGGTCCAGATCGCGTGGGGACTCCAGACCCAGATCTGGCCGCTGGCGCCATAGAGCCAGGCCGATCCCGTAATCAGCCCCAGGCTCAAGAGGGGGAACCCCACGACCAGGGCGCTCACGTTCACTCGATCCAGGGCTTCGAGCGAAGGCAGCCGAAAACCTCCTTTACCCAGACGCTTGCTCTTGAGACGCCGATGCTCCAGCAGGTAGAAGATCCCCGCCAAGCCAGAAATTCCAAGCAGGCCGAGACCCGCACTGGACAGGAGCACATGCGCATGGGGCATGGTCCCGCCCGTGGGGAGCCCGGTTCCTTCGGACCCGGCGAGAATTCCCATACTGGGCATGAAGGCAGCCAGAAAGGCCAGCGGCCCGACGGCGGCGGTCAACTCCGCGAGCCGAAGGCGCCACATCAGGACGAGCAGGGAGATCACCGCAATCCACGCCATAAAGGAAATCGCGTAGGGGAGATCGGTCAATTGAGGAACGGGTTGCAATTCATGAAGCGTTGCGAAGGCCGCCATATGGACGGCCGCGCCCAGCCCCAGGCCCCACACCGCGAGGCGTGTCAAGCGGGGCGATGGGAGGACGAGCCCGAGAAGCGCAGCAATCCCCGCCGCCAAGTAGATTGCTGCCGCCGCCTGCTGAAACCCCGTCATCTTTCGCACCCCTCCGACTCTGCCCACTATAGATCGCGGGGCTTCCCCGTGCCGATGAACGACCCGGGGAAAGGAAACGTTGCGAGAAAAATCAGCTTTTCTGTGTCATCCGGGCCATTTGCCGCGCAACCCGAGCCGCATCGTCGACCATCTCGAAAACGCGGTAAGCCGGCTCGCCCATGAGGACGAAGCGCACCTCCTCGAGCGAGGTCTCACCCTCGAGGTGCGAGCGGACCTCCTCGAGAGAAACCTCGGCGCAGGCCTGCAGGGACAATCCTCCGATACCCGCCCCAATCGCGGGGAAGGCGACGGTTCGGAAACCCTGGCCCGCTGCCAATTCGAGACTCGCCCTCACGCTCGAGCGGACGCTGGCCGCATCGGACTGGCCACCCGGGGACATACTCGCGGCGTGGATCACGAAGCCAGCGGGCAGAGCCCCGGCTCCCGTCAGGGCGGCAGCTCCGACTGCAATAGGCCCATGCGCCTCACATTCGGATTGAACGACATCGCCCCCCTTCTCGAGGATGGCGCCCGCCACGCCCGAACCCAGGATCAAGGCACTATTGGCCGCGTTCACGATGGCGTCCACCGACTGCTCGGTAATATCGCCCTCCAGCAAAACAACCCGTCCCATGAACTCCTCCGCACTTGCGTCGGCTCGCCCTGCCCCTTCCGAGGTCCGGCTACGGCAAGCATAACGCGCCCTCGAAGAAGGTTCTCAGCAGGACGCCGGGCGTCGGCTCGAATTCAAGCTGCTATGCTGAGGCGTCACGCGGCAAGTCGGGGGAGCCCGCCGGTCGCGGAGGGGGCGTGCCGAGCCCCGGCCCCAAAGGCCCCCGGCAGCCACTCTTCGAATTTCACGAAAATTCACGATCAGAGAGCAGATACCCAAGGAGATCTTCAGAATGGCCGAGATTCTCGACGTCACCGACACCAATTTTGATGCGGAAGTCCTCAAATCCGAAACACCGGTGATCGTCGATTTCTGGGCCGAGTGGTGTCAGCCCTGCCGACAGATCGCTCCCATCATCAAGACCCTGGCCGACGACTACGCTGGCCGGGTCAAAGTCGTCAAAGTCAACGTCGACGATTCCCAGCACGTCGCTGGCAATTTCGGAATCCGGTCGATTCCCGCGGTACTCAGCTTCCGAGACGGCCAAGTGGTGGATCAGCTCGTCGGAGTCCGCCCCAAGGCGAATTTCGTCGAAATGGCGGAAAAAATCGTCTGAGATCGCTTCGCCGCTCGCGGAATGATCGAGGGCTCAGCGCCCTCGGCCTGGGCGGCTAGAGGTCGGCGACGAGTTTGTCGTAGAATTCCACGTACTGGTGGGTTTCGTCTCCCTCCACCATGGCGATGGCGCTACGCGGGTGCTGGTTCAGCTGACCGGTGATGTTGTAGGGCACGAGCGCACCCCAGCGCAGCTTCTCCTGCAGGGCGACGAAGTGCTCTTCGAGGAGTTGCAGGAAGGGACGCAGGCGGTAGTTCGGATTGCGCAGGAACCCGATCAGCAATTCCATCGGGCAATTCCCCGCTCCCCTGCCCATGCCGGCGATTGTGGCGTCGATTCTGTTGGCGCCCTGAACAATGGATTCGATGGTATTGGCGAAGGCCAATTGCTGGTTGTTGTGGGCGTGAATTCCCACCTCCTTGCCCGTCCCTTCGAGCGCTGCCCTGTACTTCTGCACCAGCCGAGCGACCTGTTCGCCATAGAGCGCGCCGAAGCTGTCCACCACGACCACGGTCCCTACCGGGGTATCGCGTAGAACTTCCAGGGCCTGGTCGATCTCGGCTTCCTGAACGATCGAGATCGCCATCAGGTTGCAGGTCACTTCGTAGCCCTTGTCCGCGGCATCCTTGATCATGTCCACCGCAACGGGGAGTTGGTGGACATAAGTCGCAACGCGAATCACATCGAGAACGCTCTGGTCAGCGGGCAGAATGTCTTCGTGGTAGTCCGTCTTTTCGGCGTCCGCCATCGCAGCAATCTTGAGGGGCGAGTCGTTCTCCCCCAAAACGCGGCGCATGTGGTCTTCATCGCAGAATTTCCAATCGCCGAAATTCCCCGGAGCAAAGAGCTTCTTGGAGGCCTTGTAGCCGATCTCCATATAGTCGACCCCGCCCTCGATACAGGCGCGATGGACCGCCGAGACGAGGTCATCGTCGAAGGCGTGAGAATTGACCAATCCCCCGTCGCGAATCGTGCAATCCAGCACTTTCAACTCGGGGCGATAGGTGATCCAGGGTGCAGTCATCTCAGAACTCCTCGTCCAGAATCTGGGTTCCATTCGGCTTGGGAAGTCCGTCATGATAACGACCCAGCCCGCTCGGGTCCAGCGGGAGCCGTCCTCAGAACACGTAGCGCCGCATGGAAACGTTGAGCAGCAGGCCGAGTGCAATTGCGGCAGACATCAAAGCTGACCCGCCGTACGAAAAGAGAGGTAGGGGAACACCGATGACTGGAGCAAGGCCCAGCACCATGGCGATGTTGATGGTGGCGGGCCAGAAGAGCGTCCCCACAAGGCCCACCGCAAGCATCGCTCCGAACCCGTCCTTGGAGCTCTGCGCAATCCAAAGACCCCATAGCAGGAGAGCGATGAAGAACGCCAGAACGAGCGTGCTTCCCACGAAGCCCCATTCTTCGGCAAGAACGCTGAATACGAAATCCGTGTGCTGCGTCGGTAGAAAACGAAGCTGAGTCTGGGTTCCCTCTTGCCACCCCGCACCCAGGAAACCGCCGGATCCCACGGCGATTCGCGACTGGATGGCTTGATAACCCGAAGAGAGCGGATCCCGGGCGGGGTCGAGAAAGTCCAGGATGCGCTGTTGCTGATAAGACCTCAGCCCGAAAGTCCAGAGCGCGGCCAGTCCCGCCGCGGCCAAGCCCGCAATCGCAGACCACGCACGCATGGGGATATGGAGAAGGGGCAGGTAGGTCAGCGCCACGAGCAGGGTGAGCAGGGCGACCCCAAGATCACGCTGCAGGAGGATCAGGCCGATGGGCAAGGCGACGATCAGAAAAGGAGGAACGAGTTGTCTCAACCTCTGGATGGTGCTCGGCGGGTTGCGATGGAAATAACGCGCCAGCATGATCACCAATGCCACCTTGGCAAACTCCGAAGGCTGAAACGACCCGCCCTCAAAAAGCCAGGCCTGCGCTCCGCGTGTGACCACGCCCACCACGAGTGTGAGGCCCAGGAGAAAAAGTGAAAAAACGAAGATGATCGGCGCAAAACGCTCGACGTGCCGATAATCGACGAAGGCACACACGCCCATCACCAATGCCGCAGCCCCCATCACCATCACGTGACGGCGCACGACATTCGACGTCCCTCCCTCCACACCAGCCGCAGCGGCCGACATCAGGTTCACCAGGCCCATAATCACCAGGACGGCGACGAGTAGAAGAAAGACCCAATCGAAATTCTGAACCGACCGACGATCAACCAGGCTCATGGCTACTCGGCCTCCGGCTGGGCCAGGGTCCCGGATAGGGTCTGGGCAGTTGCGGTCAATTCGGATTGCGGCTCCACCGGATTTTTCTCGAAGTAGCGAGCAAGAACCTTCTGCGCCATGGGGGCCGCCACGGCGCCCCCACCCTTGCCGGCGTGCTCCACCACGACAGCGACGGCGATCTCAGGGTCATCCGCGGGAGCAAAAGCCGCGAAAATCGCGTGATCGCGGAAGCGCAGGGGAACCTCATCGTCCTCGAGATCCTTGATCAGTTTCAGTCGAACCACCTGGCTCGTACCCGTTTTGCCCGCAACCACCACATCCTTCACCCGGGCCCGCGCGCCGGTGCCCTCGGGATGCTGCACAGTCGCCACGAGACTCTGGCGCACCCGCTCGATGGCCGCAGAATCGAGTGCGGTCGGTTTGGGTGCATCGCGTTCGGGGTAGTGGCGATCGGTTCCGTCCCACGCCTCGAGATGCTTGATGAAATGGGGCCGATGAATCGTGCCGCCGTTCCCCAGGATGGCGAAGGCCTGGGCGAGTTGAATGGGTGTCGTCAGGTTGAACCCCTGACCGATGGAAGCCGAAACGGTTTCACCCTTGAGCCAGCGCTCACCCCGGGCTCTCTCCTTCCACTCTCGACTCGGAACCAGGCCCGACATCTCACTCTGGACCTCGATCCCCGTCGGACGGCCCAAGCCGAATTCCTTCGCATAGCGCGCGATCGTATCGACCCCGAGTTCTACACCCAGTTGATAAAAATACACATCGCAACTTCCGAGCACGGCCTGGTCGAGGTTGACATCTCCATGACCTCCCGGCTTCCAACACCGGTAGGTATGGCGACCCAAGCGATAGTCGCCCGGGCAGAAGACCGTTTTCTCCGGGTCGAGAATGCCTTCGGAGATTCCAGCCACAGCAACGATCGCCTTGTAGGTGGACCCCGGTGGATATTGGCCGGCGATCGCCCGATTCCGTAGAGGCTTGCTCTCATCGGAAACCAGGGCGCTCCACGCCGAGGAATCGATTCCTCCTGCGAAAGCGTTCGGGTCGTACGCGGGCTGGGAAACCATCGCGAGGATTTCGCCGTTCCGCGGATCGATGGCCACCAGCGCCCCCCGATGATTCGGCACCTCGGGATCCCCGGAGAGAAAGGCCTCCTCGGCCGCCCTCTGAAGATCGAGATCGATGGTGAGCACGATCCGGCCCCCGGGTATCGGCTGTACCTCATTGACGATCTCGATTTCCTGGCCCGCCACGTCGACAACAATATTTCGACCACCCACTTTGCCGCGCAGATGGGCCTCATGGCTCGCTTCAATGCCCGATTTTCCGACGACGTCGCCCGCCCTATAACTCGGAAAATCTTCTCGGCCCAATTCAGCCGCACCGATCTCGCCAATGCTGCCGACCAGATGGGCCGCGCGCTTTCCCTCGACATAATGGCGCCGCGGTGTCATATCGGTGACGACACCGGGCAGCGCGTATCGATGGCTCTCCACCTGGGCGCGCTTCAGGTACGCAAGATCCGTCTCGAGCGCGACGGGTTGAAAACGACGCCGACCTCGGGGTTCACCCACGAGGCTTGCAAGTTCGACCTGGTCGCGGTCGAGCAACCAGCCGAGCACGCTATACGCCCGTTCGGGACTACGAATTTCACTGGGGATCACGCGAACCCGATATGCCGGCCGGGTGGTGGCGATTACTCGGCCCTCGCGATCCACGATATCTCCGCGAGGCGCTTCGAGACGGAGACTCCGAATCGAATTGCGTTCGGAACGGCTGGCGAGGTCGGCGCCCTCGACGATCTGCAATTGAAAGAGCCGCACCACGAAAATAGTGAACGCGATCAACATGATGATCGCGATCAAACCGACGCGCAATTCGCTAGGGGCTTCCTCGGCACTCGAGAGGCGATCCTCGGAAAGACCCCGACCAATCACATCGGGCCTCGCGAAGTCTCCAAGAAAAGCGCTCTCTCAGAACTGTCATCCGCCCCAGCCCAGACGGCGAGCCGGGTGAGAGCTTCGAAGACAAGCGGGGCGAACAAGCCATTCACCAACGAGTGAAGAAGGTTTTCCCAAAGCCATTGGGGAACGAATTGGATCCCACTCACGAAGAAAATTGATACGGCATAGAGCGCCAACCCGTAGAAAAAGCTGACCGACGCCGCGAAGGCCATCAGCGGAAAGAGCCCCTTGAGGTTCAGTTGACGACCGGCAAAGACGGCGCTCAGGAAAGTCAGCATGCTGAGCAGGGCATGCAGGCCCATCAATGAGCCCGAGAGCACGTCGGCGGAGGAGCCCAGGAGATAGGCCAGCGCCAAACCCGGAGCCAAGCCTTGCCAACGCAAACCGATACAGATCACCGCCAACAATCGAAGGTCCGGGCACCAGGGGGGCGGGAGAATGGTGGCCAGGGCCCCCTCGAGCATCAGAACGAGCACCCCGGCCATGAGCAGCGTGAAGAAAACCTTCATAGACCGCCTTCATTGCCCGCCAGAGCGGCCGTTTCATCTTCGTCCCGATTCTCCGCCTGGGAGCGCGGGGGTTCGATGAATTCGCCCGTTTCGTAGAGCAGACTCATCCCGGGCCCCCGCCGCATCATGATAAAGACCTGCTCGAGCCGCCCGAAATCCACGGCTGGCGTCACTGTCGCCACCTGGATGAGGCCGCCCCCCGGATCCGATAAGGCCGTCACTTCTCCGAGCTTCAGGCCCTTCGGGTAGACGCCTCCCAGACCCGAAGTCAGCAGCAGGTCCCCAACCTCGACGTCGCCCCTTCGAGCTTCGAATGCGAACTCGGGCTCGCCGGTTCCCCTTCCGTAAACTATGCCCCGCGTCCGACTGCGCTGAACGACGCCATCGACGGCGCTCTGGCGATCGAGCACCAGCATCGTCTTGGCAGCATGATCGGAAGTTCTCGTCACCACCCCAACTACCCCTGCATGGGTGATGACCGGATTCCCCGCCAGGATCCCGTGCTCGCTTCCGCGATCCACCAGCACGGAATGAAAGAATGGGCTGACATCCAGACCGACCACTGCCGCGGGCAACATCGGAACCTCGAAGCCGTCCCGCATCTCGACGATCTGCTCGAGGTGTCCGCTGGAGACAAGTGCTTCTCGCAACTGCAGGTTCGCTTCTTCGAGTTCGAGAAGGGTCGCTCGAAGATCGTCGTTGTCTGCCTTCAGATCAACAAGGTCGAGGTACGAGCGCCAAAAACGTCCCACCGCACCTGCGGGAATTGCCACGGCCTTCTGAACAGGAACCGTGACTTCAAGCAACACACCTTGCCACCAGGGCAGGTCTGAACGACGGAGCCCGCTCCGATCGCTGACAATCGAAGCCAAAGCCAAAAGAATCAGGGCACCGAGTACGATGGGTGCGCTCATTCTCTTCAGGAATCCGAACATGGCTCCCCGTTCGCCGCCAAAGCAAATTTCGACCGGACGAAGAGGCGCAGCTCGACGTCTTCAGACAGGCGCTAAGAGCGGATTGTCACATCCTTGAGAAGACGAAGCTCATCGAGACATCGACCCGTGCCCACCGCAACCGCGGTCAGCGGATCCTCGGCAAGCATGACCGGCAGCCCGGTGGTTTCCCTCAGCAAGATGTCGAGATTCATGAGCATCGAGCCTCCCCCGACGATCACGATACCCTTATCGACGATATCGGCGGAAAGCTCGGGAGGCGTCCTCTCCAATGCCATCTTGACGCTTTCGACAATTGCGTTGATCGGTTCGGCCAAGGCTTCCCGAACCTCTTCGGATTTGATGTCGAGTGTTTTCGGAACGCCCGCCACGAGATCCCGGCCCTTGATCTCCATATGAACCTGAGTTTCCGTGGGGTAGGCAGTGCCGATCTTGATCTTGATGAGTTCGGCCGTCCGCTCGCCGATCAAGAGGTTGTATTTACGTTTGACGTAATTGATGATTGCTTCGTCCATCTTGTCGCCGCCGACCCGCGTCGAATTCGAGTAGACGATGCCAGAGAGCGAAATCACAGCGACCTCAGTGGTTCCGCCCCCGATATCAATGATCATGTTTCCAGAGGGCTCAGTCACTGGCAGGCCCGCTCCGATCGCCGCCGCCATGGGCTCTTCGATCAGGTAAACCTCACGCGCACCCGCAAGCATGGCGCTCTCCCGCACCGCGCGTTTCTCCACTTCGGTAATGCCCGAAGGCACAGCGATCACGATACGGGGCCGGACCATGCGTTTGCGATCATGGACCCGGGTAATGAAATACCGAAGCATCGCTTCTGTAATCTCGAAGTCGGCGATCACGCCGTCCTTCATGGGACGAATCGCAACGATATGCCCAGGGGTACGGCCCAGCATTTCCTTCGCCGCCTTGCCCACGGCGCGCACCTTGTCTGGACCGCGGCCGTCTTTCGATACGGCAACAACGCTCGGCTCCGAGACAACGATCCCCCGCCCCTTGACGTAAACAAGGGTGTTGGCCGTCCCCAAGTCGATGGCGAGGTCGCTGGAAAACCAGCCAAGCACCGTGTCGAATATCATGCCCGAATCCCCCTTCGTTCGTGCGTTCTGCCCCACTCGCACCCGCACAGCGACGAGGCTTCTACGGCCTCGATCAACGTCGAGACCATTGCCGCTGGCAACGCTTGAGCACCCACTTTCTGGCTTTCCCCTAAGTAACTGGATTGAAAGCTATTTTCGAAAGCTCAAGTGGCCGGAAAAATAACAGCCGAGGCCCGCTCGATCAACCAACAGCCGGGCAGAAATTCGTGATCTTCCCCTCCGACCCCTTCCTACCCCGACTTCTTCGGGATGCTCTCTCTGGCCCGATGCCTTGCCGGGAGGATCGACGCTGCTTAAGATCGGTCCGCCGCGCGGGTCGCCAAAGATACCCTATGCCTTTTGGGGAAAAGCTCTGACCTCCGGCCAATCGTACTCACCTTCAGCAGGAAGAGGGGGCTCCATGCTTGAATCGATCCGCAGGGGGCAGCGCTGGCTGACCCTGCTCCTCGTCGCCTTCGTTGGCGCGGTCTTTGTCTTTTTCATGGGCGTCGGCGGCCAGCCCGGGGTGGGAACCCCCTCGGGAAAAAACATTATCGAATTGGGAGAATTCCGACTCGACCTGGCGGACTACCAACGCCTCCGCTCTCGCCAGGAGCAGGTCTATCGCGAGCAGGCGGGTGACGCCTTTGACGCCCGAACCATGGGGCCCTTCCTCGACGCCCAAACCCTGCGCGCCTTGGTGGACTCGGTCGTTCTCGCCCAATCGGCCCGGGACCTCGGGCTGGGCGTCAGCCGCGAAGAGATCCAGAACCTGGTTCGCGACAGTTCTTCTTTCAACGACGAGTCCGGAAATTTCGACGTCGACGCGTTCAAGAATTACACCGAGTACGAGTTCGGCAGTCAGCGCAATTTTCTTTCAGCCGTCCGACGAGACCTCCTTTCCCAGAAGATGGTGAGCCTGCTCTACGACCAGGCCACACTCAGCCCGGGAGAAGTGCGCGACTCGGCACTCTATGACCTCGAGCAGGTTCGCTTCGTCTACGTGGCTCTAGATACCGAGTCCCTTCCGCCGGGCGAAGATTTGAGCGAGGAGGCATTGCAAACCTATCTCAGCGCCAACGAAGACACGTTACGCCTCCGCTACGAAGCAGACATTGACTCCTATAGTGAAAGCGAGCGCGTTCATGCCGCCCACTTCCTGATTCAAGTGGGCCCTGAGGCGAACGAAGCCGCCACGGTCGATGCCCGTGAAAGAGCCGAGCTCGCTCGTGAACGGGTATTGGCGGGGGAAGACTTTGCCGCAGTCGCTGCAGAAATTTCCGAGGATCCCGGCTCGCGCGAATCGGGTGGCGATCTCGGTGTCTTCGCGCGAGGCGTCAACGCACCTGAGATCGACAACGCGGCTTTCTCGCTGGAAGCGGGCGGGATGTCCGATGTGGTCCAGAGCGCGTTCGGTTTCCACGTGGTCAAGGTGATCGAGAAGCTTCCTGCCCGAACCCAACCCTTCGACGAAGTGAGCGCGGATATGGCGAGGGAAGAAGCGGTCGTCCAGGCAGCAACCGAGCGAGCCAATCGGCTGGTCGAGGCGGTATCGAGCGAACTCGAAGCGGGGGCGAGCCTCAAGGACGCCGCCGCAAATCTCGAAATCGAAACCCAATTTGCGGGCCCCCTGGGCCGCCGGGTGGACGGCTTCATCCCAGGCCTGGGCGGCGCTCCGGAAATCCTGAATACGGCGTTCGCGCTCGAACTCGAAGCCCCGACTTCACCCAGAATGCATACCGTGGGCAGCCAGCGCGTCTTCATCCAACTTCTCGAACGGGAGAGCCCGGACGAAGAAGAACTCCAGGCGACCGTCGAGGCGCGGCGCGAGAATCTCCTGAACTCCAAGAGAAATCGATTGGTCCAGGAATGGGTCGACCGGCGCCGAATCGATCTGGAGCAGAACGGCAAGCTCCTGGTCAACTCCCAGCTCGTCCTTTCGGATTCCTGAGGGGAATCGGCTCCAACCCTCCCCCCACAGCAGAAAAACGGATATCACCCATGCCGCCTCCCTTCGACAAGGACTCCACCAGCAACGATGTCATCCAGGGCGCCGACCTGACGGGGAAGACGGTCCTGATCACGGGCGCTTCAGGCGGCCTGGGCGCCGAGACAGCGCGCGCCCTGGCGAGCATAGGCGCGAACGTCACCCTGGCCGCCCGAGATATCCCGAAGGCGGAAGCCGTCGCCGCATCGATTCGCGACTCGGGCGTAGCCGGAAATATCCAAATCACGGCGCTCGAACTCACTTCTCTCGACAGTGTGCGCGATTGTGCCAAACGCTTCCTGGCCGAAAACGAAGTTCTGGACATCCTGATCAACAATGCCGGCCTGATGGGTTGCGAGTTGACACGAACCCCCGCTGGCTGGGAACTTCAGCTGGCAACGAACCATATCGGCCACTTCCTCCTGACCTGCCTCCTGGTCCCGGCCCTTCGCTCGGCGGCCCCCGCTCGAATCGTCAATCTGAGTTCCGCGGGTCATAGGCTGGGGGACGTGGACTTCGACGATCCCCATTTCGAAACGAGGGACTACGATAAGTGGGAGGCCTACGGGCAATCGAAGACCGCGAATATCCTCTTTACCCGAGAACTCGACCGGCGACTCGGCGCCCAGGGTGTCCGAGCAATCGCGGTACATCCCGGGATGATCATGACCGAACTCGGCCGGCACCTGACACCGGAAGACGTGCAAGATCTCATGAGCCGGGGAGATCCGGAAGGGGGTCGACCGACTTTCAAGAGCATCGAACAGGGAGCTGCGACCTCCTGTTGGGTCGCCTCCACCCGAGAGCTCGAGGGTCAGGGCGGTCTCTATTGCGAGGATTGCCACGTCGCCGAGGAAAAAGTTGACGGCGCGTCAATCTCCGGGGTTTCTCCCCATGCCATGAACCCCGAGTCCGCCCTTCGACTCTGGGCGCTCAGCGAAGCTTGGGTGGGGGAGAGTTTCCCGCTCGAATAGAACGCGAAGCCCCGCCCCTGCCTAGACGAAAGGCTCCCGGTTCAAGCGCAGGAAGCCCATGAACTCCTGGCGAGTCTTGGAGTCCTGTTCGAACTCGCCACGCAATGAGCTGGTGATGGCGTAGGAATTCTGTTTTTCCACGCCTCGCATCATCATGCACAAATGCTTCGATTCGACCACCACCCCGACGCCACGCGGCTTCAATACGGTCTCGATCGTTTCAGCGATCTGGGTCGTCAACCGCTCCTGAACCTGAAGTCGCCGCGAGAACATTTCCACCAGGCGGGGAATCTTGGAGAGTCCCACCACCTTTCCGTCGGGGATATAGCCCACGTGGATACGCCCGAAGAAGGGCACCATATGGTGCTCGCAAAGGCTGTAAAAATCGATATCCCGCACCAGCACCATCTCGTCGTAGTCGACGCTGAAGAGTGCGTTGTTGAGAATCGAGATTGGGTCCTGATCGTAGCCTTCGGTGAAGCGCCGCATCGCGGCGGAAACCCGGGTAGGGGTCCTCTCCAATCCATCTCGACCGGGGTCTTCACCCAACTCCTTGAGGAGTGCGGTCACCAGTCCCTCGATGGGATCGCTCATGATATTTCTCCCTGCTCGACAAAATTCCTCGGCGTTTCCGTAACGCGAAGATGGGCTAGACGCGCGGCACTTCGATTTTCGACGCCGTGCGCCAGCGCTTCGTGACACACCCGCGCGATGTTTTCGGCGGTGGGCACAAGACTCCCAAAGGGCTCCTCGTCGTTCAGAAGACGATGACTGAAACGGCGAGCAACGGCTTCCTCGAAGATTTCATCGAGCAGCCCCGGGGCGATGATCTGCCCGGTCTCCGAGTCTATGGACCCGGTCACCGAGACCTCAAAAGCATAGTCATGTCCATGGCCAGCCGGGTTCGCACACTTTCCGAAAATTTCTTCGTTCTCTTCGGCGGAAAACGCGGGCTGGGAGAGTACATGCGCAGCAGCAAGATTGTAACGGCGGGTGAGGTAGATCATGCAGGCCCCCGGATGACATCCACGAAAAGATCCGAGGATTGGTGGAGGCGGACTCGGTCGAGCAATCCTTCCGGCAAGGCTTCATCCAGGAGTTTGAAAATCAGGCTCGCGAAATGCTCCGGCGTGGGCGGGATATGAATGAAGTAGTCGGTGTCGTGGTTCAGATCTTTATGGTCGAAGCGGGTCATGATTTCGCGCTCCGCCACTTCCTTGAGTTGACCCAGGTTGATCACCATTCCCGTATCGGGATCGGGCTCGCCCTCGACGGTAATCTCCAGCCGATAGTTGTGACCGTGCCGGTCGGCGTCCTGGCCGAAGCGCTTGCGGTTCTCCTGCTCGCTGAGATCCGGCAGCCAATAGCGCAGGGACGTGGAGAAATGAATGCTGCGCGTAACTCGAAGCATGTCGCTGATTCCTCCCTACCCTTCTCAAACCCTGCGATCGCGCGAAATGCCGATCCGCCGGCATGGCCAGCGACGAAATCGCCAGCCCCCGCTGCCCGGGCGAAGAAGTCTCCTTAGCCCAGGCCGCTCTGGCTGGCCTCACCGCGCCAGGGCAAACACCGGGCGAACTGGCTCGACGCCGCGCTCCAGGGGCTTGCCACGCTAGCAAAGTTCTCTCAGTAGCTACGAATCAATCCCCGCACGACACCCTGAATCTGGACATCGGATGCCGCAACCTCGATGGGCTGCATGGTCGAGTTCGCGGGGACGAGTTTGACCTGGGAACCGGCCCTGTAGAAGCGTTTCAGGGTCGCATCGTGCCCTCCCACCAGGGCCACCACGGTCTCGCCGTTTCGGGCCTCGGAGCGGCTCTCCACGATCACCAGATCACCGTCGCAAATCTGGTCCTCGATCATCGAGTCGCCGCGTACCTTGAGGGCGTAGGTCTCCTGGGGACGGCCCATCAACTGCGCGGGCACCCGAATGGATTCTCCCCGCTCCTCGATCGCCTCGATGGGGGAACCCGCAGCCACGGTGCCCAGGAGGGGAATCGTGGGAAGCTCGGAAACCTCCTCCGTGACGGGTTCCAGCGAGCGAGAGCGATTCCATGCCTTGCGGAGAAACCCCTTCGCCACGAGATGCTGGATATGTTTGTGGACTGTGGCGACAGAGGCCAGGTCGAAGTGTGCGCCAATCTCCTCGAGGCTGGGCGAATAGCCGTTTTCCTCAACAAATTCACAGATGTAGTCGTAAACTTCGCGCTGGCGGCGGGTCAGTGCCATGGCTTCCTCTCCTCGCTCTCATCGCTCTCATCGCTTCATCGGTTTTCGGGGGGATTGGGGTCGCCGGCCAGAATCGGCCTTTCGTCACAATTTCGCCTTGCCGCCGGCTAGCTTCGCGAAATCAAAGCGAAAGTCAAGCCGCCGAGGGTGCACTGAGCGCCCAATTCGGGTGAACATCGCAATTTATTTCAGGGCGGGCGGTTGACCTCGCCCCGCCCCGATCTAGATTGCCGCGCGTTTGGCAGACAGGCCTCCTGACTGCCAATGCCAAAACCCGGCCACCGCGACCCTCGCGGCGGCCTCCGCATACAATGACGACCGGCCCAAGCCGGTCCCTACACGAGGATATGGAGTCATGAAGATCCGTCCGCTCCAGGATCGAATCCTGGTCAAGCGCGTCGATGAAGAAGCAAAAACAGCAGGTGGGATCATTATTCCCGACACAGCAAAAGAGAAGCCCCAGGAAGGAAAAGTCGTCGCCACCGGAAACGGCAAGGCGGGTGACGACGGCAACCTTGTACCCCTGGAAGTAAAGAAGGGCGATCGCGTGCTCTTCAGTAAATACGCCGGGACCGAAGTCAACATCGAGAGCGAGGAACATCTCATCATTCGCGAGGAAGATGTCCTCGGAATCCTCGAGTAGTCAGGAGCAAGCACAACAATGTCCAAAGAAATTCTCTTCGATCAAGATGCCCGCGCGAAGATTCTCGCGGGTGTCGACGGACTCGCCAACGCAGTCCGTGTAACACTCGGCCCGAAGGGTCGAAATGTCATTATCGAGAAGAGCTTCGGCTCCCCGACCGTGACAAAGGACGGAGTTTCCGTCGCCAAGGAAGTTGAGTTCGAGGACCGGTTCGAGAACATGGGTGCTCAAATGGTCAAAGAGGTCGCAAGCAAGACCTCGGATGTCGCGGGTGATGGAACGACCACCGCGACGGTTCTCGCCCAGTCGATCTTCCGCGAGGGAAGCAAGCTGGTCGTCGCCGGCATCAACCCCATGGATCTGAAGCGTGGCATCGACGCAGCAGTCGAGACCATCAGCGCGGAGCTCGGAAATCTTTCCAAGCCCACCCGTAGCGCTGAGGAGATCGCGCAGGTCGGTACGATTTCGGCCAATAGCGACTCGACGATTGGCGGCATCATTGCCGAGGCGATGGACAAGGTCGGCAAGGAAGGCGTCATCACGGTTGAGGAAGGAAAGAGCCTCCAGACCGAGCTTGACGTCGTCGAGGGCATGCAATTCGACCGTGGCTATCTCTCGCCCTACTTCGTAACGGATCCCGAGTCCATGGAATGCGTTCTCGAAGAGCCCCTGATTCTCCTGAACGAGAAGAAGATCAGCAATATGAAGGATCTCCTTCCCGTCCTCGAGCAGGTCGCTCGCCAGGGACGCCCGCTTCTGATCATCGCCGAGGATATCGAGGGTGAAGCCCTCGCCACGCTGGTGGTCAACAAGATCCGCGGCACGATCAACGTAGCGGCAGTCAAGGCCCCGGGCTTTGGCGACCGCCGGAAGGCCATGCTCCAGGATATGGCCATTCTCTCGGGCGGCCAGGTCATCGCTGAAGAACTGGGCCTCAAGCTTGAGAACGTTACGGTCAAGGATCTCGGCAAGGCCAAGCGCGTCAGCATCGATAAGGACAACACGATCATCATCGATGGTGCGGGGACCAAGAAGGACATCGAGGGCCGCGTAAACGAGATTCGCAGCCAGATCGAGTCCACGACTTCCGACTACGATCGCGAGAAGCTCCAAGAGCGACTTGCGAAGCTCGTCGGCGGTGTTGCCGTTGTGAAGGTCGGAGCTGCCACCGAGACCGAAATGAAGGAGAAGAAGGCGCGGGTGGAGGATGCTCTCCATGCAACCCGGGCCGCCGTGGAAGAGGGCATTGTGCCTGGGGGCGGCGTTGCTCTGCTGCGCTCGAAGAAGGCACTCGAGGCGCTGACGCTCCCCGAGGAACAGCAGGCTGGAGTGAACATCATCTCCAGGGCCATCGAAGCCCCTCTCCGGTTCATTTCGGAGAACGCCGGCATCGAGGGTTCCATCGTCGTCGACAAGGTGAAGTCGCTCAAGGGTGCGAATGGCTTCAACGCGGCCAAGGAGGAGTACGAAGACCTCATCAAGGCCGGTGTCATCGACCCGACCAAGGTCGTCCGCACGGCGCTGCAGAACGCGGCCAGTGTGGCCAGCCTTCTGCTGACCACCGAGGCCATGATCGCCGAAAAGCCCGACGAGAACGGCGGCGGAGGCGCACCTGCCGGTATGCCGGGCGGAATGGGTGGCATGCCAGGCATGATGTAGTTCCTCTTCAGGAACTTCGAACCATCCGGGGGGCGGGTGAGCAAACCGCCCTCCAATCGAGAAAAAACCCCCGTCGCAGAATCATGCGACGGGGGTTTTTTTCGAAAACGTCAGGTCAGCGACCTGCTCAGGCGCTCAAGGCCAGCCCACTTCTTGCTCAGGCCATAACCTTCTTGCACTCAGCGATGCAGCCTTCGCACGCTTTCGCGCATGCCTTGCACTCGTCGTGATCTTCGTGCTTGTCGCACTCGGCCTTGCACTCCTCGAGCATCGAATGGCAGAGCTTCGCCATCTCGGGCAAGCGCTTCGATCCGAGCGCTGCGAGTTTCGTCAAGGCGCTGCAGCCAGCGAGCATTTCCCTCACGGCCGCGGAGCAGTCTGCGAGACTCGTATCGCCGGTCGCCAACATCGCCTGACAATGGGCTTCGCAGATCTCGCCAGCCACCTGGCAATCCGCCGCCGCACGGATCAGCGCATGCTCCCCGCCGCTTCCGTGATCGTGATGGTGATGCTCGTGCCCACCGCCAGCGGCGGTCGCAGTCGTGGCCGAAGCGCCCACGGCGAATGCCGCGGCACCCGCGAGCAGGACCCGACGACTGATGGCCGGATCGCTCCCTCCCGCATGGGCTCTTTCTGAACCGAGGCCATCCGGCCGCTCCAGGCGGTTTGTCTCTTCGAGTTGTCGAACCTGCGTGCCTTTCAACGTCTCCATATCGACCTCCTATGAGTCCTGGCTGGGCCCAAGTTGGCGAAAACCAACTCAGGCTCTAATTAGCACATTCGTATCTCCACAGAATTCAGCGGTCCCTGGATTCCGACCCAGTCCTCCATGGGCGGAGTTTCTCCAGCGCTGCCTAAACATTGCAATCCGAGTGGAAAAATCGATACATCGGCATGGTAGATCGTAGAGCCAGGCAAGAAAAATTTCGCCGTCATCGAAAAAAAATCGCGACCTCCGCCTAAGGAAAAAATTGCCCCAGACTCAGCTTTTCTGCGTACCGAACGCGAGGAATTGCGCTTCCTTCGCCGACCGAAAGCCGCACCCGTGCATGCGACTCGCAGCATCGCGATGACCTCGCACTGGCCTCTCTGCCATGGGATTTTACTTCCTCCGCCTTTGATGGAATAAGAAATGGGGGGGGAGGCGTCCAGAAAACCCCAAAAGGTTCGAACCGGAGCCTTGGTCTTCAAATTCATCCAATCGGGGAGTGACGGTACACGGTCATGAGCAAGCGCCTGAGCGTTGTCAGCAGCATCCGTAAGAAGCTTTCGATCGCGTCGTGCGCGCTCATCCTCGTGCTTTTTTCGGCTCAGCTGAGTTGGGGGCACCACGAGGGCCCAGTCGACGACCCTTCGTACGGCCCGACCAACGTCGTTTCCGTGACGCCCGTCTCGTATGAAGTCGCCCGGGGATCGATCCTCGCCGTCAACGTGGCGATTGACTTTACGGACCTGCTGCTGGGAGGCACCTTTCATCTGGGTTATGACCCGGCGGTCATCGACGTCCTGTCGTTCTCTTTTGCACCCAATGACACGCCACCCATGGCTACGAGTTTCAACCCCTCCTACGACGGGGCGTTCATCACTTGGGGATGGTTCGGCGATGCGCCCCAGTTCAGCATCTCGGGCTCGCATTTGATCGGCACCCTGGTATTGGTCAGCGACGAGATCGGGCTGGCAACATTGACCACCAGCGGCGTTGCGGCCGGCGTGGGTGCCGGCCCGCTGGCCGGGCCAGGCTACGCAAATTCGCCCATGACAGGCATTCCCCTGACGAATATCACCTACGAATCGACGTATTTCTATGTCGTTCCTGAGCCCAGCACCGGCCTCCTCCTTCTGCTGGGTCTCCTCCTGCTGCCGCTGCGCTCCCTCCGATAGCGAGAAACGCGAGCTCAACAGGACCAGAGTGCGGCGAACAGCAGCCCCCTTAACGATCCGCCGCCAACGAACTTCCGGCCCCCTCCGGCCGGTGTCACTCACTCTGCTATCGCTGTCTGACTACCGCGACTGACTGCGATGACCGTCACAGGCTAAAGCCTGGAAACGGCTCCCGATTGGAGATGTCGCTGGGAACATCGACTGCTTCAACCACGGCTCCGGGCGCTCCGACAAACGGAAGCTCGCCTAGCGGAATACCGTATCACTCATGGTGATGGATCGGATGCTGTTGAGTTTCTCCCGGGTATTGATGAAATACCCACGGCCCCTGGCAGTGTGAATCAATCGATAGGGGTGGCCTCGGTCGATCTTCCGCCGCAGGTTCGCCACGTGAACGGCGACCAGATTCGTCTTGTCTCCGCCCCTGGAACCCCAAACCCGGAATGCCAATTCACTGGAGTTCAAAACGTTTCCGACGTTTTCCAGGAGATGCCCGAGAATTACGTCCTCGGTATGGGTAAGAGCGACGTTCCGATCGCTCCGCTTCACCAATTTCAGATCCCTGACGTATTCAAAATCATGCAACGCGCTCACCGTGGTCTCCGATGCAGACGTGCGTCGGAAGCGCCGTGCGAGCGACCGAATTCGAGCAACCAATTCGCTGATCGCAAACGGGCTCTTCAAGCAATCATCCGCACCCGCGTCCAGCGCGCGTACCCGAGCATCCACGGTTGATTCTTCGACGATCGCGAGAATTGGGCTATCCGACTGCCCGGTTGCGCACAGCTCCTGAAGAGTTACCGGATCCGCCTGCATGATTATGCAGTCAAAGCCTTCTTCAGAGTCGCCGAAAACCGCGTCGAAAATATCGCTTTCGATTTCGACAGAGATGCCATTCTTCTCGAGGGAGGACCGAAGGAACTCGGCCATTCGAATTTCCACATTGGCGATCAGGGCTTTCAAATGAGTCACCTGACCGCTTCCGGTCCCTCTCGCCACAAGATCGGCCGCACTGGGCCTGGCCTCGCCGCCTCCACCTTTGCCTTCTCTTGATTCCAAACCGCACCTCCGTTCATGGAGTCGCTCTTAGAAACGCTCCGGCCATCTCAATCGCACTCTCAGTTCTCGGGATGGCGAGAGAGCATTTCATTGAGACTGAGGCAAGATGCAATCCCTGTGCCGATCATGAAGGTTTCCAGAAGAAGCCCAACAATGCCTTATGCGTTGGTTTTCTTGACCTACTTCAGCAGACGACCTGCACACAAGATGTTCGGAATCTAAGCAGCATGTGAAGGAGAAGGCTTTCCAAAGGACGGAACAGGTCTACATAGTGGGCTGCAATCTCTCGAAATCGGATGCAAATAAATGCTCTTTCGGATTTCACAAAGTTCGGCAAAACCAAGCCGATTAGAGCCGACTCGAATAGACCAATGCGCAATCCCTGCCTTGACTCTTTGCGTGGTAGAGCGCTCTGTCCGCGAACTCCAAGACCTGGTTCGGCTCGACTATTCCCGGGGCAGCAGAGGGACTGACCAGTCCCGCACTGCACGTCAGATGCACTTCCCCGCGCGAGGAGCGCAGCTTGATGCCACGCACCGCTTCGACCATGCGCTCGACGACGCGGAACGCGTCCGAGGAATCCTCACCCGATATGATCGCGACGAATTCATCGCCCCCATAGCGAAAGAGTCGGTCATAGGGCCTGCTGATTCGCGAGATGGCGCTTGCAGCGGCGGAGAGAACTTCATCCCCCATGCGATGCCCGTGCTGGTCGTTTATGCGCTTGAAGTGGTCGAGATCGAGAATCGCCAGGCTGTAGTCGAGCCCCTCTTTCTCCCAATCGAGACTCTTCTCCGCCAGGCACTCATCCAGGGCCGCCCTATTCCCCAACCCCGTCAAGCCATCTATGCGCGCCTGCTCACGTATTCGGTCCAGGGTGGATTTCGCTCGCAATCTCGCCATAACCCGCGCCAGCAACTCGGTCCGGCAAATCGGCTTCTTGATGTAGTCCACGGCACCTGCTTCGAAGGCTTCGGCCAATTGATCCTGCTCTTCGCAACCGGTCAGGAAGACCACAGGGATTTCCCGGGTTTCGGGATGCGTCTGGAGTTGCCTGCACAATGAGACTCCGTCTTCACCCGGCATGCGAATGTCGAGAAGAATCAGTGCTGGGCGCTCTTGAATCGCCAAGGATCGTCCCGACTTGGCATCGTGGGCGCTGATCACGCTGCCCACTCGATCTTCCAGATGAAACACCACCAGATCGTGGATATGTGGATCATCGTCGATCAAGAGAACACAATTCGAGTTTCCACGCCGTACCATTTTCTCATCTCCCTTCATCGGGGCAATCCCGATGTCTTGCTCGCCATTGCACCCATGCGTCGCCGGCTTCGTCAGGACTCCCTCTGAGCAGCCAGTTCCGAGAGCTGATCGAGGAGTTCATCGATACACAGATCGACCCCGTCTGCGTTCACACCCTTGCGCAGCAGTTCCTGGCAGCGGCGGGCGCAATTGCTGACATGGGGGTACCCATAACTGCCGGCGGAACCTTTGATCTGATGGACATGGGTTCGCAACGCCTCCTCATCTCCACCCTCTCGAGCGGCCTCCAGACCGGCGATCCGGTCGGGAATACCCGCCAGGAAAGCCTGGACGAGATCCCGAAAGCGCTGCTCGCGCCCTCTCAACGGACTTTTCGCCGATCCATTCAAGAGCGGAGAGGCGATCTCTCGCCCCAACCATCGCTGCAGGGTGCCGAGCAATTGCCCAGGAACCAGGGGCTTCGTAACGAAATCATTGCAACCCACCGCCAGACACCGCTTCAGATCCCGGGCGAGTGCATACGCGGTGATCGCGATGATCGGCGCCTGGAAGCCTCGACGGCGCAACTCAGAAGTCGCCTCATAGCCATCCATCACGGGCATCTGAACGTCCATCAGGATCAGGTCGTATGGCTCTTCGGATGCTGAGACCGTGTCCAGAGCCTCTTTGCCATCCTCCGCTATATCCACGCGAGCACCTGCTTCTTCGAGCAGGAAGCGCAGGATCCGCTGATTATCGCGTCCGTCCTCCACCACCAGGAGACGGCGCCCCTCGAATGACGGGTCGTTCTCGAGTGAGGCATCCGCCGCCAACGGGGGATCGGGGGTTTGAGCGAGCTCAGAGGGCTCGACCATGTCGAGACTCGTCACGGCACCAATATCCAGCCCCAAGGAAAACGTGCTCCCCTGCCCCGGCTTCGACTGAACCGAGAGCTTTCCGTCGAGCAATTCGGCCATGCGCATGGAAATGTCCAGGCCCAGCCCCGTCCCCTGGTGAGGCTGCTCCGACGCCTGGGTAAACGGAGAAAAGATCTCTGCCAGGCGCTCCTCGGGAATCCCGATCCCCGTATCCTTCACCGAAATTTCGAGGGTCGAGGAACTCTTTCCCAGCTTGCGCATACGCATCTTGATCGTGATGCCGCCGGCATCCGTGAACTTCACCGCATTGCCCACCAGGTTGACCAGGATCTGCCTCAGGCGAACTTCGTCTGTGACGATCGTTCGGGGGAGGTTTCCGGAAAGCTCGAGGGAGAGGTAGAGCATCTTCTCCTTCGCCTGGGGGCGCATGAGCTGAACCACCTGCCTGAGGATCTGAAGCGGCGACTGCGGAGAGAGCGATACCTGCATCTTTCCCGCCTCGATCTTCGAGAGGTCAAGAATGTCGTTGACCAGGGCCAGAAGATGGTTCGAGCCTCGCCTGAGGCCCTTCATCCAGGCCTCCTGGTCGCCTTCTTCTCCTCGCGAACGCGTGAGCAATTCGGCGTATCCCACCAAAGCGGTGAGCGGCGTTCGGATCTCATGGCTCATATTGGCCAGGAATTCGCTCTTGGCGCGGTTGGCCTCTTCCGCTCGTTGCCGCGCTTGATCGAGGGCCTCGGCCTGGGCCTTGAACTCCTCGCTCTTGTCGTTCAAGCGAATGGTTTTTCGCTCGAGTTCGCGGAAGGTGGAGAAGTACTCAAAGAGAAGGCCACCCACAGGAAGCAGATAGGCCAAGGTGTGGAGGGCGTGCGCAATATTGAATCCCGAGTCGAGAAAGCGCGTGGACAGGAAGACCTGATAGAACTCCGCGGCCAGGTGCGGGATCAGCGCCAAACCAAACGCAATCGAGACCATGTCTCTTCGCAACCCGAGGAAGCGGGGAAATACGAAAACCGCTCCGCTGATATATACGAAGGTCGGCAGCCAGGCGATGGGAAAGGCGACCCACTCGAACAAAGCGCCGACATGAGCCCGATTGGTCTCATCCCCCATGCCCGAGATCAACCCCTGGGCGAGTTCAGCCAGCCCGAGACTGATCACGACAAGGAGACCGCAAGCAAGCCCCAGGCGCTCCGCTCCACGCTTCCACGCGACCAGGGAAAGCCCGGCGACCAGCAGGATCGCCACGATGCCACGGGTCAGCGCCCAGGCCGTCTGGAGAAGGGCGGCCGCCTGGGCGTCTCCCGCCTCGAGGCCTTGATCCGCCACGCCACGGCAGACGGTCACCAGGCTCGCCAAGACGAGGCTGAGGCCCAGAAGGGGAAGCGCAGGGTCACGTTCCAGCCTGAACCGCGCGAAGGCGAGAACGCAGAAGAAAAGCGCCGACAAGAACGTCACCCACTGAAAGATCGTGTGGATATAGGCGCCGCGAACGGCTTCCTGCACGCTGCGCAAGATCGCTTCCGAGGGCTGCTGAAGAAGCGCGGCTCCGGCGCCATTCAACTGGACGATGGAGAAATCGAAACCCAAAAGAAGCAGCAGCCCGGGCAGTCCGCAAAGAAGAAAGATCCCCGCAAGCGCCGGGATAAACACCGGGGAAGTTCTACCGCTCGACAGCTCTCCAAGGACAGAGATCAAGGGAGCTTCGGTTATCTTGGCCAAGCGCATAGAGTCCGCCATCCACTTCGAGTGCTGCACCCGAGGTGCTCTTCAGGCGTGCCGGCCCACACCGGCCTCCCCATGCCCGGGGATTTCGCCTTCCTTCAATATCGGCACGAAGTAGCGGCCAGATTGAGTTCGAAGATGCGCGGCTGGAGGGCAAGCGGCATGCCACCGGCAGAGGGCGTACAAAACTCGCCTTCGCCGAGCCGAAATTACTTCCCGCTCGCAGCGCGAACGGGCCCGTGCAGCCAAAACGGCGGCAAGCGTTCGGCGCCGTTCCGCTGGAAAACGAAAGAATCCGCGCGTACTGGAATCCGGCTCAAATTGCGGCCCGGATCTCGAGGCGCGCGTGCCCGCCCGATGGAAAGCTGGGGGCCGAAGGCGGATCGGGAAAAATCAGGTCCCGATCCGCCCGAAACTCAGGGCGTGTACCAGATGGGTGACGTCCAGGCTCGCTCCTGGACCACGGGAATGTGGGCCGGACTGCAGCACCCCTCCAAGCCCGCTGTGATGGTGGAGGGATCGTCGCAGGAAACCCCGGAGTCCACGCAAATCTGCTGGCTCCAGCGGCAAGTCGGGTTCTCGAGCACCCGGGCGTAGTAGAACGCGCCCTGGCCCGCGTCGAATTCAGGATCCTGCCACACCGCACAGAGCGAACCCGAACCCTGTCCGCTCCGCTCACAGGTCTTCGTATCCACGCTGGCGCCGTTGTCGCCGCCGGCCACATCGTAGACCTTCTCCTGGGCCTTGCCGTCCTCGACCCAGCCCTTCACGACTTGCACGCGCTGCAGCGGCGTTCCCGGCGCACTCGGCGTGCCTGGATCCTGCAGAGCCGAAACCACGAAGTGCGGGGCTTCAGCGCCCTTCGGCGCCGCCGTGAGATCGCCGCCCATGGGCACACCACCCGCGTAGCCCGCGGCGGCCAGGTCGCCGGTCTCGCAGAGGTCCGCGCCGTAATCCCAGCCGCCAAAGAAGCGCACCACCGGCCGCGTACCGCTCGTGCCGTAGGCTTCCCGCCGCTGCATGCCTGCGAAGATCGCGTCGCGAGAATTTTCCTCGGCCCAGATCACCGCCAGCCCGCCCGGGTTGAATTCGAGATCATCCGGCAGCCCCTGGGTATTGCGCGCTCCAGCGCCTCCATGTCCCTTGGCTCCGTCTTCCTCCGCCAGGCCGGGGGTTCCCAAATGGGTATCCGTGCTGGCCACGATCCCATATTTCAGCGAGTTCGCACCCACCGCTTCCTGGATCAAAAGCCCCTTCTTCAGCGCATCGCGCACCATGCCCCGCTGGTCGGGCGCCAGGGAGGGGCCGAGCACGAGCCCCCCATCCGCCGCAATCCGGCCGACCCCGGCGAAGCTGTTATAGGGCAACTTCTCGAAGCCGCAGGCCTCGTCCGAGGTATCTCCGCCCAGCAGGCACTCGGAATCCCCCTTATGCTGCATGATCTCCACCAGGGGTTCCCAACGCTGACGCAGGGTGGCCTCCTCCTTGTCCACCGGCATGTCGAGATCGTCCAGGCTGCGAACCTTGGCCGAAGCGAACATGAGCCCGGGGCCACTCAGGTTTGAGTTATGGGGGATCGTGAGCGCATCACAACCCTCTACACCATCGATGCACCCGCGCTGGAGATGCTGCCAGAGAGCGTAGGCCGAAGGCGTCTCGACCCAACTCGGAGGCAAGCTCGGCACACGGTCGTTGCGAAAAATGACATTGCGATGGAGGTTCACGCCGTTGCCGGCCGAAGCCGTCCACTCATAGCCAACGAAACTCGTAAACGAACACTCGGAACTCCGGTCGTAGGCCTCCTCGGCGGCGGCTTGGATATCCCTCCAAACCACCATCGCCTCCTTGAGGCAGAGCTCGCCGTTTTCGCCGCAGAACTGGAAGCGGTCCCGGAGCAGCAGGTTCCGAAATGCGAGGGGGCCGAAACCGTTGACGGGATTGAGGCGATAGGTCCAGCAAAAATCCGAATCGCCACCGGGCAGTTCCTCGTTGCGGCAAATTCGAATTTCGCCGAGCAATTCCGCGTGATCGGTCAGAGCCGTGAAGTCCAGCGGGCGACGCAGTTGAGCCGAGCGCAGGGCATTGCCTTCGGCATCGTAGGGTTGCAGGCCGATTTTCTCGCCCTGGGCGAGTCGGTACGCGTCGCGCGGCGTATTTCGCGTGTCCTGCGAGTTGGCGTCGAAGGAATAGACCGTGTGGACATGGGTATCGCCGAAAAAAGGACGGCGCAGGGGGTCGTGGTCCGCGCAGGCTTCACGCTCTTCGGTTACCTCGTAGGGCGGCCCAGGCTCGGCTGACGCGGCTCTGCCCGGCAAGGCGACAGCGGTCACAGACAGTCCGAGAACGGTTAGAGCGAAGATCCGATTCATAATTCCTCCGATTGGGTGGCTCGAGAAATCTCTCCGGCGCAGGCAGAATCCGGGTTTAGCTCAGTCGCCCTGGGCGGTCGACCGAGGAATCAGTCCGGAAGCAGGATCACGACACCCTCTTCAACTTTCGCTGCCTTCCGCTTGAGGGATTCCCCCTCGCACGGCCCGCTCACGCACACTCCATCCTCGGGGCGAAAGAGCGCGGCGTGGGTGGAGCAGATGAGATACTCGGAGTTCTCATCCATGAACCGGTCGGGCGCCCAATCCAGCGGCGTACCGCGATGCGGGCAGCGGTTCTCGTAGACCCGCACATCCTCGCCTATGCGCACAACGATCAGGCCAACACGATGACGATCCGACTCTCCCAGCGAGAAACCGCGAGCATCGCCATCGGGCACCTCCTCCAGGCGGCAGATCCGATTTTCGGATGCCTCAGCCACGAAGGAAGACCCAGGGAAGTTCGCTAGACGTTTTCATCTTCACGACGGCCAACCGCACTCGCTACTCCGGCAACTCTCCCTGCATCACGTCTTTACCGTAGGCCGGCTCGATGAAGGGTCCGAAATCCGGACCGCTGCGCAAATGATGCCCGCCATCGATATTGATGCAGGTCCCAGTAATCCACCGCGATTCATCGCCCACCAGAAAGCGGGCCAGCTGACCGACATCCGAGGACTCCCCGACGCCGCCCATGGGCGTGTTTTCGATATAGCTCGCGTAGGTCGCGCTATCGCGCGGTATTCCTTCCATGATCTCGGTCGCAATGAAGCCGGGCCGAATCGCGTTGAAGCGAACGCCACGCGCGCCAAACTCGTTCGCGCAGTTGCGCATCATCTCCTCGATGCCGGCCTTCCCCACGCAATACGCTCCGAAATAGGGATGCGGCACATGGCCTGCCAGGGATGACATACCGATGAAGGAACCACCCCCCGCCGCCACCATTCTGGGCGCGGCGTGCTTCACGCAGAGCATGGTGCCCAGCACGTTCAAGTGCAGAACCCGCAGGAATTCTTCGGTCTCGAGAACCGGATAGGGTCCCATGCCGCCACCGCCGCCCGCGTTGGCCACGCAGCCGTCGAGTTTTCCGGTAGGTTCGAGCGCCCGGGCCACTACGGCGGCCACGCTCTCCTCATCCGTCACATCCGCCACCGCATGCTGCACGCTTCCCCCGCAACCGGCCACGGCCTCCACGCGCTTCGCAGCAGCGATCAGCACGTCCTCCCGCCGACCACAAATCGTGACCGCACCGCCATCTGCAGCCAATGCCTCAGCACAGGCCATCCCGATGCCCGTACCACCACCGGTGACCAGGAAAGCCCGGCCTTCCAATCCGCCCGCAGGTCTACTCATCGCTTCTCCTTCTCGTGATCATTTCCGCGCCCAGACGCCCGACTTCCATGGGCTGACCCGAGGATCTCTCACCTTAGCAGCGCGCGATTGCGTTCGGGCTCTCACCCACCCGCCACCTCAGAGGCAGCCCGCCAGGAAGTCTGCAATGGCCACTGACAAGCGTTCGCCATCGTAGTCCACAGGCACCACATGACCCGAATCCGGGTAGACCTGGCGCTCTTTGCGAGCCGAACCCAGGCCTTGAAGAATGCGTTCCGCATCCCGGGGGTCGGCCGTACGGTCATGGGCGCCGTGGGCAACGAGTGCCGGCGCGCGGATTCGCCCCAACCCCGCCACGACTCGCCGCTGTAGTCGGACCAACTCGTGCACGCTGGCGAGAGGCATACGGGGGTAGCCCGGGTGGCGCGCCCTGGCCTCGGGGTCGCGAATATCCGATCCCTCGCGCTTTTCGAGCATGGGCATCAGGTACTTGGCCAGGGGAACCAATTGTCGAATGGGCGTCCCCAGGCGCAGCGGTGTGCCCACCACCGCAATGGCATCCGGGCGTTCACGGATCGCGAGGTCGAGAGAGAGCACTCCTCCGAGTGAAAGGCCGACCACGAAAACCCGGTTGTGCTGTGCACGCAATGCCCGGTATTCCTCGCCCACCGCGTCTACCCAATCCGAGTAAGTCGATCTGGCCAACTCTTCGGGGCTCGTGCCATGCCCCGGAAGAAGAAGCCCACGCGCGCGAATGCCGCGACCGACGATCGCCAGCGCCAATGGGCGGATCTCGTAGGGCGTACCCGTGAGCCCATGCACGCAAAGGGCCGCCGCATCGGCATCCCCCTGCCCCGGCAGATCGAAGGGCAAAGCGTCCACGGCCTGGGAATCGCTCAGGACGCCTGCTCCCGCGCCGCCTCTTCTGCGCAGCGCACGACATCGCGCAGGGGAACGCCCGCCCGCCGGGCCGCGCGTTTACAGGCGTCGTATTCCGCCGAGACCTGCACGACACCCTCCGCGTCGCGAACCCACTTGACTGCGATTCGACCATAGGGCGTGTCCACGCGCCCCTGCTCGCGCTCGAGCAGAAGCCTCTCCCACTCCTGGGCTCGGACGCCGAGTGTGCCCGACTCCGCAAAGAGAACACCCGAAAGATTCATTCGATCCGAAGGCCGGGCCAGCACCCTCAAAAGGAAACCCGGCCGGTTCTTCTTCATCTGGATATGCTGCAACGAAACATCCAGCGCGCCCTCTTCGAAGAGTCGCTCCATCACGAAATCGAAATGCTCGGGGACGAGGTCATCGAGATTGGCCTCGAGTACAACGATGCGATCGCGACCCAGGCGATTGTTCTCCCGGCCAAGGACTGCGCGCAATACGTTGGGCATGGGCCCTTTTCGGTCGTTGCCCGCCCCCAGGCCGATTGCCTCCACCGTAATCGCCGGCATCGGGACGAAGTCATCGACCAGGGTCCGCAGAATCGCCGCACCGGTGGGGGTGACCGTTTCCCATTCCACGTGAGCGGGCACCGTGGGAATGCCCTTCAGAAGTTCGAGGGTCGCCGGGGCGGGCAGGGGAATTCGCCCGTGGGCGCTCTCCGTGGAGCCGTGGCCCAGGGCCACGGGGCTGCTGGTGACGTAATCGATCTCCAGCCTTTCGATGCCGATGGCCGCCGCTGTGACATCCACGATGGCGTCCACCGCGCCCACCTCATGAAAGTGCACCTCGTCCAGGGTCACCCCGTGAACGCGAGCCTCAGCCCGGCCCAGGGCCTCGAAAATCGCCAGGGCCCGGCTCCGGACGGTCTCGCTGAGCCGGGCCTTCCCGAGCAATTCCGTGATCTCGAGATAGCCTCGACTGCCCGCCCCATGGCCAGCGGCTCCGTGCGGCCCATGGTCATGGCCTCGGCTCGGGGTCCGGGCCTTGCGACCCCGCGCCCCGGGCACCACCACCTCCAGGGAGCGCGCCGAAAAACCAGCGCGCCGCACCTTGCCGAGCTTGATCCGATGATCGACACCGAGCCCCGCCAGGTCCTCCTCGAGTTGTTTGCGCTTCAGCCCCAGATCGATGAGGGCAGCGGCAAACATATTGCCCGCGATGCCCGAGAAGACATCCAGGTGGAGGATTCGCCTCGGACCCGGACTTTTGATTCCACCGCGTTTTCCGCTAGAGGCGGTTGATGAGGGTCGCGGCATGCGCGGCTCCGAATCCATTGTCGATATTCACCACCGTGATATTCGACGCACAACTCGTCAGCATTCCAAAGAGCGCCGTCAGGCCGCCCAGGGAAACCCCGTAGCCAGTACTCGTAGGAACGGCGATCACCGGCTTGTCCACCATGCCGCCCACCACCGAGGGCAACGCCCCTTCCATGCCGGCGACCACGATCAGGACTCGGGCCGCGCGCAGGCTCTCCTCTGCGGCCAAAAGCCGATGAATACCCGCCACACCCACGTCGGTAATCATTTCAACCCGGTTGCCAAAGAATTCCGCCACCCCCGCCGCCTCGGCGGCCACGGGCAGGTCCGCGGTCCCCGCTGAGATCACCGCGACCGTCCCCTTGCCGACGATCTCCACCGTCTCGGGCCCGTAGAAGAGCAGCCTCGAGGTTCGCTGATAGACGCCGCCCGGGACCCGCTGCTCCACCTCTTCGGCAGCCTCGGCTTCGAGCCGCGTCACCAATACCGGCTGCCCGGCCTCTTGCAGCGCGGTAATGACCTCGGCGATCTGAGAAACGGTTTTTCCCAGACCAAAGATGACCTCGGGGATGCCCTGGCGAAGGGCACGATGGGTATCCACCCGCGCACTCTCGGTGTCCACAAAAGGAAGACGAGACAATTCTTTGACGGCGGCGTCGATGGACACCCCACCTTGCTGGACTCCCGACAGGAGTTGGCGAACTCGATCCTCGTTCACGTCGCGCTTTGCCTCGCTTCGGGCGCACAATCCCGCTGAATACCACGCCGTTCGGCGCCTCCGGCTCCGCCTCTACGGCGAGGAAAGGCCCCAGCGGACGTTATCAGACCCCCCCAGCGCCCGCTTCGGCGTGGTCAACCCTCCGGCAAACGCCGTTGCCAAGCGGCTCCCCGGGGCGATCGGGCCGGGTGCGGGGCGTGCAGCGAGCAGGCGACGAGCGTTCAGTCGCTTTCGCGGTCGTCCGAGTCTTCGCTCTTCTCCAAGACGAGGGCGAGAATCGACTCCACCGCTTCGAATTGGTACGGCTTGCCGATGAAACCCTGGGCACCCGCCGCCATGGCATCTTCCACCAATCGCTCCTGGCCGAGGGAACTGGCCATCACGATCTTCGCCGCGGGAAAACGATTTCGGATCATCCGAACCGTATCGACACCCGAGCCCTGAGGCATCACGGTATCCACCGTGGCAATATCGGGCTGGTAGAGGGCGAAGAGTTCCACTGCCTCGAGACCCGTCGCGGCCTCGGCGACCACCTCGTAGCCGAGGGTCTCAACGAGTTCGCGCAGGAGTTTGCGCATATAAGGTGCATCGTCTGCGATCAATACGCGGTGCATGACTTTCTTTCCCCCAAGGCTCTCACCCATCTCATCGGCCCATAAGGGATCGAGCTTGAAGATGAATTCATGCCGGGCACGGAGAGGCAACACGGAAGAGTGGCGGAAGCCGGCGCACGAAAACTCCGAATGCATCAATAGTGAAGGAATGACTCGAAGCGGGGGACGCCCGCGATCCCCTCTTCCCGGGTGATGGTCCCGATGGCGCTGACCCCCACACCGAGCCGGCGCGCCAGCCGGGAAACGGAAAGGCGAGCAGCCGGGCGTGCGCGGATGCTGAAGAGCAATTCGTAATCCTCCCCACCGGCCAGGGCCAGGGCCAGGGGATCCAGGCTCAATGCCCGGCAGCGCCGAGCAAAGCCCGGGGCCAGGGGAAGGCTCTCGGGCTCCAACTGCGCCCCGAGGCCAGTGCCTCTGAGCAGGTGCCCCAAATCCGCCAGCAAGCCATCGGAAAGATCGATGCAGGCGCCCCGACCCGGCAGCGCCAGAAGTGCGCGGCCCGCGGCCAGGCGCGGCACAGGAAGCTGCCGAATGGGCCTCGCTTCGCTTTCCGCAACCGCCCTGGCGAGGGCGGCCGAGCCCAATTGGCCGGTCACGTAGAGACGGTCACCCGCTCTGAGGGCATCCCGGCGAAGAGCCCGACCCCGGGGCACCCCGCCCAGCACATGGATCGCCAGGCTCGTCTGGGTTGCCCGGGCCAGGTTTCCGCCCACCAGGGGGCAGCGATGGATCTGGGCCTCTCTCAGGAGCCCACGCAAGACGCCATCGAAGCGTGCGAGTTCCAGGCTGGGCGGCGCGGACAGGGCCAGGCTGAAACCCAATGGACGCGCCCCCATGGCCGCCAGGTCCGAGAGGTTGGCCACAAGAGCCCGTCGCCCCACGGTCACCGGAGATTGCTCCCCCCAGCGAAAGTGCACGTCTTCCACCATGGCGTCGGTGCTCGTCACCAGGTCCTCGCCCGGGCGCGGGCGCAGGATGGCGGCGTCATCGCCGATACCCAGGACAACGCCGGGTTGGTCCAGGCGGCGCGCCATACGGGCGATGCGATCGATCAATCGCCCTTCGCCGAGATCTGCAAGCGTGGATGCCCGTGACATGAGCGCACGATAGACGCCCGGCGTCCCTGGGAACAGGCCCCGAAAACGGCGCCTCTCCCGGGCCTTCCTCGGCCTATTCCTTCGAATCGAAGGCGGCGTGACTCGAACTGACGGGATGCTTCGGCCAACTGGGCGCCTGGCTGTGCGGAACCGCGCTGTCACAGAGCGCAACCTCGAGCACTTCCGACATCTCGCTGACGGGAATGAAGGTGAGCTTGCGACGGAGTTCCTTGGGAATCTCCTCGACATCGCTCATGCACTGGCGCGGAAGTATCACCTCGCTGATGCCGGCTCGAAGCGCGGCCAAGGCCTTCTCCCTCACTCCGCCAACCGCGAGCACCTTACCCCGCAAGGTAATCTCTCCGGTCATCGCGATCCCGCCGCGAACCGGTCGGCCGGTTGCAGCAGAAAGGATCGCCGTGGCGATCGCCACCCCGGCCGAAGGTCCGTCCTTGGGCGTCGCACCGTCCGGCACATGGACATGCACTTCGCTCTTGGCCAATTCCTCGGCCTCGGATCCGGCATCGCGAAGGGTCGTGCGAACAAAGGAAAGGGCCGTCTGGCCCGACTCCTTCATCACGTCCCCCATCTGGCCGGTCAACACCAGCCCGCGGCCGGAGGCCAGCGAGGCCTCGACGGGCAACAACTCGCCGCCCGCTTCCGTCCAGGCAAGCCCCTTGACGACCCCCACCTCATCCGAATGATCCTCGCCATCCCGCGCATGGGGCGCTGGGCCCAGGTAACGCAGCAAGCTGGGCCGGGTCACAGAAACTCGGCTGGCATCACCCTCGGCGGTCTTGCGCGCCACCTTGCGGCAAACAGCCGCAATCTGACGCTCGAGGTTTCGCACGCCCGCTTCCAGGGTATAGCCGCTCACAATGCCCTCAATCGCACCCGCCGACCAGTTCATATGGTCTTCGGCGAGCCCGTGTTCGGCAATCTGCCGGGGGATCAGGAAACGCGAGGCGATATCCGCCTTTTCTTCCTGGCTGTACCCCGACAGGCGAACGGTTTCCATTCGGTCGCGCAACGGACCCGGGATCTGGTCCAGGCGGTTCGCCGTGGCAATGAAGAGAACCCGGGAGAGATCGAAGGGAAGGCTGAGAAAATGATCACTGAACGAATGATTCTGCTCGGGGTCGAGCACCTCCAGGAGCGCGGCCGAGGGATCACCCCGGAAATCGTTGCTCAGCTTGTCGATCTCATCGAGCATGATGACCGGGTTGCTGGTTCCCGCCTGCTTCATCGCCTGGATGATTCGGCCGGGCATGGCGCCCACATAGGTTCGCCGATGGCCCCGGATCTCCGCTTCGTCCCGCACCCCTCCAAGAGAGATCCGTACGAATTCCCGGCCAGTGGATCGCGCGATGGAACGGCCGAGGGAAGTCTTCCCCACGCCGGGAGGGCCGGCGAAACAAAGAATCGGGCCCCGGCTGTCGTTGCGAAGTTTGCGGACACTTAGAAATTCGAGAATCCGATCCTTCACCCGTGCGAGGTGTGCGTGGTCGGCATTCAGGATTTCCCGCGCATCGTTCAGGTCCAGGCGATCGGGCGAACATCGATCCCACGGAAGGCTGACGAGCCAGTCCAGATAGTTACGAATCACCTGGGCTTCGGGTCCATCCGGGTGCATATTCGACAAGCGTTGCACCTGGCGATTCGCTTCCTCGAGACCATCGGCGGATAAGTTCGCGTCCACCACCTTGGCCCGGTATTCGTCGACTTCGCTTCCGCCGCCATCAACTTCGCCGAGTTCGTTCTGGATCGCGCGCAATTGCTCGCGCAGAAAAGCTTCGCGCTCGCCGCGAGACATCTCCTGCTTGGCCTGGGTCTGGATCTCGGCCTGCATGCTCGTCACTTCGAGTTCTCGCCGAACCAGCGCATCCACGCGGCGCAGACGTGCCAGGGGATCCCGAGTCTCGAGAATATCCTGGGCCTCGGAAACCCGGAGGCGAAGATTCGATGCCACCGTATCCGCAAAGCGCCCGGGCTTGTCGATATTGGCCGTCACCGAGAGAACCTCGGGCGGAAGATTCTTGAGCGGCAACAACTGTTCGACCCGGCTCCGCACCGACCTCACCAATGCTTCGCCTTCGACACTCCAAGCCGCACCTTCATCGCCGGGGATCTCGCGAACCCGAACTCGGCCGCCAGTTCCCTGCCCGGCTTCCATTCGCGCCTTGGCGAAACCCTGGATCAGCACCTTGAGGCGACCGTCCGGAAGTCTCGATCGACTCGTCACGATCGCGACGGTCCCCACTTCGTACAGCTCTTCCAAGCCGGGATCGAAAGCCTCTGAATCGCGCTGGGCGACCAGGAGAACCATGCCGTCCCCTGCCAGGGCGTCTTCCACGGCGGCGACGGATTTCTCACGCGCCACGATCAGGGGAAGTGCCATGTAGGGGAAGACAACGAGTTCGCGAAGGCTGATTACGGGAAGTTCAGTCGGGAATTCTTGGTGCGAAACGGCTTCTGTGGTCATGTTCATCGTTTCGACGCGGACGAGAACTCACTTTAGGCTCCAGTGGAATTGTTCACTCCCCGGGCCCGTGAAGAACCTGCACATCCCCTGCACCCAACGCTCCGGCCCCACCCTGCGCCGAAAGGGTCAGTCGATACCCATGAAGCGGCGGCGCCTGACCTCGACCAGAAAGGGTCTTTTCCGGGCATTCCCATCGGGCAGAATGCTGGTCACCCCTGAAACCCCGGGAAACCCGTAAATTCGTTGGATTCCGTCACGGATTTCCAATCGGGTGCCGTAGCCCAGGGAGACTTGGGTCAGAGCAATGTTCAGCGCATCGAACGCGCTGGCGGAGAATTCATCCGGATCACTTCCGAAACTCTCGCGATAATCGGTTGAAAAATTCTTCACAATTTCGAATTCGCTCTCCACGTGAAAACGGGTGGAAACCAATGCACCCACCACGTGTTCTCGTCCTATTTCAATCAACTCGGGATCGTTCCAATCGCTGGAACCCAATAGCTGCACGCCCTCGATTTCGTGAAAAGCCAGTTGGGGCGCAATCAATTGGATCTTGTCATGGCCATCGGGAATGAAGAGCGCATCGAAATCAACCTGTGGAGGCAGGGGCTCTCCATCGGGACCGAGTTGGGTGTAGAGGATCTCCTTGAGAAGGGCACTGGCCTGGGGCTCGAGTCGGCGGCCGCGGCGCAGCGCCCGAGAACGCTCCTGCAGGGCGACCCGCTCGTTGGGCGTGATCAGATCGAAACCCACCATGCCCCGGATCGGCGCATTGAAATCCGTGGCCTCGGGCTCGTATCCCGCGGCGGCCACCACGGTGCCCCCTCGGCTGACCACCGCGTCCCAATAGAGGCTTCGCATGCCTCGGCCATAGCGGCTCATGGGATAGAGAATCGCGAAGGTCTCGGCGCCGGCTTCGTCGATGGCGTATTCCACCAACCGGTCAATCTCGTCGGCGGGTGTCATGCGCAGACGAAATACGAATGGGCGTTCGCTGCTGAGTTGGGGGCGATTCGAGAGCGTCAGCAGGGGAATGCCCAGACGCTGGGCTTCCCGGGCCGCCGCCTCGGATTCGGCGGAGAAGATGGGCCCGACGATGGCGAGCACTTCGGGGTCCGCCGCCAATTCGCGAACCGCCGCCGCCGCGCGCTCAGAGCTACCCCCGCTGTCACGGACCACCAATTCGATGCCCGGAGCGGGCGGCGCCAAGACCGCTTCGGGCGCCGCTGCGGGCGGTTCCGGGGCCACGCCCGGCGGCGCCGGAATCCGTTCGGCGAGGAATTGCTCGAGTTCATCCTGAACCGGAACCACCATGGGCTCGGGCATCGACACGTCGAAGGCCCCGGCGGCAAGCAGAAGGCCGCGCAGGGCTTCCTCGCCAAAGGGCGCGTAGCGCCCGCTGAGCGGAAGAACGACACCCACGCGAAGGACAAGCCCGTCCAGTTCCGGCCAGGAACGCGAAGCCGCCTCGCGGAAGGTGGGCAGGAAATGGTCGTCGGCCTCCCCTTCGCCGGTGCCCAGGCGCATGGCCAAGCTCTTCATTCTTTCTCGATCCGAGGAGGTCATGGGGTAGCGCCCGGCCTCTTCGAGCCAGAAGGTCGCCAGGGGCAGATCGCCCCCCACCAGGGAGCGCCAGGACAGCACCAGGCGGACTCGGGCGGCGGGCACCGCGGTGCCCAGTTTCGGAATCGCCCGGAGCAGGTCTTCCCCCGAGAGGCTCGCCATGAGGGCGTCGATTTCCCGGTCGAGTTGCGAAACGTCATCGCTCAGGGTCGAAGCGTCGGGCAAGAGCCCATCGGCACCCGCCTGCTCGGCATACAACTCGGCGGTCACACCGCGCAGCCGCGCAAGATCGATCAAACGCTCCCCGTCCGAAGGCGCCAGCCGCACCCGCAATCGGTAGAAGAAGCGGCGCTCGGCCAGGCTCAAGCCCGCCGGACGAACGGCGTTCAGCTGCCGGCGCGCGCCCTCGAGATCGCCTCCCTGACTTTCCCAAAGCGCCAGTCGCAGCCGAATCGAATCCGAACGATCGCCGGTCGGGTAGCGAAGGATCGTCTCGCGAAGCCGGGCGAAGGCCGCCTCTCGGCCGCCCTCGATGAAATCGATTCGGGCCAGTTCCTCCATCGCATCGTCGGCCAGGAGGCTTCTCGGGTAGGTGGCCACGAAGGCCTCCAAGGCATCGGCGGAGGCCGCGAGGTCATCGGGCTGGGGGGCGAGAGCGGCCGCGTAAGCCAGTCGCTCGGCTTCGGGGATCCGCGTACCGAACCCGCCCGGTCCTGCGCAAGCGGCGGCCAGTAGCCCGCTCAACAGAAGAGCGAGAGCCAGGGGCCCAGGAGATGGGGCGCTTCGGATCATTTCAGTCGAAGAAGTCCTTCAGCTTGTCGACGAAGCGCCTGTGGACCGGTGAAACCTCGGTGCCGCTCGCACTCGCGAACTCTTCGAGCAGCTCTCGCTGACGGTCGGTCAGGCGCGTGGGAACCTCGACGAAGATTCGCACAAAGATATCGCCGCGCATCTTTTCGAGCCGGGCCGCGTCCAAACGGGGCTGCAGAGGGGGAAGCCCCATGCCCTTGAGGGGCAATACCTTGCCCGATTGCGTGCCCTCGGGCATTTCGATTTCCACCGCCCCCTCGAGGGTGGGAACCTCGATCCTCGACCCCAGGGCCGCCTGGACGAAGGGCACCGGAACCTCGATATGGAGATCCGTGCCATCGCGTTCGAAAAGGGGATGCGGTCGGGTATGGATCACGACGTAGAGATCACCGGGGGGGCCGCCCGCTACTCCGGCTTCGCCCTCGCCCACCAATCGGAGCCGCGCACCGTCGTCGACCCCGGGCGGAACCTTCACCTGGAGGCTCTGTCGAGACTCCACCCGCCCGCCCCCGCGGCAACTCCTGCACGGGTCGCGAATGATCTCGCCCGCGCCCGAGCACGCGTCACAGGGCCGGTTGACGCGAAAGAAGCCCTGCTGAAAAGCAACCTGCCCCACCCCACGACAACGGGGACAGGTTTCCGGTGAGGACCCCTCGGCTGCGCCCGAGCCGCCACAGGGCTCGCAGCTCCGCATCTTCGGGATCTCGATGCTGGAAGTCAGGCCGCTGAGAACCGCCTGGAGATCCATTTCGAGGTTGTAGCGGAGATCCGCACCACGCTGACCGCGTCCGCGGCGCCCGCCCCCACCGCCAAAAATATCCCCGAAGAGGTCGTTGAAGAGATCACCAAACCCGCCCAGATCGCCAAAATCCGGTGCCCCGGCCCCGCCCCCGCCCAGCCCGGCGTGGCCGAAGCGGTCGTAGCGCGCCCGCTTCTCCCCATCGGAAAGCACGGAGTAGGCCTCGGAGACCTCCTTGAATCGCTCCTCGGCCACGGTATCGCCGGGGTTCCGATCCGGGTGGTGTTCCATGGCCAGGCGCCGATAGGCGGTCTTCAGGTCGGCTTCGCCGGCACCCCGGTCGACCCCGAGCACCTCGTAGTAGTCGCGCTTGCTCACAGTCGGATGCCCCGGGTTCGGTGGGTCGTCGAATTGCACAGGCCGGGCCAAGAGCGACCGGGCCACCGGGCAATCCCCGGATCGCGCTCAAATCGTCGCGCGAGCCCGAGTGTCAAGGGCCGGAGAGCGGCGAATTCGATCCGGCGTTCTCGTTTTCCCTTGGGGGAGTCTAGACGACTTCGTCGCCCAATGCGGCGTAGATCTTCTCGGTCAGGGCGTAGGTCAGGGAAGAGAGTTCGGCGATCCTGACTTCCAACTCGTCGACATCTCCGCTGTCCAGGCTGGCCCGGGAAGCCGAAAGCGCGCCCTCCATGGGCTCGCGATCCGCGCTGCCGATCTCGCTGGCAAATTCCTCGAGCGTCCGTTCGGTGGAATAGACCAGGCCCTCGAGTTTGTTGCACAGATCCGTGCGTCCGCGCAGGGCCAGGTCTTCGTCGGCGTGCTGGCGCGCCTCTGCCACGAGGTTCTCAACCTCCGTCTCGCTGAGCCCGCTGGAGGCGGTCAAAACAATGCCCTGGGATTTGCCCGTCCCAAGGTCCTTGGCCGAAACATGGGCCACACCATCGGGGTCCAGAGCGAACGTGACCTCGATCTGGGGAACACCCCTGGGCGCCTCGGGAATTCCGACGAGTTCGAACCGGCCCAGGGTCATGTTGTCCAGGGCCATCTCGCGCTCGCCTTGGAGAACGTGAATCCGCACCCGGTCCTGGTTGTCTTCGGTGGTGGAAAAGATCTGGCTCTTCTCTGCCGGAATCGTCGTGTTCTTCTCGATAATCTTGGTGAAGACGCCGCCCTGGGTCTCTACGCCCAGGGAGAGCGGAGTCACATCGAGCAGCAGAACATCCTGAACGGTTCCGCGAAGAACACCGGCCTGAATCGCCGCGCCCGCGGCCACAACCTCGTCGGGGTTCATCCCGGTTCCCGGCTCCATTCCGAAAATTTCTTCCACCTTCGCCCTGATCAGCGGCATTCGCGTCATACCGCCCACCAGGATCAGTTCGTCCAGTTCGTCGCTTCGAACGCCAGCGTCTTGCAGCGCGGTTCGACACGGCTCTTCGAGACGCGCCACCAGGGAAGCGGTCAGTTCCTCGAGGCATGCGCGGGAAAGCGTGGTTTCCAGGTGTTTGGGCCCGGCCTCGTCAGAGGCCACGAAAGGCAGGTTGAGATCGGTTTCCTCGAGGGAGGAGAGTTCGTGCTTTGCGCGCTCCGCGGCTTCCTTCAGCCGTTGAAGCGCCATGGGGTCGCTCCGCAGATCGATCCCGTGCTCGCCTTTGAACTCGTCGGCGAGATGCTCGACGATGCATCGATCGAAATCCTCGCCTCCCAGGTAGGTATCCCCGTTGGTGCTCTTGACCTGAAAAACCCCATCGCCGATCTGGAGAATCGAGATATCGAAAGTCCCGCCACCGAGGTCGAAGACCGCCACGGTCTTCTCGGTGGTCTCATCGAGCCCGTACCTCAACGCGGCCGCGGTGGGCTCGTTGATGATCCGCAGAACCTCGAGACCCGCGATGGTTCCGGCTTCCTTGGTCGCCTGGCGCTGGGCGTCGTTGAAATAGGCGGGAACCGTGATCACGGCCCCTTCGACTTCCTCGTCGAGAAAGTCGCTGGCGGTATCCTTCATTTTCTGGAGGATCGTCGCGATGATTTCCTGGGGCGAGCAATCCCGGCCGCCGATGGTCACCCAGGCATCACCGTTATCGGCGGGGACGATGGGAAAAGGAGCCACCGCCGCAAAGGCGGAAACCTCGCTCGATGCGAATTTTCGCCCGATCAAGCGCTTGATGGCGAAGAGCGTCTGGTCCGGGTTGGTCACCGCCTGACGCTTGGCGACCTGGCCCGCCAACTTCTCGCCACTCTCGGTGAGAGCCACCATGGAAGGCGTGGTCCGCGAGCCTTCGCTATTCGCGATGACCTCGCTGCCCGAGGCGGACATGAAGGCCACGCATGAATTCGTGGTCCCAAGGTCGATTCCGATGACGGCGCCCATCCTGTGCCCTTTCCTCTTCGCTTCCGGACTCGGCTTCGAAAGCGAAGAGTTCCGGACTCAGCTTTTTTCTTTATCGGCCTCCGCTGCCGCCGCCTCCTGCTCCGTGGGTTTCCGGGCCACGAGAACTCTTGCTGGGCGAAGCATGCGGTCGTTGATCATGTATCCCTTCTGGAGAACCTCGACGACCGTATTCGGCGCGAGGGAAGCGTGGGGCAACTGTCCCATCGCCTCGTGATACGTCGGATCGAATGCCTCCTCCTGGGGCTCAATGACCTTGACTCCGTGCTTCCCCAGGGCGCCGAGCAGTTCGCGCTTCACCAACTCGATTCCCTGAACGACGCTCTCGGCATCCGAACTGGCATCTTCCGCCGAATGTCCCAGAGCCCGTTCAAGGTTATCGACCGTTGCGAGCAAATCCTTGACGAGATTCTGATGACCGTATTGGAGGCTTTCCTGACGCTCTTTGAGACTGCGCCGGCGAAAGTTGTCGAACTCGGCCTGCAGGCGCACGAAGCGGTCCTGGGTCTGGTCGAGTTCGGCCCTCAGGGCCTCCAATTGGGCCTCCGGACCCGGTGCGGGCTCTTCCCCGCTCTCCGGCTCGGCGGGCGCAGCGGGGTCGGACACGGCCTCGCTCGCCTCGCGTAGGGCCTCGGCGAGTTCCTCTCCCGGCTCAACACTCGGGCCGTCTTCGGACTCTTCGCTCTTCTTTTTCTTGGGCGGCGTCATGTCTTCACTCGCTCCTACCGCGGAACCCCTAAGGGGAAAGTTTCTCGGTCACCAATCGTGAGCAATAGCTCACGAGGGGAATCACCCGGCCGTAATCCATGCGATTGGGGCCGATCACCCCGAGGACACCCAGGGCCGGGTCTTCCTCGGGCGCTATTCCATCATCGGCCAGGGTAGACGGCCGCGCATGCCCGTAGGAGACCGCGACCATGGCACAATTATGCAGGCCCAATTCTTCGAGTTCTTCGCCGAGGGAAACCGAGACCGAATCCCGCGGATCCTCGAGAACCCGGCCGATGACATCGAGCAGGCGTCGATTGGTTTCGACCGCTTCGAAGACCGCCCGAGTGCGGCCGGGATCATTGAACTCGGGCTGGCTGAGCAACGCCGAGCGCGTGGTGATCACCAGGTCTTCTTCTTCTTGAGCAGAAGCCGCAAAGGCGCGAATACCCAGATCGGCCATCCTGAAGTAGAGGCCACGGGCCTCGCTCCGAAGGTCGCTCAATTCGCGCTCGAGCAGGGCGCGCATCTCACCCAGGGTTCGCCCCGCGAGTTTCTCATTGAGTTGGGCCGCCACCGCATCGAGTTCCGCCTGGTCACCAAAACCGATATCTCCGATGACACGCTGCTGGATCGGACCCGCCTCGGGAACCAGAACCGCGAGCAATTGATCCCGGGCCACGCGCACAAAGCTCACGTGTCGCATGGGAACCCGCTCGATTCGCGGGGTGACGACGAAGCCGAGTTGATGGGTTCGCTCGGAAAGCAGCCGGGAAACCCAACGCGTCACACTTTCGTGGGAGACCTCCTGGCAAGCGCTGGACAACGAGCGCCGATCGAAATCAGCGAGTTCCTGGGTGTTCAGCAATTGCTCAACAAAAAGCTGCAGCCCCGTTGATGTGGGCACCCGCCCGGCGGACGCATGGGGCTTTTCGATCAACCCCAACTCCGAAAGGTCGGCCATGGTATTGCGAATGCTGGCGCTGGAAAGCGCCACCGGGAGCAAGTGGGAAACCATCGCCGATGACGTGGGCGCGGCCTCGGCCACGTAGGCGGTGACCACGGCGCGAAGCACCATGCGCTGGCGCTCGGTCAGCCCTGGCATCGGGCGGCGGGCGGCGCGTCTGTCCTCACGGTGGGGACTCATCGATCTCTCCCTATCCGGAAAAAACGTCAATAAATTCAGCCACGTGTATCTAACATCGCGGCGCCGGGCCGTCAATCGCCCGGGGCCCCAAGGCCGGCGGCCCTCCGCGCCCACGCGCCCCGTGCCCGTAGCTCGCCCCTCCCCTACCGTGCGGGACCCGCCCGGCGCCCGGGCCTGGGGCAGAACTCGAGGAGGGGCCATGCCCATCTGGCAGGAAGGCGAACTGAAGATCCACTACGAAACCTTCGGGGAGGGCTTCCCGATCCTTCTTTTTGCCCCCGGCGGCATGCACTCCAAGATCGATGTCTGGGAACGCATGCCCTGGAATCCCATTGACGTGCTCTCGCCCCATTTTCGCGTCATCGCCATGGACCAACGCAATGCGGGCGGATCCGAAGCGCCGATCCAGGGGAGCGATGGGTGGGGGACCTACGCGGCGGACCACGTCGCCCTGCTCGATGCATTGGAGATCGACCGGTGCCATGTCCTTGGCTGCTGCATCGGCGGCCCCTATGCGCTCGGGCTGATCGAGGCCGATGCCCAGCGGGTGGCCGGGGCCGTGCTGGTTCAGCCCATTGGCCACAGCGACGAAAACCGCGAGGCGTTCTACGCCATGTTCGACAGTTGGGCAGAAGACCTGCGCCCGGGTCGACCCGAAGTCGCCGAAGGGGATTGGGAAAGCTTCCGCAGCAACATGTACGACGGCGATTTCCTCTTCAATGTCTCCCGGGATTTCGTTCGGGGCGTCGAGAACCCGTTGCTGGTTCTCATGGGCAACGACCTCTACCACCCCGAGGCCATCAGCCGCGAAGTCGCCGACCTCGCGCCCCGGGCCGAACTCATCGAAGACTGGAAGGAAGGCGCTGCCGTCCAGGCATCGGCACAGCGCGTGGTGGAGTTCCTGCAGACCCACGCGTCCTGATCGGCCGGGCTAGACGAATTCGGCGCAAACCGTATCGGCCAGCATGCGCCCGCGACGGGTGAGCCGAAGGGCGTGGGGCCCCCGAGCCTCGAGAAGCCCTTCTTCCAGGAAACGCGCAATGGCCTCGCCAAATTGCGCCCGAGGCGAAATTCCGAATTCCGCCTGGAAAGCCGCCTCGTCCAGGCCTTCCGCGCACCGGAGGCCAAGAAAACAGGCCTCGGCCATGGCGTCGCCTTGAGAGAGCACTTCCTCCTCTCCCAGGGGCCAGCGGCCCGACGCCACCGCTTCTTGCCAGGCCGCCCGCATACGCGGGTTGGCATGACGCGCGCCGTGGGGGCGAGCGGCATCCGGCGGATCGGTGGAATGCGCGCCGACTCCGAGGGCGAGGACGGGCCGGCGCTGCCAATAGCGCCGGTTGTGGACGGCTTCGTAGCCGGGCCGGGCGTAGTTGGTGAGCTCGTAGCGCGCATAGCCCGCCGCCCCCAGGCGATCCTCGATGCGCTCGGCCATATCCGCCGAACCCTCTTCGGAATACGGAGCCAGGCGACCCTCGGCGGCGGCCCGCCCAAAAGGCGTCCCCGGCTCATAGACGAGTTCGTAACAGGAAACGTGTTCGGGCTCTGCCGCCAGGGCCTCGGCCAGGTCCGCCTCCAGGCCAGCCTCGGTCTGGTGAAGCGCGGCGAAGATCAGGTCCAGGGAAAGGTTCTCAAAACCCGCTCGGCGGGCGGCTTCCCATGTCTGGCGACTCGCGTCGGCGCCGTGGCCTCGGCCCAGAGCCTTGAGCAGGCTGTCATCGAAGGATTGAATCCCCACCGACAAGCGGTTGACTCCGGCCTCGCTCCGAAACCCAGGAAGCCGCTCGCGCTCGACGCTGCTGGGGTTGACCTCGAGGGTGATCTCCAAGGGCTCGGCGGCCGGCACAAAGGCGGCTTCCACCGCCTCCCGAATCCGGGCCAGCGAATCCGGGCGGAAAAGCGAGGGCGTCCCGCCTCCGAAGTAGAGGCTCGCCAGGGCCCGGCCGGCGAAGCGCGGCTGGCGAAGCGCCAATTCGGCGAGCAAAGCCTGGACATAGGCCTCCTCCCGGGCTTGCCAAGCGCTGGCATCCCCCGCCGCCTCCACGGCGAAATCGCAGTAGGGGCAGATTCGGGTGCAGAAGGGGATGTGGACGTAGACGCCCACCGAGGAGGCCATGAACGCAATGTAGGGCAGGCGCGGGCGCGGGGATGGCCGCTTGGGTACCCTCGGCCGACTCCGTGCCCCAAGAAGACGTCTACTACGAAAAGCTCGACAACGGGCTCACCCTGCTGCTGCGCCCCGCCCACCGCTCCCCGGTGGCCGACCTGCAAATCTGGGCGGGGGTGGGATCCGCGGACGAGGGCCCCGGAGAAAAAGGCCTCGCCCATTTTCACGAGCACATGCTCTTCAAGGGCACGCCCAGCCGGGGCGTGGGCGACGTCGCGGGCGAGATCGAGGGGGCGGGCGGGCGCGTCAACGCCTACACGTCCTTTGACGTCACCGTGTACTACGCCACTGTCCCTTCGGATTCCCTGATCACCGCGGTGGATGTTCTCACCGACATGGTGAGCCACTCGATTTTCGACTCGGCCGAGATCGAACGCGAGCAGCAGGTAGTGATCGAAGAGATCCGGCGCTCGGAGGATTCGCCGGGCCACGTGCTCTCCGACCTGAGCTTCCGCCAGGCCTACAATGTTCATCCCTACCGGGCGCCCATACTCGGCACCCCGGAAAGCGTCGCCGGCCTCGACCGCAACGGCTGTCTCTCTTTCTTTGAGCGCTGGTATGCACCCGACAACCTCACCTGCGTTGCGGCAGGAGATTTCGACGCCCCGGCCCTGGCGGCGCAACTCGCCGAACGCTTCGCCGGGCGCGAGCCCGCCGGCGCCCAGCGACGGCGGCCCCCGGAACCGCCGTCCGAAGGACCGGCCAGCGTGGTGGAGCGCCGGCCCTTCGAGGCCCAGCGTTTCGATCTCTGCTGGCCCGGCGCACGCTTTCGGGACGAGGATGCAACCTACCTCGACCTGCTCGCCTTCGTGCTGGGCGAATGCGAATCCAGCCGCCTGGTGCGAAGCATCCGCGAGGGGAGCGGCCTGGTCGACCGGATCGATTCATCGAGCTACAGCCCCTACGACCGCGGACTCTTTTCCATTGGTCTCGAGAGCAATGAAGCCCGCAGCCGCAAGGCTCTGGAGGCAGTCGCGGCCGAGGTCGAGCGGCTTCGCATCGAACCCGTCAGCCCCCGAGAATTCGAGCGCGCCCGGACAAATTTCCTCTCCAGCGAACACTTCGAGCGAGAGAGCGTTTCGGGCCTGGCGAATAAATTGGGAAGCTTCGAAGTACTCGGCGGCGACTGGCGCAGCGAGGCGCGTTATTTCGAAACCCTGCGCGGCGCCACCCGGGAAGATCTCTTGCGCGTCGCCCAGGAATACCTCGCGCCCGAACTTCTGACCGCAGCCGCCCTGGTACCCGACCGGGAGGGCGACACCCTCGACGCCGAAGCCATGGCGAATGCCCTGGGCGCCGGCGCCGCGCGGGCGCGCCAGGATTTTCGGGCGCCGAAGGGCCAAGCAGCGCAGCCAGCCGCAGAGACCGCAGCCAAACCCAACAGGGCAACCGACAAGGCCCCGGCGCCCTCCCCGAGCGAGCCCGCCGGAATCGAAACCTATCCGCTCCCCGATGGTGCGGTGCTTCATGTGGACCCGCGGCGCGACCTCCCGGTGGTGGCCCTGCGCGCGGCCTTTCTCGGCGGGCAACTCGCCGAGGAGCAAAGCTCGGCGGGGCGATCGAGTTTTCTGGCCTCCATGTGGAGCCGGGGAACCCGCGCCCTCGACGCCACCGAATTTGCCGAGGCGGTGGAAGACCTCGCCAGCGACGTCAGTGGTTTCTCCGGGCGGAGCAGTCTCGGGTTCACGCTCGAAACCACGAGTCAGAACCTGGCTCCGAGCCTCGATCTGCTTCGGGATGTCATGCTCGAGCCGCGCTTCGCGGCCAGCGAGTTGGAACGCGAGCGCCGGGAAACCCTGGCGGCCATCGACCGGCGAGAAGACCAACTGGCTCAGCGCGCCTTCCTTCTTTTCGCCCGAACCGAGTTCCAGCAACATCCCTACCGGCTCCCCATGCTGGGCGAACGCGAGAGCGTGGAAGCATTCACCGTTGACGCGATTCGCGAGCACCACGATCGCCTGATCCGGGCGCCCAACCTGGTGGTCGCCGCCGCGGGCGATATTGAGGGCCAGCGTCTGGCCGATGATCTTTCCGAGCGCCTCGCGCCGCTTCCCGGCGGCGATTTCCAGCGCCCGGCGCCGGCGCCAGAGCCCCGAGAAGACGGCGTGCGACACGCCGCCGAAAACAAGGACCGCGCCCAGGCCCACCTGGTCGTCGGCTTTCGCGGACTGGCCGTGGATGACCCGGACCGCCATGCCCTGGAGGTGATCTCCCAATTGCTGGCGGGTCAGGGGGGCAGGCTCTTCCTTGATCTGCGCGATCGCCGCAGCCTGGCCTACTCGGTGAGTGCCATGAACGTCGAAGGAGCCGCACCCGGCTTTTTCGCCGTCTATATAGGCTGCGCACCCGAGAAGGTCGACGAAGCGCGTCGCGGAATCTTCGAACACCTGGAAGCCCTGCTCGAAGCGCCCCCGGACGCGAAAGAACTCGGGCGGACCCACCGGCATCTGATCGGCAACTTCGCCATCGACCAGCAACGCAGTGCAGCAAGAGCTGCGCATATCGCGCTCGATGATCTCTACGGGCTCGGGCCGGACGCGCACCTGAACTATGGGGCCCAGATCGCAGCTATAAGTCCAAATGAAGTCTTGCGGGTCGCACGCCGAGTTGTGCGTCTGGATGCCTACACCGAAGCGTTGATCTCGCCCTGAAGACCCTGTCCTGTTGATCCCGTTGGCCTGGCCGCGCTACACGACAACAGAACGTACGCCCGCAAGTGGTATTCGCACCCCATCTTCAATTGCCCTTCATGTGAGTGTGACAGCATGGGTGATGCGAGTTTGCTACGGAATCGAAAACCGATCACGGCGCGCCTGAGAACGGGTTCGCAGGCTGAGCGTCCAAACCGTCGGTGTTCGATTTCGATAAAGGCATTTGCATGAAGGATAAAATGAAAATGAGAGCGGGTAAGCTGATCTGCCTTCTCTCAGTCCTTTCCCTCGCGATCGCCCTGGGATGCGCGGACTCCGACGGCCAGTTCGTGGGCAGTAGCCAGAAGGCCCAAGTGCCCACGGTCGCCAACCTGACCTCGGGCATCTCCAACTATGCGAGCGCCTGCGCGGCGTGCCACGCCATCGACGGCAGCGGCACCGAGCGCGGCAACTCGCTCCTCGGTTGCGAATCCTGCAAGGCGGGCTTCGACCCTCTCGTGAGCCGGATCCACGCCACCATGCCCGAAGGAAACCCCGCCGCCTGCCAGGACAGCGAATCGGATACGTGCGCCCGGGACACCGCGGCCCACATCCTTTGCGCTCTCAACCCGGACCTCGTCGAGGGCTGCGACGAGGCGATCAGCCTTGCCGTCGTCCCCCCCGAAGCCGACCGGGTCCAGGGTGCAGAGTCCTATGCGCAATGCCAATTCTGCCATGGAGCGGAGGGCCAGGGCGTGACGTTCAATGGGACCGTTTTCGGCCCCCCCCTCACCGATTGCCAGGTGTGCCAGGGATCCTTCGAAGGACTCGAAAGCTATATCCATGACACCATGCCCCCGAGCGCCCCGACCAACTGCTCGGGCCAATGCGCCCTGGATACCGCCGCCCATGTGCTGTGCGCCTTCAACCCAGATCTGGTCGACGCCGAAAGCTGCGAAATCACGATCCCCAAGGCCGTGATTCCGGCTACCGCCGACCTCGCTGCCGGGGAGGCCAGCTACGCCGCCCTCTGCAGCCAATGTCATTTCGCAGACGGCAGCTTCAGGCTATCCGGCCCCGATTGCCTCTCTTGCCAGGGAGATTTCAGTGTCCTCTCGGGCCGGATCCACATCTCGATGCCTCCCCCCCTCCCCGCCCTGTGCTCGCTTGGCAACGGCTGCGCGGAGAACGTGGCGGCCTATGTCTTTTGTGAGTTCAACCCGGAAAGGGCCGAAGGTTGCCCTTAGGGTTGGGGCCGGACAAAGGGAGAGAACCGAGCACTGCTGAATTAAAGAACGAACTCCGAACGAATTCGCCCAGATCTCGGAGAACTAAGGACAAAAGGACAGAAAGACAAAGGAGGAGTACCAGGATGAAAGTAAAAAATGCAACTCTACGCGGAGCGGTCGTTATCGGCCTCGTCGTGTTGACGGGCGCCTTTGGCTGCTCGGACTCGGATACAGGAAGTAACGATCTGATCTCTGTGCCCGCAAGCGCCAACCTGACTTCGGGCCAGGACAGCTATGACACCCTTTGCGTGGACTGCCATCTCGCCGACGGGACAGGCAGAGGCGGCGTGAACGATATCACCAAGGAAGACCCCGCAGCGATGACCGGCTACACCTTCGCCAGCCTGCAGGCCAAGATCAACGACACCATGCCGGCGGGCAATGCCACGGCCTGTGAAGGAGACTGCGCCGCGAACGCCGCAGCCATGATCCTGTGCAATTTCAACCCCATGGTCGCGGCGGGCTGCGGCCAGGCCGACACCAAGATCGTGGTCCCGGCCACTGCCGACCTCGCGGCGGGCCAGGTCAGCTACGACGCTCTCTGCTTGGGCTGCCATCTCGCCGATGGAATGGGGACAAGCGCCGGGCGAAATATCACTGATATCGCCGCGTACGACTACGGCACCGGCAGCGGCTACACCTTCGGCTCGCTTCAGGGTAAGATTCACACCACGATGCCGCAGATCGATCCCACGCTTTGCATCGATGACTGCGCCGAGAACACCGCGGCCCACGTCATGTGTACCTTCAACCCGGACGTGGCCGAGGGCTGTATCTGACGAAATCGCCGAAGCGCCTCAACGCACTGATCGCCCTCGCCTGGGCCCTCGCTTTCGTGGCGGGCCTGGGCGCAGGGCGATGGCTTGGCGCAGAGGCTACGGCGGCGGTCGCGGCCATTAGTCCGCCTCAAGGGATGTCATCCCCTTCGCCGGTCGCGGGTCTTTCGCCTTCCTCTTCCCCGGATACTCCGCAGAGTACCGACGGGACAGGCGCGTCCGTTGCCTCTTCCGCCGGCGCACCGATCGAAGCCGCGAGTAGCCTCGCCGATTACCCCGGCGATACTTCCGAAGTGCTGGGCGCCGCCATCGATACCCTGCGCGACGACGAGATCATCGCGGCCCTGTCCACGATCACCGACGCCCACCCCGAGGATTTGCGGGATGTTAGCGACCCCCGGGCCCTGGCCCAGCGCATGTCGGCGATCGCCATGGAAGACCTGATCCGCGCACCCAGCGAGCGCCCGGGCGGCCTGGCGCGCGTGTACTTTTCTGAAGAAGAATTGAAGGGCGACCCCGACCGCGAGGGCGCCGGCACGGGCCGCGAATTCAGCGGCCAGGAGCCCATTCTGGCCACCTTTTCCAACGCGGATTACCGCGAAGACCGGGTCTTCCTCAAATGGAGCCGGGTGGACGACCCCAGCATCGTGCTCTTCCGCCCCTACCCCGTCGACCGCGGCCCCCGCTATAGCGCAGTCTGGCTGGAACCTCGGAACGAATTGCCCCCGGGCCGCTACCGAGTGGCGGTCTACAGTTCAGACGAAGCCCTGGATCCGGTGGCGAGCGGCCTCTACTCGGTGGTGGCCTCCCCGAACGACTGAGGGCCAGCGGGCCCTTCGCGGCCGCCTCTTTCCCGTGCTAGACAGGCCGCACCCCCTGAAGAGGAGACCGCCATGGCAGGCCTTCACCGATCCGATGACCGCATGTTGGCCGGGGTATGCGGCGGCATCGCCGAGTGGCTCGACTGGTCTCCGACCACGGTCCGCTTCCTCTACGTGATGGTCTCGATCCTCAGCGCTGCGTTCCCGGGCATCCTTATTTATCTGCTGCTCTGGTTCCTCATGCCCCAGGGCGAGGACTGAAGAAGCCACAGCTGGCTTCGGAACCAGGGAGTCAGAGCCCGGTGGCCCCAGGCCAAGGGAACTAACGCGGCCCGTAAGCACCGCCATCCGTGCGCGGATCGCTGCCCCCGTAATGCAGCCCGCTGGCGGGATCGATCACGATGGCTTCGGCGGCGGACCAATGTCGGGACTGCACGTCCACGGTGTGACCCCGGGCCCGCAAGGCATCCACCACATCGGCGGGGGTATCGGGTTCGACGCGGAGTTTGTCGGGGATCCATTGGTGGTGGTAACGGGGCGCCGAGACCGCCGCCTGCACGTCCATCCCCCAGTCGACCACGTTCAGGATGGTGAGCAACACGGTGCTGATGATGCGCGGCCCGCCCGGGCTGCCCGTCACCATGAAGGGTTTGCCGTCCTTGACGAGCAGCGTGGGGGTCATGCTCGAAAGCGGCCGCTTGCCCGGCGCAATGGCGTTGGCACCCCGGGTATCCACAAGCCCGTAGGCATTGGGGGTATCGGGCGCCACGGAAAAATCATCCATCTCGTTGTTGAGAATGATCCCGGTGCCCGGCACGGTGATGCCGGAGCCATACGAGGTGTTGATCGTCATGGTGATCCCCACCGCGCCCCCCTGGCCGTCGGTCACCGAAAGATGCGCGGTGCCCGCATCGTTCGCCGGCAGGCCCGGCGCCTTGACGTCGGAAGCCTGGGCGGGGTCGATCCGGGCGCGTTGGGCCTCGGCGTACTCCCGCGAGATCAGCCGCGCCACGGGCACATCGACGAAATCACTGTCGCCCATATAGGCGGCGCGATCCGCGAAGGCGAGTTTCATGGCTTCCGCCACCGGGTGCAGGCTCGCGGAACTGCCGGGACCCGTCGCAGCCAGATCAAAACCTTCGAGGATGTTGAGACATTGAAGCAGCACGGCTCCGCCCGAAGAAGGCGGCGGGAAGGAGTAGACCTGGAGGCCGCGGTACTGGCCTTGCACCGGCGCGCGGACCTTGGGCGCGTAGCCTTCGAGATCTGCAAGGCTGAGAATGCCGCCGCGCCGGCGCACCTCGGCGACGATCTTCTTAGCGATGGGCCCGCCCTGGACAACACCCGGCCCCGCCTTCGCGATGGCGCGCAGGGTGCGGGCGAGATCCGCCTGCACGAGCATTTCTCCCACGTCGGCCCGGCCATCCGCCGCCGGGGCAAATTGAATGCGCACGGTTTCGGGAAAGCGCCCCGGATCGAAGCGATCCTTGAGCGCGTTGATGCGCGCGGCCTGGAAGGCAGCGAGGGGGAAGCCCTCGGCGAGTTCGATGGCGGGGGCCAGCACCCGGGCCAGGGGCAGCGTGCCCCAGCGCTCGAGCATCAGCGCCATGCCGGCGGTGAAACTCGGGATCGCCACCGCCAGGGGCCCGTGGATCGAAGGGCGCGCGGGCAAACCCTCGGCGAGATACATATCGCGCGTGGCGGCGGCGGGGGCCGTCTCCCGGGCATCGAGGGCGATCACCTCGCCATCCGGACGGCGCACCAACGCAAAGGCCCCGCCCCCGAGCCCGGCCGAGAAGGGCTGGGTCACCGCCACCGCAAAGGCCGTGGCCACGGCCGCATCCACCGCATTGCCCCCGGCGGCCAGCACCGAAGCCCCGGCCTGGGCGGCCAGGTCGGATGAACTCACCACCATGCCCCCCGCGGCCACTGCCGGGGCCCGGGCCGCGGCCTGGGCGGCGGCGGGGAGCCAGCAGGCCAGAAGGAGCAGAGCCAGCGCTGCGAGGCGCCCAGGGCGCCCCTGGGCCCGCAAGAGACGTCGAAACCCGAGGGAATCGCTCAATTTCTGGGGCGCACAGGCCGATAGAGAGGGCATGGCTTGCATGACCTCAACGCTATCACACGCGACGGTGCGGCCGGCGGCCCGGGCACGATCCTTGGGCGCGACCGCGGCACTCGTGGTTCTGCTGACTCTCATCATTGCGTCATGCGGCAACGATGAGACCGCCAGCCAGAACCCGGCGAAACCGACGGCAGCTTTTGCCTGGCCGACCGGTCCGCATCCGCGCGCTGTTTTTCATATTCGGGATCACGGCACTCTGCTGCTCGAGCTCTACCCCGAACTGGCCCCCCTGACCGTGGCCAGCTTCATCGAACTCGCCCGCACGGGTTTCTTCGACGGCACCACCTTTCACCGGGTCGTGCCGGGTTTCATGATCCAGGGCGGCGACCCCAACACCCGGGACAATGACCCGAACAACGACGGCGACGGGGGCCCGGGCTTTAACCTGCCCGACGAGCCCAGCGACGCGCCCCATACCCGGGGCACGGTCGCCATGGCGAATACCGGCCGGCCGAACACCGGGGGCTCACAGTTTTTCATCGTTCAAGGCGACGCCCGGCATTTGGACGGCCGACACACCGTTTTCGGACGCGTGGCCGCGGGCATCGAAGTGGCCGACGCCATCGCGAGCGTCGAGACCGACCTCCACGGCCGCTGGGGCAAGCCCAATCGCCCCCTGGAAGACGTGGTGATCGACCGCATCGAGATCCTCGACCCGCAGGCCCCCCGCGCCCCCGCGGCGCGCCCCGCCCCCACGCTCCCGGGCCCGGAATCCAAGCTCGGGCCCGAGCGGCCCCGGTTCTTTCCCGCCCTCGCCCAGCGCTAAGACGCTGGGAAATCGCGACCGGGCGGCTATGCTCCCGCCCTCAGAGCGGTGGCCCGGTAGCTCAGTTGGTAGAGCACGTGACTGAAAATCACGGTGTCGACAGTTCAATTCTGTCCTGGGCCACCAGCTTATGCCACCGACCCGGTTCGTGAATTTCTGTTGTGCGGATCAGCGAAGCCTGGGACCGAAGCCGGTTTGACACCTATTTGACACCTACTAGTTTCGCTCGGCTCCGTTTGGGCGCTGTGGGCGGAGCCGCTTTGGGTGCCTAGGCATGCCCCCTCCGCCTGGGAACAAGCGGCTTTCAGAGCCCGTTGCGGGAGTGCCCTGCCCTCCCAGGCCACGGGTCCTCCCTGGCCCTCAGCCCCGAGATGGTGACGCGGCGCTCACAGTTTGAGCAGTTGTCCGGCCGGAATCTCGCTCTTCCTTACACATATATGTGTACCCATAACCAAGACACCAACCGCCCCACCCCCTCACCGCCAGGCTCCGTGACCCACGCTGATTTATTTACACCGATCAGAAAAATCAGCCCGGCAGCAGCGGCCCCAACTCCCCGAAACGCTGCTAGTTCTCGCCTCGGCC
>JAAZXM010000079.1 GCA_014240165.1 Myxococcales bacterium | reverse complement strand
CCCGGGGGGTTCCGGCGGCGGCTTAGCCTACTGGTGTCAGCTAGCCCGTCAATGCCGACCGAAACGCGCGTCGAGTTCGCCGAGCCCGTAATGGGCCGCGACCGGGCGGCCATGAGGGCACGTGGGCGCCCAAATGATGGCGTCGAGGCCCTTCAGGATCGCTCGCTGCTCTTCCTCCGGCAGCAAATCGCCGAAGCGGCGCGCGCTGTGGCACGCCAGGGTGGCGAAGAGACGGTCCGCCGCGGGCAGCAAACGGGCCTGGGCCCCGCCTGGCTCTGGAAGAACGTCCACCTGAGCAAGTTCGTCCGCGAGATCGGCCACCAGCCGCTCGGGATCGTTGCCCGAGAGCAGAGCCGGGATCGCGCGCACCACCACGGAGGCATCGCCGAAGGGCTCCACGTCGAAGCCCAGGGCGGCGACGGTCTCGACCCCTTCCGTCAGGGCGGCCACGCCCCGGGAACCGATTTCGAGGGTCTGGGGCACCAGCAGCCCCTGGGCCTCGACTCGCCCTTCCAACCAGGCGCTTCGCAGGCCCTCGTAGAGAATGCGCTCGTGGGCGGCGTGCTGATCCACGAGCAAGAGGCCCTTCTCCCCTTCCAGCACGAGATAACGCGCTTTCAACTGGCCGAGCAGCCGCATCCCGGCGAATTCGATCCGCCCCTCTGCCCCGATCCCCGAAGCGCCCGGACCCGTCTGTTCAGCGGGGCCGGTCTCGGCCACCCGATCGGCCCTCGCCCCGCCTGGATCGCCCGCGAAGAGCCAATCCCCCGGCCCGGATCGAGCGGCGGCCTCCTCATTCGCGTCCCTCGGCGCACGCGCGCCAGACCGCCAACCCCCGCTGGGGGACGGCGCCTCGCTCCCGCGCAAGAATTCTCTTCCCCCCATGGCCTCGCGAATGGCGTGGGTGATCAATTGATGGATCGATTGGGGGTTTTCAAAGCGAACCTCCCACTTCGCCGGATGCACGTTGACGTCCACCGTCGCCGGCGGAACCGTCAAGAAAATCACCGCCACCGGAAAACGGCCGCGGGGAAGCACGTCTCTATACGCCGCGCTCACGGCGTGTCGCAGGAGTTTGTCGCGAACCGGCCGCCCGTTGACATAGAGGTGAATCCCGTTTCCGTTAGCCCGACTCGACTCGGGACCCGTCACGTAGGCGTCCACATGGCCCGCGCCCTCTTCCCATTCGATTCGAACCAGGGAACCCGCCTGCCCTTTGCCGAGAACCGCCGCGATTCGCTCGGCGCCGTTCGCAGTGGCGGGCCAGATCACCGCCTCGTGATCGTCCCGCTGGACTTCGAAATGCGTCCCCGGGAGCGCCATGGCGAGGCGTCCCAACCAGTCGATGGCGTGGCCCCACTCCGTCCCCGGCTTCTTGAGAAATTTTCGCCGTGCGGGGATCTGAGCGAAGAGATCCGCCACCTCGATCCGCGTTCCTTCGGGGCAACCCGCCTCTCTTTCAAGACTGATTTCGCTCGACTCAACGCGAATCTCGCATCCGACTTCGACGCCCTTGGGACGCGTCAGCATCCGCATGCGCGAAACAGAAGCGATGGCGGGCAGCGCTTCGCCCCTGAACCCGAAGCTTCGAATGCCGCCGAGATCCTCGAGGGTCTCGATCTTGCTCGTGGCGTGACGACGCAAGGACAGTCTCGCCTGCTCCGCACTCATACCCGATCCGTCATCGCTGACAGCGATCAGACTCGATCCCCCCTCGCGAATCTCGACCCGTATCCGCCCTGCCCCGGCGTCGAGCGCGTTTTCCACCAACTCTTTGAGCACCGACGCTGGGCGTTCCACCACCTCACCGGCGGCAATTTGGTCGACCAAATCGCTTGCCAGAAGCCGAATTTGGCCTCCGAGAGCACTTTTCTTCACTGTGGGGCTTCGGCTACCCATGTTTCCCCTTATTTCTATCGCCAAAGTTGCCGGTCCCGCGGTACCATGAGGCCACTGGGAAGCGGCTCTTTCCCGAGGGGGAAAGTCGCGCAAAAGGTTCCGCACCGCGGTGATTTCAAATTATCTTTGAACGGACCTCGACGGCAACCTGGGGGGCATGGAAACGACAATGTCGGAACATGGAGCATCGACCGAGAGACCCGTAGCAGGCCACAACACACCGGCCCAATCCAATGCTATTTCCGAATCATTAAGAGATTCCAATATCCGCCGGCGCCGCGGCGACCGCATGATCGTGGCGAGCGGCGAGTTCCAGCACGCAGTCGACCTGGCGGCCGGCCTCGCACGCGGCACGGATAGCGTGGTCATCGCCGGACCCGCGGGCAGCGGGCGTCGGCACATCGCCCGCGCCTTCCATGGTTGGAGTCCCCAATCTGCGGGGCCCCTGGTGGAAGTGGCCGTAGACGGGCTGCCCGAAGATCAGCAACGCGTCGCCCTCTTCGGTGATTCCAAAGCGGCCGGCGGATGCGCCGAAGCCGCGAGCGGAACGTTGCTCATCCTCAACGCCGACCAACTTGGAGCCGGGGTCCGCAACCGCCTCGCCGAAGTTCTTCGCAGCCGGCAATATACCGCCGAAGGGATGGCTGAGCCGAACCCACTGCGCGCGCGCGTTCTCGCGACGGCGACGTCGGCAGAGGCTGATGTCCTTCCCGGCGCCGGTATGAAATGCATCGCGGTATCGGGACTCGACCAGCGCAAAGAGGACATCTTGCCCCTCGCCGCGCATTTCCTGGCTGAGTTCGCAACGGAAGAAGGACTCGACCCTGTGGGCTTCACCAGCGACGCCACCGAAGCGCTGAGCCATACCCAATGGACCGGTAACGTGCGCGAACTTCGAAGCCGGATCCGCCAGGCAGTGCGCTTGGCGGGGAGTGGCGCCATCTCGGTTGAGGCCCTGATGCTGGCCTCCGAGGGCGATGACATCCTCTCCTTCAAAGAAGCCAAGCGCGCTTTCGAAACACGTTACGTCGAAGGGCTCCTTCGCCGCTGTTCGGGCAATATCAGCCGGGCGGCGCGGCTCGCGAAGAAGGATCGCAAGGATTTCTACGACGTGATTCGCCGGACCGGCGTCGAACCGGGCCAGTTCAGATCCTGAGCGGTACCGACAGGCTTTCAGGCACCAACGGTTCGCTCGCATCAGTGCGTCTGTGCGGGTGCCTTGACTCGGGCGCGTTTCCTCCACGCGGGCCAGGAGGAGGCCTATGCGAGCCGCGATTGTTCAGCTGAGTTCCAGCGATGACCTGGCTCGAAATCTCGACCAAACCCGGGCCGGCGTCATGGAGGCCGCCACCGCAGGCGCCGAACTCATCGCCCTGCCCGAGAACTTCGCCTTCATGCGTCGGGAAGGCTCTCCCTTTCCCTGCGCCCAGGGTCCCGGCGGAGAACTCGTGGTCTTCCTTTCGGAACTCGCCGCCGAATTCGGGATCTGGTTGCTCGGTGGCAGTTTCCCGGAGAAGATCGAGGGCGACTCGCGGGTCTACAATACCAGCCTCGTCTTTGCGCCCGACGGCCAGGAGATCGCGCGCTACCGCAAGATCCACCTCTTCGATGTCGACCTGGGTAGCAGCAGCCTACGCGAATCAAAGCACTTTGCTCCGGGTTCCGACGTCGTCGTCGCCGAGACCGCTTTCGGGGGGGTGGGGCTCTCGGTCTGCTACGACCTGCGCTTTCCTGAACTCTACCGGCTCCAAGCGGAGCGAGGGGCCCGCTTTCTCGCGGTCCCCAGTGCCTTCATGCCCCAAACCGGGCGAGCCCATTGGGAGGTTCTGCTTCGCGCTCGAGCCATCGAGAACCAGAGCTTCGTGATCGCCGCAGCCCAATGCGGGGACCATTCCCCAGACCGGTCCAGCTATGGGCACTCGCTGATCATCGACCCATGGGGCAGGATACTCGCCCAGGGCAAAGACGAACCCGCGATCATCCATGCGGAATGCGACGTCGCTGAACTCCAACGCATCCGCAGAGAGATTCCCGCCCTGGATAACCGGCGCCTGGGGTCCCCCGAAACCGCCCGCTAGGACGCTGGCCGACCGTAGTGGGCTTCGTAGAATTCTCGGTAGGCCCCGGACTTGATGGTCTCCCACCATCCTCGGTTCTCGGCATACCAGCGCACCGTGGATGCAATGCCCTCCTGGATATCGGCCCGGGGGGCCCAACCGAGATCCCTGATCTTTCCTGTCGCAACCGCATAGCGCTGATCGTGGCCGGGCCTGAGCCCGTGTCGATGCTCGATCAGGGAAGCGGAAGCCCCGGTGCACTCCAGGATCATCTCGGTGATTTCCAGGTTGCTGCGCTCGGGCTCCTGGTTCGCCCCCACGTTGTAGATCTCCCCGGGCCTGCCCTCCTCGAGAATCAGCAACAACGCTTCGCAGTGATCCTCCACGCGAAGCCAATCCCGGACCTGACCACCCCCGTCGTAAAGCGGGATCGGCAACGAATCAAGCGCATTCGTGACGAAGAGCGGAATCATCTTCTCGGGGTATTGGTAGGCACCGTAATTATTCGTGCAGCGAGACACCATGACGTCCAGACCATGGGTGCGGGCGAAAGCCAGGGCAATGTGGTCCGCGCCGGCCTTCGAGGCCGAGTACGGACTTGAAGGATCCAGCATCGCCCCCTCGTCGGGCATCTGCGGGAAAGCCACGTCGCCGTAGACCTCGTCGGTGCCGATCTGGAGATAGCGACATTCGGGCCTCAACCGGCGAACCGCATCCAGCAGAACGAAAGTCCCGTAGACATTGGTATCCACGAAGGCACCCGCTTTGCCCGCAGTGGATCGATCCACATGGGACTCCGCCGCGAAGTGCACAACCCAATCCGCGCTTCCCACCAGGGACTCCACGGTCTCTTCGTTGCGGACATCGCCGCGAACCCACCGGTAGCGCGGCGAATCCGCAATGCCGGGCAGGTTCTCCGGGTTGCCCGCATAGGTCAGCAGATCCAGGTTGACGATCTCGACCTCGGGATCACGCTCGCGAAGCATACGGATAAAGCAGGATCCGATGAACCCACAGCCGCCGGTCACCAGCACGCTTCTCGGAGCCAAACTTTCCTCCATCCGATTCAATTGACTGCACACAGCCAGATCAATCGGCGTTTCGCCGGACCGGAGTCCGAGGTTGATTGGCTAGAAGAGTGTGTAGATAAAGGGTGCGGCCGCTGTCCCCCCAAGCATCACGAGTAGCCCCAGGCCGAGAATCGAAATGATGATGGGCGCCAGCCACCATTTCTTGTTGTCCTTCAGAAAATCGACGAATTCGCCCGCGAGACCCACTCGCGACTGGTTGGCCTGTTCGATGAAGTCATCGCCCTGTTGGGCCGCTTCGGCCGAATCACTGCGCTGATCAGATTGGGGATCGGTCATCGATTTTTCTCCTCAATACTGCCTGAACTCGGGCTGGCAGCGTTCAGAACTGCTTGAAATAGCGGTCAACCGGCGGGGAGGCCTTAGCGGATTCCCAATATGTCGTCGCTTCGGGCTCGAATTTTCGCTTCAGCGGGTCTCGGCCCGTCAGCTTGAAGAATAAGCCGACCGGCGTGATCAACGCAAAAAAGAGCACGCCCAAGATTATATACGCAACTACGAGTCCAATGGGGAAGGCAACAACACTCAGCCCCACGTAGATGGGCAAATTGGCCTTGGGGTAGACGAGGGAAAAAAACGTAGCCAAGCCCGCCAGGGCGGCAAAAAAACCGCTCACCCAGGGGCGGGCCGCCCCCAGGCCGAATCCGAAGATCAGTATTTCGAACCAGGCGATGGCCGCCAGGAAGCCAAAGCCCCACAAAGCGATACAACCAAATTGTCGGAGCGTCTCCTCATCGGGCCTGAGGTTCAGATCAATCAACTTGCTCAAGCTTTTCTCCCACCGCCGATGGCGGTCAATCCAAGGCGAACTCGGCCAAATAGGCGCTCGCGTCGATCTCCTGCGCGTTCGGCTGCTCCTTCTTCATCAGGACACAATTCTCGAGCACCAGGACGTCCATATTCGTGAACATGAAGCAGCGGTAAGCGTCTTCCGGGCTGTTCACGATGGGCTCGCCGCGCACATTGAAGCTCGTATTGATGACAACCGGGCTATGGGTCTTGCCTGCGAAACTTTTGATGATCCGGTAGAAACGCGGATGGTGCTTCTCGTCGATGGTCTGCACACGAGCCGAGTAGTCTACGTGTGTAATCGCCGGAACCGTCGACCGAACCTGCTTGAGTTTGTCCAGTCCTCGCTCGTTGTCCGCCTGGCTGCCATCGAGGCGCTTGGCCTCGCGCACGGGCGCCACCAGAAGCATATAGGGACTGTTTTCGTTGGTACGCATCTCGAAAAACTCGTCCACGTTTTCGCGCAAGACGGCGGGCGCAAAGGGCCGAAAAGATTCCCTGAACTTGATCTTCAAATTCATAACCGACTGCATCTCGGTGGAGCGCGCATCACCGAGAATCGACCGGCTACCCAGGGCCCTTGGGCCGAATTCTGCCCGATCGGCAAAATGCCCCACGACCTTCTGGTCTGCGATAGCCCCCGCGATCTGGTCGATCAATTCGGATTCGTCGTCATATGATCGGTAGACCGCGCCAACCTCATCGAGATACGCCGTAATCTCCAGTTCCGAAAACTTTGGACCCAACAACGAACCCGATTGATTGTCATTGGTCTGGGCTTGCCTCGGCTTGTCGAGCAATTGGTGCCAGGTAAAGAGCGCCGCTCCCAGCGCTCCCCCGGCATCACCCGCAGCCGGCTGAATCCAAACCTCGTCAAAAGGGCCTTCCCGCAGGACGCGGCCATTGGCCACACAATTCAGCGCAACACCCCCTGCCATCACGAGGTTCCGCGAACCGGTGATCTCATGGGCATGGGCGGCGATCTTCAAAACGATTTCCTCGGTCACGACCTGTATCGACGCAGCGATATCCATTTCGCGTTGGGTGATATCCGTCTCCGCCTTCCGGGGCGGACCGCCAAAGAGTGAGTCCATCTTGGGGCTTGTCATCACATCGCTGTCGCAAAAGCCGAAATAATCCATATCCATCCGGAAGGAGCCGTCTTCCTTGATGTCGAGCAATTTCTCCACCATCAGGTCTCGATAGATGGGTTCGCCATAGGGCGCCAAACCCATCAGCTTGTACTCGCCGCTGTTCACTCGAAAGCCCGTGAAATACGTGAAAGCCGAGTAGAGAAGACCGAGGGAATGGGGGAAGCGCATCTCCTGGAGCATCTCGATCCGGTGGTCCTTCCCGTGAGCGATGCTCCCGGTCGCCCATTCGCCTACACCGTCCAGGGTCAGGATCGCGGATTCCTGGAAGGGCGACGGATAGAAAGCACTCGCGGCATGAGACTCGTGGTGGGCGGTAAATACATAACGACCGCTGTACTCCCCCCCGAGCCCCCGGTCCAATTCTCTCGGCGTATGGAGTTTCTGCCTCAACCAGAGAGGCATACCCATACGAAAGAGTTTGAATCCGCGCGGCGCATAGCCAATATAAGTCTCGAGCAGGCGATCGAATTTGAGCAGCGGCTTGTCATAGAAAGCGACAAGGTCAAGATCGCGCGCCTCGATCCCCGCTTCGCCCAGGCAAAAATTCACGGCCTGCTGGGGAAATTCGTGGTCGTGCTTCTTACGCGTGAAGCGCTCCTCCTGGGCCGCTGCCACGATCTCGCCGTCGCGAACCAGACACGCGGCGCTGTCGTGGTAGAACGCCGAAATTCCGAGGATGTTCATCCGTCCGAATGCCCCTTGATACCCGAGGGCGGGAAAAGCCAGCATGCCCGCAACCGCCTGACTATTTCCGCCCCAACCCGAATGGCGCGACTCTGCGCCGGTCAGTGTCCTTGGAAGACATGAAGGTGTCAAGCAATCCCGCGTGCTCACGCGCATTTACAATCATAACGGACACATCCTTCTCTCCTCAGTTCCGGTGCGCGAGAACCGATAAGTGCGATAGTTCCCCCTTCGCGGGGCGGGGCAAAGAACTCGGTGACTGGCTCCGAATTCAGCGCCAATCCGTGGAGCGAGCCGGAAAAACTGAGACGAAGCCAGCGCCGGAGCCCGGCAACCAACCTTGATGACCCCGAAATCCGCTAGCGAAGGCGGCTCCACACGCGCCCCCACCGGACCTCTCGTGGTGGACCTCGATGGCACCTTGATCCGGAGTGATCTGCTCTGGGAGTGTGTGCTCGAACTCGCGCGGAAGCGGCCCTGGCTGATCTGCCTGCTCCCGTTTTGGGGACTCGCCGGCCGGGCTCGACTCAAAGCCCGGCTGGCCCGACTCTACACCCCCAACCTCGCAGTCTTGCCCTTTCGGCAGGCGGTGCTCGACTATTGCCGGGCCGCCCATGAAACAGGCCGCCCGCTGATACTGGCGAGCGCCAGCCCGTCTCGGTGGGTCGAGAGCGTGGCCGCCCATCTCGGATATTTCGATACAGTCCTTGCCAGCGACGAACGTTCCAACTTGAAAGGCGCAGCAAAACTCCACGCGATTCGCTCCATTCTGGGCACTCAGGCTTTCAGTTATATGGGCGATTCCGCGGCAGACGCTCCCATCTGGAAAAATGCCGAGGAAGCGATCGGGGTGGGCATGCGCCCATCCACCAGACGAATCCTGATGAAACATCGGAATCCACAAATTCTCGAGGGGAATCCCGCTCCGAGGCTCCGAAGCCTCGTCGGAGCGATGAGACCGCTGCAATGGGCGAAGAACCTCTTGATCTTCGCCCCTCTGATCCTTGCCCACGAGTTGACTTCGCCTTCGAAAGTCGCGAGCGCCCTGCTCTGCTTTCTTCTCTTTTGTGCTGTGGCGTCGGCGGGCTACATCATCAACGACCTGCTCGACCTCGAGACCGATCGCGCGCATCCCACCAAACGTCACCGCCCCATCGCATCAGGCGACCTGCCGATTTCCGCAGCGCTCCTGCTCCTGACCACCCTCCTATTCGGGGCGGGGGCCGTCGCCTGGACCTGGGCCGAACCCGAACTCGCCTGGATGCTCGCTGGCTATCTCTGCGTCTCGCTCGTCTACTCCTTCTATATCAAGCGCATATTGCTTCTCGATGTCCTCGTACTGGCAGCGCTCTACACCCTCAGAGTTCTCACCGGTGGGGTCGCCACGGATGTAGTCGTCTCGCCCTGGCTGCTGGTCTTCTCAGGCTTCCTCTTCTTGAGCCTTGCATTCGTCAAGCGCTACCTCGAATTGCTCGGCGCCAGCAACGACAATCGAGCCCAGCTAACGCGCCGTGCATACACGATCAAGGACATCGCCCTAGTCGAAACCATGGGGATCAGTTGCGGTTTCATCTCGGTTCTCGTGCTCTGCCTTTTCGTCAACAGTTCGGATGTCAGCCGCCTCTACGGCACCCCTCACCTGCTCTGGATGATGTGCCCCGTAATGCTCTATTGGATTTCACGGATATGGCTCCTGGCCCATCGGGGAGACATCGATGATGACCCCGTCCTCTTTGCGCTTCGTGATCCCCAAAGTTATATGGCCGGCACGTTGACCCTGGCTTCCCTGGCGGCCGCAGCCACGTGGTGACCTTCCCCCCGGCTACTCGAACATCACTCTCGGGTTGGGGAAATTATCCTCGAGAGGAATGCGAGCTCTATCGCCCAGCCACTCCAAGCGAGTTCGAGCAAATCGTCTTGCATAGCCCCCACACGAATATCATCACGCGAGGAAGAGGACGCAGCTACGGCGACGCGGCGCTCAATCGCGATCGCGGTGTAGTCCTGAGCGACCCGATGAACCGAATTCTCTCTTTCGATACCGAAAACGGAATTCTGAACTGCGAATGCGGCGTCAGCTTCGCCGAAATTCTCAACTTCGCCCTGCCCAAGGGCTTCGTGCTTCCCATTACGCCGGGAACGAAACACATCAGTGTCGGGGGCGCGATCGCAGCGGATGTGCATGGCAAGAACCATCATCGCGATGGAACCATCAGCAGCCAACTGCTCGACTTTCGTCTCCTGACGGCCAACGGTTCGACCCTCCTCTGCTCACGGGAAGAGAACCCTGACCTCTTTTGGGCGACGCTGGGAGGAATGGGGCTCACGGGAGCGATCCTCGATGCTCGCCTTCAACTCCGTCCTGCCGACAGTGCCTACGTGGACACCTCCACCCAACCTTGCGTGAACCTCGATCAGGCCTTCGAACTCATGGAAGCCGGCGACCGGGACTATGAATACGCCGTCGCCTGGATCGACTGTCTCGCCCAAGGCCGGTCCCTGGGTCGCTCGGTCTTGCTGAGAGCCAACCCCGCTGAGTTGCAGAACCTGCCCCCCAAAGTCCGTGCGTCGCCCTTTTCTATTCCGAAGCACTTGGGGCTGGGCGTCCCCTTCCAGATGCCAAGCATGCTCCTCAACCCCTTGAGCATGCGGCTATTCAACTCGGCCTTCTACTTCGCTCACCGCACGCGACGCAATATTGTCGACTGGCAACGCTATTTCTATCCGCTGGATTCCATCGCCCACTGGAACCGCATCTATGGCCGGCGCGGAGTGCTCCAATATCAATTGGTGCTGCCCTCGGCCACCGCTCGCCAGGGATTGATCGAAATCCTCGAGCACATCTCGGCCTCGGGACGCGCTTCCTTCCTCGCCGTACTGAAAACCACGGGGCCCGCGAATGCATCGCCTCTTTCATTTCCCATCGAGGGCATGTCCCTCGCGCTTGATTTTCCGAACACGGGGCCCGATCTCTTGGAGATGCTCAGTGATCTCGACCAAATGGTCTTGCGACACGGTGGCCGGGTCTATCTTGCCAAGGACAGTTGTCTCGACGCAGCTGACTTCATGGCCATGTATCCTCGCCTGGAAGAATTTCGAGCGATCAAGGCACGGCACGATCCTGAGAACCGATTCTCCTCTTCGCTCGGCCGACGTCTCCGCATCGTCGAAGCCTCATGATGCGACGTTTCCGCGTGGCCCCGTGAGCCAACGATGCTATCCATCCGACTGATCGCCCAGGAATAAATACTGGTTTTCGTTGACAATCCCGGAGTCCGCATGCCCGACCAGAAATTCAGCCCCACACGAAGCCTGGTAACCGGAGGCGCCGGTTTCCTCGGCTCGCACCTTTGCGACCGCCTGATAGCCGAAGGGCACGAAGTGCTCTCGGTGGACAACTACTTCACCGGGAGCAAGCGAAATCTCAAGCAACTTCTGGACAACCACGCTTTCGAGGCCATTCGGCACGACATCACCTTCCCCCTCTATCTCGAAATCGACCAAATTTTCAATCTCGCATGCCCCGCCTCCCCTCCCCAATATCAGGATGATCCGATTCAGACGACGAAGACCAGCGTAAACGGAGCCATCAACCTGCTGGGCCTCGCCAAGCGACTCGGAATCCCCATCCTTCAAGCCTCCACGAGCGAGGTCTACGGCGATCCCGAAGTCCACCCCCAAACCGAGGACTATTGGGGGAACGTGAATCCCATCGGGCCGCGCTCGTGCTACGACGAAGGCAAACGTTGCGCAGAGACGCTCTTTTTCGACTATCACCGCCAACTCTCATTGGAGATCAAGGTCGCGCGCATTTTCAATACCTACGGCCCGCGCATGGATGCAGCAGATGGGCGCGTCGTTTCGAATTTCATCGTTCAAGCCCTGCGCGGCGACCCACTGACCGTCTTCGGAGACGGCTCCCAGACCCGCAGTTTCTGTTACGTCGATGATCTGGTCGATGGACTCTTCCGGTTGATGCACAGCCCCCCCGAGATCACCGGGCCGATCAACCTGGGAAATCCGGGCGAATTCACCATGCTCGAGCTGGCTGAAAACGTCATCGAGTTGACCCACTCCAAATCAACCATCGAGTTTCACGAATTGCCCCAGGACGACCCCACGCGCAGGCGTCCCGACATCACCCGGGCGTCCGAATCGCTTGGCTGGGAGCCCAAAGTCCCCCTGCGCGATGGTCTTTCCCGAACGATTGCGTACTTCGAGGATTTCTTCGCCGGCAAATGATCCGCGCCGCCAGGAACTCCCATGAGGGACCCATGCTCCACTCCTTCCACGCCTCCCACGCTTCCCACGCGGGTCCGGTCGTGCTCCTGCTGGCATGCTGCCTGATTCCCTTCGCAGCATCGCCCCAGGCAGAACCGACCCTGAATGACCTGGTTGCACAATGGTCCCGGGGCAGCTTTCGCTCACCGCTCATGTGCGAAGTAGAAGGCGAGTTGCTGCGAGGTGTCCGGCGGGTCATCATTCGCACCGAGAAATTCGCGAGCAACGACCCGCAAACCAGTCTCGAATTGATCGATCTCGACCCGGGTCAAGCAACCCGCTGCATGGATGCAACGGGTAGGCAAGTTCCGAACCTCTCCGGCAAACTTCAACTGCGCAGAGATGGCCATCGACACCCGGAGACCGCCCGGCGCGACTTCAAAAGAGCGCTCAAGCAGGACAAGGCCTTCGAGTTTCGAATTGTCTCGGGTGAACTCAGGGTTCAGGCCGTTGCGCTTCCCCCCGCCGAAAGCCGCTTGCTGGACTTCCAGGGGGGCCGCGCTCGGCTTTCCCTGCTCTTCCCCGCTACGGATGCCGCACGCGCGCTGAAAGATTTCCCAAGCGGTCGGAAGCTTGTACTGACGCTGGAATCCAGAAGCGGAGAAATCTTCGTTCTTCCCCTCTTCGATCCGCTAGTGCCAACCCGGTAGGCCACCCGACGAAGACGCGTCGGTTCAATTCAGCGTTCAGTCTCGTATCGCTTACACCGATACGAGACTACATGGATGATGACCGCCGACGCCCTACATACTCGACTCTTGCGGACTCGCAGGACCTCGAAGAGTCCATCCACGAGTTCGTCGTAAGCTTGGCCGAACAAGTGGACCTGCTTCAGGACGACGAGTTGATCGCTGACTTCGAAGCCCTCGAAGAACGGGCCTCGGTCCTCTCGAGTCACGCGGAGTCCATGGGCTATCCCCAATTCGCACGCGCCGCGCTCAAGCTCTCAGAGGCCTGCTCGGAAGAATTCAAGGATGCGATCCAGAAGGGCCTGCTTGAGCTCACCGAACTGGCCCGCTCCATACGGCTCGGACACCGCGGCGCATCCTGAAGCCATCCAGCTCTAAACGAAGAACCAGAGCGAGATCGGCTGACCCTGCCCATCGGAGAAGAGGTCGCCGCCGTAGAGCGCAAGCAAGAGCAGCGCCGCGTTCGTGACGGCGTGAACAAGGATCAACGCCCAAAGGTTCTTGCGGTGGTAGAACCAGAGGCTGGTCAGCACTACCCAGGGAACCGCCACCCACCACTCCCAGGGCACGTGACCGATCGTAAAGATCACCGTGGTCGCGATCAGGCTTCGGGCCGTGTAATGCGCCAGGGGCACGTCGCGAAAGTCGCCCTTACCCGGGTAGACCTCCGAGTATCGCATCACGAAACTCCGGATAAAGAGCTCCTCGAAGAGCGGGGTCACCAGGGCGTATCCGAACATCCTCGCGCCCAACACCACGACTACGCCCTCCGCACCGAGCATGAGGGGATCGAAGGGATTCGTGGTATCCGCCCGCAACATATCCGGGATCAGGCTCGGCGAGGCCGGATCTCCCATACGGAGATTGTCGAAGAGCAGATAGGGGGCGACCCAAAGGACCGTCAGGGCGAGCCCCACCGCCACATCCTGGGCCGCTCCGGATAGGCTCAGCGAGCTTCCGCGAAGTTCCGGATAGGCGCCCCGGCGCCAGTGGTAAAGGATGGTCAGCAGCGGAGCCAGGGGCTTGATGAAGAGCATGAGTCCCTGACTGCTCTCCGGCATACGGCCGGCGATCTCCACCGCGAGCATGAAGGCAAGGTAGGGGCCGAGATAGGGCCACCACCCGTGCCCTTCCCTCTGAGTGGAATCAGTCAATCCGGAGCTCGCTTCCGATACCCGATATCCCCAGGGCAACCCGAACCAAACGAGTCCCCCGGCAGCATTTGGCAGCGGGGCATCCCTTGCCCCCATTCCGCGGCGAACAGGCTATCGCCCACGCCGATGCGTTGCTAGCCGCTCCGGATCAAGTCGGAGGAGAATTCAGTTCAAGGGCATTCTCGAGTACCACGCGGCGAATCGTGGACTCATCCAGGCCGCCGAGTTCTTCGAGATAGTCCAGGGGGGCGGGCAAGCCCTCTATATGCGGCCAATCCGAACCGAAAACGACGCGATCCGGCCCCATCAAAGAAAGAATCTCGTGGACATCATCCTCCCAGAAGGGGTTGATCCAGACATGACGCTTGAAGGTCTCCACGGGATCCTCCTTGAAATAGCCCCTCCCCTTGCGCGCGACCGATTTCAGCTTGCGAAAGAGGTCGGGCAAAAACGAGGAGCCATTCTCCACCGAGGCCACCCGCAACCCCGGGAAGCGTTCGAAGAGGCGGTCGAAGATCAGGGTTGCCAGAAAATCCTGTGCGGCTCTCTCCATGCTCCAGGCCCGCACGGAAAAGCGGTAACTGCTGCCAGAAAAATCCGCGCTGAAGGCGTCGTTGGCATAACCCTGGGAAGAGTACCCACTATCACCGGCATGGATGACCGTGGTAATCCCGGCCTCGGCGACACGAGCCCAAAAACCGTCGAAACGCGGATCCGCAGGGGACCAAGAACAATCCTTCTCGAACACCGCCGCCGGGCGCATGCAGATCAAACGCGCGCCCTTTTCGAGTACCCACTCGAGTTCATCGATGGCCGCCTGGGGGTCGACCAGGGTCATGTAGGGAGCTGCATAAATACGGTCGCGGTAGGCGAACCCCCAATCCTCCTCCAACCAACGGTTGAAGGCGCGAAAGGTGGCCACCGTGGCCTCGGTATCGGTTTTGAGCAGTTCCTCGTAGAGCACACCCAGGGTGGGAAAGAGCCAGACGCCCTCGAGACCCTGTTCAAGCAGGCGATTGATCCGTGCGTCTCGATCCCGGTACTCGGCGGGGATAGGCTCGTGATCCCGAAGCAATTTCTGGGCGGACTCTCCAGACCCACGCCCCCGCACGAAATCGTAGAGGGCGCCGGGCTTGGCAATCGGATCGAAAGTCGGGTTGGTCACCGCACGGCTGACCCGGCCACCCACCAGATGCCGCTGGCGTCCGTCGATCTCCGCCCATTGAACCGCTCGGGCGGCGAGTTTTGGATCAAGGTGCCGGGTAAACGAATCCCGAGCCTCGTAGTAGTGGTTGTCGGCATCAAAGGCCGCGTAATCAATCGAGGGCATCGCGCTCTTACTCCTGTCGAAGGGATTCAAGATCCTACCAGAATTCGGGTGCTTCCTTCCCCGTCCCCTCCCAGCGGGCTCCGGCCCAACCCGATCCCATGCAGATATTTCGAGAATCGGGTACTACCTTGGCGAAGAGCAGCCAAGTTGAAGGGCGCGACGAACAATCCGCTCAAAGCTCGAATGCAACGAAAGCCGAGAGCCCCGTGAACCCCCTCGCCCGAAATCTCAGGCTCCTCTGCGTCTTCCGCGCGGTCCAGATGGGGATGCTCCCCATCGCCATCGTCCCTCTCTATTGGCGCGACGAACTCGGCCTGAACATGACCGAGATCTTCGTCCTCCAGGCTCTTTTCGGCCTGTTCGTCGCGTGCTTCGAATTTCCTGGGGGCTTCATCGCCGACCGAATCGGTTATCGCTCGGCCCTGGGCTGGGCCACCGGCTTCTCGGCAATGGGATGGATCGTGCTCGGAGGTGCCGAGAGCTTTGCCTCCGCTCTGGCGGGTGAGGCTTTCCTTGCGGTCTCCCTGGCCCTCAGTTCCGGGACGGATTCGGCCCTGCTCTACGAATCCTGTGTCGAACTCGGCGAAGAAGAATCCTTCGGCCGCTGGTTTGGCCGCTCGCGCTCCATCGGCGCCGCGGCCGAGGGAACCGCTGCACTCGCCGCCGGGCTGCTCTACTCGATCTGGGCTCCCCTTCCCTTTTACCTCCAGGCGCTGCT
>JAAZXM010000078.1 GCA_014240165.1 Myxococcales bacterium | reverse complement strand
CTCGAGAGTAGCTTCCGAGGCCACACGCAGGTGCACGCTCTGCACCGCTTCCGGGCCGGCGCTGCGATAGAACTTGGTCGCCCCCGGCGTCGTGATCAGCGCGCGGCTGCCCGCTCCCACCTCGACGTCGATGGAAAGACGGTCGCCCCCCACCACGCCCCCGGGTGGATGCAAGATGACTACCTGGCAGCACTCCTCCTCCGCTCCCCGCCAGCGGGGATAGAAGGGTTTCTGAACGCGCAGGGGCCCGCGGTGCCAGCGCCGGTGGAGTCGGGTCCGGCCATGACGACGCTCGAAGCCGAGTTCGAGTTGTGCCCGCCATCCCGCGTTGGCCGGCCGCGACGGGTGGGCGGGCTGCGACGGATTCGTCATCGGAGCCCCACTTTCGGCAGTTCCCGCGTGCTCCACTCCCGTCCTCTCTTCGGCGCCAGCCATCGGCGAAGGCCAATCGATAACCCAATCCACAGCGGAATTCCCGCGCCCCTTGCCGGGGGACGGCGGAGGCGTCCCCGGCTGGCCGCCGACTGCTATGCTGGCCGCCGACAACTTTCCCTTCCCCGGAGCAGAACGCCGCGCCCCATGTCCTTCCCCAGCCACGCGCAGATCCAGACCCTGCGAGCCGAATTCGGCACGCCGCTCTACGTCTACGACCAGCAGGCCCTGGAAGCCGCCGCCCAGGAGGCTCTGGCTTTTCCGAACGCCTACGGGCTGACCGTCCGTTATGCCATGAAGGCCCTGCCCAACGCGGCGATCCTGCGCATTCTCAGCGGTTTGGGCCTGCATATAGACGCCAGCAGCGGCTTCGAGGCCGAACGCGCGCTGCTCGCCGGGGTGCCCGCGGAACATATCCAGATCACCTCCCAGGAATTGCCCCAGGATCTGAAGGGATTGGTGGAGCGCGGGGTGCTCTTCAACGCCTGCTCGCTGGAACAACTCGAGGCGTATGGGCGGCTCTTCCCCGGACACGAGGTCTCGGTGCGGATCAATCCGGGGCTGGGTAGCGGGCATAATAACCGGACGAACGTCGGCGGCCCGGCCTCGAGTTTCGGCATCTGGCACGGCCATCTCGACCAGATTGAAGCGATCCGAGCACGCGCGGATCTACGCATCACCCGCATGCACACCCATATCGGATCCGGGGGCGACCCCGAAACATGGAAGCACTGTGCCCGGCTCACCCTGGGCGTCGCCGCCCGTCTGCCCGAGGTCACGCGGCTGAACCTGGGCGGCGGCTTCAAGATTGCGCGCATGCCCGACGAAACCTCGGCCGACCTGGCGGATATCGGGGGTGCGCTGATCTCGGATTTTCAAAACTTCGCCGGGGAGCACGGACGCGAACTTCACCTGGAAATCGAACCGGGCAGTTTCCTCGTCGCCCGGGCCGGCGCCATCGTGGCCAACGTCGTCGATGTCGTCGATACCGGGAGCGAGGGGTACACCTTCGCCAAGGTCGACAGCGGGATGACGGAATTCCTGCGCCCGAATCTCTACGGAGCCCAGCACCCGATCTCCATCGTGCCCGTCGATGGCAACGCCAGCCAAGAGGAGATCGACTTGTTGGTGGCGGGTCATTGCTGCGAAAGCGGGGATATTCTGACCCCCGCTCCCGGCGATCCCGAAGGGCTCGTACCCCGCCGCTTGCCGCGACCGACGCCCGGCGATGCCGTCGTGATCGGCGGGGCTGGCGCCTATTGCTCGGGGTTGGCCGCAAGCAACTACAATTCTTTTCCCCAGGCGGCCGAAGTCCTGATCACCCCGGAAGGCGACCTGCGCCTGATCCGGCGACGACAGACCCTCGACCAGATCATCGCCAATGAGTTGATCGACGATTAGTTCTCCCGCCTTTCGCGCAGGTCCGAGACCATGACGAAGAGCGAGCCCCGAATCGAAACCTTGCTCGCCGCCCTCACCCTGGACGAGAAGGTGTCGCTCTGCGCCGGTTCGGGTCCCTGGCATACAACGCCCGTGCCGCGACTCGGGATCCCGGCGCTGAAGGTCAGCGATGGGCCCAACGGAGTTCGGGGCGACGGGATCAGCGGGGCCACCGCGGCCTGCTTCCCGGTGGGCGCCGCCCTGGCCGCCACCTGGAATACCGACCTGATCGGAGCCGTGGGCGAGGCCGTGGCCGAAGAAGCGCGCAGCAAGGGCGCCGGCGTGGTGCTGGGGCCCACGGTCAACCTGCACCGGCATCCCCTGGCGGGCCGAAACTTCGAGTGTTACTCGGAAGATCCGCACCTATCTGCCCGGATTGCCGTGGCTTTCATTCGCGGCGTCCAAGACTCGGGGGTGGCGGCCTGCGTGAAGCATTTCGTCTGCAACGACTCGGAGTTCGAGCGTCATAGCATCAGCAGCGAGGTCAGCGAAACCGCGCTGCGCGAACTCTACCTGGTGCCCTTCGAGGCCGCGGTCCGCGAAGCCGGCGTGCGCTCGGTGATGTCGGCCTACAACCGGATCAACGGCGTCTTCGCCTCGAGTCATACGGAACTCCTGCGCGACATTCTCAAATCCGAGTGGGGCTTCCCGGGCGTAGTGATCAGCGATTGGGGGGCGGCGCTGGAAACCGTGGCCAACGCCACGGGCGGACTCGATCTCGAAATGCCCGGGCCGGCGCGCTGCTGGGGCGACGCCCTGGTCCGTGCCGTGCGCAACGGCCAGGTCGACGAGGCCCTCGTCGACGACAAGGTGCGGCGACTCCTCGGCCTGCTCTCGAGTTGCGGCGCGCTGGACGCCCCCGATGAAAAGACAGACGAGCGTTCGGAAGACCGACCCGAACACCGCGTCCTGGCCCGGCGCGTCGCGGCCGAAAGCATCGTGCTGCTACGCAACCAGGGCGTACTCCCCCTGGATCCGAGCCAACTCCGGCGCCTGGCCGTCGTCGGCCCCCACGCCGAGCGCGCCATGATCCAGGGCGGTGGCAGTTCCATCGTCGCAGCGCATTACGAGGTCCATCCCCTGGCCGCCCTGCGCGAACGCCTGGGCGAACGCGTCGAGATCGTGCACGAACCCGGGCTTCGCATCGATAAATTCGTGCCGCCCCTGGATCGCGCGCGCCTGCGCCCCGCCGACGGACAGGACCGTCCGGGCCTCCTCCTCGAATATTGGAACGGCGATATCGGCCAGGGCAGTCCAGTGGAAACGCGGGTGGTGGGACGTTGCCGGGCTTTCTGGTCGGGTCGCTTTTCGCCGCACGTGGATCCCAAGGACTTTGCCGCGCGCTACTCGGGCACCTTCTCCCCGGAAGCCAGCGGGGAGTACACCTTTGGGCTTCAGAGCGCCGGGGCCAGCCGCCTCTACATCGACGATGCCCTGCTGATCGACAACACCTCCGGGCAGGAGCCCGGCGACGGTTTCTTTGGTCGGGGATCCGCGGAACGGCGGGCGGGGATCCAACTCCAAGCGGGAGAAACCTACGGCTTTCGGGTGGAGTTTCGGACCGATGCCGCCCTGCGCGATGCGGGGATCCAATTCGGCGCACTGCCCCCGGAACCCGCGGACGGCATCGAGCGCGCGGTGGCGGCCGCACGCAGCGCCGACGCCGTCCTGGTCCTGGTGGGCACCAGCGGGGAGTGGGAATCCGAGGGAAACGACCGCCGCAGCCTGGCGCTCCCCGGCCGGCAGGACGAATTGGTGCGCGCGGTGCTCGCGGCGTGCCCCGACGCCGTGGTGGGCCTCAATGTGGGCAGCCCGGTCAGCCTTGATTGGCTGGAGGAGTGCCGGGCCCTGCTGCAAATTTCCTTTGGCGGCCAGGAATTGGGCAATGCCCTGGCCGACGTGATCCTGGGAGAGGTCAACCCGGCCGGGCGCCTGCCCACCACCTGGCCCGCGCGCCTGGAGGACACCCCCGCCTTCCCCCACTACCCGGGCGAAGACGGCCGGGTGCATTACGGCGAGGAACTCCTGGTGGGCTATCGCTGGTATGACACCCGGGGCATCGAGCCCCTGCTGCCCTTTGGGCACGGCCTTTCGTACACCGACTTCGCCTACAGCGATTTGCAAGTGCCCGAAGAGGTGCGCGCGGGTGAGGCCATCGAGGTTTCCATCCGGGTGGCCAACGTGGGCGAGCGGTCGGGGCAGGAGGTGGTGCAGCTCTACCTGCGGAGCTTGCAGTCTCCCTTCATCCGGCCGCAAAAAGAACTTCGCGCCTTCGCGAAGATCCTGCTCGCCCCGGGCCAGGAAGAGACCGTGCACTTTTCGCTGCCTCGCCGGGCCTTCGAGTGCTGGGACGAAGACAAAGGCGGCTGGCAAATCGAAGCCGGCGAAAGGGAAATCGAGGTGGGCGCGTCGTCTCGGGATATTCGCGCCCGCGCGCCCCTTCGCGTCACGGATTGAGGAAGACTTCCGCCCCTAGCCCCGGCGCTTCTGCTTGCGCTGCCGGGTGCGCATGCCTCGATGGGTCCCGGGCTGGTATTGGCGCATGGAGGCCGGCGGCTTCTCGAGCTTCAAGGCATACCACTGCATGCCGAAGCGTTTCATGGCAAGCTTCCGGTTGTTCTGCAGCCGGAGCAGGTTTTCCTTGCTCGACTCGTTGCTCTTCTCCACCTTCAGGGCGCGGCGCATTTGCTCGATGGCTTTGTCGGTATCGCCATTGCGGCTGAGCATCCACGCGTAGGCGTGGTAGAGCAGGATCTGTTTCTTATTGCCCTTGATGGCGAGTTCCATGGTCTCAAAGGCCTGGCTCGTGTTCTTGCGTCGGAAATAAATCGCCGCCAATGCCATGCGAGCGTCCGGAGCGCGCAGGGCGGATTTCTCGAGATACTCGAGGGCAAGGTCCTCCTTCTCCGAAGCGTTGGCGAGGATGCCCATCTGGGCGTAGATCTGCCCCTTGAGCATGACCTGCCACTTGGCCAGGGGAAGCAGCTGCTCCAGGGTATTCATGGCCAGCGCACTGGACCCGGCTTGGAGTTGTTTCTGGGCCTGGAGAAAGCGGGGCTCGAAAACCTTGGCCAAGCGCCTGGAAATCAGCACGAAGGTCGTGAGCGCCAGCACCACGCCCAAGATGATCCCCATCGCCCAGGTCTTCCAGAACCCGAGCAGCGTATAGGCCACCCCGACCAGGATGCCCACGAGTATGGAGATCAGAATGCTGTACACGAAGAGACCTCGATCGACCTTTCAAAGCGCTTGAGGGGGCCGAACTCTACCCGAACCCGACTCCACCCGCATTCTCGGGTGCGCGCGCCCTACCCCGCTCGGCCGGTCACCCGAAATTTTCACTCCCCGGGCGCGGGGGAGCATGGGAAGGGCTTCGAAACCCACCGGGCGAGCTAGACTCGGGCCCGCCCGACCACACTCGAGGCTCTGTATTCATGTCCGAAACCTGGGCCTATGCCCTGCCCTGGCTCAAAGCGATTCATATCGTCGCCGTCATCTCCTGGATGGCGGGACTGCTCTACCTGCCGCGACTCTTCGTCTACCATTGCGAAGCCGCTCCCGGATCGGAGACTTCCGAGACCTTCAAGGTGATGGAGGACAAGCTCTCGCGTCTGATCCTCTTCCCGGCCATGTGCGTGAGTGTGGGCCTCGGGTTGGGAATGCTCGCCCTGCCCGGCTACTGGGCCGGGGCCACCGCGGGCGGGCAGCTCTGGCTCTGGGCCAAACTCATCTTCGTGGTCGGCCTCCTCATCATGCACCGCAAGATGATCCACTGGCGCAACGATTTCGCTGCGGATCGAAACCAACACCCCCAACGCTTCTTCCGCATCGCGAACGAAGTGCCGACCCTGCTGATGCTGGCCATCGTGATTCTCGTGGTGGTCAGGCCATTCTGAAGGCCATGCCCAAAGCACGCGGTATACGAGCGCGGCGACAGGGCGCGGTGGCGCTGGCCTGCCTGCTCCTGGCGTCGGGCCTCGCCCGGGCAAACGAGACCGAGAGCAAGGGAACATTCCCGCGCATCGGTTATGGGCTCGTGGCGGGCTACGGGTACGGAGTGGCGCCCCGGTCAAAGCAGCGGGGAAGGGACGTCGAGGACGTACGCACGGTGGCGATCGAGCCCTATCTCTACATGCCCCTCCGCGTCTTGGGCGACGGCAAGCGTTGGTACCACGGCCGGCTCGACGGGCTTCTCCAGGCGAGCATCCTGGTGGAACTCGAACCCCGGAGCGGCACTGCCGCGGGCGGGGTCCTGGGGCTCCGCTACCTGCTGGGCAGGGAGGGGCATCTGCGGCCCTATATCGAGGGCGGGCTCGGCCTGGGAAACCTCGCCTTCGACCTCCAGAGCCAGGACAACGGCTTCAGCTTCTTCATCCACACCGCGGTGGGGATCCGTCAGCCTCTCAACGAACGGTTCGGGCTCATCGCCAGCGTCCTTTGGCAGCATATTTCCAACGCCAACATCCACCCGCCCAACCTGGGCATCGATACCGTGGGGTTTCGACTCGGCCTCGAGTTCCGCTAGGCCCCAGCCCCACCACTAGACCTTGGCGATCACCTTGTCCGCGAAGCTGCGCAGAGCGCCGACCTTCTGGTCCAGTGTCGTGGTATCGGCCTCGTAGGCGTTGCGAAAGCCCACGATGGCATCGGTGACACCCAGATCCTCCAAGCGCTTGATCCCGTCCACCGTAAAGGCATCCATGGAGATCACGTGGACCTCGAAAGGTTCTTTCTCCCGGCCGTATTCCCGACGCAATTCCCCCAGCCGATCCAGCATGCCGGAAAGCGCCTCAGCATCGCCCCCGGCGTGCATCCAGCCGTCGCCCAGCCGGGCCGCCCGGCGCAGGGCGGGTTCCGCATGACCGCCGATCAGGATGGGAAGAGGACACGTGGGCGCCGGGCTCATCTTGATGCTCTGAAAATCAAAATGTGCCCCGTGAAACTCGAAGAACTCCCCGGTCTCGAGGCCGCGAATGATCTCGATCATCTCGTCCATACGCTTGCCGCGACCCGCCAGGGGCACACCGGTGATTTCAAAATCCTCGGGCCAGGGAGAGATACCCACACCAAAGCCCAGCCGGTTGTCGCTGAGCACCGCCAGGGACATGGCCTGCTTCGCCATCAACACCGGATTGCGCACGGGCAGCTTGACGACAAAGGTGGTGAAGCGAAGGCGCTCGGTCACCGCCGCCAGGGTAGCGGTCAGGATCATGGGCTCGATGAAGGGTTTGCCATCGAGGAATTCCCGGTTGCCATCGGGGGTGTAGGGATATTTGCTATCCGAGACCTCGGGGTAGGCGATGCTGTCGGGAATCGTAAACGAGGTGTAGCCCGCCTCCTCCGCGGCAATCGCCAGGGGGATGTAGTTCTCCGGTGCACACATGGACTCGGCCAGGCTAAATCGCATGAATATCCTTTCCTCGCGGAGGAGAGCGTATGGACGGGCGGGCGCCTCCGCGGAGCGCGCCCGGATCGCGAATGAGCTGTCGTGGGCACGCAGGTCAAAAAGCGTCGGGCCATGATCGCATAAGCCGATCCCCCACGGCCACCCCCGAACGGGCGCTGGCTTGACAATCCCGGCGGGGCTGCGAAAACTCTGCGGCCCACCCGCAAAGCCGCGGGGATGAGGCCGCAAGCGGATTTCTCCGAAGCGCGCGACCACGCGGAAAGGCGAGCACCTTGGCGGAATGGTCGAATTGGTCGGGGCGCCTGCACGCAAAGCCCGCCCGGGTGGCCTCTCTCTCGAGCGAAGCCGAAGTCGTGGACGCCGTGCGCAGCGCGGCCAACTCGGGGCTGCGCATGCGCGTGGTGGGGGCCGCCCATAGCCACGCACCCCTGGTTCCCACCGAGGGCGTCGTTTTCGACCTCGCCGGATTGAGCGGCCTCGTCAGTGTGGACCCCGCTGCCGGAACCGCGCGGGTGCACGCGGGCACGCGCATCGCGGACCTCGGCGTCCCCCTTCGGGCCGAGGGCGTCGCGCTGCTCAACCAGGGCGACATCGACCGCCAGGCCATCGCGGGTGCGGTGGCCACCGGAACCCACGGCACCGGCGAAAAGCTGCGCAACCTTTCTGCGGGCGTGATGGGCGCGCGCCTGATCCTCGCCGATGGCTCCCGGGTGGACTGCTCGGCGGAGAACGAACCCGAACTCTTCCAGGCGGCGCGGCTGAACCTGGGCGCGCTGGGGGTCATCACCGAACTCACCCTGGCCGTTCGCCCCGCCTACCGCTTGCAGGAAAAGATCTGGCTGGAAGACGTCGACACGGTACTCGACCGCCTGGACGAACTGGCTGCCGCCACTCGCCATTTCGAGTTCTTCTGGATGCCCGGCCGGCCACGCACCGCGTGCAAGAGCCTGGCGGAAACCGATGCGGATCCCGTCTACCCCCTGGCCGAGGAGGGCGAGCGCAGGGCCTGGAGTGACGAGGTCCTGGCCAACGAACGCAACGACAAGCACTCGGAGATGGAGTACACGGTGCCCCGGGAAGACGGCCCCGCCTGCTTTCGCGCCCTGCGCGAAATGCTCGCCCGGGATTTTCCCGACCTGGCCTGGCCGGTGGAATACCGCACCCTGGCGGAAGACGATGTCTGGCTCTCCACCGCGTACCAACGCCCCGGGGCCACCCTCTCGGTACACCAGGGCGTCGACCAACCCGACGAACCCCTGTTCCGAGCCTGCGAAGCACTCTTCGCCCAATTCGCCGGCCGACCGCATTGGGGCAAGGTCCACTACCGCACTGGGCCAGAACTCGCGGCGCTCCACCCGAAATGGGATGACTGGTGGCAGGTGCGCGATGCCTGGGATCCCGCCGGGCGTTTCCTCAACGCGCACCTCGAAGCCCTTCGACCCGCCAACCACTGACGCGCACCTCCAGCGCGCCGAGGGCGCCCATCCTATGGTCCCCAGATGGCGGCGGATGAACTGATCTTCGACGAGGGCGTACTCGCACCCGAACCCCTGGTGGAATTCCAGGGCGATCGCGGTGCCGCGCATACCGGCGGCCTGGCGATCCTGCCCTGGCGTGGCCCGTGGCTCGAAGCCCAGGCCTCGGGCATCCGTGTCGCCGCCTCGGCACCCGGCCCCTCCGAGGAGCAATTCGGCCAGGCCCTCGTGCACGTGCAAAAGAGCCGGGCCGCAACCTGGCGCGACCTCGGCGCCGCCTGGGAACTACTCGAAAGCGGCGGGCGCCTGCTGGTCTGCGGAGGCAATGACCTGGGCATCACCTCGCTAGTCAAGCGTTTGGCGCAGGAACTCGACCAGCCCCCGCAAATTCTCAGCAATCGGCGCCATGCACGGATCGTCGCTTTCCAGCGGGGTTCCGGGCCCGCTCCTCACGGGGCGGATGCATCCCGAATCGAAGTCCCCCTGGCGAACGGGCGATCGGTATCGCTCCATGCCGAACCCGGCGTCTTCAGCGCCAAGCGCCTGGACACGGGGACCCAATTGCTCCTCGAGGCCCTGGAAGACGAAGGGGCCCCGGACAAAATCCTCGATCTGGGTTGCGGAATCGGACCCCTCGGCCTCGCGAGCCTGGTGCGTTGGCCCGAGGCCCGGGCGCTACTCTTGGACGGCGACGCCCGCGCGGTGGCGAGCGCCGCGCGAAACCTCGCCCACCTATCCCTGGAAACCCGGGCGGAAGTCGGCTGGTGGGATGCCGAGGAAAATTGTCCCGAGACGGGCTTCGACCTCGCCCTGGTCAATCCGCCCTTCCACGAAGGCAAAGCTGTGGACCTTCGCCCGGCCCGGGCCATGTTCACCCGCCTTGCCGAAGCCCTGGCGATGGGCGGCCGGGCATTGATCGTGGCCAACCGCAGCCTCCCCTACGAGCGCGACCTCGACGGCGCCGGATCCATGAAGATTCTCAGCCACAGTCGCGGCTACAAGATCATCGCCTTCACCCGGCGCTCCGTGACCCGCAACCCAGGGCGCGGCCGCGGGTCCCGAGCCTCTCGCCGCTGACTCCTGGCCAAGGGCCGGTTCCGGGGCTGGGCTATGCTGCCGCGCTGCAACGACCCCCGGCTCGGGCAAAGCGAAACGCCGCACCCGGGGCAATCCGAAGGATGAAGGGCGACCCGTGAACCTCCATTGCATTTCCCGATCTCCCTCCGCCCGGGCGAGCCACCGCAACGCCGCTATCCAATCACGCCGATGGCTGCGGCGGGCCCGGGGAGCGCTGACCCCTGTTCTGGCCATGGCCGCGCTGCTCTTCCCCGCACTCATGCCGGATCCCACATGGGCACAATTCAAACCGCGGACCGTCGAGGAATTGCAGTCGCCGGACCTGATCAAATCCCAGCGCCAGCGCGAGTTGGCCGATCAACTGGCGCGCCGACACCTGGGAACGCCTCTCACCGGCGGCGAAACCCGCGACCTCGTCACGCTGCAGCGCTTGCTCGACGGTCGCTGGATCGACAAGGACGAGATCTTCAACCAGCAGGCCCTGGGCCTGGCCTTCGGAGACGTGCTCGCCAAGAACTTCGACCTCCATTGGGTAGTTGTGGATGACGACTACGGACATAGCCGCGCCCTGCGCTGGGAGAAGGAAGAGGCCATCTTCTTCCCCATCACCATGTTCTCCAAGCGCATCGCGCAAGGCCGTCCGGTCGATGTCGACGATCTTTACGATGACATCGCCGACCAGGTGGCGACGGTCAAGGCTCGCGCTCTTCCGAAGCGCCGCGGGCGGGTGGTCCTTCCGCCCCGCCCCAAGAAAGCAGGCGACTGATTCGGCGACGGTTGCGGGCCACGAGCCAGTAGACGATCTCCACGCCCCAGATCAGCGGCCGCCGGGCGAAGACCTGGGCCATCCACGGATGACCGAGTTCACCATACGCAAAGAGCAGCGCGCGCCCTGCCCGCATCACCTGGCCGTCGCGCCGCACCACGTGGAGTGCGTCGGCGCAGGCGCGCTCGAGCGCCTCGGTCATGGGGGGCGAAGGGGCCTGCTGGTAGGCAACCAATTCCAGGCGCCGGCTCTCGTCGTGCCGCTCGCTCCAGCGCGCCGCCCGGCCGCAGAGCGTGCACTCGCCGTCCCAGAACACCCAATGCCGCGGATACGCGGCGCGCGAGGAAATATCGCCCATGCCCGACAGGGTACCGGACTGGGCACCCAAAGCGCGCGCTCACGAGACCAGGCTGTCTTTCGCCTCGAGATCAGCGGGCAGGGTTCGCGCCGCCAGGGCGTAGTGGACCACCGACCACCCCGCGAAGAACACCGCCGTAAAGAGCATGGCGGAGCGCAGGGACTCGACCCCGCGCTCGCCGTGAAGAAGGTCGCTCAAGATCCCCACCGCCTGGCGACCCAGGCCGAGACCTCTGGCGCAAGCGCGCGCGCTGGGCGAGCCTCTACCGCCAACCCCACTGGACCTTCAGGGAACCGGTCGACCGAGCGGAGCGATGCACACGAGCGAAGGGAAAGACGAAGAAGCGCCCGGAAGGGGGCCCTCGAGACAGGTCGTGATCGTGGGCGGCAGCGTGGCAGGCCTCTTCGCCGCCCTCGCCTTCTCACGCCAGGGCCACCGCGTCACGCTGCTCGAGGGAGAGCGCCTGCCCGACTGTGATTCTGCGGTGGAGGCCTTCGAGCGCTGGGAGCGCAGAGGCGCGCCCCAGGCCCGGCACTCACACGCCTTCCTGGCGCGGCTCCACAACGGCATCCGCGACCGGACGCCCGACCTCTACGCCGATCTAATGGCCGCGGGCGCCGAAACCCTGCCCTTCTCCGATCTCGTAGAGGCCACTTTCGAAAACCCCGAACTCATTCCAGAGGACGATGAGATCGTACTCCTGGCCTGCCGACGCATCACCCTGGATTGGGTGCTGCGTCGCCACGTAGAACGGGCCACCGACACGGACTATCGGGATGGGGTGCGGGTGACGGGCCTGCTCTCGGAGACAGACGAACCAAGCGGCTTGCCCCGGGTGAAGGGCGTCCGCTTCCAGGAAGACTCGGGCGAGGAGACCACCGTCGAGGCGGATCTCGTGGTGGACGCCTCCGGGCGCAATACCCAACTCGCCGATTGGCTAAAGGAGATCGGCAGCCCGCCCCTCGAAAAGGATTCCGAGGGCTGCGGGATCTTCTACTGCTCGCGCTTCTACCGACTGCGCGATGGCGTCGAGACGCCGCCCTTGGAAGGACCCATCGGTGGGGACCTCGGCTACCTCAAATACGCGATCTTCCTGGGCGACTCCCGCATCTTCTCCATCACCCTGGCCGCCGCCCCCAGCGACGACGCCCTGCGCTCGGTGCGCGACGCCGCGGTCTTCCAGGCCGTCACCGAAGCATTGCCCACGCCGGGCCCCTGGGTAGACCCGGCCGTCTCCGAGCCCATCACCGATGTCTATACCTATGCGAACCTGAAAAACACCCTGCGCCATTTCGCGCCCGAAGGCCGCCCCCTGGCCCTGGGCCTCTACCCCATCGGCGATGCCCTGCTCCACCAGAACCCGATCTCCGGCCGGGGCTGCACCTCGGCGTGGATCTCCGCCTGGCTCGCGGCGGACTGCTACGCCGAGCACCTCGACGACCCATTGGCTTTCGCTGAAAAAATGAATACCGAGGTCCAGCGCCAACTCGTTCCCTGGTACGCCAATATGCTGGCCCAGGACCGCGCCGCCAAGGAGCGAACCGGCGTAGACGAGCGCGGCGAAGACCCCTTCGCCTTCCAGCGCGAGGATGGCTCCATCGATCCCAAGGCCTATATGCGCTCGCTCCTGGTGGAGGGCCTGGTCCCGGCCATGCGTGAGGACATCGTGGTCACCCGCGCCTTCATGCGAATCTTCAATATGCTCGACGACCCCAGCGACCTGATGGCTGCGCCGGACCTCCTCGCCCGGGTGATGGCGGTGTGGGGCCGCCGGGACGAGCGAGAACCCGTCCGCATGGGCCCGAACCGATCCGAGATGCTCGAGGAAATCGCGACGGCGAGCGGCTGAACGGCTGCTATCTGTACCCCCTGCATGAGTACTCCGTCCCCGTCCCCCACCCCCTCCCGCGCAGTCCGCACCGCCGTGGTCACCGGCGCATCCTCGGGGCTGGGCGTCGCCATCGCCGAGGCCTTGGGCGCCCTGGGCTGGCGAGTGGCAGTGGGTGCGCGGCGGCGCGACCGCCTGGACGAAACCGCGCGCCGGGTCGAAGCAGTCGGGGGCCAGGCCTTCGCCCACGAACTCGATGTCGCCCGGCCGGATTCGGTCGATCGTTTCTTCAGCGCGGTGGAGAGCGAACTCGGCGTGGCCGATGTCGTGGTCAACAATGCCGGGCTCAGCCACCCCGGTCTCCTCAAGGACGCGACGCCCGAGGCCATTGGTGATGAGATCGCGGTCAACCTCGCCGGCCCGGCCTATATCTGCCAACGCGCCCTGGTTCCGCTCTACGCCGAGAGGCGGCGCGGGGACTTCGTCTTCATCAGCTCCGACGCCCAGCGCTCACCGCGTCCCTACCAATCCATCTACACCGCCACCAAGGCGGGATTGGAAGGTCTCGCCGCAGCCCTCGCCCTGGAATTCGAGGGCACCGGGCTTCGCTCCACGGTGATCCGGGTGGGCCCGGCCATGAGCGAATACGCCGCGACCTGGGGCGAAGCGCTGATCACCCGCCTGGTCACACGCTGGCAACATTTTGGGCTCCAACGGCACCTGGCCATGATGCCCGGCGAAGCCATCGGGCGGGCGGTGGTCACCGCGGTCACCACGCCCGAGGGCGTGCGCGTGGATACGATCGAAGTGCAACCCGAGGCACCCCTCGATGAATGAATCCGCCGGCATGAGCCGAGCGGAGACGAAAGGATCGCACCATGAGTGAAATGGATCGCTGGGAAAAGGGGCTCGAGAAATTCAAGCAGGTCTATTGCGGGGATGTCGCTCCTCTACCCCGAGGCGCCAACGATTTCTTCGATCTCATGATGGAGAACCTCTTTTGCGATGTCTGGACACGGCCCGCCCTGGACCAGCGCGACCGCCGCTTGCTGATGATGGGCGCCATCGCGGCCCTGGGCGAGGGCATGACCTTTGGCATCCAGGCCAAGGCCGCCCTGAAGAACGATGAACTGAGCCCCGAGCAATTGCGTGAAGTACTGATCCACCTCACCCAATACGTGGGCTATCCGCGAGTGGCGCCGCTGCTCGCCGTGGTGGAGCAGAAAATTGCCGAGGTCGCAGCGGAGAAAGAAGGCGGCGACTGAGAATCCGCCGGGCGGCGCGCAGGGGCTGGGCTCAGGCGCCCCCTTGTCGGCGACGCACCCCGAACGCCCGGGCTCCAATCCCGGTCACCACCGCCACGCAAGCCCAAGGGAGCAGCCAGCCGAAGCGGGCGTAGACCGTGGGCGACGTTGCGGTATTGCGCGGCAGACGCACGTCGGCGAGTAGGGTTTCGGGGGTGTAGAGGTGGGCGGTTTCCGCTTCCACCGGCCGCAGGGGGATTTGGGCAACCACGCGCCCTCCCGCGTCCACCACCGCGCTCACCCCGGTGCTGGTGCTGCGCACCAGGGGAATCCGGTGCTCGACGCTGCGGAATTGGGCCAGGGCCAGATGCTCCCAGGGCTCGGCGGTATCCCCGTACCACGCATCGATGGTGACATTCACGAAGAGGTCGACGCCTCCGGGCAAACGCGCCACGTCGCGGACAAAGAGCGGAAGAATATCCTCGTAACAGATCAGCGGACCGAGGGCCGCGTCGGCCTTCCCATCCTCTCGGGAAAGAACGAAGCGCTCGGGCCCGGCGCCCGCGTAGTGGTGCGCGATCTCGGGGATGCGATCGCTCACCCAATCCGGATCGACCCAGGGGATCGACTCGCCGATGGGCACCAGGTTGACCTTGTCGTAACGGCCCTGCACCGCGCCGTCCCGGCCGAGCAGGTACGCGCTGTTGTACCCATGACGCGCATCCGGTGCTCGGGATCCCGCCCCGAGCAAGGTGGGCACGCGATGGCGCAAGAGGGGCCTACCGGGACCGAGTACCCGTTCGTGCACAAAGGGACGCGCCACGCGGTAGGGATAGGTGCCCCCTTCGGGCCAGACCACCAACTCGGCGCCCGCTGCGGCGAGTTCCGCCGACGGCTCACGAAGCCGCTCCAATCGCTCCAGCCCCGACATGCCTCCCCCCACCGGAATATTGGGCTGTACGATGCCCACGCGAAGCACGGGTGCAGCCGCGGCCGCCTCGTCAAGCGCCGTGATGCGCGCCGCCCCGTACGCGAGAATGGCGGGGGGCAACAGGAGCACCACCGCGAGATCCGCCGCTGCCGCTCGCAGCCCCTCCCGGGTCAGTGCCCGGGCCGCCGCCACGGCCCAGCCCACCACGATGGCCTCGAGCAGCGGAACCCCGCCGAACTCGGCGAGTTGCATCAGCGCCGGCCGCTCGGCGAAGCCGATCAGCGGCGTGTAGGGGAAGAGATTGGGCCAGGCGAATTGCAACGCGACGAAGAGCACCACGGGCCACGCATAGGAACGCCAGCCCTCGAAGGGCCCCAGGCGTAGCCCCAGGGCCCAGAGCCCGTAGGGGATCGCCATCCAGAGGGCGAAGAGCCCGAGCCCCGCCGCCGCCACCGGACGCGGCATCCCGGCAAAGCGCATCAACAGGTCGGCGATCCACGGGAAACCCACCAGGCCGATGCCCAGACCCCCTGCGAGACCGAGAGCTGCGGCTTGGCGGGGGGTCATGTTCTCGCGCCGGGCCAGCACCAACACGGGCACAAAGCCAAGCCAATGACCCGGGAGCCAACCTCCGGGGGGCGCACCCAGACCGATCAGCACCGACCCGAACAAAGCCAGAAAAAGGCTCGGTCCGAATCCCAATCTGAGTATCCACCGCCGCATGGCCCGAGCGTGGAGGATCCCGCCACGGCTCGCCAGCGGCGCGGAATCCGCGAACCCGATCAGCCCGGATCAGAGCGTGCCGGAAAAGAGGACGCCCGGTCGCGCCCCCGAATTCGTATTCCACCGCCTGAGCGGGCGGACAGGCTGGCCCCGGATCGAGCCCGGGTCAGTGGAGCGTGGAAGTCACGAA
>JAAZXM010000077.1 GCA_014240165.1 Myxococcales bacterium | reverse complement strand
GCGATCGCGCCGACCGCCACTCGCCGCAAGGCCGATTAGTCCGAGGCCGAGTAGGAGGGCGGTTGATGGTTCGGGGACGAGTACCCAGCCTGCGGCTACGGGGTCGAAGTGGCTGGAGGCGGCGTAGCCTCCGCTCCACGCTACAGAGCCCAAATCATTGGAGAAGGTTGTTTGGGCGTCGTAGTAGGGAGTGCCGGACGTGGTCCCGATCTGTGTTGCGCCGGACAGGTCCGCACCGGAGAGGTTCGCACCTGTTAGGTTCGCGCTGGCGAGGTCCGCGTTCCTCAGAGTCGCGCAAGCCAGGTTTGCGCCAGTCAGGTTTGCGCCGGAAAGGTCCGCGTCCGTCAAGATCGCGCAGGTCAGGTCGGCCAAGCTCAGGTTTGCCGCGTCCAGGAAGGCCCCACCGAGAGTCGCGTAGCTCAGGTCCGCGTTGTTCAGGCTCGCCGAGCTCAAAACAGCGTGAAAGATGCTCGCATCCGATAGGAACGCATTCGGTGAGGACACGCCGTGTTGAAGGTCTGGCCCATCGTAGGGATGGGGAACGACGGGGTCCGTGGGTTCGGCTCGGTTGTAGACGATCGTGCCAATTACCCCGGATGACCAACTCAGATACGACGCAGCCTGCGCCCCGCTCGCCATCAGAACCAGTACCGCTGCCAGAAAGAACGTTCGCATAACCATCTCCTTCCTTTGGATGAAAGACTGAGGCCCAAGACTCTCACGGGCAGGCACGGAAGGCTGTGAACTTGATTACACCCTCAGCAAGTTCGAGAGCGGCCGAGCGGGGCCTCGAGCCGGACAGCACCTCTGGGCGTCCGTGGCGATCACTGCGGGGACTGAGAGCCTCGCGCCACCTTCGCGGAGTTGGGGGCTAGGAAGCGGGTGTCATGCGGTGGGTGGCCGTGACGGTTCGATCGGGCGGGAAGGGTAGGGCGCGCGAGTTCGTCGCTTGGGCATGAGCTTGGACCGGGTGCAAAGTGCAAGGTGGGCCGGGAATCGTATAAGGATTTGATAACGCGACGTTATTCCGACTTCGGATTCGGCCTCCGAAGCTGGGGGTCGTGCGTTCGCGAAGCGTGCGGGCGAAGCCCGCAGGCGGATGCGCTTGGCGAGCTGCGCTCGCCCGCGACTCGCGCCCGGGTCACCATATTTTCCGCGGAGCTACGGGATTGGGAGCGAGCCCCGATTTTCGTTGGGGCCGTATACGGCCGTTGGGGGCTCTTCCCGCTCCGGCGAATGGTCGTCGTGGTCCTTATCGGTCTTGTGACTGCTCGCTACTCCTCTAGGCAGAGACAGCCGCTAGTAGGCAGGCTCGCCCGAGCGTGGGCTTGGTCGGCTGAGGCTGTCTCTATGGCTGATGGGGCGCGACGAGGATTTATCGAAGGGGATTCGAGAGCAAAAGTCGTGACTGCTCGCGTTGCATCATGGCAGAATGAGCTTGGCTTGTATGGCTTGGAGGGGTTCGGGATGCGAAAGCTCGCGCTGTGGATCGGATTTTTCATTGTGACGGCCAGTGGGTCGGGTGGGGCGCAACCGCAGGGGAACTTGAACTATCAGGATGGATTCGATGACGGTCATGGGCTGGGTGTGTATCAGGGCACCGTGGACACCCAGATCAAATTCGCGGAGCCAGATGCCAACTTCAACGCCGCCGAGTTTCTCTGGGTCGATGCCCCGATTACTACCTACCAAATACTGATTGAATTCGACGGCATCGTGGGAAGCGGCCCTGGCCAACTCGAACCCGGTTCCTATGTCGCTGATGCCGACCTCGTCCTGGTCGTAAGCGGCGAGGCGAACGCGCAGAGTACCAACAATCACCCCTTACACACGCTGCTGGAGCCCTGGGATGCCGACCTCATCACCTGGAACAATGACTTCGGCGGCGACGGGGTCGATGCCAACGATCTAGAGGCCTCGTCGGTCGCTGTTGTTGCCACGCCTCCTGCGGAACAGAACGAGACGATTCGTCTGGATGTCACCGCTGCGGTCCAGAGCTGGGTCGGAGGGGCGCCGAATCACGGCCTGGTCCTACTGCCCGGCGGAAGCAACGGGCTGGCCATCCGCACGTCGGAGGATCCGATTCTCGAGAATCGTCCGCTGCTCGAGGTTTCGACCTGCGCGGGGGACTCCTTTGCCGACAGCTACCAAGACTATTTCCCGGGCTCGCCTGCGCCAGCGGGAGCGGCCACCTTTCCAGATACGTCGCTTGGAGCACCCGACTACGAGCCGGGCTGTACTCAACACGGTCCGCCTTGCGACTCTGTCTCGCTGGGCGTTGGGGGGACCATCACGTTGCGTTTTCTCGACAACGCGCTCACTGGCAGCGGCGGCCCCGAGACGGATCTCTGGATCTTCGAAGTCGGGCCCGACGTAGAAGACACATTTGTCGAGATCAGCGCCGACGGAATCGTTTGGCACGATATAGGGAAGATCTTCGGCAGTACCAGCGCCATCGATATAGACGCTTTCGGCTTTGGCACGGACGACAGCTTTACTTTCGTTCGACTCACAGACGACCCCATCGAAGGAAATACCGCGCCCGCCTGGCACGTGGGAGCCGATATCGACGCGATCTGTGCTCTCTCATCGACATCGGTTTCGCCCGTACCAAGCCTACGGCCGTTCGGAATCGCCTTCTTGGCCATGCTCATTGCCCTGATCGCGACCCGGAGGGGCCTCCGCGGAAAGGGCCACCGGAGCTTGGCGTGACGGCGGCTGTGATGTGGTCCGTCGCCTAGGGGTGCTATCGGGCGGATCAGGGTAGGGCGCACAAATTCGCCCCTTACTCGCGATTCTGCACCGGGTGCAAAATGCAAGGTGGGCCGGCAATCGGATAAGCGTTTGATGCCACTCCGCAATTCGGATTTTGGGAGGGCGAAATTTCGCCCCACCCACTCGCCAGTGGCCGTCTCCCATACCCGTGAAGCCAGCCCATGTGTGCTGACAATCGGATTCTCGAGGCGAAGCGGATTAGGGATGCGTCAGCTCTGATTCGCTCGATACTCGAGTGTTCTGCGGACCCGCACGAGGCTCCGGATAGGCAGGATTACCATCAGCACGTACACGCCCAGGAGAGTAGCCCCCAGCCCGATCCTTCCGCTCCCGAAGCCCGAAACGGCAACTAGGTACGGGAGAGCGGAGAGCGTGTAGCCTCCACTTGCAATGGCAAAATCTCGACTGTACCCAGCTTCATCATCCGTGATTTTTTCGTGGCCGACGGGGCGCACGGCCACAAGTGCAAACACGCCGATCAAGGGAACCGGGAACGCAGACAAAGCCACCGAGATAAATAAAGCCTTGCTCTTGGGCACGTCCAGTCCAAGAGAAAGCGCAAAATATATCAACGTGCCGCCGGCAATTATGCCCGCGATCAAGGAGAGCGTAGCTTTGAATCTTTTCAGCATGTCGTCATGGTCTCCTTGGTCGCCGTTCGTGGCTTTCCACTCTCGGCCCGTCCTCCATCTTGCACGCTATCAGCCCAGACTTCAGCGTCCCAACGGGGCGAGAATGCACTGTACTGCGCAGAAGAGGGCCGAATAAAAAGAGAGACGGGATGTTCCTCTCCAAGGCGAAGCTTCAGGCTCAACAAGAGCTGCATTGCCCGCCGTTGCACGTAAAACACCAGGCGTTGCCATCGGGACCTCCCATCATGGTTATGGTCGAAGGCAATGGGATCCAAAACTCGGTGGCTTCATCTCTCGTGGGGAAGGAGTCATCGAGCGACGAATGGTCTCCCCAAATTGGGGGCATCGGAAACATTATCGTATCCAGCGACATACCGAATGTCGAGTTGATCTGAGTTACAAGCAGATCGTAGCCGATTCCCGTCACGAAAAGTCCTACTAGGACAATGACACCCCCCGATGAGAGAACGACTACCCGGTGCGGATGAGACCCCAATACAACCCAATACAAAGAGAGACGGATTGCTTCCCCCAGGCCAGGCTTCAGGCTCAACAAGAACTGCATTGTCCGCCGTTGCACGTAAAACACCAGGTGTTGCCGCCGAAACCTCCCATCATGGTTATGGTCGAAGGTCCCCTCTGGGCTCAATATTGGGGTCTTTAAATCGCCAGGGCGCAGGTCGCCCAGCGCGAGAGCCGCGTGCGAGAGTGGTTTCGCGTATTCTGAAACCGTGGACAACGGATGCTCCAAAACGATTCGACGAATCGGCGCCCCATGAAGGCCTCTTCCCAGCCGGGCGGACCGCGAGGGCTTCAGCTGGCGCTGTGGAGCTTGCCCTTCGTGGTGGGCTTCCTGCTGCGCAGCCGCGGTCTCGTCGATCAAGTTTTGATCGGCGACGAACGCTGGGAGATCTCTGCTGCTCTCGCTCGTCCCCTTCCCGAACTCTTCCAGCATTTCCTGATCTCCGGAGCCAACTACTCTCCTCCCCTGGCAGCTGTGCATCGGTTGATGCTCGAGTCAGGGATGCAACCCGGCGAGCTCGCTCTGCGTGCGCCGGTCTGGTTATGCGGGCTCCTTCTTCTTATCGGGTTGCCCCTTTTTCTGCGAAGCCGGCTGCCCTTTCGTGTCGTCTACCCACTCGCCTGGCTGTTGGCGATTTCGCCGCAACTCGTCCTCTATTCGCGCATGGTACGGGGATACCTCCCGCTGGTGGTCCTGGGAGTCATCGTCACCTTTGCCGCTTTGCGATGGATCGAAACCGGCTCACGCCGCGCCGGAGCCGTCTACGCGATCGCCTCGGGGCTCGCCGTTTGCACCCATCTGCTCGCTTTGCCCTTTGTGGCCGCCCCTCTCGCCTATGCGGGTGTGCGTCTCTGGTCGAGACCCGGCCGGGATGCCCCAACCCTGGGCACCTGGGTGGGAATGGCGTTAGGGGTCGCGCTCGGCGTGCTGCTCTTCGTGGGTCCCGCATGGCGCTCCATCGTCTGGTTGCTCGAGGAACTCGGAGGCCAGGGGCGTCCGGGAATTGAGGGACTGGTGGCCACCCTGGCCCGGTTGGCTGGAGTCGGATCACCCCTCCTTGGCTGTGTCTTCTGGGCCGTCGCCGGGTTTGGCGTGTGGCGGCTCTTTGGCCTGGCGCCTCGCCTGGCCGGGCTGGGGCTTACCCAGATCGCCGCCCAGATCGTGGCCGTATCCGTGATCGGCTCCCTGGGTTCGGAGAGCGAAATTCTTCTGACCCGTTTCGTCATGATCGTGCTGCCCCTGCTGCTTCTCTTTACTGCAGCCGGGCTTGCGCCCTCGACCCACGCCAAGCCGGTCAGGAAAGCCCTCTCGCTCGCCCTCGTTCTCGGGTTCATGCTCGTCTTCTACTGGGCGGGCCCCCTGGGCCGGGACGCCTTTCGCGAAGGGTCATTCGTCCACGCCTGGGCACACCGCGGTTGGCAGGACTACACCCCCGATTCCCTCACGCTTCCGGGCGAGAACTTTTACGCCTCTCTTCAGGAAAGCGGGCGCGGCGGCACCGTCATCGAAGTCCTCTGGCACGGAGTGGCGTTCCCCGACGTGGCCCCAGCCCACCAGCGCGTCCACGGGCAAACGGTCGTCGTCGCCAGCCTGATCGACGTCTGGTGGAAAGACCCGCGCCTTTCTCTCCGCAATTCGCTTCGCCCGCTGGGGCATCGACCGATTGCCTTCCTGCGCAGCGGCGCACGCTGGGTCGTTGTCCATCGCGAGCCCGGAGCGGAATCGGCCCAGGTAAGCGGGGCGGAAAAGGCCAGAGCCGAGCGCATGGGATTCCCGCTGGTCCGCGAACTCGTCGAGCGTCAAAGAGTCTTGGGCCAAAAGCTCGGCGATCGGCTCAGCACCGTATGGGGACCGGCCGACTACGCGGACGACTGGCTTCTGGCTTGGGACCTCGACCGCATTCGGCGCCAGACGGGCGAACGCTGATCTGTCGAGGCTTGGTGCCGAGGGCATAGCGACAGCCCTTTACGGCTCCCCCTCGCGCAGAGTCCACGCAGGCGGAGGGCAAGCCAGCGAAATAGAGCGATGCCCGAGAGCAGTTCGAAAGGCGTGCCTGAGTCATAAGGTGTCGGAAAATCCTGAAAAGTGGCAGAGTAGGGCGATGTGGTTTTTTCCCTTTCGGATGGGGGCTCGTCTCGTCCTCGGCATTCTCGTGGTCGGAATCGCTGCGTGTCCGGGCACGCGGCCGCAAAACGATATGGGCGCCGCCCAAGCGGGCTGGGAGGTGCGACGAGATATCTCGTATCACGACGGCGATCCCCGCCGGGTCCTCGATATCCATCGCCCCGAGGCCGTTGAGGCCCTGCCGGCGGTCATCCTCGTGCATGGGGGGAGTTGGTCGCGGGGAAATCGGCGGCGAATGCAACGCGTCGCGGAGAAGGCGGTCGAGCGCGGCTACGCCGCGGTGAATATCGAGTATCGCCTTGCGCCCGAGAACCGTTATCCGGCGCAACTGGCCGACGTCCTCGCGGCGGTGTGCTGGGTTCGAACCAACGCCGGAGGCCTGGGCATCGACCCGGATCGGATCGCGCTCTGGGGGTACTCTGCAGGGGGACATCTGAGCCTGCTCGCCGCCGCGCGCCCGGAACTGGCGGCCGGCTCCACGTGCGCGGGTGTGCCCGCGGAAGTCCAAGCCTGCGTTGCGGGTGCCGGCCCCACGGATCTGCGTCTGCTGGGCGGTGCGCGGCCCGTGAAGAACTTCCTCGGTGGCAGCCCCGAGGAAATTGCACCGATTTACGAGGAGGCCTCGCCTTTGCTGGCCGCCGATTCCGAGCATCCCCCGACCTTCCTCTACCATGGCCGGAACGATTGGGTCGTGGATGTCGAGCACTCCCGTCGCATGCGCGATGCCCTCCAGGAGGCGGGGGTGACCGTGGAACTATTCGAAATGAATGGCGGCCACATCTCCGCCGCCCGTTTCGCCGAGGAGCCGATCAATCGAGCCTTCGACTTCCTCGATCGGTCGCTCCCGGGGACCTGAGCTTGGACGCGGGGCCCGGGCCATCGGGCAAAGCTTGGGGGGGGGATCAAAAATGCGAACGCGTGAGTTCAACGTCGGAGTAGCCCCAGGCTCTACGATATTCGTTCATGGCCTGCTGAGACTCGGCGACCCTGCCCTGAGCCTGCAGCGCCTGCTGCAGCCCAAATAGAGACCAGCCATTGTTGTGATTCCATTTGAGGTCGCGTCGATAGACGGCTTCGGCTTCTGTGTATCGACCGGCTGTCATGAGTGCCGCGCCCAGGTAATGGCGCGCGGGTTGGGGCCAATCCGGTGGTTCGGTGTAGTTGTTTTCGTCCTCAAGAACGACCGCGGCTTCGAAGGCAGCGATCGCGGCCTCCGGGTCGCCCTTGGCCTGTTCGATTTCGCCCGTCAAGCAGGATGCAGCCAGCTTCAGGATGGATGAAACCGGGGTCGGGCCGGCGCGATATTGATCCGCGCCCGGCGCCTCGATGAGCTCGGTCAGCCGCGCCAACTGGACCTCGGCGCCCTTCATGTCCCCGGTGTTGAGGAGCGCACTGCCAAGTGCGTAGGCCCAGATACCGTCGAGGTAGGGCTTGCCAGAATGGGAAGGCTCGTTGCCGACAAGTTCTTCCCACTGGCCGAAGATTTTGTGGATCAGCCATGGCGCGGCGATGCGTTTTTGGGCGCGGTTGATATCGCCATCCTTGAGAGCAATGGCTTTCGCTTTCCGGGCCGATTCAATCGCAACCCCAAAATTCCCTTGAACCGTTGCCGCGTAGCGAATGAAATCGATGGCGTGCCCGGCGTGGATCCGATGGGATAGGGGATAGGTCCCGATATTCGGCAAGGGATGGTCTCCCCAGATCGCAGCGAATTGCTGGTCGACGGCCTGGGAGCGAACGTTCTGGTCGATGGCCCGCTGAAATTGGCCCACGCGAACGTAGATATGGGCCGGCATGTGGACAATGTGTCCCGCGATGGGCACGGTTCTTTCGAGGTTGTCGGCCGAGATAAGCGCCCGCTCGGGTTCCATCGAGGCTTCCAGCAGGTGGATATGCAGATGCATGACGCCGGGATGCGTCAGCTGAGCCGCCAGGATTTTTTCGAGCGCTTCGGCAACCGGGAGAGTCTCGCCCTGGGGGTTGCCTTGGGCATCCCAGTAATTCCAGCGCGCGATGTTCATATAGGAGGCTGCATACAAGGCTGCGATATCGGGATCCTGGGGATGCTTCGCGTTCAGGGCGCGCATGGCGTCCAGGTAGGCCCGGTCGCGCTCGGCGTCGTCGGGGTTGGTTTCTTCGTCGTAGAACACCCAGAGGGCAGCGATCAGTTCGGCTTCGAGAGCCGAGGCGTTCCCGATGCGTGCACGTGCGCTCTGGATCGCCTTCAGTCCTTCGCCTTTCGGGTCGTCGGGCATTCGCGCGTATCGGCTGTTCGGATTGGGTCCCATCGCGTGGGCCAGGCCCCAATAGGGCATGGGATGGTCGGGATCATGAAAGCTGGCCTGCTGATAGGAGGCAATCGATTCCGGGAAGTAGAAGCCCCAAGCAAAGCGCAGGCCCTGATCGAAAAATTTTTGAGCATCCGGCGACTCCGTCGAAATCGGTCGCGAATAGTGACCGCTGCCGGGGACCAGTACAGCGAAATCCGCCGCACCCGGTGACGTAACCCCATCGGCCGCACCCGGGGGCGCGTGCAGCCCGAACAAGCAGAGTGCGAGAAGAGGGAGCGCTTTCTTCACGGGGTTCCTTTGGCGCGGAGCCGGGTGGCCTAGCTGGCCGGGTCCAGCCGCAAAATTTCGCGCTCGGGCGGGAAGCCCATCAGGAACTTGAAGCTGAAGGGGATGGGCTTTTCGGTGGCCACCCGCTCGAACTCCTTGCCCTTCACGGGAACCGCGAGGTAGTCCGCCACGACCCCATCGATCTCGATCTGCACATTGGGATTCTCGAGCGCTCGGTGGTACCAGCCGCGCGTCCAATGATGCGCGGAAACATAGATCTTCCCGTCCGTTTCAAAGTTCGCCAGCCGGCGATCGCCGGGCACGCCTGCGGCATCCGTCGTGGTGATGACGAGCATCGGGAGCCCGGTCCCCTCGAGCTTGGGCTGGTACATGCCGAGAAAAAACGTCTCGAAAGCGAAGACAAAGGCAACATAGATTCCGAAAATCGCGCCGATCCACTTCAATAGCTTCTTCATGGCGGTTCTCCTATTCAGCCTCCCGGCTCGGTCCCGGGTGCGTACCAGACGGGCGATGTCCATGCGCGCTCCTGGACGGTTTTTTCGACTTCGGGAAGGTCACACCAGCCGGGGCGGTTCTCTCCAGGCAAGCAGGCCCATCCCGTTTGGCGGCAGCTCGGGTTCTCGAGCACACGGGCGTAGTACACCGCACGTTGGTCCGGGTCGAAGCTGGGGTCGGTCCACACGCCGCAAAGGGACTCGGCCCCCGCGCCGATGGGGGCGCAGGTGGCTTCGTCCACCCGGGCGTCGTTCGGCCCGCCGGCGACGTCCATGACCTGCTGGTGGATCTTGCCCTCGGCATCGGGCCAGGCCTTGACGATTTGGGCACGTTGCAGCCGAGTGCCGGGATGGGCGGCGGTGCCCGGGTCGCGCAATGCGCTCACCACGAAGGTGGGTGCCTTGCCCTTGGGCGCCGCTCTGATCTCGCCGCCCATGGAGACGCCCCCTTTGTAGCCCTTGGCGACGAGTTCGGGATCTTTGCAAAGGTCTTTGGGGTAGTCCCAGCCCCCGAAGAAGCGCACGCTCATGCGCGGGCCGCTGGTGCCGTAGGTCTCCTTTCGGCGCATGGCCTGGAAGAGCGATTCCCGGCTGTTCTCCTCGGCCCAAACAGCGGCGAGGCCCCCCAAGTTGCGTCCCGGAGCGGGGTTCGGCGCGCCCAGGATCAAATCCTGCCGCCATTCTTCCACCGGGCCCGGAAGCCCATCGTGACCGTCGGTGGCGGCGATGAAGCCGAATTGAAAGGGGTTCACCCCAATGCGGTCGGCTTCGGCGAGCCCCTCGGCCAGGGCGTAGCGGACGAAGTCGCGCCGCGAGACGCAGCCCTCGCCCCCAAGCGCGCCTTCGCCCGTGCCGTTCTCGCAGTCGGGCGTATCCGGGGCGCGCATTTTTTCGAAACCGCAGAGTTCGTCCGTCGCGCCGAGCACGTTCCACATGCCGTTGCGGCATTCGGAATCGCCTTTCATCTGGCTCATCTCGACGATGGGCTCCATCGACGCGCGCAGCCTGGCGACTTCGGCCTGCTCCTCTTTTGTCTTGGCTTCGCCGTATTCGATGGCGAACATATGGCCGTTCGAGAGGTTGGAGTTGTGGGGGATCGCCAGAACGTCGCAGCCCGTGCCGGCGTCGAGGCATTGGCTGCGCAGATCTCGCCAGAGCCCGATGGCGCTCGGCTGGTCGTCGTATGAGATGGGCAGCGGCGGCACCGTGGCGTTTCGGAAGATCACGTTCCGGTGGATCTTCGTCATATTGGGCGTGGCGGTGTACTCATAGGCGACAAAGGTGGTGAAGGCGCAGGCCGGGGCCTCGTCGTTCCATTCCGCCGCGGCATCCTGGGTTTCCTGCCAGGCGCCTCCGGCTGCCGCGCGGCAGAGCGCCCCGTCCTCGCCGCAGACCTCGGGCGTGTTCAGGCCGGCGCTTACGATCCGGCGCATCTCCTGCACGATATCGGGTAGCGACCGGCCTACGAGCGCAACAGGCGTCCGATATAATTGACAGCTTTCGGAGTCGTAGCTGGCCGAGCCCGGCGTTGTACAGAGCCTGACGCCGCCAAAGTTGGAGGCGTGGTCCGTGACCGCGGCGAAGTCAAGAGGACGCGCGAGCTTCACCGTTCGCTCGGGCTGACTCGTGTTACCCGCCTGCCCGATTTGCACTTCCTTGCCGGTGGCGAACCGGTAGGCGTCGGCCGGGCGCAGGCGCGTGCCGAAGAGGTTCGCATCCATGGATATGCCGGTGTGCACGTGGAGGTCGCCCCAAAAAACCTGCCGCTCGGGTTGATGGTTCGTGCAAAGCGGTGCGCCTAGGGCGGGCGATGCCAGCAGCGCGGCCAGCAGGGCCGCGATGGAGGGGAGGGCAGAACCGGCACGGACCATGGGGGGGCTCCTCATCAGTGAAGACAAAAGCAGGGTTCAGGGTTGGCTCTAATCGCGCTGGAGAACGAAGCGTATGGCCATCAGGTCTTTCGCGCCCCTATTTCGAGACCCTGGGGATTGAAGAGGGGAACCACTAGCGAAACGTTCTCTGGGCCTCGACTTTCTACGAGAGATGTCCGGTGGAATCGAAGGGTGGTAGGCCGTGCGATTTCCCAGTGTTCGAGTACCTGATCGCGGCACCCGGAGGCAGGCTTGCCCGCAACAGCTTGCATCAAGGAATGGGCGCGAGTCCGTCCTCTTCGGTGACCAGGCGATAACTGCGCCCGCACGGGCAAGCGAGATCGTCGCCCAGGGATTGCCCGCATTCGCATACCCAAGCCATTCGGCGGGCAGGGTTTCCGGCCACGAGGGCATGGGGGGGCACGTTCTGGGTCACCACGGCTCCGGCGGCCACAAAGGCGTGACGGCCGATCACGTGACCGCAAACTATCGTGACGTTGGCGCCCAGGGTAGCCCCCTCCTCGACTCGGGTCGGGACAAACTCCTCACGCGGGAGCGAGCGGGCGGCGCGGGGCCGAAGATCATTCGTAAATGTGGCGTTCGGGCCCACAAAGACCTGGTTTGCCAAGCTGACCCCGTCCCAGACCTGCACGCCGTTCTTGACCACGACCCCATCGCCCACCACCGCGCCTTCCTCGATGAATGTCTGGCCACAGAGGTTGCAGTCGCGCCCGACCCGGGCACCTGTCATGACGTGAGCTCCCGCCCAGATCCTTGTCCCGGGGCCGACCTCGGTGCTCTCGCATAAACCGTGAGGGTGAACGAAGAATCCTCCGGGTCGCTCTTCGAGCTTCACTCGAGGCCCCTCTCTGCTGGCCCGTGGAGCCGCTGGGTCTCATGTCCGGCGCCGCTCATCGACGGATTCCCAGGCCAAGATAGACGAGGGGTCTGAGCATCGACCACCACCCGGTGATGGGTTTCATCTTTGTCTGGCCTTGGGCCTTGGGCGGGTAGATCTTGGTCACGGGCACCTCCTGGGTACGATAACCCAGGCGAATGGTTCGAATGTAGAGATAGGGTTCAAGCTCGTACTCGTCCAACCAGCGCTGATCCAAGCGTAGGGCAGGGTCTTCGAGCAGCGTGCAGCGAAGCGCGCGAAACCCGTTGGTCGACTCGCTCACTCGCCGGCCCGCCACCCATGAGAAGAGCCAGGGATGAATCCGTGTGGCCACTTTTCGGTAGAAGGGCATCGGGCCGAAGTCCGCGTTTTCTTTGAGATAGCGCGAACCCTGGACAAAGTCCGCCAAGTCATCCGCGATGGGGTCGAGGAGAATCGGAATTTCCTCGGGCGAGTCTTTGTTGTTGCCCGCCATGACCACGGCGACGTCGTAGCCGCCCTCAATCGCGATTTCGTAACCGGCCCGAATTGCGGCGCCTACGCCGGCAATACGGCCCATGGAGTGCACCCGGGCGCCTTCTTGCCGGGCCGCTTCGGCCGAACCATCCGTGGAGCCGTCATCTACAACGAGAACTTCGTCCACCAAGGGGCGCGGCGTTCTCCGCACCACGTGGCGAATCTTCTCCTCCTCGTCGAGGACGGGCGCAATCGCGATGACAGAAAGACCTCGGTACACGCGGCCAGTGTATCACCTCGTGCTGGCGAGGAGAGCCCTATCCACGTTTTCGAATGGCCCCGGGTAGGAGCGAGAGGGAGAGGGCAGTCCAGATCAGCAAAAGCGGTATGCCGGGTACGATAAATCGAGCCCCGGAACTCGCCAGGGCAAGCATGCAGACCATTCCCCCTATCAGGGCAATCGTGACATCTCTCGCCAGCGGCATGCGGCGCCAACCCAAAAGGAACCCGAGGGCGAAGAAGGGGGAGATCCACGCGTAGCCAAAGATCTTGCCCGCGTACTCCTCACTGAAACGGTCGCCTGATAAAAGTCCAAGGGGGATGGGGTTGAAGGCTCGGACAACCCTGTACGCCGCGAGTTTTGCGAACGATGCGGGGTGGTCCTTGACGAAGTTCAGACCGATCTCCCAGCCAAGCGCATCCTTTTCGTTCTCCGAGGCCGATGCGGGAATCATTGAGGCGACGGTCTCTGGACACCAGGCCCCGTAGCAAGCGGGCGTGCGGGCGAGCACCTCGTTGTTGCGCTGGCTGAAGGCAAGGCCCCCTTGACTGGAAATCGTGTATCGACCAAAAACCGCTTGATTGCGCATAATCCAAGGGCCCGCGACGGCCAGTGAGCCGAGAGTCAGCAAAGAAATGGCAATCGCGGCATGACGCGGTTCTCTGATATGACGCCAGGCAAGCATCGCCGCCAGGGCGGGCGCACAGAGGATAAAAGCGCTCTTGAGCATCAGCAGCGCGCCCAGGGCAATTCCGGCACCGAATATGGTGGTCGTCCGACGGCTCCGCTCGAAGGAAGTGAGAAGCAGAGCAATGACCAGGAGCATGAAGGCTGAGGTGGTTTCAGCCGTCAGCATGCGGGAGTAGTAGATGAGAAGTGGGTTGATGGCGGCGAGCACGCCTGCGATCCATCCGACCCTACGCGAATGCCAGCGGAAGCCGAGGAGCGCCAGGAGCACGACTGAAGCCGAATCGAGAATCATCTGCACCAGACGGACTGCGGCGAAATCCCGGCCAAAGACCGAGTAGATCCCAGCGATAAAGAGGGGGTAGCCCGGTGGGCGAAAGCCAAGGACCGGTGGCTGCCCAACTCGATCGGCCAGGATGGCATAGAGTGCCGAGTCGCTGGTGTAAGGCGCCAAGGTTTCATCGGACCAGATTTCCACGAAACCCTGCCCCTGGGTCAAGTGGTAGGCGATGTTGTCGTAGTCGGGCCCATCGCCCGCGATGGGAGGGGCTCCCAAGTCGATGGCGAAGCTGGTGTAGATCACTCTCGTAATCAGGGCGAAGATGAAGAGCGCCCCGAGAAGGGTGATCTCACTTCTGCCCCCCGTCCGCTTCTCCCCGGGCCGAGTGCTCGATCGATGCAACGATGACTCGCTTCGGAGGGCGGGAGTGGGCCCCTGTCTGGCTCGCTCCATCGTTTTCCTCCGACACCCAGGCGCCCCGCGAACGGCCTGTTAGATTTTTGCGCCGATCGCCAAGCGCAACCGATCCGCGACCTGGCTTTGCTGGTCGAGGGTAATTCCGGGGAAGAGGGGGAGCGAGATCATCTCGTCCGCCGCCTTTTCGCTCACCGGGAACGCGCCCTTGGGGCGCTTCGAGCCTTCAAAGGCGCCCTGAAGGTGGATCGGGACGGGGTAGTGAATCCCCGCGCCTATCCCGCTCGCGTTCAGCTTCTCCAAAACTTGATCCCGCTTGGGGAGCCTGATGGGATAGAGATGCCAGACCGATTCGTTGCCTGGGAGAACCTCTGGAAGCCTGACGGGCTCGAGGTCGGCAAGGAGTTCATGGTAGAGGGCCGCGGCGTCGCGGCGTTCCTCGTTCCATTTCGCGAGATGCGCGAGCTTGGCATTCAGGACAGCAGCTTGAAGCGTGTCGAGGCGCGAGTTGAAACCCGTCTCCGGATGGTGGTATTTGATCTCGCTCCCATAATTCCGCAGGCGTCTGATTGTGTCCGCTACATCATCCCGGCCAGTGGTCACGGCGCCAGCATCCCCAAATGCCCCGAGGTTCTTGCCCGGATAGAAGCTCGTTCCAGCCACGTCGCCAAAGGAACCCGCCGTCCGGCCATGACGAACGGCGCCCTGGGATTGGGCGGCATCTTCCACGAGAGCGATTCCGGCCTTTTTGGCTGCGGCTTCCAGGGGTTCCATGGGGGCGACCTGGCCAAAGAGATCCACGGCCATGATCGCCCGGGTGCGCTTGCCGATTGCAGCGATCGCTGCATCGGTATCGATTAGGAGATAGGCGGGGTCTGCGTCGACGAAAACAGGCGTTGCCCCGGCCCGGGCGATGGCGAGCGCGGATGCGATAAAAGTATTCGCCGGAACGATCACCTCGTCGCCGGGGCCGATGGAAAGTGCGCGTAGCGCAAGCTCGAGCGCATCGGTTCCGTTGGCGACGCCTACGCAATGGGGCACATCGCTGAACTTCGCGTAGGCTTCTTCGAATTGGCCGACATCGGGTCCCAGGACGAAAGCGCCTTGGCTCATGATCCGGAGAAAAGCCTCGCGTACCTCTTCCTCGACTTGTCGGTATTGAACCGACAGGTCGACGAGCGGGATACTCATTTAATTCCGACCTCCACCAGGCTGCCGCCCGCTTCGCGGGACGCGCTGATGGCTTCGAGCGTCTTCACCACCGCCAGGCCCTCGGCGCCGCCGGATCTGGGCTTTTCGCCATTGAGCAGGCAATCCAGGAAATGCTCGCATTCGTTCTTGAGAGGCTGGCTCATGGAGACATGAGGCACCCGGATATCCCCCTCGCGGACGATCATGCGAAAGGCGGAGAAGTCGTCGACGAAAGCGGCTTGGCTGCGTTGCTCGGTGACCTGTTTGTCGTAGATGCGGAGAGGCTCCGACAGGTTGACGTCATCGAAGGTCAACATCTTCGCTTCGCCCACCACGGTGATCTCGCGGGCTTTTCGAGGGTTGAGCCAAGACGCGTGAAGATTGACCAGAATTTCGCCCGGGAAGCGGAGTGTGGCGAAAACCGCATCCGCGATGCCCTCGTTGATCCACGACCCCCCCGTGGCCGAGGCGGAGATGGGCCAGGCATCGAGCCAATGGCTGGCCAGTGAGATGTCGTGGGCCGCAAGGTCCCACGCTGCGTCAACGTCCACCCGGATAGGGCCGAGGTTGGTCCGCAGCATTGAAATGTAATAGACGCGGCCAAGGTCGCCTGAGCGGATATATTCCTTGACTCGCTCCGCCGCGTCGTTGTAGACGAAAACGTGACCGACCATGAGGACTCGGTTCACTTTTTCAGCGAGTTCGCAGAGCGCCTCGCATTGCTCGGCAGAGTCGGCAAGGGGTTTTTCAACCAGCACATGCTTCCCTGCCTCGAGCGCGCGGCGAGCCAGTTCAAAGTGGGTGCTCGTGGGCGTAGCGACCACGACTGCATCGATCTCGGTATCGTCGAAGACTTCGCCGGCATCCGTGCCGAAAGCGACATCCGGAAAACGCTGGGCGGCGGCTTCAAGCCGCGCTTTGTCTCGGTCGACGACACGAGCGACTCGGCTGCGACCGCTCGTGTGAAAATTGGTGATCAAATTCGGGCCCCAATGCCCAGCGCCGATAACCGCCACTCGGATCATATCTTGTCGTTCCTTCCTCTCGTGTCGCCTGCCTCGAAATGCCTTTAGTTCTGCGTCCCAAGCGCCGGAAAAAACTGCTGAATCAGCAATTCGAGAAAACATTCTGAGTATAGGAGGAAGAACACATATATGCAGCCGGATTGTTCGGGTTGGGTGTCCTCTGAACGGCCCTGCCAACCCGCCTCCATAGAGCTTGAGGCTTTCTGCTTCAGAAAATGGTGCTTGCGACATAAGAAAATAAGAAATAGTTCTAAGACACC
>JAAZXM010000076.1 GCA_014240165.1 Myxococcales bacterium | reverse complement strand
AGGCCAGAGCCACCGTGGCCCGGGTGGATGATCGTGGAGGCAGCGAGCGACCGGTCGTGGAGTCTCCCTATCGCTTCTCGAATGCGCGAAGTCAGGTCGCAGGTGGACCGGCCTACCGGGGCGAGCACAACGCCGAAGTACTCGAGAACTGGCTCGGAGCATCACGAGAGGAAATCAGCGACTTGGAAAAGGAAGGCATTCTGCAGGCTGAACCCATGCCTTGACGCCGCGGGTTGACCTCAATCCAGAACTCGCCGCCCCTACGAAGGAGAGAACCCCATGGATCGACTATCGGGCAAGACCGCCATCATCACGGGCGGTGCCAGCGGAATCGGTGCGGCAACGGTGCGACACTTCGTGGCCGAGGGTGCCCGGGTCATCATCGCCGATGCGCAGGAGGAAAAAGGCCAGAAACTCGCCGCGGAACTCGGCGATGCCGCCGCGTTCCAACGGGTCGACGTCACCCAGGAAGAGGATATCCGTGAAGTCGTGGACGGGTGTGTCGAGCGCTGGGGACAGTTGGATTGCATTTTCAACAACGCCGGCTTTGGGGGCGCGCTCGGATCCATCGAGACCACGACGGTGGAGGAATTCGACATCACCTTCGATGTCCTCCTCAAGGGTGTCTTTCTGGGCATCAAGCACGCCGCGCGGGTGATGCGACCGCAGAACAGCGGCGTCATCCTGAATACGGCCTCGGTTGCGGGGCTCAAGACTGGGGAATCCCCCCACCTCTACAGCGTGGCGAAGGCCGCTGTCATCCACCTCACCCGATCCGTTGCGCTGGAGTTGGGTGAACACGGAATCCGTGTGAACTGCATCTGCCCAGGCATCGTCGCCACCCCCCTCGCCGCGGGAAGCCCCAAGGTCGGCCAGGAAGCCCTGGACAAACTCGCCAAAGGCCTCGCCCGCGCCCAGGCTCTGGGCCGAGTCGGGCAACCCGAGGACATCGCCCGGGCGGCGCTCTGGCTGGCCAGCGACGAAGCCGAATGGATTACCGGTCACGCCCAGGTCGTCGATGGCGGCGCCTTCGCGGGACGCCCCTGGCATCGTCAGGCCGAATGGATTACCGCCGACCGCCCCTCTGAGGCTCTATCGCCCGGAGGGTCGTTAGCCCATGGCGAAATCGGCCTGGACTCGTGCGGACGAGAAAATTTTCATGATCTCTGGAACCCTGCCCTTCGTCATCACCGAGGCGGTCCAAAGCGAGGTTGGCCTATGAGCGGAACAGAAATGGATCTCCTACTGGAGCGCGCCGCCATCAGCGATGTGGTCTACGCCTACGCGACCGGCCTCGACCGCCGTGATTGGGCGCTCTATCGCTCGATCTTCACGGACTCCATCGAGATGGAGTTCTCGACGGCGGGCATACGCTCGGGCACCTATTCCGCCGACAAATGGGCGCGCAATGCCGAACGGCTCTTTGCCGGTTTTTCCGCCACCCAGCACACGAGCACCAACCATGTCCACCAGATCAATGGCGATGAGGCGACCTGCGTCTCCAATATGCAGGCCGAGCATTTCGTCGCGCGCTTGGACGACGAGGGCCCCGCAGAAGGACAGGATCGCTGGACCCTCGGCGGCTACTACGTGAATGAACTCGTCCGGCAAAGCGATGGCTGGAAGCTCACCAAGGTGGCTCTCAACGTCACCTGGCGCTTCGGAAACCCGGAGGTGCCCCTGATCGCGGCGCGCCGGGGGCGGGCCCTATCCTCGGACAGCTAATCGCCGCCGCCGAGCTTGCCCTGCTCCATCAGGTCGCACGGGTCCTGGAGATCCAACGCCCCGGCGAAACCCCCGCCAAATTGGATCGCATCGTGGACCGCATAGCCCAAGACTTCCTGGGCTTTTCGCGGCAACTGGCTCGCGACATCGGGCGGGCATGCCAGGTAATTATTTTCCTCGGTGCGCAGCCAACCACAGACCCAACTCGCGTGAAGCCCGGGTCGCCATCGATCCGCCGTCGTGTTCGCACCCCCGGCGTGAATGGTAGAGCCGAGGTAAACAACAGCTGAACCCGCGGACATCTCCGCCACCGCTACCTCGCTGTCTTCGGCCACCCGATCCAGGGGCCAGCGATGGCTCCCGGGCACAATTCGCGTTGCGCCGACTTCGCTCTCGAAATCCTCCAAGGCGATCATGGTCGCCACCTGGAGCTGTCCGTGCGGCCGCGGCACGTTGACCCAGACCAGTTCATCCCGATGAAAGAATTGTTGCTGGCCGCCGGGTCCCCGATCGATCAGGTGGCCGAGATTGAGCTGATAGCGGGCGCAGGACGGCAAGAGGATTTCATCACAGAGCGCCATCAAGCGCGGATGAATCATCACCTCCGACGCGAAAGTGAATGATTTTCCCGGTAGGCCCGTGACATGGCGGGTCTCTTTGCCGAAGAAGGCATCCAGCACCGGGTTGAGGTGCTTCATGCCCGGGTCGGAATCTTCGCGAAACGGGGCCAGTTCCTCCTGAATGGCCTGGATCACGCCAGGACCGATCAGGTTCTCGAGGATCACCGCCCCGTCCTCAAGGAGCGTCGAGAGAATTTCCGACGTCCCAGCTTCCCCGCCCAGGGTCGCAATACTCGTTCCCATATCCATGACTCCTTCTTGGGAAAGACCGCCGTCTCCTTGCGGGCTACCCGAGGCTTCACCCGGGCCCTAAGCTAGCGAATGCCCGGCAGCGGGCCTGGCTCGAGGTATCCACAAACCGGAGCGGAACTCATGTCTGCACCCTTCGCGAATATCCGCGTGCTCGACCTGGCCACCGTCATGGCGGGCCCAGTTTCAGCCACCCTCCTCGGTGATTTTGGCGCCGACGTGATCAAGGTCGAGGAACCCGAGCGTGGCGATACCCTCCGCGGGCTGGGGGGCAAGAAAGGCGGCAACCTCTTCTGGGCCCAGGAGGGCCGCAATAAACGCTGCATCACACTCAATCTCCGAGTGCCCCAAGGACAGAAAATCCTGGCCCGCCTGGCCCAGGAGGCGGACGTACTCATTGAGAGCTTTCGGCCCGGCACCATGGAAAAATGGAACCTCGGGCCAGACCGGCTTTGTGAGTTGAACCCGCGCCTCATCTACCTGAGGATGAGCGGCTATGGACAGACGGGCCCCTACCGCGAGCGCGGTTCCTTCGACCGCGTAGCTGCGGCCTTTTCGGGAGTGACCTACGCGTCGGGGGAGGAGGGAGGCGCCCCCATGCGCTCGGGCTTCGCCCTGGCGGATTACATGGGCGCTGCCTACAACGCTTTCTCCGTCGCCATGGCGCTTTACGAACGAGATCGGAGCGAAAACGGCCGCGGACAGGTCATCGACCTGGCACTCTACGAACCGATGCTTCGAAGTAGCGAAGCCAGCGCAGTGGTTTTCGATCGGCATGGCGTCATCCGCGAGCGCTCGGGCAACCGGCACCCTGCCGCCGTGCCCGGGGGCGTGTACCGAACGGCTGACGATTCGTGGATCTCGCTCTTCGCCGCGCCGGACCCTATCTTTCGGCGTTTGACGACCGCCATGGGGCAGCCTGAACTCGCCGAGGACCCCCGCTTCGCGGCCGCCGACGGCCGCCGAATCAACGGCGAAGAATTGGAAAGCATCGTTTCCGATTGGGCCGCCACCCTGACCCGCGATGAGAGCCTCGCCGTGTTGCTCGCAGAGGATGTTCCCAGTGGTCCTGTGAACTCCATTGCCGATCTCTTTAGCGACCCCCATGTGGCCGCGCGGGAGAATTTCGTGGAAGTTCCGGATCATTCCGGTGCCCCGCTGCGCATGGTCGGCGTGATTCCCAAGCTCTCTCGCACACCCGGCGAAATCCGCTTCAGCGGACGACCCGTGGGCGCGGACAACCAGGCGGTCTACGGCGAATGGCTCGGGCTTTCATCTGCCGAAATCGCGGCGCTCCGAGAAGAAGGCGTCCTTTAGACTCGGCGCCGGGGAGCGAACCCAGGGCAGGAAGGCGGGACAATTGAGCGGGATACGGACGGATTGGCTCGAGTCGGGAGAAGAGGAGGCCCTGGAGCCCGACCTCGATATCGTCGATCCGCACCACCACCTCTGGGATTACCCCGAGAGCCGCTACCTGGCCGAGGACTTGGCCCATGACGGGCGAAAACTCTCCCTGGTCAGCAGTGTCTTCGTCGAGTGCGGATCCAAATACCGAGACAGCGGCCCCGAGGCCCTGCGTCCTGTGGGCGAAACTGAATTCGTCGAGGCCATTGCCCGGGAATCCGAAGCGGCCGCGGCCCCCACCGCGGTGGCGGCGGGGATTGTGGGACACGCCGATCTTCTCCTCGGGGACGCCGTGGACGCCGTACTCGAGGCCCACCTCGCGGCGAGTCCCACCCGCTTTCGCGGCATTCGCCACTCGGCGGCCTGGCATCCCCACCCGGCAATACGGGAATCCCACTCGAAGCCCCCGCCCCATATGCTGACTCTCGAGAAATTTCGCGAAGGCTTCCGGCGGCTCCGCCATTACGATCTCAGCTTTGATGCCTGGCTCTTCCATAGTCAATTGGACGAACTCCAGGACCTCGCCCGCCGTAATCCGGAAACCCGGATCATCCTGAACCACGTCGGAGGCCCGCTGGGGATCGGCCCCTACACGGGAAAACGCGACGAGGTCTTCGATGCCTGGTCGGGGTGCATTGATCGGTTGGCCCGATGCGAGAACATGGTCATGAAACTCGGCGGCCTTCAGATGGCCATCTCGGGCTTCCGCTGGCATCATCGCGCCCACCCACCCACCTCCGCAGAATTGGCCGCTGCCGTCGCTCCCTATTACCAGCATTGCATCGAAGCCTTCGGCCCCGAGCGATGCATGTTCGAGAGTAATTTTCCGGTCGACAAGGTGTCCTGCGCCTACACGGTGCTCTGGAATGCCTTCGCGACCCTCTCCCGCTCATACTCCGAGAGCGAACGAGCGGCGCTCTTCGCCCAGACCGCGATCCGCGTCTACCGGCTCTGATCCCGGATCACTTCAGCCCGCGGGGGAAGGCCGGCGTGGGTTTGGCCATCCAGCCGGAACCCGGGTACCGGTTTCCACTCGGACGGCGTTGGGCGATCATGGGGGACTCGCAATAGGACGCGTCCGCCAAGGCCGTCGCCCCGCCCGAAGAGGGATACGAAACCGATGGCCGGCATTTCTACGGACAGTGATCTCCAAGGGCTCGCGCGCCTCGGCGACGGAAGCGAGCAGGATCGCCTGCACCTGCGTCTGATTCTCCGCATCCTGGTCCGTTGCCTCCATCTTCTCACCCCAGTCCGCAAGCATGTTTTCCTGCTCTTCACCGGGTTTGGCCTCCTGACCCTGCTCCTTCTGCCCCTGAGCCTTCTCTTCATCGACACCCTGTGGACGCGGGTGCTCCAGGGCAACCCCATGCTGGAAATCGAGGCCCAGCTATTCCGAGTGCCGATCGAACAAGCCACGAGCGAAGTGGGCTTCGATTCCGATCTCCGTCGCCTGGTGGCCGAGCGCCTGGTGATCTGGGGGGCGCTGATCGGGCTGGCCTTCGCGCCACCTTTCATCGGGCTCTACTACTACCAGATCTGGATTCTCCAGCGCGTGAACCAGAAACTCCGGGTTGACCTGCTCTCGCATCTCCAAGGCCTGTCGCTCCGCTTCCATTCGGACAACACCGTGGGAGATGCGGTGTATCGGCTGACCCAGGACAGCGCCATGGTGACGCAACTCGTCCAGGCCCTGGTCCTCACCCCCTTTACCGCCATCCCCCAATTTCTCTACTCGGCCCTGGTGATCGCCCTCTTCGCCCCGAAATTGGGATTGATCCTTCTCTGCGTCGTAGTTCCCAGCCTGCTCGCGGGCGGTTGGTTTTCACAGCGTATGCGCACGCGCTTTCGCGTGGCACGGGAGACCAACGCGGCCCTCACCTCGCGCATTCAAGAAACCGTGTTGGGGATCAAGGTCATCAAGGCCTACGGGGCCGAAAAGTTGGAGCAGGAGGCCTTCGTCGGCGCAAGTCACGAGGCGTTTCATGCGGCCTTCCGCGCCCGAAATCTCTACGCGGTCTACGCCATGGGGATGTTCTGGCTTTTCGGAACCTTCGCCATCTTCATCACCGCCGTGGGGACCGTCGAAGTCATGAAGGAAACCGAATTGGCGGCCACTGTGCTCGGTTTCACGATCTGGAACCTGGGGCTCTACAATTATTTCAAGGCCCGCCTTGGGGGCGCGGTGGAATCCCTCAAGGATGTCTTCCGCACATGGGGGCGGGCCCAGGATATCGCCATCGGCCTCGATCGGGTCTTCGAGGTGATGGACCGCGAACCCGAAGTGCAGGACGCTCCGGATGCCGTGCCCCTCGCTGGGGTTCAGCATGACATCCGCTTTGTCGATATCGGCTTTCGCTACCAGGCCGATCGCCCGGTTCTCGATCAGGTCAACCTGCTTGCCCGGATCGGGGAGATCACGGCCATCGTCGGCCCGACAGGCTCTGGCAAGAGCACACTCATGGCCCTGCTTCTGCGTCTTTTCAACCCGACCTCGGGCCGCATCGAGATCGATGGTGTCGACCTGACCCGGCTTCAAACCGCGAGTCTTCGTGATCACGTCTCCATCGCGCTCCAGGAAAACGTACTCTTTGGCAACACGGTTCGGGAGAACATCCGCTTCGGGAAGCCCGACGCCACCGATGAGCAGGTGAAGGCGGCCGCCCGGGTGGCGGCGGCAGATGACTTTATCGAGCGTCTTCCAGACGGATACGACACCCTGCTGGGAGAACGGGGCTCAAAACTCTCGAGCGGGCAACGCCAACGCCTTTCCATCGCCCGTGCAGTCATCAAAAATGCTCCGATCCTGGTTCTCGACGAGCCCACCGCTGCCCTGGACGCCGTTACGGAACAGAGGGTGTTGAGAAACCTCTCCGAATGGGGGCGGGATCGGGCGGTTTTTCTCATCACCCACCGCCTCTCGACGATTCGCCAGGCGGACCAGATCGCCTTCCTCCGAGGCGGCCTGCTGGCCGAATCAGGCACGCATGATCAACTGATGGCGTCGCCCGATGGCGCGTACCGCGCATTGGTGGAAGCCGAGCGTATCGCCGCGGAGAACGCGCGATGATGACGCCGGGAAACGGGCCCACCTCGGGCCTCGCCGAGAGCGAGGATTTGACCCATTGGCAGACCCTTCAGGTCATCGCCCGGGCCGTCCGCTTCGTGAAGCCCTTCCGGAGCCGCTTTGCGGTCAAGATCGTGCTGATTGTGATCAGCCTGATTCCTCTCCTCATGTTGCCCTGGCCGGTCAAAATCATCATCGACAACGTGATCGAGGGCCAACCCATCAACGAACCCCTCCGCCCCTACCCCGAGGCGCTCGCGCCCTGGATGAATGCCCTGGCAGGCTACTCGCCCTATGAACTCCTCTTCATTGTCATTGCCTTTCAAGCCGCCCTCTTCTTGCTGATCGGCGCCTTCGGGACGACGGGAAGTGAGCGGGAATCCACCGAGGGCTACCTGGCCAGCGGTTACGACACCGCCAGCCGAACCGAAAACGAGGCCAACTCGGGCTTCAGCCTGGCGGGCGGTCTGCTCGGGCTCTTCGATTTTCGCTGGACCATGCGGCTGAGCCAGGCGCTCAATCATCATTACCGCAGCCAACTCTTCCGGCGCATCGAAACCCTGCCCATGCCCGCATTCGACGACGAGCGGATCGGAGACGCCGTCTTCCGGGTCATGTACGACACGCCATCCATCACGAACGCTTCCTACCGGCTCCTCTTGACCCCGATTACCGCGCCGCTCCATATCCTCATGACGGTTGCGATCATCGGCACGCTCTACGGAGACCATCCCGAACTGATCTACTGCGCCCTGGCCTTTCTGCCTATTTCGTTCTTCGCCACGCTGCCCGTAGCGGGCTCGCTCCGCCGCATGAGCGGCCGCAGCCGAAAGGCGGGTGCTGCGGCGACCTCGACCGCAGAAGAGGGGATGAGCAATATCCTCGCCGTGCAAAGCCTGGGCGGAGAAGAAAACCAGAAGGCGCGTTATGAAACCGACAGTTGGAACTCTTTCAGCCGATACCGGGATGTCTTTCGCCTGGGACTCTACGCGGTGCTCATTGGGGCCATCCCCGGCACGTTGGTTGGGGCCTATGCGTATTTCATAGCCATCGATGCAGTGATCGCCGGGGAACTCAGCCGGGGAGATTTCGGGCTTCTGACCACCTACTTCTTTCATATCATCACCTCGGCCCAACTCCTGGGCGGGCTCTGGTTCAGCGTCCAGGATTCGGCGGCGGGGCTTCACCGCGTATTCTTTTTGATGGATAGCCCGGGGGAAGAAGACGATCCGAGCCTCCCCAGCCTGACGCCAATTCGGCAGGGTCTCGAGATCGACAAAGTCGACTTCACCTACCCCGACGGAACAGCCATCCTCAAAGGCATCGAGTTACGCGCCGAGATGGGGCAGATGGTCGCGTTGGTGGGGCCCGCAGGCGCGGGAAAGACCACCCTGGCCTACTTGCTGCCCCGCTTCGTCGGTCCCACCCGGGGGAGCGTCCGTGTCGACGGGGTCGATATTTCAGGGGTCAACCTCTCCTCGCTACGCGACCAGATGGCTTTCGTATTCCAGGAAACCGTTCTCTTCGACGCCACCGTCGCCGAAAATATTCGCTTTGGCCGGGGAAACGCGACCGACGAAGAGGTGCGCGAAGCCGCGCGAATTGCCGAAGCCGACAGCTTTATTCGCGAACTCCCCGAAGGCTACGACACGCCCCTGGGACGGGGAGGAGGGAAACTCTCCGTGGGCCAACGCCAACGTCTTTCCCTCGCCCGTGCACTGGTACGCAAGGCACCGATCCTGATCCTCGACGAACCCACCTCGGCGCTCGACCCTGAAACCGAGGCCCGCTTCGTCTCAACCCTCCGCTCGATCAATCGCGACCGTATTGTCATCGTGATCGCCCATCGCCTTTCGACCATTCGCTCAGCGGACCAGATCGTATTTATCGAGAACGGTGAGATACGCGAACGCGGCAGTCATCCGGAGTTGCTGGCGAAACCAAATGGCCGCTATCAGGATTTCGTTGCGCTTCAATCCGGCGGGGAGGATTGAGGCGTTGTCCCGCCAAGAGAGGGTTTATATGCCCCGACTCTTGGTTTGCACGTTCTCAACCGCTGCTATGTTCGTCGAGGTCAATTGAAGGCCGCAGGCGTGGAGAAAACAAGCCCATGGAAAACAAACGAACCTATACCACCGAAGAAATTCTCTCGAGCCAGGTTTACGATGAGCCGCTCATCGCGAACGATGTTCGCTGCCACGGCGGCTTCGATTCCGAGGGCATCTATCAATCGCCTCGTACGCTCTTTCGCACTCCCGCCATCCAAGCCTGGCAAAACCAGCTCGCCGAGGAGGGGGCGGCCCTGATCGAGATTGCCCCGAACCTGATGCCTCCCCAATACCCCAGCGCCGAGCAGGCAAAATTGCTTTTGCGAAATGGGATCCGCGAACCCCTGGTACGCACGCTCACCATCATCTCCATCGTCGAGGGCTTTGGCGCCATGATTCGAGATGTCAAGATTCCCGACCTGGATGAGTTGATCGTGGAGCCCATCGAGGGCACGGCCCTTCACCACCTCGGGCAAGGTCTCTTTGAAGCCCATGCCCGGGACGAGTCGGGCTATCGGGACGAGGGCGGCCACAAGCAAATGTGGGAGGCCGCCAGGGACGCCGCCCTGGAGAACCCGAATATCCCGGGTGATGTCCTCATGCGCCTGATGGGCCGGCGTGGCAGCGCACAACGGCCGGGCCCGGCCTTTCCGGAGATCGGCGAAGCGGCAGAGCGCATGCTCGGGTTCATGAGCAATGTGCTGGTGGTCGAAGTCATTGCAGAGCGGACTTTTCGCTGGGGCATCGATGTGCTCTCGGACCCCGAGATCTCTGCCGCCCCGGAAGTCGCCGGCAATATGGTCCGAAATATCCAGGCGGATGAAAAGCCCCATGTGGAGTACCTGAGAACTGCGCTCTCGGAGGTGGCCGCGCGAACGCTCAATACCGTGGACGGAAAGACCATCCCGGGCAAGACAGTGATCGATGGTCTTTTGCATCGCACATTGTCCCAGATGATCCGAAATCGTCCCGGCGATCAGCGCGACGATATCCGGGAAGGCCTCAAGCAGGCGATGCAAGCCGCCCAAAACCCGGCTGCGCTCCAGGATGACTTCGACGCGCTCGAGCCCGTCTGGACGGCGCCCGCTAAAACCGGCTTCGAGCCCGCTGCCCTCGGAGCCTGAGCCAGTGAAATTGGGCGCCCGAATCCTTCGCAGCGTCAAGGTGGGCTGGACTGCCAGCCTGGTTTTCGGGATGTACAAGATCCCCAGCTGGGGGCGCCGCCTTCGCGGCATCGAGATCGAACCCGAAGAACTCTCCCCCACCCACCTCCGGGCGGCCGCTCGAATCCTCGCTCTGGCTCTGGATCTGCGCGGCGTCATGATCAAGATGTGTCAGGCCATCGCCACCCGCGCCGATATCTTTCCCAAGGAATTCATCGAAGAACTCAAGCAATGCCACGACGCGGTGCCGCCCAAGGATTTCGAGACGGTTCGCCGGGTGGTGGAGTCCGAATTGGGCAAGCCCCTGGACGCGGTTTTCTCAGACTTTGGTGAAACGCCCATAGCCTCCGCCTCCCTCGCCCAGGTTCATCGCGCGCGCCTGCTCGACGGACGAGAGGTCGCAGTCAAGGTCCAGTACCCGGATATCGAGAGCATCATTCGCACCGACCTGGCGAATATGCGACGGGTCTGCCGGATCTACGAATTCTTCGACCCCCAGCCCCTGCCTCTCCTTCCACTGCTCGAAGAACTCACCCGCCACCTCGGAATGGAGTTGGACTTCGTGCGCGAAGCCGACTGCGCGGATCGCGTCCGTGAACTCTTTGCCGACGATCCCCAAGTCAAGATCCCCGAGATTTATCGGGATTGGAGCACGACCCGGGTTCTCACCATGGAATTGGTGGGCGGAATCAAGATCACCGAGAAGCAAGAAATCGAAGATGCGGGGCTGGAGCCCGCCGCCGTCCTTCAGAACCTGATGTACATCTACGTGCGTATGATTCTCGCCGCCGGCTTCTTCCAGGCGGACCCGCACCCGGGAAACCTCTTTGTCACATCCACGGGCGAGGTCATCGTGCTCGATTTCGGGCTCTCGAAGGAATTGCCCGAGGGTTTCGGGCTGGGGCTCTTCGAGTTGATGTTCTCGCTGATGACCTTCAATGAGTCGGCAATGGTGCGCGCCTTCACGGAACTCGGCTTTCGCTCGAAGACGGGCGATACCGGAACATTCGTCGCCATCGCGCGAAGGATGGTCAGCCGAAGCGATACCGGGGCATTCGAGGGTGAGTTCACCGAGGATATGACCGACGAACTCTTCGAGGCCATTCGACAAGATCCTGTGGCCGAGGTCCCCAGCGATTTCGTGCTCGTGGCCCGGGTTTTCTCCCTGCTCTCGGGGATCGCACACAGTCTCGGGAGCCGCGCCAACGTGCTGCAGGCCATGAGCGGCGGGGGCCCCAACGGCTAGACCCCGATGAACGCGCCTCGCACGATCACCCTCACAAGCAAGCGGCCTTCAGGAAAGTTCGTAGAGCAAGTGCTCCTTCAAATTGCCCACCAGATCGACAAGCATGATCCGGGTATCGAACCACCAGACACTCTCGATGCGCTGAAAAGTATCGTGATAGCGACCCGAAATGATCGGCTGGAGCGGAAGGACATCGGTCTGCTGAACCACCGTGAAGTAGCTGCGCGCCGAAGCCCGATCCGCGTCCTCGTCGACCTCGATGATGGCGTTCGTCGTAAGATGACGCGTGCGGGGGGTGCCCTCGGGGTAGAGTCGGGTCGCCTCTTGGTACATCTTCAGAACCGCATCCCTCCCCCGGGCCACGGCATCGGGCCCTGCATCGGCCCCTGGCTTGATGCACCCGTGGGCGAAGAGACTCGCTACACCTTCAAGGTCCCCCGCATCAATCCGCTCGGCATAGGTATAGAGAAGGTTTTCAATCTCGCGATCATGGCTGGCCATGGGTGAGAAATAGGGCCAACCCGGCCCGTCCGCAATAGAAGGTGTTGATGAGCGCGTCCACATCCCCATTTGACGAAGCTGAGATCCTGGAGGAAGCCGCCGCTCGGGCTGGACTCACGCGTTTCGGGACCGACGCGTTCCGAGAACCCCTCAGGGTTCTGCTGGCTTCATTGGCCCAGAGTCCACTTCATCCCCTGGGTGCCCAAATCCTGCGGCGATCAACCGTCTGGAGCCTGATATCGCGGCTGCGCGCCCAATATTGGTTCGAGAAGCACCCAGAGATCGAGGATGAGCGGATCGAAGCGCCGCTGGTGGTGGTCGGGATGATGCGTTCGGGCACAACTCTCATGCAGCGCCTGCTCGCAAGCGATTCGCGCCATTACGCGGCGCTTGGCTGGGAAGTCCGCGCCCCCGCTCCCAAACCAGGTGCGTGGCCGGCTTCTCCTGATCCTCGGATCGCAGTGGCCGAAAAGGAGTCCGAGCAGACCCGGCTGCATGCCCCAGAACTCTTCGCCATCCACCCCTCCTACGCCCACCAGGCGGAAGAGGAAATCGTATTTCTCGCCGATGCATTTCTCTCGCACGTTCCCGAGGCCTCCTGCGATCTCCCCCATTACCGATCCTGGCTCGACGATCAGGACTTTCAGCCGGCGTACGACTACCTCTACCGCATGCTCCAACTCCTGCAGTGGCAGAAAAAGCAGCGAGGAGAGCAGCGCACTCGGTGGATCCTGAAAACCCCGGCCCACCTGGGCTACTTGGACACCCTTTTCGCACGCTTTGGTGATGCTGTGGTGATCCACATGCACCGGGACCCCCAGGCCACAATCCCTTCGGGTGCGAGCCTCAATACGACCCTATGGCGGATGCATGCCCAAGACGTGGACCCCCACTCCGTCGGGAGGCAATGGATCGAGCGCATGGCCTGGGCGAATCAGCGGGCCATGGCCATCCGCGACCGACTCGAAGACGGGCGGGGGTCGTTCATCGATGTATCGTTTCGCGATGCGGTATCCGATCCCCTCGCCCAGGTACAGCAGATCTATGAAAGAGCCGGTATCGACCCGAGCCGGGAAGCCGACGCGGCCATGAACGCCTGGCTGCGCGAAAATGCCCGGGAGAAATTACCGCGCCACAAGTACCGGCCGGAAGACTTCGGTCTCACATCGCAGGAGATCCGCGAAACATTTGCGTCCTATACGGCGCGTTTCCTGACGGACTAAACCGAGGACAAATAATGAACGAGCACCCCATCGCCACGCCTGACCAGCACGCACACGAACTCGAGGCCCTCGAATTGATCGAGCACCCCACCGTCAAGGAAGCCTACGCGCGCGTGCAGGCCGAATGGCTGGAAAAAGCCGACCCGAGCCCTGCCATGCGGGCATGTTTCGACTGGGCCTTTCACGAGGTGATGTTCTCTGCGGCCGTCTGGTCCTCCAACCAGGACCCGTTGCGGCCCAAGGTCGTCACCATTACCCGGTTGGCGCACCCAGTGGGGGACATCGCCATCCCGGGTTCGCGTTGGGGCATCGACAATCCGGATTCGATCTATCGCGTGATCCCCATATCGGGCGACGAGGAGTACCGGATTCATGGCCGGGTCGGCGAGAACCGAATGACTGAGAATTACTTCACGCTCTGGGACGAAAACATGAATACGGTGGATGTCCTTTCGGGTCATGACCTGGTTCTCAACGAGGACCGGACATTTACCATCAGCGTCGACTCCGAACCCGCGAATGGCCGCCCCAACCATGTTCGCTCCGCCCCGGAAGCCCATGAGTTCTACATTCGAGACGTGATGCTGGATTGGTCACGCGACGAGCCCAATGAATTGAGCGTCGAGCGCCTGGGGCCCGCTCCGCAGACGCCAGCCAAAACCCCCGATGAGCAGGCTGAGTTGACCGCGAAATTCATGGCCCATTATGCCGACTTCACACACCGACTCAGCCAGGGCTCGCTCCACGGCAAGGCCAACCGGTTCAGCCTCGGATGGTCCGCCGATACCGGAGGCGCCCTCCGCAAGCAGGTCTACGTGGGCGGACATTTTCAACTGGGCGAGGACGAGGCATTCGTCATCCACGTAAGCGACGGTGGTGCAGCCTATTTTGTCGTCCCCATCGCGAATATTTGGGGGACGACCCTGGAGATCGTCGATCGCACCAGCAGTTTGAACAAGGCGCAGTCCGTGGCCAACCCCGACGGGACCTACACCTATGTCCTCTCGCGCAATGACCCTGGGGTGCACAACTGGCTCGACACCTGTGACATGAACGAAGGCATGCTCACCCTGCGGATGGCCGAATTTCCCGAAGGCGGTCCGCGGGAGGATCTCGCTGCCCGGGGCGAGGTGATCAAACTCGCCGACCTGCCCTCCTCCCTGCCCGAGGGCACTGCCTTCTTGAGCCCGGCGGAGCGCAGCGAACAACAGGCGAGCCGCGCGGCGGGCTATAAGCGCCGCTTGCCGGAGGTTTGACTTGGATACCCAGGCAAGAGACGACTCCATATGGCTTGTCACGGGCTGCTCAACCGGCTTTGGACGCGAGATCGCCCTGGCCGCGCTGGCCCGGGGCTACCGGGTAGCGGTCAGCGCCCGCAAACCCGAGACGGTCAAGGATATTGTCGACCGCTTCCCCGACCGGGCCCTGGCCGTTGCGCTGGACGTCACCGATCAGGCCCAAATCGATGCGGCGGTGGAACTGACCCGGAAGCACTTCGGCCCGCCCGACGTACTCGTGAACAACGCCGGCTACGGCTATATGGCCGCGGTGGAAGAAGGCGAGGATCACGAAGTCCGGCGCCTCTTTGACACCAACTATTTCGGCGCCGTGGATCTGATCAAGGCCGTACTTCCCGCGATGCGAAAGCAACGACGGGGCCATATCATCAATATCTCTTCGATGACGGGGCTCGTCACGAATCCGCCGAATGTCTACTACAGCTCGACCAAATACGCGCTGGAGGCCTTGTCCGAGGGCCTGTCCAAGGAACTCCAGCCCTTCGGCATCCGAGTCACGGCGATCGAGCCCGGCGCCTTTCGCACGGATTGGGCCTCTCGCTCGATGCGCGAGACAGCGACGCCCTTGAGCGACTATGATGAGACCGTGGGCGCCCGACGTGAACTCATCAAGGCAACGGCCGAAGTGCTGCCAGGCGACCCACGACGCGCTGCCGACGCAGTGGTCATGGTCAGCGAACTCGATGATCCGCCGCTCCACCTTCTGCTCGGACGCGATGTGCTCAATGCATTCCGGGTAAAATTGGAGGAACTCACCTCCTCCATTGACGAATGGGAGCCCGTGACAAAAGATGTGGGCTTTCCCAAGGACTGAAATCGATCGTCATCACCTCGGCCTCGAAGAAGCCGCGTTCCCTCACGCATGACCCAACGCCTCACGAAAGAATCGAGCCCCTAACCGACGTTTCCATTGCCCCGATGGCATATTGGCGTCCGTCACTGCCCCAAGGAGTCCTCATGTTGCGCTTCCTGCCCCTCTTGATCGCCCTGATCCTGTTCTCGAGCGGGGTATTTACGGCTTCCGCTGGTGACAAGGAGTCTGCCGACGGCCCCTACTCTGAACTTCAGAGCGTGGCCGCTTTCGACCAGTTGATGGCCAAGCTGGAAGAACTCCGCCAAGCGATCCTCGCAGATGCCCGGAGCGAACGTGAAGCCGCCGAGGGAATGCGCTTCATCTTGCGGACCCTGGCCATGAGCCAGGACGTGACGGGGGACGGTTATGCCCAGGCCCCCCATTTCGCCCGCATGGATACGGAAAGGCGAAAGGTGGGCGGAGACAACGCCGACGGCGAGTATCACACCCTCGCCTGGGACGGGAGATGGAATTACAAGATCACCGGCAATATCGGCACAGTGGATCACCTCTCTTTCAGCGTGCTCGCCATGCAACGCACAGGCCGTAGCCAATCCCTCGGCTATGCGAACGAACGCACCCTCGGCGCCGATGCCGAGGGGAATTTCACGCTCTGGCTCACCGCTGAGAAGCCCGAAGCGCCGGGTACCTGGATCCAGACCCGCCCGGGTTTCGGCTCGGTTCTGGTCAGGCAGTATTTTGGAGACCGCGAGAAGGAAGAAGCGGCTGAGTTCCAAGTCGAGGTGGTGGGGCGTGAACGCTTCGACCCCCTGCCGGCGTCAACCGATGCCGAGGTCGCCCGGGCGATCCACAGCACCCGCTTCGCGCTCCAAGGGATCGGCATGCTCCATCGTTACGTATCGCCCTCGCTCGATTCGAAGCCGAACCGATTTCTACGAAGAAATAGCGACGATTTCGGCGCGGATATCAGCAGCCCCGATAATCTCTACCTCATCAGTACGTACGCGGTCGGCCCGGACGAAGCCTTGCTCGTCGAAGTCGAACCCCTGGACGTGCGCTTCTGGAATCTCGCCATCGAGAACCCCTGGCACGAGTCGGTGGATTACAGCCAGCGGCGAACTTCTCGAACCCACGATGAGGTACAACCCGACCCCGACGGCATGGTGCGCTTCCTGATCGCCCAAAAGCCGGCTGATCACCCGAATTATCTGGAAACCGCGGGCCACGAGCGCGGCTTCATGACCTTTCGCTGGGTCGGGGAGCGCGATACCCAAACGCCGCTTCCCAAGGTGACGCGACTACCCCTGGCCGAGGCCGAGGCAAAGGCCGCAGCCCTGTCTCGGGGCACCGGACCGGCTTCGGCCAAATAGCCGAAGTCGGCCCGCGCTTAGCCGCCGAGTGGCTCGGTCTCAGCCTTCGGCGAGGCCATCCTCTTGCCCGTTCATCCGTGATGCGGCAAAGACTGCAATTGCCGCCAGCACGATCTCGGGCACGATGAATTCCGGCGCAAAGGTCGCGCCTTGGAGGAGCCAGGCCAGGGTGCGCATCAAGGCCGCGCTCCGCTTCATGACCTTTCGCTGGGTCGGGGAGCGCGATACCCAAACGCCGCTTCCCAA
>JAAZXM010000075.1 GCA_014240165.1 Myxococcales bacterium | reverse complement strand
TGCAGGCTGCGAATTCCCACCTCGAGATCCGTTGCCGAAAATTGGAGAGCCGGGGATGTCACCCTTATGATGAGGCTGATCGAGGGGGAATTTCCCAACTATCAGCAGGTGATCCCCTCGGAGCCCGGAATTCAACTGATTCTGGACAGCGAGCGATTGGCGAAATCCCTGCGCCGGGTGGTTCTTTTCTCCTCCGAGCGAAGCCGGGCGGTGAAACTCGAAATCAATCAGGGAGAAGCCGTGGTGACGTCGAATAATCCGGATCTGGGTGAGGCCCGGGATGAGATCGATATCGATTACGACGGCGAAAAGGTCTCCATCGGTTTCAACGCGCGTTATGTGCTCGATGCCCTCGCCTCGCTGCACGCCAAGGAGATTCGAATGGGGCTACAAGGGGACCTTTCCCCTGCCCTGATCGTGCCCACGAACGACGAAGACAGCCTCGCCGTCGTGATGCCCATGCGAATTTGAGCGCTGCCCGGGGCGCCCGCCCCGAGGCCGAATCTGCTCGATTTCGAGATGCGGGAGAGGCCTTCGGGAAGACCCTCTTCAGATGCCGACCCCAACTCTTCTGAAAAGGGCTCCCTGCTGCCGCTTCACGGGGCCGAAGATGCGAAAAAGAGCCTTCTGGGTTCTCTTTACGCCGGATCGCCCATTCTGTACTCTCAGGCCGATTCTCGCGACGTAGAAGCAAGGGCGCCCAGATCGCTCTCGATGCTGTTTCGGAGCGCGGGGGTTTTTTCGAAAGGACCCCCTTCAAATGGAAGAAGTGCGCCCCGCTGGGGGTTCAACCCGCTGAACTGCGGCCGCTTTTACGAGAGCAGAAGCGGGCTCAGCAGAGAGTTGTTGCGGCCGGTGTGTCGGCCGGGTTCTGAGAGAAATCCACTCATCGAATAGGAAAAGAACATTTCGTGAGCTACGACGCGAGTTCAATCGAAGTCCTCGAAGGACTGGAACCGGTTCGCAAACGCCCCGCGATGTATATCGGGACGACGGGCCCCGCAGGACTTCATCACCTGGTCTACGAGGTCGTCGACAATTCCATCGACGAGGCGCTCGCGGGTTTCTGTAGTGAAGTCCAAATCCAAATCCACACGGACAACAGCGTTACGGTGAAGGACAACGGTCGAGGCATTCCCACCGGGCTTCATCCCGTGGAAGGTCGCAGCGCGTGTGAAGTCGTGATGACGACGCTTCACGCCGGCGGGAAATTCGACGAAGAGAGCTACAAGGTTTCAGGGGGTTTGCACGGCGTCGGTGTCTCGGTTGTCAACGCGCTTTCCATCCGGCTCGATCTGGAGATCTACCGCGACAATAAAATCTGGCGGCAATCCTATGAACGCGGCGCGCCCAGGGGACCGCTCGAGGAGGCGGGAGAAACAACAGAGACGGGGACGACCATCACCTTCCACCCCGACCCGGAGATCTTTTCGAGCACAGAGTTTTCCTTCGACACGCTGTCCCAGCGGTTGAGGGAACTCTCCTTTCTGAACGCCGGCGTTCGCATCGTCATCGAGGACGAGAACGACGATAAAAAACACGATTTCTGTTACGAGGGCGGAATCGTCTCGTTCGTTGAGCACCTGAACCGAACGCGCTCCCCGCTTCACGAAACGCCTATTTTCATTGCCGACAAACGCCCCCTGACCGAACGGGGAAGCGGCGAGGTCGCAGTTGAAATCGCGCTTCAGTACAACGACTCCTACAACGAAGCCGTCTACTCGTTTGCGAATAACATCAATACGGTCGAGGGCGGAAGCCATCTGATCGGCTTCCGAACGGCGCTGACCCGGACCATCAACCGCTATATCCAGGCTCAGGGCAAAGCCAACGCCAAGGGCGAGAAATTTTCGGTTACGGGAGACGATCTGCGCGAGGGCCTCACAGCCGTCATCTCGGTTCAACTGCCCCAACCCGAATTCGAGGGCCAGACGAAGACCAAATTGGGTACGGGTGAAGTCCGCGGCCTGGTCGAATCGATTCTCTACAAGGAATTGTCGAGGATCCTGGAAGAAAGCCCCAAGATTGCGCGGCCCATCATCGACAAGGTCGTGGACGCCGCCAAGGCGCGCGAAGCTGCGCGCAAGGCCCGTGATCTCGCCCGCCGCAAGGGTGCCCTCTCGGATTTCAGCCTTCCGGGAAAGCTTGCCGACTGCCAAGAGAGAGATCCCGCACTCTGCGAGATCTTCATCGTGGAGGGCGAGTCGGCCGGAGGTACCGCAAGGCAGGGTCGTTTGCGCGCGACCCAGGCGATTCTTCCGATCCGCGGAAAAATTCTCAACGTTGAACGAGCGCGCCTGGATCGCATGCTGGCGAGCGTTGAGATCCAGGCGATCATCGCGGCGCTGGGTTGCGGCATCGGCCCGGATTTCAATATCGAGAAGGCCCGCTACCACAAGGTCATCATCATGACCGATGCCGACGTAGACGGTTCCCATATCCGGACACTGCTTCTGACCTTTTTCTATCGGCAGATGCGCCCGCTGATCGAAGCAGGCTACCTCTACATTGCATTGCCCCCCCTCTACAAGGCGAAGAAGGGAAAGCAGAGTCGCTACCTCAAGGACCAGGCATCCCTCGACGATTATCTTTTCAACCTGGGGCTGGCCGACACGATGGCTACGATCGGAGACTCGGAAGTCGAAGGCGAAGCTCTGGTTGAATTGCTTCGTAGCGCCAGCACGCGGCAGAAAATGCTCGACCGCTTCAAGATCAGGCTCTTCGATGAAAGAATCATTGATGCCGCTGCAGCGCTGGGATTGCCCGATGCCGCCGCCCTCCGGGACGAGGATCAACTCCTCGACCACGTCGCTCCGCGCATCCAGGCTGAGTTCAACCGCGCGTACGGCGAGGATGCCGGGCAGATCAATTGGGCGGTGGAGCGCGATCGGGAAAACGAGACCAACCGCCTGGTCGCGAAGATGAGAAGGAGCGGCCAGGAATTGCGGACCGTCTTCAGCCTTGGGTGTGTTGAATCGGCGGATTTTCAGCGCCTCCTGCGCTGCCAGGCCGAATATGATGCCGTGGGCGCTCCCCCCTATGGGTTGACGCGAGCCGGGGAAGCGCGCGAGGAATTCGCCACCTCGACCGACCTGCTCAAAAAGGTTCTCGACCGGGGAGCCAAGGGGGTCAATATCCAGCGCTACAAGGGCCTCGGAGAGATGAACGCCGAACAACTCGAAGAAACCACGATGAAACCCGAAAACCGGGTGCTCCAGCGTGTTCGGGTGGACGATTTGGTCGAGGCGGATGACGTATTTACCACGTTGATGGGTGAAGTTGTCGAACCTCGGCGGCGCTTTATCGAAGAGAACGCGCTCAACGTCGAAAACCTCGACGTCTAGGAAAGCCAATGGCCGACGAAAACGTCGATGGACCCGTCGAAAATCCCGATGAAGGCCCGCCCGGGGGCTCTATCGATGGGATCAATATCGAGGATGAGGTAAGGAGTTCCTTTCTCGCCTACTCGATGTCGGTGATCATCAGCCGCGCGCTTCCCGATGTGCGCGATGGGCTCAAGCCCGTCCACCGACGAATTCTCTACGCCATGAACCAGGAAGGGCTCCTGCCCAGCCGCCCGTACAAGAAATCGGTCGGCGTGGTGGGCGAGGTCCTCAAGCATTATCACCCGCACGGAGACAGCGCCGTTTACGAGGCGATGGTCCGCATGGCGCAGGATTTTTCTCTCCGCTACCCGCTGGTTGATGGTCAGGGTAATTTCGGTTCAATCGATGGGGATTCGCCCGCGGCCTACCGCTATACGGAAGCGCGCATGGGCACTCTCGCCGAAGAGATGCTGCGGGACATCGACAGCGAGACGGTGGATTTCACGCCGAACTTCGACGGGCAGATGGAGGAACCGGTGGTTCTGCCCGCCCGCTTCCCGAACCTGCTCGCCAATGGTTCCGCGGGGATCGCAGTGGGGATGGCGACCAATATCCCGCCCCATAACCTGATCGAATTGAGTGATGCCCTGATCCTCGAGGCGGAGAACCCGGACTGCACCCTGGATGATCTGCTGGAGAAGATGCCCGGCCCCGATTTTCCCACCGCAGGCCTGCTTTGCGGAACCGAGGGCGTTCGTAACTACTTCGCCACCGGTCGCGGGCACCTCACGCTTCGTGCGAAGGCGAATTTCGAGGAAACGAAGCGGGGTATGCGGATCGTCGTTACCGAGATTCCCTACCAGGTGAACAAATCGGCGCTCTTGGAGCGTATGGCCGACCTGGTTCGTGAGGGCCGGATCCAGGGGGTGACGGACCTTCGGGATGAATCCAACCGCGAAGGCATGCGGGTCGTCATAGAAATTCGGCGCGACGCATCCGAGGACATCATCCTCAACCAGCTTTACAAGATGACGCCATTGCAGACGACTTTTGGCGTCAATCTCCTTGCCCTCGTCGGTGGCCGACCCGAAACGCTTTCAATCAAGCAGGCACTTCGGCATTTCATCGAGTTCCGCAAAGAGGTTGTCATCCGCCGGGCGATCTACGACCTGGCCCGGGCCGAGGAACGGGCGCATATCCTCGAAGGCTTCATGGTGGCCCTCGACAACCTCGACGCCATCATCGCCCTGATTCGTGCGTCCGCCGACACCGCGACAGCGAGAGCGGAACTCCAGACCCGCTTCCAGCTTTCCGAACGCCAAGCCCAGGCCATTCTGGAAATGCGGCTGCGCTCACTGACCGCCATGGAGCGCCAGAAGGTCATCGACGAACTCGAAGGGCTTCGCGCGAAAATCGCCGACCTCAAAGACCTTCTCGATAGCGATACGCGCATTCTCGAGAAGGTGATCGAGGAGGTCAAAGCCGTCGTGGACCGCTTCGGTGATGCCCGGCGTACACAGATCGTTGAAGCGGTGGACGGCATCACGAACGAGGACCTGATCGTCGAGGAAGACATGGTGGTGACCCTCTCCCACCTCGGGTACATCAAGCGCAACCCCTTGACGCTCTACCGCGCCCAGCGGCGGGGAGGCAAGGGTGCCCGGGGCATGGAGACGCGCAGCGAAGATTTCGTGCGGCATCTCGGAGTGGCGTCCACCCATGCCTACTTGCTCTTCTTCACGAACCGCGGCCGCCTTCATTGGCTCAAGGTGCATGCCCTGCCCCAACTCGGCCGGGCCGCCAAGGGCAAGGCGATCGTCAACGTATTGAGGCTTGCCGAAGGAGAGCGCGTTCAGACGATGCTCCCGGTTAGGAGCTTCAACGATATTGGCGAGGATGAATGTGTCGTCCTCTGCACCCGAAAGGGCGTGGTCAAGAAGACATCCCTCTCAGCCTATTCGAATCCCCGCAAAGGGGGCATCATTGCTGTCGGCCTCGCCGAAGGAGATGAACTCATCGCGGCCCAGCGTTCGAACGGGGAGAACTCCGTACTGGTGGCCAGCGAGAGCGGCAAGTCGATTCTCTTCCAGGAAAGCGATATCCGCCCCATGGGCCGGACAGCGGTGGGCGTCCGGGGTATCGCCCTGGCGGAAGGGGATTCCGTGGTGGGGATGAAGGTGCTCGAACCCGGGTCCACGATCCTCACGCTCACCGCGAATGGTTATGGCAAGCGCACACGCCTCGAGGACTATCGGGTGCAGCGGCGCGGCGGCCAGGGAATCATCAACATCAAGGCGACGCCGCGCAATGGTGATGTGGTCGGGGTCTCCCAGGTGAGCGATGGAGATCATGTCATGCTCATCACGGACGCGGGCAAAATGTTGCGCTGCCCGGTCTCGGGGATCTCGGTGATGGGTCGCGCCACCCAGGGTGTGCGCGTGATGAAGCTGGCTTCGGAAGAAAAACTCGTTGCGGTTGCTCGGCTGGCCGAAGGGGACGCAGCGTCCGAAGAGGGCGGAGAAGAGAAGGCCTGATCGCCGGGCCGGCAACCGTCCCGGGTCGCGCCGCTCCCAGGGACGTTGGAAGCGGGCCCGCCTCTTTCCCGGGGTGAAGTCAAGGGAGGTGCTTTGGCAGCCAAGCGAAAGTCCAGAAAAGGCCCCCCGCGTAGGGCCTCCCAAGAGGCCTTCAAGGCCGCGAAGCGTTCGATTCCGGGCGGGGTGAACAGTCCCGTCCGCGCCTTTGGCTCGGTGGGCGGCACACCGCTTTTCATCGATCGCGGAAAAGGCTGCCGGATTTGGGACGTCGATGGCAACGAGTACATCGATTATGTGGGCTCCTGGGGCCCCCTGATTCTTGGCCATGCTCATCCGGGGGTTCAACGGGCGATGCGCGAAGCCATCAAGAAGGGCTCGAGTTTCGGCGCCCCGGCTGAAATCGAAACCCGTCTCGCAGAGACGATTTGCCGAGCGCTGCCTTCGGTGCAGAAGGTTCGGATGGTCTCATCGGGTACCGAAGCCACGATGAGTGCCTTGCGGTTGGCGCGAGCGCATACGGGCAGGGATCGCATCTTGAAATTCGAGGGGTGTTACCACGGGCACTCCGACGGCCTGCTGGTCGGCGCCGGCAGTGGTGTGGCGACCCTGGGCATTCCCGGTTCGCCCGGGGTGCCCGCGGCCATGACGGAGCTGACCGTGCAGGCGCCCTATAACGATCTCGAAGCTGTGGCCCAGGCCTTCGCGCGTTGGCCCGGCGAGATCGCGTGCATCATCGTCGAACCCGTGGCGGGAAATATGGGATGCGTCTTGCCGCGGGACGGCTTTCTCAAAGGCTTGCGAAAACTTTGCGATCAAGAGGGTGCGCTCTTGATCTTCGATGAAGTGATGACGGGCTTTCGCGTGGGCAGGGCCAGTGCCCAGGGTCTTTACCGCGTGCGGCCGGACCTCACCTGCCTGGGCAAAGTGGTGGGCGGGGGAATGCCAGCGGCGGCATACGGGGGGCGCAACGATTTGATGCGCCGGATCGCACCGGCCGGAGATGTCTACCAGGCGGGTACGCTTTCGGGCAATCCCGTGGCCATGGCCGCCGGCCTGGCCACCCTCGAGCGGCTGGCGGAACCGGGCGTCTACGAGCAACTCGCCTCGCGCGCCCAAAGCCTGACGGATGGTCTGGCCAGCCTGGCCGACGAGGCCGGAGTGCCACTGACCACGGCCTGCGTAGGGGGAATGTTCGGCTTCTCCTTCCATCCTGGCCCCATCGAGTGCTTTAGCCATGCCCAGCAGAACCACGAAGCACGCTTTCGCCGCTTTTTTTCGCGCATGCTCGAAGGGGGAATCAACCTCGCCCCCTCGGCCTATGAGGCGGGCTTTATCTCCCTCGCCCACCGAGCGGCGGAGATCGATCGGACCCTCGAAGTGGCTCGCGGAGCCCTTCGAGCGGCGGCCCGAATCCGTTGAGCGCTGCACCCCGGTTGGCTATGCTGCGCGCCGTTTCACAGCCCGTCGCGGAGATCGCCCCGGCCATGGGCAGAGCTGGATTTCGAGGTCCCGCCTAGAGCGCAACCCCTTGGCGCATGCCGCGAGCTTCGGCGAAGGGCGCGCCAGAGAGCGGTTCCGACTGGTAAATCCTTCCAGGTAGAGATCGTATCGGGAAGGGTGGACGGTTCAGCAACTTGTATCCGAGGCGCCGTACTTATCCTCAAGGATGGAGAAAGAACTCACATAGAAAATTCGGAATGGAAAACGGTGGTCCGCAAAAACCGAGCAACCCTCTGAGTGGTCGCTACAAGGCCGCGATGGGAGCTAAATATCAGGGCGCGATGGAAGCCGTCCTGGCGATCCCGATCGGAGCCGGGCTGGGCCATCTTGCTGATCGCCAGTGGGAGTCGGCGCCCGTAGGTCTTCTCATCGGGCTGCTCCTGGGCTTCGGGGCATTCATCTTGCGACTGACGCGAATGCGTCCCGAGGTTTCCGACGATTCCGATGCACCGCCGCCGAGCGATCGGCCCCAATCTTAAGAACCGATATTCACACCGACATTCACACCCACATTCACACCCACATTCACACCCACATTCACACCCACATTCACACCCACATTCACACCGACATTCACACCGACATTCACACCGACATTCAAACCGACATTCAAACCGACATTCACACCCACATTCAAACCGACATTCAAACCGAAGAGCACGGAGAAGCTTCAAGTTGCAGCAGGATTTCGCCATCAAACTCATGGTCGGGCTGGGAATCATCCTGGCCGGGCTCTTTGCCGTCTTGGGTTCGCCCCGCGACGGGGCCGCGGTCATCGCGGGCGCGGGTCTTGGTGTCTTCAACTACCACTGGCTCTACCAGGGGGCTGTTCGTTTCTTCGAGGCCGCGCAAGAAGGTGGAGTCAAGGGGAGATCGTGGGTGGTACTCGCGATCCTTCGCCTGGGCTTCCTGGCCGCGGCTCTGATCCTGCTGACCCGGATGGATTTCGCCCCGGAAGGGCTGGCCGCAGGACTCTCGGTTCCCGTCATTTCCCAGATCATCTGGAGCACGCGTAGAGGGTTGGACCGATCTGCGGACTCCGAAGCGAGGAATTCGGCATGAACCTCTACAGCGTAATGGCAGATCAGATTTCACCGGTCTTCCAAGCCACAGCCCTGGCGGCAAGCTTGTTGCTCCTTGGGGGCCTGATCGTGCGGAGCCGATTGGCCCGTGCGGATGGGGGCGCTCTCCCGGACGAGGGCATGTCCCTGCGCAACGTGTTCGAGATTCTGGTGGAAGCGCTGGCCGAGCAGGGCCGCTCCATCATCGGCGAGAATTACCGAACCTATTTCCCCCTGGTGGGGGCGATCTTCTTTTTCGTCCTGATCGGCAATGTCAGCGGCCTGGTGCCGGGGCTGGGAGCGCCGACCACCGGGAATGTCAACACCGCCGCCGCTTGGGCCCTGATTTCCTTTGCCACCTATAACTATGTGGGCATCCGAGAGCACGGCTGGAAATATGTCTACCAATTCATGGGCCCCGCGCTCATGAACCTGAAAATCGGGGGCACCGAATATCACGTACGGATCCTGAGCCCCGTCTTTTTCCCGCTTGAAATCGTTCTCCACCTGGCGCGGATCATTACCCTGACCGTGCGCCTGATCGCCAATATGTTTGCCGATCATGCGGTGGTGGGCGTCTGGATCGGGCTCGTCCCCATCGTGGTCCCGGCAGTCTTCATGGGGCTGGGCCTCTTCGTCGCCTTCTTGCAGGCTTTCGTCTTCGCGCTGCTCACGATGATCTATATCGGTCAAGCGCAGGAAGAACCCCATTAGGGGGTGAATCGTTTTTCATCGTTCGGGAGTGATCCCGGCGCATCGCTCAGAAGGAGAAAAAAGTTGAAGATCGTGATTCGTACGTTGTTTTGGATGCTCGTCATGGCGGTAGTTCCCGCCCTTGCCCTGGCGGCTGATGGTGCCGCGGGTGGCGCAGATACCGCGATGAACGCCGGCAAGGCGATCGGCGCGGGCGTCGCCATTGGCGCAGCGGGCCTCGGTTGCGGAATCGGCATGGGGCTGACGGCGGGCAACACGACCGCCGGCATTGCGCGGAACCCGGGTGCGGCCGGCGCGATGTTCACCAACTTCATTCTCGGCATGGTGCTCATCGAATCCGTCGCGATCTACGGGCTCCTCATCGCCTTCTTGCTCATGCCCTAGAACCGATCGGGGCCCCGGCCGGCACATTGTGCACAGAGTGCACTTTGTGCCGGGTGCCGGGTGCCGGGTGCCGGGTGCCGTGTTCCTGCCGTCCCGGGTGTCGGCCGCGGATTCGACCGGCTGCGAGGCCAGTCGCGCGCTGGGCCCCATCCGTTTCCGCACGTTTCCGCATTTCGGTTTCTCGATGCGTAGGCCGCTTCGGCGGCACGCATCGGGGCTCCGCCTGGGTTGGCGTCGTCGCTGTTTCTAGCGGACGACTGAATCCGGCCTGTTCTTCGGCCTGCTTTTCTGCTTATTTGCTTATAAATCTGCTTATTTGGTCGCCTGCTCGTTGAGGCGCCGGGCGGGAACTCGAAGCAGGCTTCACCCCGTTTTAGAGCTTGCTTCGAACCCTGTGTCCCCGCCCGGCGACTCGGCACCCGCCAACCCCCGGTCCCGTTAGAGGGGTGTGAGGCGGGTCATCGCCCTTCGGCGACAGCGCCTTGTAGAGCAAGTCGCATGCCGATCGAAGTGGGCTCCCGCGGCCTTGTCGCGGCCTAGAAGCGGGACTGTGGCTTCGGGTTCACAGGAGCCGCGTGTCCTGGTGTTCACTGGCACTCGACTCGACCTTGGCCTAAACGGAAAGAGGGAAGCAACGGGTGAAATGCGGTCCGAACGGAGAGCGCCATTGGGCAAGGGAGACAAGGGGCAGCTGATCGCCCTCGAGGGCATCGATGGGGCGGGCAAGTCCACCCAGGCGAAGCTACTCGCCGAGGCATTGCGCCGGGCTGGCCGAGTGGTGACGATCACCCGGGAGCCCACCGACGGGCCCCACGGCGCGAAAATTCGCCGACTCTCCAGCGAGGGCGCCGCCCTATCGCCAGATGAAGAACTCGCCTTCTTCATCGAAGATCGCGGGGAACATGTGCGGGACGTGATCGCCCCGGCCCTCGCGCGTGGCGAGGTGGTGATCACCGATCGCTACTACCTTTCGAACGTGGCCTACCAGGGTGCGCGGGGTCTGTCGCCCGAGTCGATACTCCAGCGCAACGAAGCACTTTTCCCGCCGCCGGCGCCGGCGATCCTGCTTCAGACTTCAGCCGACCTGGGGCTCGAGAGAGTGCGTTCGCGCGGCGGCGCGCTCAACCAGGCCTACGAGCATGAGGCATTCCTCGAACGTGTGGCGGCGATCTATGCCGAGCTTCAATGCGATTACCTGGTGCGCGTCGTGGCCGAGGGTCCGCCCGAAGCCGTGCATATTTCGGTCATGGGTGCGCTGGCCCAATGGGGCGCCGGCGCCTAGACCCCCGGGCGCTTCGAGCCTACGTCTATCTACGTTTATCTAGAAGAAGAACCCCGAATCGTCCTCTTCGTGGTCATCACCGGGAACGGGCTTCGGTATGGGAATCATGACCGGGCGCGTGAGGGCCTCCTGCCAGAGTTGGCGGACACCGAGCCAGACCGAGATCAACGCGGGGATCAGGATCAGCCACGACGTATGATCTCCGGGCGCGTTGAAGCCGGCGATGGGCATTGCCTCCCGCGAGAGATCCGCCGCCAGGTGAAGCGCGGAAAACGCACTGGCCAAAAGGATCACCGGGAGGATCGAGCCGCTGGCCAGGCGCGCGAGGCCCATCAGGCCGCCCAGGGTGAGCCACGTGGTGAGCGGCACCACGCTGTCACCCGGTGCCCCGGATGCGGGGAAATGCACCAGGGAGTAGAGAACCGCGGTGAGGAGAAGCCCGCGTAGCCGGCCCATTCGCGCGACCAGCCCCTGGAGGATGACTCCAAAGAAAAAGAAGCCCTCAACGACGGGGACGATGCCCAGCGCCACGATGCTCGTTTGGGCCAGGGCGAAGGGCGAGTCGGAGCTCATCAGCGCCTCCAGCTCCTCGCGCAGCGCGTCGAATTCAGGCGAGGAGGGCATCACCCCCCTCCAGTAGTTGTCGATCTCGCTCACCAGGAAGATGACCGGCAGCAGGCAGAGCAAAGCGCTCAGAAGGGTGGGCGAGAAGCCTTGGAGTCCCAGACGCTCGGCGTGGGGTTGGGGAATCCGTTGCGCGGCCAGGGTGGCGACTCCGCCCAGGCCCACGGCACTGCCGATTCCCATGGCGGCCATGATCGACGTTTCCCCGACCAGCCCGCTCGCCAGGGCGAGGGAGGCAATGAACGAGGAGGCAAAGAGTCCCGCCAGGGAGAGCATGGCGGCAGCCATGGGGCTGGGAAAGATATCCTCGGGGGGCTGGATGGGAGGCGGCGCGTCGTGGGGGTCGTGGGGGTCGTCGGGTTCAGACATTGGGCTGGGAGGGTTTCTCCGGATGGGGTTGCGTCGATCCGGGTTGGTCAGTCCGAAGCCAGGACTTCGGCCAGGGCTCTTCCCGTATGCGAGTGATGACAGGCAGCGATTTCTTCCGGGCTTCCCTGGACAACGATTTCGCCGCCCCGCGCCCCGCCTTCGGGACCCAGGTCGACCACATGGTCTGCGCTCTTGATCACATCCAGGTGATGTTCCACGACCAGAACTGTATTACCTCGGTCGACCAAGCGCACCAGCAGTTCGATCAAGCGGCGAACATCGGAGAGGTGAAGGCCGGTGGTGGGTTCATCCAGCAGATAGAGACTTTTCCCGCTGCTGCGGCGGGCGAGTTCCCGGGCGAGCTTGACGCGCTGGGCTTCACCGCCGGAGAGCGTGGTGGCGGGCTGGCCCAGGCGAAGATAGTCGAGGCCCACGTCGACGAGCGCCTGCAGGGGTCGGCGAATCGAGGGCACGTTTTCCATGAAGGCGACCGCTTCTTCTATTGTCATCTCGAGTACATCCGCGATGCTGCGGCCCTTGTAGAGAATATCCAGGGTCTCGCGGTTGTAGCGTCGCCCCGCGCAGACTTCGCAGGTCACGAAAAGGTCGGGAAGAAAGTGCATTTCCACGCGCAGGCTGCCGCCGCCCTGGCAAGTTTCGCAGCGCCCCCCTTCGACGTTGAAGGAAAAGCGTCCGGGTTCGTAACCCCTCGCCCGGGCTTCAGGCACCTGGCTGAAGAGTTGGCGGATGCCGCCGAAGGCGCCCGAATAGGTGGCGGAGTTCGATCGAGGCGTCCGTCCGATCGGTGCCTGGTCGACATCGATGACCTTTTCGATCAAGTCATCACCCTCGAGTGCATCGAAGTCGCCCGGTACGTTCAGTGCGCCATGGAGCCGCGCGGCCAGGGCGCGGTGAAGGGTATCGCGCACGAGGGTTGACTTGCCCGACCCCGAGACCCCCGTCACCACCGTCAACGCCCCCAGCGGAAGCGCGAACTCCACTGCTTTGAGGTTGTTGGCGCGGCAGCCCCGAAGAACGATTCTTTCGCCGGTCGCGGGATCGGGCCGCGCCCGGCGGGCGGGTTCGATGGATTCCCGCCCGGCCAACCAGGCGCCGGTGGGTGAAAGCGGATTGTCGGCCAATGATCCGGGCGGACCCTCGGCCACCACCTCACCCCCGTGGATACCCGCGCCCGGCCCCATGTCGATGACATGATCCGCGGCCCGAATGGTGGCTTCGTCGTGTTCCACCACCACCACGCTATTGCCGTTATCCCGCAGGCGCATCAGGCTTTCGAGCAGTCTGGCGTTGTCCCGGGCATGCAGGCCGATGGAGGGTTCGTCGAGGATATAGAGCACGCCCAGCATGGACGAACCGATCTGGGTCGCCAGGCGAATGCGCTGGGCCTCGCCCCCGGAAAGGCTGGCGCTGGGCCGATCCAGGCTCAGGTAGTCGAGACCGACGTCGGCGAGAAAGGCCAGTCGTTCGCGAATTTCGATGCCTACCCGCCGGGCCACATCGCGTTGTCCGCGGGTTCCGAGGCCGGATCGGGGATCGTCCAAGCCGCCTTCGAAGTTCGCGAGGAAAGCTTGAAGCTCTCCGATGGAAAGCGCGCTGAGTTCATGAATCGCGCGTCCGCCGATGCGGACGCTTCGCGCTTCGGCTCTTAAGCGTGCGCCTTGGCACTCGGGGCACGCACTCGATGTCTGAAAACGCTCGAGCTTGGTGTCTCCGCGCCGCTCGAGCTCGTCGAGCACGCCGTTCCAAGCGCGCTTCGCCCGGGTCTTGCGCGGCCGGCCCGTTCGGGTGGGTCGCCCGCCCACCGAGAAGGCGATTTCTCCGGGTAGCCCCTTCAGGATGGCCTTTCTCGCGCCGGCGGGCAGGCGATGCCAGGGGGTGTCCAGGTCGACCTTCAGGTGCTCGGCCAGGTCGCTCAAGAGTTGGGCGTAATACCGCCGGTTGCGCTTTTGCTGCCAGGGTTCGATGGCTTCGCGGAGCGGTTTTTCAGCATCGGGAACCACCCGTTCGGGATCGAAGTGATGTTGCACCCCGAGGCCGTCGCAGGCCGGGCAGGCGCCGGCTGGATTGTTGAACGAGAACATGCGCGGCGCGATTTCGGGCAACGAGATGCCGCAATCCGCGCAAGCGCTGGAACGCGAGAGCAGCCATTCGGCGGGACCCTCGGCCTCACTCGCCCCTTTTCCGGGTTCGGATAAAACAATCGCCAGGCCGTCGGCGAGTTCCAAAGCGGTCTGGAGGGATTCCTCGATGCGCCCGCCCGCGCCCTCGCGCACCACGGTGCGGTCCACCACGAACTCGATATCGTGCCGGGCCTGCCGGGCCAGCTTGATCTCGTCCTCGAGTTCGCGCATGACGCCGTCGATCCGTGCGTAGACGTAGCCCCGTCGCCGCATCTCCTCGAGTTCTTTGCGGTAGGCCCCTTTGCGGCCACGCACCATGGGGGCCAGGATCTGCACCCGGCTTCCTTCGGCGAGTTCGAGTACGCGTTCGGTCATCTGCCCCACGGTTTGGGGCGCGATGGGCAGATCGCAGCGCGGGCAATGGGGTTGGCCGGCCCGGGCGAAGAGAAGCCTCAGGTAATCCGAGATCTCGGTGGCTGTGCCCACCGTGCTTCGCGGGCTGCGGCCGATACTGCGTTGCTCGATGGCAAGCGCTGGCGAGATTCCTTCAATGGATTCCACCTCGGGCTTTTCGAGTTGATCGAGAAATTGCCGAGCGTAGGGGGAAAGGGATTCCACGTAGCGCCTTTGACCCTCGGCGTAGAGCGTGTCGAAAGCCAGGCTGGATTTCCCGGAGCCCGAAGGGCCGGTGAGTACGACGAATTGATCCCGGGGTATCCGCACGTTCACCCCACGCAGGTTGTGGGTTCGTGCTCCGCGCACCACGACTTCGTCATGTCCGGTTGCGCCGCCGAGTCCGGGAATCGAGTCCAGCAGGCTGGGCGCCGAGTTCACGGCCGCGTCGAGTTCTCGGCGTAGATTCCCTTGCGCGAGATATATGTCTGCTTGCGCACGGTGTCGAGCCAGCTCAGGTATTCCTTTTCCATCTTATGACGCGAGAGTTCGTCGCGCAGAGCCGGCTCAGCATCTGCCAATGTGATGGGTGCGAAGCTGCGAAGGGCCACGAGTTGGAGCACATTGCAACCGAAGGACATGGGAATCGGGTCGCTCACGTCGCCGATCTTCATGTTGACGAGGGCGCCGGCCATCCAGGGTGCGATCTCATCGGTATGGAGCCAGCCGAGTTCACCCTCTTGCTCGGGATTCATCTCGGTGACCCGCCTGGCCATCTCGCGAAATTCCAGGTCGCCCGCGCGGACCTGATCCGCCGCGTCCTGGGCGATCATGCAAGCGGTGCGCTGGTCGCGGCCGCTCTCTTCGCCAGCCGCGATCATGATATGCCGCAGGTTCGCCTCTTCTCCGCCCTCGCGTTGGTCGGCGTAACGCTCGAGGTAGGCCAATTCGATTTCCTCGATCTCCACCCGCACCCGGGATCGGACCAAAGTGTTCAGCACCCGGGAGCGTTCGAGTTCGCCCTTGAGCTTGCCCCGGTATTCCTCGATGGTGAGCCCATGGCTTTCGACGCTGGCGCGGAGTTGCTCCACCGTCAGGCCGTTATCCGACGCGATGCCGCGAACGGTGTTGTCGATTTCCTCTTCGCTGGCGTCCATTTCGAGGCGTGTCACCACGCTTTCGATCAGGCGCTCCTCGATCAAGCGACCCAGCGCCTCGTCGCGCATCTTGCGGATCTCTGCGGCGGGGACGCCTGCTTCGCGCATTCGCTCCGCGACGGGTCGCGCGAGTTCCTCGACTTCCGAGATCAGCACATAGAGGTTCCCGACCTGGGCCGCGATGCCATCCACCAGGATCTCGGCGGCAAAGACCGATCGGCCCTGGGCGCCCGCCAAAATGAGCGCCGCGCTGAGCAGGGTCGTCAGCAGGGTCAGAATCCGCGTCGGGTGTCGACGCGCACGCCCGGGCTCTTGGGCCGAGGGCTGGGGGCCGAGGAGGGAAACGGGGCTTCGGCGGGGCATGGGGGTCAAAAAATCTCCGGTCGGGCCCCGTGGGAAAAAGGGTCGACCGCATTCTAGCGGGCCCGGGCCCGCCCGGCCGCGCTTTAGAGTGTCGCCGCCGTCTCGGGGCCGCGAGATCACGCGGCCGCGCGCCCCCCTCCCGGCCGGCCCGGGTGCGATGGTGCCCGCCTGGCCGGAAGAGATTGTTCACCGGGTGGGGATATTTTTATCCGAACTGCTGTCTCCGAGATAAAAATGATATATAAATCTAATATATGTCTGAATCGATAAATATATCGAAGAAACAATCGGGAAATCCCAAGCGGGAAATATCGCGTCAGCGCATCCTCGCCGCGGGTGCCGAGCTGCTGGCCAGCCACGGAATCGCGGGCGTCCACACCAACGGCATCGCCCAAGCGGCGGGGGTCGGGGTGGGGACCTTCTATACCCACTTCCCCGATAAATACGCCCTTCAGGCCGAGCTTGTCGCCCAAGGCCTCGCCGCGCTGCAGGACGCTCTGTCCCGGGCCCACCGCGAAGCCGAGTCGGAGCCCTTGGAGGCCCAGGTGCGCGCCACGGTCTCGGCGTTCGTGGACTTCGCCCACGACCAGCCGGCGGTCTACCGCGTCATTTTCTCCGCCAGCGACGCCACGGCCCGGGCCGGCCGGGCATCCACCGCTTTTTCCCCGCGCGCCATGGAACATCGCTTGAGCGAATTGCAGCGCGCCGGCCAACTGGACTCGGACCTCGATGTCGGGGTGGCGGCCCGGCTCTTCAATGCGGGCCAGGGCCAGATCCTGCTCTGGTGGCTGGCCACCCCGGATCCGCCGCCCCGGGAACGGCTCATCCAAACCCTGGTCCAGCTCCACCCCGCGGTGGCCTGCCGGCGCTAGGCTCGGTCGCCTAGGCGGGGCACCGGGACGGCTCTTCCCGGCCCATGACAACGAGACCGGCGGCCATGACGAGCGAAGCCAAGCCAAACGCGACTCCCGCCGAAGCCGGGGCCGCGTCATCCCGGAGTTACGGGGTGGGGATCGTGCACTACCACGCCTACGCGGATCTCGCCGAATGCCTGGCTTCGGTTCGTGCCCAGGGCGTGGCCCCGGAAGCGATCTGGGTGATCGATGCCGATGGGGAAGCCGAGCGCCGGAAATCCCTGGAGGCCGATTATCCCGACGTCGTCTTCGAGGCCACGGGGAATCTTGGCTACGCGGCCGCAGCGAACCGGATCCTGTCCCGGGCGGGCCGGGAGCGTCCCGGGCTGGGTTTTTGCCTCTTGATGAACCCCGACGTGGTGTTGGACGAGGCCTTCGGCGAGCGCTTGATGGACGCCCTGATTGACCACCCGGCCGCGGCCTTGGGAACGGGCAAACTCCTGCGCCCGGATGGAAGCACCCTCGACAGCGCGGGCATCACCCTGCCCCAGCACCGGCGTCCTCGGGATCGAGGCAGCGAGCAAAGGGACGAGGGCCAATACGAGCGCGGGGAATACGTCTTCGGTGCGAGCGGGGCGGCGATG
>JAAZXM010000074.1 GCA_014240165.1 Myxococcales bacterium | reverse complement strand
CGGGGACCACGTAGTGGTCGACGCCTTCTCCCACGAGGGTTTCCCGGAGCATGCCGTCGGGCCAGAAGAAGGCGAGGCCGGCGTCCAGCATGGCGACCTTGACATGTTGCCCGCCGCCGCCGCGCGCCCTGGCATAGAGCGCCGCGGTGATGGCCTGGGCGAGGGAATAAGAGGTGGCCTTGTCCACCACGGCATTGCGGACGAGATCCGGGATCGGGACCTCGGGGTTGACCTGGGCCGCGACGTACCCCGTAAGGCATTGAAAGATCGGGTCATAGCCCCTGCGCTCGGCGTAGGGGCCGTCGTCGCCATAGCCAGTAATGGAGGCGTAAATGATCTCGGGATTGATGGCGCGCAGGGCCTCTTCGCCCAAGCCCAGGCGCTCGGCAGCGCCGGGGCGCCAATTCTGTACGAAGACATCTGCCTTGCGGATCAGCTCATGTGCGAGTTCCAGGCCGCGCTCGGATTTGAGATCGATCCCGATGGAACGCTTTCCGTGGTTGCAGTTGGCAAAGAGGCCCGCCATGCCGTCGCGGTAGTTGGCCAACTGGCGGCTCTCTTCGCCATAACGTGGGGGTTCGATCTTGAGGATCTCAGCGCCCTGGTCCGCGAGGATCATGGTGGAGAGGGGGCCAGAGATGACTTCGCTGACGTCGACGATCCGAACGTCCGCTAGGGGACCAGCCATGGCATATTCCTTTCAAGGCTTGCGCTTTGGGCCGAAAAGGCCGCCCTAATCGCTTAGTCCGGTCCGTGCTTCGCTGAGCTTCACGACCCGAGCCACGGGTTTCGGATGGGCATCCGTGCGGACCCAGCGCAGGGCCATCACCCCGTGATGGTGACCGGCGGTCTCGATCCAATTATCCGCGTTCGGGTCTTCGTGGGCGACCACGATACGAAACGATCCGTCGGCGCGGTAGTTGGCGCTGCCGTTGTTGATATGAACTTGATGGTTTCGCCAATCGAGGGATTCGGCCCAAATATTGGCCAGTTGGAAATTCCAATAATCGCATTGGGGTGGCGTGGCGTCGATCACCAATGCCTCATCGGGCGCCAATTTCCACATGCCCAGCCACATGCGCACGTTCGGATCCCCTCCCATGACGCGATGCTTTTCGACATCGGGCAGGTGAAAGTCGTTGATGGGTGCCTTTTCGGGGAATTCCATCACCCAATCGGCAAACCATTGAGCGCAGCCCATGGCATAGAGGGCGGCGCCCATCAGGTGCCCGGGTACGCGATCGGGTTCCAGGGGATCCGGTGATCCTGTGGCTTGAAGGCACTCGATATCCACTTCGACGGGCTGCTCCTTGTCGCGGTGGAGAAAGGTCTGGCGGATCAAGACCTGCCGGGTCTGATCGGTGGTCTTGAGCCAGTTGCCCGGTTGTTCGGTCTGGCTGGCGATGATTTCAAAACTGCCGTCGCTTTCAAGTTTCAGCTCGGAGTCGTTGAGATGCCCGGCACCACCGGTGATCTTGTCCTTGGCGGCAAAGTTCTGGTTCTGGGCTGCAAAGCTGAGGTAGTGAATCGTTCCGCGCTTACCCCGGATGCGGTAGTCGAGCCGCGGATTGATGGAGGCGCTGACGTAATAGTTGTCCGGATTGTCCAAACCCATCTTCACCCCATCGGGCATGGGCCGGAAGACGGGAAATTCCGGGCCGGGGTTCTCGCCAAAGGAGAAGAGCCCCGCCCTGAGCAGCCGGCCGAGGTAGCGGAGTCCCTCACCCCGATCGAAGAGGGTGGTTTCGAGATCTTCTCGCAGGAGCACGTCTCCCGCTTTCTTGAGTTGATCGCAAAACTCGGTCCAGGCTTCGGCGGTTTGCACTTTTTCGCGGGCGTCGGATGACATGGGACCCCTCGGTTGTTCGGGTTTTGGGAACTTCGAAGCATAACAGCGTCGCCCACAACGGGGTAGAATTCGACGCCCTTGGAAAACGCCGAGTATTGGAGGAAAAGCGGATGTCCGTGGACGAAATCATGCGAGCCCTCGACCTGGATGAGAAGGCCCTGCTCACCGCCGGCGTGGATATGTGGACCACGCCGCCCATCGAGCATGCCGGCGTGCCGGCGATCCGCGTCACGGACGGGCCCAACGGCGCCCGGGGTTCGTCGCTCCTGGGGCTTGGGGAAGAAACCGCGGTCTGCATTCCCTGCAGCTCTGCGCTGGGCGCGACCTGGAACGCCGAACTCATCGAGCGCGTGGGCAGCATGCTGGGCGAAGAGGCGCGCACCAAGGGGGCGCGCGTATTGCTGGCGCCCACGGTCAACCTCCACCGATCGCCGTTGGGGGGCCGTAATTTCGAATGCTACTCCGAGGACCCCCTGCTCTCGGGACGGATCGCGGCGGCTTATGTGCGCGGGGTTCAGAGCCAGGGCGTGGCCACCACGGCCAAGCATTTCGTGGCCAACGACGCCGAATTCGAGCGCAATACCATCAACTCGGTGGTGGACGAGCGGACTCTGCGCGAGCTCTACCTCGTGCCCTTCGAGTTGATCGTTCGTGAAGGCGGCGGGCTCGGCATCATGACCGCCTACAACCGTCTGAACGGAGTCTATTGCGCCGAGCACGAGGAACTCCTCAACGGCATTCTGCGCCGGGATTGGGGCTTCGAAGGCTTCGTCTTGACCGATTGGTTCTCGGCCGGATCCACCGAGGTGTCGTCGTCCGCAGGCCTCGATCTCCAGATGCCGGGTCCCGGGCGCTTCTACGGGCCGGCCCTGGCCGAGGCGGTGCGCGCGGGGCAGGTCGAGGAGGCGGTGTTGGACGCCCAAGTGCGGCGCATGCTCAACGTCTGGGAGAAGATCGGCGCCCTGGGTGATGGCCCGCTTGGCCCGGAGCAAAGCATCGATCGACCGGAACATCGCCAACTGGCGCGGGAAGCGGCCTTGGAATCGGTGGTTCTTCTGCGCAATCAGGGCGTGCTTCCCCTGGAAAGAGAGGGCCTGAAAAAACTCGCCGTCATCGGGCCGAACGCGGCGCGCGCAGTGATTCTCGGGGGCGGTTCGGCGGCCCTGAAACCCCATTACAGCGTGAGTCCCCTGGAGGCCCTGCGGGCCAAGCTTCCCTCTGAGGTGGAGATCGTCCACGAGCGTGGCTGTTGGACCGAAAAGACGACGCCTTCATTGGAGGCGCCTGATCTCATGGGGCCGGGGGGTGAGGGCGCCCTTTCGGTGGAATTCTATTCGGGTCTCGAGTGGCAGGGCGAGGCGGTCCAGCGCAAGGTCGCCGACAGCGCCCAACTTCTCTATTTCGGTTCGCCGGGCGAAAGCCTGCAGCCCGGTGCTTTTTCCTTCCGAGCGCGGGGCCAGCTGACGCCCAGCGAAAGTGGTCGTCATATCTTTACGCTGATCCAAGCCGGCCGGTCGCGTCTGCGGGTGGGCGGTGAGATCGTGATCGATGGCTTCGCGGACCCGCCGCCCCCGGGCGAAGCATTCTTCTCCCTGGGCAGCCGGGAGGTCGAGGCGGGCTTCGAACTCGAGGCGGGGCAGCCGGTGGATATCGAGATCGAGTACGCCGCCGAGGGTGCGGTCATTATTCAAGGGGCGAAGGTGGGCCTGCGTCCTCCCCTGGAGCGCGATCTTCTGGGTGATGCCGTGGCGGCGGCCGAAGCCGCCGATGCGGTGGTGATGCTGGTGGGGACCAACGCGGATTGGGAATCCGAGGGGCATGACCGGAAGTCCATGGACCTTCCGGGTGACCAGGATGAACTGATCCGGCGCGTCTGCGCCGCGAACCCGCGCACGGTGGTCTGCGTCAACACGGGTTCGCCCGTCACGATGGATTGGGTTGAGGATCCCGCTGCCGTCTTGCAGATCTGGTTCGGAGGCCAGGAGATGGCCGGGGCTCTGGCGGATGTGCTCGTGGGTGATGCCGAACCCGGTGGTCGTCTTCCCACCAGCTTTCCGCTGCGCATCGAAGACAATCCCTCTTTTGGGAACTTCCCCGGTGAGAACTCAGAGATCCGTTATGGCGAGGGTCTCTTGATGGGGTACCGGAGTTATACGACTCGGGGCATACCCGTGCGCTTTCCCTTCGGATTCGGACTCTCCTATACGTCCTTCGAGGTCGGTCAGCCCAGACCTTCCACCGCCGCATTCGAAGCGGGCGAAGTGATCGAAATCCAGGTGCCCGTGGAGAATGTGGGCGATCGCCGGGGCTCAGAGGTCGTTCAATGTTACGTGGCTCCCCAAACCTCGCGGCTCTTTCGCCCGAGCAAGGAGTTGCGCGCATTCGGCAAGGTTCAGCTCGAACCCGGTGAGAAGACAGTTCTTACCCTGAAGCTCGGCGACCGGGCCTTTGCGTATTGGGATCCTGCGGATGCGGATTTCGACGAGATCCAGGCGCGAGGCGGGGCGGTTTCGCTCGTTCCGGCTGGGCGTGGTCACGACCATCGGGAGAAGCCGGGCTGGTATCTCGACGCCGGGCGCTACACGGTGGAGATCGCGCGCTCCGCCGACGAAGTTCTCCATCGCTTCGAGATCGAGGTGGGCAAGGAGGCCGGACCCTTGATGGGCTGAGGTCTTCAGGGCAGCTGGGCGAGAAAGAAGCTCACCGCATTCTCGCCCATCACCTTGCGGATCTCTTCGTCGGTAAAGCCCGCGTCCATCATGGTTTGGGTCAGAACGGCCAGTTCACCGGCATCGAAGAGAACACGGGTCGCGCCGTCATAATCCGATCCCAGGGCGATATGATCGACGCCCAGCAGGTCGATGCCGTAGCGAATTGCGGCCACGACGCCCTCGGGACTGAAATCGCAGACCGCTCCGTTCCAGAACCCGACACCGATCAAGGCGCCGTGCTCGGCCAATTTGATCATGAGCGCATCGTCGAGATTGCGCGCGGAATCGCAGACCCCCTTGAAGCCGCCGTGGGAAAGGATGACGGGGCGATTGCTGAGTTCGAGGACATCCTCGACCATGCGCGGGGAGGCGTGGGCAATATCGATCACCATGCGACGGCGGTCGGCCTGGCGCACTACATCCCGGCCGAAGGGCGTAAGCCCCTCTCCCGAGACGCCATGAAGAGAGCCCCCCAGGCGGTTGTCGAAGAAATGGGTGAGCCCCACGACGCGAAGCCCCAGGGTATCCAGACGATCGAGGTGGGCGAGGTCGCCGTCCAGCGCGTGGGCACCTTCGATTCCGAAGATCCCGCCCATCACCTTTTCGCCCCGTGCCCGATCGACCACCAACTGCGCCAAATCCTCCCGGTCGCGGATGATGCGAAATGCGCCGCTCGCGCGGGCTTCCCAATCCGCCAATTTTTCGCCCTGGTAGACCGCCCGCTCGAAGGGGCTGCTCCAGGTAGCGATGGGCCAGAGTTGGGCCATGGCGAGGTAGGTAATCGTGTCGCTATTGGATTCGTTGGATTCGTAATTCTGACCCGATGGGCTTTTGGTGACGGCGGTGAGTACCTGCAGGCCGACGCCCCCTTCCTGCATTCGCGGAAGATCCGTATGGCCTCGGTCGCTTCGCGTCAGCCAATCGCGTTTCCAAAGGAGCGGGTCGGCGTGGAGGTCGGCGACGAAGATGGAATCGTGGAGGGCATTCGCCTCGCTCGACACGGCCCAACTCGGATGGGGCTCGACCTGGTTGAGCTGGTCTTCCACGAATCCCGGCAGCCAGAAACGGACGCCGAGCGCCAGGACGACGAGAACGATTGCCTCCACCAGGAGTATCTTGCGCACCATTGGGCTCTCTCCGATGTGGGGGAACGGCTAGTGTGGAGCGAATCGACCGGGCGTCAAGGCGCCCCGGAATAGGGCTGCCAAACGGAGGGATGGGAATGCTATGGGATCGGCTCGAGCGGGCACTCTGGGTTCAGTGGACGCATATCTCACTCTCGGTGGCGTGGAACGTCGTGGGCGTTCTTCTCATTGAGAGAGGCCTCCGGGCGCCCGGACCCACCGCATCGATGTCCGTAGCGGCATTCCTCATCGCCCTGGCCTTGGGCATGTTTTTGGGCGCCCGGCGACTGGTGCCGCTCTACCTCGCGGCTTCTTGGGTCGCCGGTCTCGGCGCCCTTTGGGCCATCGTCCAGGCCTTCCGGCTCGACCCCGCGCTTTGGCCATCGGAGTCGTGGCGCTACGCGGGTGTGCTGCTCAACGCGCTGGGGGTGTTGGGCGCGGCCTGGGGAACGCTTGCCTGGCTTCGATGGCGACGTTTCGGAACGAAAAAGTGATGAATCGCGCCGCGTGGCGGGTGCTAGAATGGCAGGCGATTCCAAATCTTCATAGAGGGTGGCGACTATGTATGACCTGATCGTTCGAGGTGGTTTGATCGTCGATGGTAGCGGGGAAGCGCCCGTGGAAGGCGACATCGCGGTGAGCGATGGCCGTATCGTGGCGGTGGGGAAGGTAGAGGGTGAGGCGCGCGAAGAGATCGATGCGCGTGGCCTGGCGGTGACACCCGGCTTTGTTGATATCCACACCCACTACGATGGTCAGGTGACCTGGGATGCGCATCTCACGCCCTCGTGTTGGCATGGCGTGACGACGGTGGTTTTCGGAAATTGCGGCGTCGGCTTTGCACCGGTTCGCCCGGATCACCACGACTACCTGATCTCGCTCATGGAATCCGTGGAAGACATTCCCGGAACCGCCCTGGCCGAGGGGATCGAATGGGAGTGGGAAACCTTTCCCGAGTTCATGGACGCGGTTGCAAAGCGAAAGCTCGCGATGGATGTCGCGGCCCAGGTTCCCCACGGCGCCGTGCGGACCTACGTAATGGGTGAGCGCGGCGCGGAGAACGAACCGGCCACCCCCGAGGATATCGAGGCCATGGCGGCCATCGTGCGCGAAGGCATGCAGGCCGGCGCCCTGGGCTTTTCCACCTCTCGCACGCTGATGCACAAGGCGGCCAACGGAGATCCCATGCCGGGCACCTTCGCGGCGGAGGATGAACTCTTTGGCCTGGGCCGGGTGCTGGGCGAACTCGATACCGGGATCTTCGAATTGGCACCGGTCGGCGCAGCTGGCGAGGACGTCATCGGAGCGCGCAAGGAAATGGATTGGATGCGTCGGCTCTCCGCGGAAATTCGCCGTCCGGTTTCCTTCGCCATGCTCCAGGTCGACGCCGAGCCGACCCTTTGGCGGGACCTGCTCGATGAGGCCCAGCAGGCGGTGGCCGAGGGGGCCGAGGTCTACCCCCAGACGGCGGGTCGTCCCTTTGGCATGCTGGTGGGGCACCAGACCGAGTACCACCCCTTCCGAGATCGACCCAGCTACGAGGCCCTTGCGGATTTGCCCTTTGACGAGCGGATCGCCCGCTTGAAGGAGCCGGCGGTGCGCGAGGCCATCCTCAAGGAAAAGGTCGAATACGATGATCCCATGGCGGCCTTTGTCATGGCGAGCTTCCACAAGCTCTTTCCCCTGGGCGAAAAGCCCAACTACGAGCCCTGCCAAGAGGACAGCATCGCGGGCATTGCCGAGCGGGAAGATCGCAGCCCGGAAGAGGTTCTCTACGATTGCATGCTGGGGCAGGACGGCCGGGAACTTCTTCTCTTTCCCCTGCTCAACTACAGCGATGGCAATTGCGATCCCATTTATGAGATGATTCAACACCCCCGGGCGGTACTCGGGTTGGGGGATGGGGGCGCGCATTGCGGCATTATTTGCGATGCCAGTATTCCCACCTTCATGTTGAGCCATTGGGTTCGCGACAGGAAGCGTGGTCCCAAGCTTCCGGTGGAGTTGGTGGTGAAACGAATGACATCGGACACCGCTAATCTCTACGGCTTGCGCGACCGCGGACTGATCGAGCCGGGTTATAAGGCCGACTTGAATCTGATTGACCTGGATGAAGTGGCGCTGCATCTGCCCGAGATGGTTTTCGATCTGCCCGCGGGCGGACGTCGGCTGGTTCAGCGGGCCGACGGCTACCGCTACACCCTGGTGAGTGGCGAGGTGACCATGCGGGACGGTGCGCCCACGGGCGTGCTTCCCGGCCGGTTGGTGCGCGGGGAGCAGGTGCCCCCGGCAGCCTGAGCGCCGTCGCCGGGCCGAGCGTCAGCTGGACTACTCGTCCGCGAGCCAGTCGCGAGGCTCGAGAAAGTCCGTCAGCAAGGCCGCTTCGGCGGATCCGGGTTCGGGTTGCCAGTCGTAGCGCCAGGCGACAAGGGGCGGCATGGAGGCGAGTACCGACTCCACCCGGGTGGCGGCCTGGAGGCCGAAGCGCGTGCCCCGGTCGTGGAGCAGGTTGAATTCGGCGTAGCGACCGCGGCGGTAGAGCTGGAACGCGCGCTCCCGCTCGCCATAGGGTGTGTCCTTGCGGCGGTTCAAGATCGGTGGGTAGGCAAGCAGGAAGGCGTCGCCCACGCTGCGCACGAACTCGAAGGCGCGCTCGAATCCGCCCTCTTCGAAATCATCAAAGAAGAGGCCACCGATGCCTCTCGCCTCCTGGCGATGGGGGAGATAGAAATATTCATCGCAATCCTTCTTGAGGCGTTCGTGCAGACCTTCACCGAAGGGCAGGCAGGCCTCCCGGGCGGTGCGGTGCCAGTGCACGGCGTCCTCCTCGAAGCCGTAATAGGGAGTCAAGTCGAAGCCGCCTCCGAACCACCAGACCGGTTCGGGATCGGCACTCTCGGCGGGAGGAGAGGCGATGAAGAAGCGGTAATTCGCATGGCAGGTGGGCGCGTAGGGGTTCCGCGGATGAACGATCAGCGAGATGGAAACCGCTTCGTAGGAACCGCCCGCCAAGTCCGGCCGCCGCTCGGTGGCAGCGGGGGGCATCCGGTTTCCGGTGGTGTGGGTGAAGTTGACCGCGGCCTTCTCGCAGATGGCTCCATCCTCGAGCACGTGCGGGCGGGAGACGCCGCCCCCTTCCCGCGGCATCTCGTCCCTGCGAAAGCGTTGCTCGCCATCGATGGCTTCGAGGGTGGAGCAGATTCGCTCCTGCAGGCCCATGAGGTAGTCGCGAACCGCACCCACCTGCGCCATTTTCGCTTCTCCCGCTCTTCCCCAGTATTCGTGGGCCTGGGCGCTCGCCGTTTCGCGCTGCCCAGCGCTCCTCGCCGTGGGAAATCCTGCGCCAAGTCCCTGTGTTCGCGCCCGAGACTAGTGGAAATGCCGGCGGGGGTCACGGCTACGCAAGCCGCATCGGCCACGGGGCACGGATTGTTCGCCCAAGGGGTCTACGGATTGCGAGCGGAATCCGGCATCGCCTAGGATCCCCCCGGTCGGGGAGCCAGGGGACGCTCGTCACGATTCCAGGGGGCGCAGGGTGAGGGGCGAGAGCGGGAAACAAGAAAGCGGCCGTGCCGAGCGGGTACTGAGCCGCGCGGTCTTTGGCGTCAGCCAATGGCCGAAGCTCACGCTCTTGCTTGCGGGGATGCTGACGCTCACTGCGGCTCTCTACTCCCAGAAAACCGTGCGGATCAATTCTGATGATTCGGCGTTGATCAGCCAGGAAGAGCCCTTCCGCAAGGAATACCAGCGTTTCATCGACGCGTTTCCTCAATTCGATGAGACCACGGTGATTGTCATCACCTCGGACTCCATCGATCTGGCGGAGGACGCCGCCCAGCGCATGACCGATGCCCTGGCCCAGCGACCCGATCTGATCGAGACGATCTACTCCCCCTCGGCCGATCCTTTTTTCGAGGATCACGCTCTGCTCTATATGGACCCGGTCGACCTCGAGGATGTCATCGACCGACTCGCCGAGGCCCAGCCCGCTCTCACGGCCCTGACCGAGGACCCGAGCCTTCGCGGCCTGATGGGAGAGTTGCAGCTTTCCGTGGAGCAATTGCTCGAAGGGGAGGAACTGCCCCCGGGTTTTTCTCGCATGGCCGATCGCATTTCAGAAGTCAGCGATTCGCTCCTGGCCGGAACACCGCGCAGCATCAGCTGGGCGGATGAATTTCTCGATCAGGAGGGTGAGGTCTATCGCATCATCACCATTCAGGGAAAGAAGCATTTCGACGAAGATATCTCCACCGCCCGCCTGATCGGCGAGATTCGCGCGCTTGGGGAGGATCTCGGCCTCGTTCCCGAGAACGGCGTGCGAATGCGGCTCACGGGAATGGTTCCCCTGGCGCACGATGAATTGGAAACCCTGCAGAGCGGCCTGGCCCTGGCGGGAGCGATTTCGCTCACGCTGCTCACCCTGATCCTGACTTTCGGGGTTCGCTCTCTTCGAATCATCGTCTCCACCCTGGTTACGTTGTTGGTCAGCATCATCTGGACCACCGCCTGGGCGATGCTCTCGGTGGGGGAGTTCAACCTGATCTCGGCGGCCTTTGCCGTGTTGATGATTGGGCTGGGCGTGGACTTCGCGGTTCATGTCGGGCTTCGCTACGAGGAGGAAACCCGAGGCGGAGTTTCGGTCACCCGCGCTTTGGCCAGGGCCGGGGGCAAGACGGGGCCCTCGGTTTCGCTTTGCGCGCTCACCTCGGCCATTGGCTTTCTTTCTTTCGTCCCCACCCCCTACCCGGGTCTCGGCTCCCTGGGGATCATCGCCGGGGGCGGGATGTTCATCTCGTTGATCGCCACCCTCACCGTATTTCCGGCTCTACTTGCGCTGATGCGGGCGCCCAGCGCTCAGCAGGCGGGACGGCCCCCGCTGCTGGCGAATTTTTATCCCGTCATCGACCGCCGCGCCGGCTCGGTGGTGTGGGTTGCGCTGTCGCTCGGCGTGCTCTCGGTAATGCTTTCGAGCCAGGTCCGATTCGATTTCAGCACCCTCTCCATGCGCGACCCCGGATCCGAATCAGTGCAGACCTTGCGCGATTTGCAGCGAGAGGAAATCGTGACCGATTACTCGGCCACGGTGATCGCCGAAAATTTCGAAGAGGCCGAGCGGATGGCCGAGCAACTCGAGGAACTCGACCTGGTTTTGGAAGCGCGGCCGCCGAGTTATTACGTGGCGGGTGACCAGGAGGACAAGCTCCTGATGATCGAGGATGCCGCGTTTTTTCTCGAGTCGATTTTGAACCCGCCCCCGCCCGTGCCGCCGCCCACGGATCTTCAACTCCAAGAGTCCGTCGATGCCCTGCGGAGAGTGATTTCCGATTTGCCGCCGGGAGAGGCTTCCGATCCCTCCGGGCGGAGCGCTCGTCGGCTGGGGGAAGTCCTGGATCGCCTGGCCCGAGAACCCGATCCAATCGCCGCCTCTCGCGCCCTCGAGGCCCTGGTGATCAACGATCTCGAGGAAAGGATCGAGTGGATCGGCCGGGCGGTCACGGTGGACGGCGTCGAATTCGAGGATCTTCCTCGGGAGCTTCGTCGGCGCAGCATCGCGCCCGATGGGCGGGCGAGGGTTGCGGCGCTCCCCACGGAAGATGTACGCGACCCGGTTGCCCTGGCTCGCTTTGTCGCCGCGGTGGGCTCGGTGGCCTCCCACGCGACGGGGCGCCCCGCGGTGGAGGCGGGAATCGGAGAAGTCGTGGTGCTGACTTTCCGGATCGCGATCGGAATTTCCCTTTGTGTTGTCTTTACGCTTCTGGTCGTGACCCTGAAGAGTTTTCGCGACGCGATTTTCGTTCTGCTTCCGATTACGTTGGCCGCGCTCATGACGACAGCGACGAGTGTGCTTATCGATATGCCGTTCAACATGACCAACGTGGTGGTGATTCCGCTCATCATGGGTCTTGGGATCGACAACGGGATTCATGTTTTCATGCGTTTCCGCAGCGGTGCTTCTCTCGAGGAAATGATGACCTCGAGCACACCCAGGGCGGTTTTTCTCAGTGCGCTCACCACCCTGGCGGCGTTCGGTTCCCTGACGGTTTCGGGCCACCCTGGACTGCACAGCATCGGAGTGCTGCTTTCGTTCTCGGTGATCTACCTGGTTTTCTGCACCCTGGTGGTCTTGCCCGCGATGCTCGCGTTGGCGGGTCGGCGGGAGAGGGCCGGAACGTCCTGAAGGGCCTCAGGGTCGGGGGATCTCTTCCGCGCCGGGGGAGACATCGGCGACGCTGGGCTCGTGGCGCAGGATCATCACGGTGGAAAGCGCATAACGAAGGGTCATCCCGCCGAGCCCCACGGCCACCGCCCAGGCAAGGCCCGGAGCCGGGCCCAGGCCCAAGACGGCGGCGATGCCGGCTCCGATGACCGCGGCGGCGGCCAGGTGGTCGGCGGCCTGGGTGGACTGCCCGCGCAGGCGGGCGAGTATGGGCCGACTCGTGAAGACGGGGTTCGCAAAGAAACCCGCAGCCAACAAGGCGGCCCCGGTTCCTTCCGATAGGGGCGAAGGGGCCAAGGCCGCCCACGCGATCAGGGCCGTCAGGCAGAACGCCAATGGCAGGCACTCCCGTCGCCCGCTCTCCAGCCGAAAGAGCGCGCTCGCGAATGTCCAAATTGCCTGGCCCATGACGCCGGCACCGAGCAGCAGGGCCAGGCTGGGCCACCCTTCGACGGGTGCCTGGAGAAAGAAATTCGGCCCCAGGAAAGCGACACCGAGGTAGAGAAGGCTGACCGCCGTGTTGCCCTCGATGTCCGCGACGCGCCCCATTCGAAAGACGCCGGTGTACCGAAGTTCGAGTTGCACGGCGAAGAAGGCCAGGGTTCCTGCCGAGAGCACGAGCAGGGTGAAGAAAGATGAAAGGCCCACGGCCAGGCACGCGCCGAGAATCACGAAACCGTTGTTCAGGGTATCGAGCCAATGGTCGAGAAATTCGCCCAGGCGGGAGCTCTGGCCGGTATTGCGGGCGTGGGCGCCATCCATGTTGTCCAGGGAGAGGTAGGCGAAGACGCAGAGGCTCGCGGTGACCATGGCGGCGGCGCTCGAGGGTGCCGACGCAGCGAGCAGGAACGAGGTCGCGCAGCAGAGCGTTGAGATGATCGTCAGCGCGTTGGGCGAGAGCGAGCCGGGAAGGAGTGCAAGCAGAGGCTCCCAGACCCAGCGTTGGTAATAGGGGCGAAGAATCGAGTCCTGCGCGCTCTGGTAGACGTATCGCGGATTGTCCAACTGGATTTCGATCCTCGATGCTGTGGGCGGCCCCTGGGCCGGGTGGTGGGCTGTTCAGTCGGGCCCGGGCTCTTCCCCGCCGGCCTCGGCCGGGGCTCCTTCGAGATGGACTTCGGGCAGAAAGGCCGAGAAGGCTTCGCCGTAGATTTCCCAGACCGTGACAAAGAGGCCGGCCAGAATGGGACCGATCAGAAGCCCTGGGGCTCCGAAGAAGAGCAGGCCGCCGAGGGTGGAAAGCAGGATCATCAGATCCGACATCTGAGTATCGCGACCGACGACCCTGGGGCGCACCACGTTGTCGACCATGCCCACAACAGCGATACACCAGATGCTGAGACCCAGGGCGGCTCCGGCCTCGTTGCCGAGGTAGAGCCATCCGGCTGCCGGAATCCAGACCAATGCGGTGCCGAGTCCTGGGATGATCGAGAGCACAGCCATCACGGTGCCCCAAAAAGCTGCGGCAGGAACCCCGGCCACCGCGAACGCTCCCCCCGCCAAGGCACCCTGTAGGATGCCGATGATCAGGGAACCCTTGAGGGTGGCGCGGGTGACGGAGACGAATTTATCCACCATGCGGAGTTCGTCCTCGGTATGAAGAGGCACGTAGTAGAGGATCTGGCTCAGCAGTTGGCTTCCGTCCCGCAGGAAGAAGAACATCGCGTAGAGCATCACGAAGAGGGAGAGAAGGAAGGCCGCGGTGCCGCGGGTGGCGGCGGTGAGCGTGCTGAAAAAGAACTGCCCCACCATGGAGGTCAACTCTCCCAGCTTGGCGTAGATCTGGGTTTGGTAGGGGGCGAGGAAATCAGGCAGGGGCATTTGCGCGCCCAAGCTCCCTGCCCTGGAGGCCGCGATTCGCTCCTGCAGCCATGGCGAGATGGATTGGGTGATCTCGCCTGCCTGGCTCGCCACGATGCCCAGAAAGGAGAGGAGGGGTGCAACCACGACTCCGAGCAGGATAAGGATCGTGAGTGCAGAGCCCAGAGCCTGCCTGCCTCCGAGCATGGCGCTCAAGCGCCTTTGCAGGGGAAGGCTGAGCCCGGTGAAGATTGCGGCCAGGAGCAGGGGGGTGATGAAGGGGCCGATCATCAACACGAAGCCGAACGAGATGGCAATAACCAGGACCAGCAGAAATATCTTGCGAAAGCGCTCCACGTGGAAGTGCGGCTCGGTCATGGTCTGATCCCCGATACTTGACTGGCACTACGAAGAAGAGTTCTTCAAGCCACCTAGGTTCGCGTGTTTTATTCTTTATGCGAGCCCGGCATCAGGATAGCGACGAGTGTCAAGCCTGGAGGGCTTCCTCGAGATGATCCACGAGGCTGCTCAATTCTCCGGGCAAGCGATCACCGAATTGCGAGTAGTATTCGCGAATCATCGGCAATTCCTCGAGCCATCCCTCTTTGTCTACTCGAAGCAGCGCCTCGAGTGCGCCGGGGTCCAGGTTGAGGCCGTCGAGATCGAGAGCGTCGGGGGTGGGCAGGGCGCCGATGGGGGTATCCACCGCCCCCGCGCTGCCATCGCATCGCTCGAAGATCCACTTGAGAACCCGGCTATTCTCGCCGAAGCCGGGCCAGAGGAAGCCGCCGTTCTCGTTCTTGCGGAACCAGTTGATGTAATAGACCAGGGGAAGCTTGGCTCCCTGTCGGCCTCCGACGTCGAGCCAATGACGCCAATAATCGGCCATGTTGTACCCGCAGAAGGGCAGCATGGCCATGGGGTCGCGGCGCAGCTCGCCGATCTTGCCCGCGGCGGCGGCGGTTTTCTCGCTGCTGATGATCGAGCCCATGAACGTGCCGTGTTCCCAATTCCTGGCTTCGGCGACCAGGGGCACCACGGTGGCTCGGCGGCCACCAAAGAGGATGGCGCTAATGGGAACCCCATTGGGATTCTGCCATTCGTCGGAAATCACCGGGCATTGGCTCGCCACGGCGGTAAAGCGCGCGTTGGGGTGGGCCGCAGGTGAGTCGCTCTGGGGAGTCCACTCGTTTCCCCGCCAATCGATGAGTGACTCGGGGGGCTCGGGGGACATCCGCTCCCACCAGACGTCGCCCTCGGGCGTCTTCCCGCAATTCGTGAAGATCGCGTTCTCGGTGAGGGTCAACATGGCGTTGGGATTGGAGTCCATGTTGGTGCCGGGTGCGACGCCGAAGAACCCCGCCTCGGGATTGATCGCATAGAGTCGGCCGTCTTCCCCGAACTTCATCCAGGCGATGTCATCGCCGATGGTTTCGACCTTCCAATCCTTCACCGTGGGGTTGAGCATGGCGAGGTTCGTCTTGCCGCATGCGCTGGGGAAAGCGGCGCAGATGTATTTGGAAACGCCCTCGGGCGAAGTGATTTTGAGGATGAGCATATGCTCTGCGAGCCAGCCCTCGTCGCGTGCCATGACCGAAGCGATTCGGAGCGCGAAGCATTTCTTTCCCAGCAGCGCGTTGCCTCCATAGCCCGAACCATAGGACCAGATCTCGCGATCTTCCGGGAAGTGCACGATGTATTTCTGTTCGCCATCGCACGGCCACGGAATATCGGCCTGGCCTTCGGCGAGCGGGTAGCCCACGGAGTGCATGCAGGGGACGAAATCACCGTCCGGCCCCAGGATATCCAGGACCTCGGAACCCATTCGAGTCATGGTGCGCATATTCGCGACCACGTAGGGGGAGTCCGTGAGCTGCACGCCGATATGCGCGATATGCGATCCGAGCGGTCCCATGCTGAAGGGCACCACATAGAGTGTGCGGCCCTTCATCGAACCGGCGAAGAGCCCGTTCAATTTCTCGCGCATCTCAGCCGGGTCTGACCAGTTGTTGGTCGGGCCCGCGTCGGCTTCGGACTTGGAGCAGATGAAGGTGCGATCTTCTACCCGCGCCACGTCGGCGGGATCAGAGCGAACCAGGTACGAGTTGGGTCGAAATTTTTCGTTGAGACGTTCTGCGGTTCCCGAGGCCAGCATCAGCCGGAACATCTCGTCGTATTCTTCCTGGGACCCATCGCAGAAGTGGATTCGATCCGGCTGGCAAAGGGCCGCCATTTCTTCGACCCAATTCTTCAGCTTCACGTTAGACGTCATCGAGCAGTGCTCCCCGAATGGCAAACAAGCCCGGTCCGATGGCCGAGCAAAAGATGGATGGAATCAGGAAAGGGCTGGAGGCCGAGACCGGAGCCGGTCTCCGGTGCGCCTCGGCCCGAATTTCCCGAAGCGGGAAACCTATCATGCTTCAATCGACACCGAAAACGGCAAATCGGGGTCGGCTGGCCGGGTCCGGGGGGCTTGGGCGAGGCCTCTCCAGGGGCGCTCACAGGGCCGTCTCCTCCGGGTCCGGGGAGGAGGAGAGGCTCCCCAGGGGCTGGCCCGGGCCGGGGAGTGGCTCGGTCCGGCGGGGGACGCCGCTGGCCCTGGGGCGGGCCGATCCAGAAGGCTGGATGCGGGAAGGGAAGAACCTGCTGGATCGGCCCGTTGTAGGGGGAGGGGCCAGGGTGGGGGGCGTTTGGGGGCTTCGGGGAGGGAAGCCCCCTCCCGCAGGCCCCATCCAGCATGGGAGGATCAGGGGGTATCGGAGGGGGAATCGGGCCGGGCCAGGGCGAGCCAGCCATTCCGGATCGCGGCGGGTTCCTGAGGGGCCGCGGCGGCCTCGGGCCGGTTCTCGGCGGAGCCGAACGCCTGCTGCAGGCCGGCGATCATTTCGCCCTGCATCTGCGAGCTGACCTCCTCCCGCATTTCCTGGGCCAGGAGGCGTCCATCCAGCGCGCCCTTCCAAACCACCGAGGTGGGTTCGAGGGCGGCAACCATTTCGTCTCGGAGCCCGTGGGCCACCTGGCCGCGCAATTCGGCGGCGACCACGTCGGCTGCGGGGGATGGGGCCCAGACCCTCTCGCTTTCGTGCGGGAGAGCCTCGGGAGATTCCGCGGACGCGGTGAAGCTCGAGCAGATCAGTAGGAACCCGCCCAGGCAGAGGGTGCCCATGGTTTTCGTCGCTGAGAGCTGGCTTGAGTACGTCATTTTGCGTGTTCTCCTGATCGTGGTTGTGTGATTGGAGCGAATTCTGCTTTTCCGTTTTCCGTGCGCGGGATGAATGTCGGTTCCCGCTGTGTTGCTGACACGACCCATCATCGGCGGCGGAAGCAAATTCGGCTGTGAAGTAGTTCACAGGGCGTGCATTTTCCGGGCGCTGAGCGCTGGAAGGGCACCCCGGGGCCCATCCGGAGGTCTTCCGTGCCCGCGAACCCGCCCCAGGGGCTCACGGCCTGGGTCTCCCGGGGGTAAGCTGTCCTCGTTCCGGGGTTCGTATCCGGGGCGGGAATGGAGGCCATGCCCGACTACCGTCGCCTGAGTTTCTCAGTACTCGCCGCCCTGGTGGTGGCGGCCGCAGTCCTGGGCCTGGAGGCGGAGGGATGGCTTCAGCGGCCCGAGCTTCTCCTTCACGACGGGTACTTGAGCCGGATCGAGCCCAACCCGGACTCGGATGTGGTGCTGCTGGAGG